>NZ_JBWVBC010000002.1:0-650160 GCF_057221055.1 Ruegeria sp. HKCCD7181 | reverse complement strand
ATTGCACCGCGTTGAACCACTTGCCCGACTGGTTCGGGCGCGCGCCATGGGTCAGATGGCCACCGGCATCCAGACTCATGCCCAGAATGGTGTCGCCGGGTTTGATCAATGCCTGGAACACGCCCTGGTTGGCCTGGCTGCCCGAGTTCGGCTGGACGTTGGCGAAGCCGCAGCCAAACAGCTGTTTGGCGCGGTCGATGGCCAGGTTCTCGGCGATATCAACGAACTGGCAGCCGCCATAGTAGCGACGCCCGGGATAGCCTTCGGCGTATTTGTTGGTCATCACCGAGCCCTGCGCCTCCATCACGGCGGCAGAGACGATGTTCTCGGACGCGATCAGTTCGATCTCGTCGCGCTGGCGGCCCAGTTCCGATGTGATCGAGCCGAAAAGCTCAGGATCACGGTCGGAAAGAGACTGGGTGAAAAAACCGGTGTCACGAAGGTTGGCGTTCATGGGGGCTCCGAATGGCTGGGGTATCGTTGGCGGATTTCCTATCGGAAACCGGGTGCTCTAAAAAGACTGTAAAGCGACGAAATGGCCCGCTATGGCGTCAAGTCTGGCGTAATGCGGAAAGGTGTGTTTGTTTCGGAACCAAATGTGCAGCACCGGAAACCACAAATCATGACTAAGAGAATCGCCTTTCTTGCCAGCGACGTCCAAGTGGCGCAATCCGCGCGGGACGTGCTGGTGGCGCGCTATGGGAATGTGGCGCCCCGGGACGCAGATGTTGTGGTTGCCCTTGGTGGAGATGGGTTCATGTTGCGCACGTTGCATAATACCCAGCATCTGAACACTCCGGTTTATGGCATGAACCGCGGCACAATCGGTTTTTTGATGAACGAGTATTCCGACACCGACCTGATGACCCGGTTGGCGGAGGCCGAGGAAGAGGTAATCAACCCTCTGATCATGACAGCGATGGATCAATCGGGGAAGCTGCATGAGGCGCTGGCAATCAACGAGGTTTCTCTGCTGCGCGCCGGCCCACAGGCCGCACGCCTGAAAATCTCGGTCGATGGCCGCGAGCGTTTGGACGAACTGGTCTGTGATGGGGCGCTTTTGTCCACGCCGGCGGGGTCAACGGCTTACAACTATTCCGCGCATGGTCCGATATTGCCAATTGGCTCTGACGTTCTGGCCCTGACAGCCATTGCTGCATTTCGACCGCGGCGTTGGCGAGGGGCATTGCTGCCCAAGACGGCTCAGGTGAGATTTGATGTCATTGAGGCGGACAAGCGTCCGGTCATGGCGGATGCCGACTCGATCTCAATTCCCGATATTGACTGGGTCGAAATTAGATCGGAGCCAGCAGTGCAGCATCGCATTCTGTTCGATCCGGGTCATGGGTTGGAAGAACGCCTAATATCTGAGCAATTCACATAAAAATTCTCTCAGATCGCACATTCGAGCACATTGTGTGAACCAGTTCACATGCAGGGTAGAAGCCGTTTGTTACCGTGAACTTGCCCGGAGAACACGCCAGGATGGAAGTGAGTGGCCATCCAACGGTGTTTTCGAACGATTGCGCAGTTTACGCGCTGGCGAGGGTGGGTGGTGCTACGCTCGTCATCAGAAATCCGGGCATATTTTAGTATGCGGACCCCGGGCACAAAAACCCGGGGTCTATTTTTTGTGGGGGGGTGAGCTGCCGGCTCACGCTTCCGCTGCCATCTTATCCCACAGGATCGGCGCCATTTGTCCGACTCGCGCTTCGATTGCAACGGCGGCGTCCACTGCCAAATCTTCGCGCCAGCGCTGTGCTGCGATTTGCACGTTGATTGGTTGAGGCCCCAGCGGTAGTTCCGCCAACCCGGCAGGGACGCATGCCGCGGGTAACCCAAGAAAGTTCATCGCATAAGAATAGACGGCGCAGCCAAGAACTTCGTGTACGCCTTCAACCCCTTCGGTGTCCCGGTCAGGTTTGAAAAAGGGCTGGGGTAGGAAAGGCGAAAGCACCAAGGGGTAATTCTGCAGAAACAGTGACCACTCGCGGGCGTAGTGGCTGCGTTTTGCCATCATGCGAAGCAGATCGGCTTCAACGATAGGTGGGAATTCCTGAAAGTAGACCTCAAATACATTGCGGATCGTTTCAGACCCGGCGGCCTCGATGTCGCCTTTCATCAGGGTCAGAACCTCGCCCATCAAAGCGCGATAGCCGTTGCGGCCACACTCGAATACATCAGGCGGATCGATTTCTTCCACTAGGTAACCGGCATCGACCAGCGCGTCCCGCGCTGTATCGAGGGCTTTTTCGACTTCCGGGTGCAGAGCGTATCCGAAAGTGTTTTTGGTAAACGCCACCCTGATCGGGCCTTCCAATTCCTCTCCGCGCCACGGCATCGGAACATGGAAAGGATCACGCGGATCGGAGGCGATCAGACTGGGCATGGACAGGTGCAAATCCGCGGCCGAGCGTGTGATCAACCCTTGAACCGACATGGACTGCGCCAGTAATCCCCGTTCGGCCTTTTGTCCGGGGTTCCACGCAGGGACGCGACCAAGACCAGGTTTGATCGTCACCGCTCCGTTGGCCGCAGCAGGAAAGCGCAGGCTGCCGCCGATGTCATTGCCATGACCCAACGCTCCGATGCCCGTCATCACCGCTGCCCCCGCGCCGCCGGACGAACCACCGGGCGAGATATGCCGGCCCCAGGGGTTATACGTGCGTCCGTGCAGGGGATTGTCGGTATCAGCGCGGAAAGAAAACTCCGGGGTGTTGGTGCGCCCGATCACCACAGCGCCTGCGTTTAGCAGATTGGTCACGACCGGAGCATCATCCGGCGCGACGGCCTCTTTCAAGGCTATCACCCCATTGGTCGTGGCGTGACCTTTCTGGTCAACGTTCACCTTGATGGTTACGGGAACCCCGTGCAGAGGACCTGCTGGTTTTCCACTTGCACGGGTCCGATCCAGATGCCGGGCGCGTTCCAGCGCTTCGGTACGCAGGTCTTCAACCACCGCGTTCAGGCCGGGATTTGCCTGATCCATCCGGTCCAGAGCGCTGTGAACGGCGTTTTCAGCGCTCAGCTCTCCGGTGCGTGTCAGTGCCGTCAGCTCTGTGGCGCTCAGACGCCAGAAGTCGGTATGTGTCATGTGCCCTCACTGCTTTGGCACGACACTAGGGGGACTGTGACGGGTTGCAAGAAAAACAAGAGAGTAGGGCGGCGTGGCCGCCCTTCCGTGTTTATTGTGCGTAGCCGATGGTTTGCAGGGCCGAGGTGATCTCGTCCAGAATGACCGGATCGTCGATTGTGGCCGGCATTTTGTAGTCCTTGCCATCGGCAATCGACACCATCGTGCCGCGCAGGATCTTGCCTGAGCGGGTCTTGGGCAGCCGATCCACTACGACCGCGAGTTTGAAGGCTGCGACCGGGCCAATCTTCTCGCGCACCAGCTTTACGACTTCCTGCACGACTTCGCCGTGCTGGCGCTCGGCACCAGAGTTCAGGCACAGGAACCCAACCGGCATTTGACCCTTCAGCTGATCAGATACTCCGATCACCGCGCATTCTGCCACGTCCGGGTGGGCTGCCAGAACCTCTTCCATCCCGCCGGTGGACAGCCGGTGACCAGCCACGTTGATCACGTCATCGGTGCGCGCCATGATGTAGAGGTATCCATCCTCGTCGATCATGCCCGCATCGCCAGTTTCGTAATATCCTGGGAAGTGTTCCAGATAGGATTTTTTGAATCGATCTTCTGCGTTCCAAAGGGTCGGCAAAGTACCGGGCGGCAGAGGTAGCTTGACCGCGATTGCACCCAGTTCGCCCGGCTTCATCGGATGGCCGCCTTCGTCCAAAATCTGCACGTCGTATCCGGGCATTGGTTTTGCGGGCGAGCCCAGCTTGACCGGCAATTCCTCGATCCCCATCGGGTTTCCGGCAATGGCCCACCCGGTTTCGGTCTGCCACCAGTGGTCGATTACCGGCACGTTCAGTGCCGCCTGCGCCCAGGTGATTGTGTCCGGGTCTGCCCGTTCGCCGGCTAGGAACAGGGCGCCCAGGCAAGACAGATCGTAGTTCGCCAGTAACTCGCCGTTTGGGTCTTCACGTTTGACGGCACGAATGGCCGTAGGAGCAGTGAAGAAGCTTTTGACCTTGTGTTCGGATATCACGCGCCAGAAGGTTCCGGCATCCGGAGTGCCAACCGGCTTGCCCTCGAACACGATTGTAGTGTTGCCGTGGATCAGCGGGGCATAGCAAATGTACGAGTGTCCCACGACCCAGCCCACGTCTGAGGCCGCCCAGAAAACGTCACCCGGATCGACATTATAGATGTTCTTCATCGACCAATTCAGGGCTACCAGATGCCCAGCAGTCGGGCGTACAACGCCTTTGGGTGCGCCGGTCGTGCCCGAGGTGTAGAGGATATAGGCAGGATCATTGCCATCAACCGGGACGCATTCCGCAGGCTCTACCCCGTACTGGAAACCGTGCCAGTTATAGTCGCGCCCTTCGACCAGCTGGGCTACCTCTTGCTCGCGCTGGAAGATCACACAAAACTCGGGCTTGTGGCTGGCCATGTCGATAGCGCCGTCAAGCAGGGGTTTGTAATGCACCACACGGCCGGGCTCCATTCCGCAAGACGCGGCGATGATCGCCTTGGGTTTTGCGTCGTCGATCCGTACCGCAAGCTCGTTACTGGCGAAGCCACCGAATACGACCGAGTGCACCGCCCCGAGCCGTGCACAGGCCAGCATTGCCTCCAGGGCTTCGGGGATCATCGGCATATAAATGATAACCCTGTCGCCCTTTTCGACACCCTTCGCACGCAACGCGCCTGCCAGATTTGCCACGCGGTTGCGGAGCTCGACATATGAGATTTCGCGTTTGGTGTGCGTGATCGGGCTGTCGTAGATAATTGCTGTCTGTTCGCCTCGCCCGTTTTCCACATGGCGGTCGACTGCGTTCCAGCAGGTGTTTACCTTGGCGTCGCAGAACCATTCGTAGAGCGGTGCATTGTCATCAAACAGCGCTTTTGTGGGCTTTTGAACCCAATCGATCCCCTTCGCGGCTTCCATCCAGAACGCCTCGGGATCGGATTTCCAACTCTCATAAACGTCCTGATACGTCATGGCGTCCTCCTCCTGATATCCTCGAGCATTGTGTTAAGCATCCCCGACTCAGTGAACAAGCTGTGCGATAGAAGGCGCGTCAGTTTTTCGCAAAATCTTTGCAGAATGTTACGAAAACGGCTGCAAATTTTTGCAAATAGGTTAATTTTAGTCGATCTGGTTCGGGTTTCCCTCGCATTTTGCAAATGTGCAAACTCTGGGATGCAAAGCTGATAGCGCCCCCAGAATCACACTGGTCCCGATTTTCAGCCGCGACAATGCCACGTGGAGTATCAGCCAAGCTTACGCGTAGTGCGTGACAGGTGTTCCAGCAATAGCTGCCATATTCAGTAGCCCGCGAGCCGTGATCGACGGTGTCACGATATGAGCCCTATTGCCCATACCCATCAAAATCGGCCCAACCTCCAGGCCGTCGGCCTTCATCTTCAGAATGTTGCGAACACCGCTGGCCGCGTCCGCATGTGCGAAGATCAGGACATTCGCGGCGCCCGGTAGTCGCGAGTTTGGAAAAATGCGGTCGCGCAGTACAGGGTCCAGCGCGACGTCCAGGTTCATTTCCCCTTCATAGACAAAATCCTGCTTTCTGGCGTCCAGAATTTCAATCGCTGCACGCAGACGTTTCCCGGACCCTTCGGCCTGGTTGCCGAATTGCGATTGCGAGCAGAACGCGATCTTAGGCTCGATCCCGAACCGTCTCACATGTCGTGCGGCTCCGATGGTGCTTTCAGCCAATTCTTCTGGCGTCGGTAGTTGGCGCACATGTGTATCAGCGATGAACAGCGGGCCGTCTTCGAGGATCATAAGTGACATCGCGCCATGCGGGTACATGTCGCCATTACCCAAGACCTGTTCGACATAATTCAAATGCCAGCGGTATTCGCCAAACGTGCCACAGATCAGGCTGTCCGCTTCGCCACGTTGCACCATGATTGCGCCAATTGCGGTCGAGTTCGTGCGCATAATGGCCTTGGCCAGATCAGGTGTCACGCCGCGCCGCTGCATGATCTCGTGATACGAATTCCAATAGTCGTAATAACGCGGGTCATTTTCCGGGTTTACGATTTGGAAATCCTGACCAGGACGTACAGTCAGTCCCAACCTTTCGCAGCGAGCGCTGATCACGTCCGGACGTCCGATCAAGATCGGTGTTTCGGTTGTTTCTTCCAGAATGGCCTGCGCCGCACGAAGCACGCGCTCGTCCTCACCCTCGGCAAAGACGATCCGTCGAGACGCGGCTGCGGCAGCTTCAAAGACAGGCCGCATCAGTAAGGCGGATTTGAAGACGGTCTGATTCAGTTTTTCCTTATAGGCCTCGATATCATCGATGGGCCGTTTCGCCACGCCGCTGTTCATCGCGGCCTTTGCCACAGAGGAGGACACCACTCCGACAAGACGCGGATCAAAGGGTTTGGGGATCAGGTAATCGGGGCCGAATGTCAGTTGTTCACCCTTGTAGGCAGCGGCCGCCTCGGCGCTGGTCGTAGCGCGGGCCATCTCGGCAATTCCGTCTACGCAGGCGATCTGCATTTCGTCGTTGATTTCTGTCGCGCCAACGTCCAGCGCACCGCGGAAAATGAAAGGAAAACACAGGACGTTGTTGACCTGATTGGGAAAATCGCTGCGCCCGGTCGCGATAATTGCGTCTGGTGCGACCTCGCGCGCGGCCTGCGGCAGGATTTCCGGAGTGGGGTTGGCCAGCGCAAAAATGATCGGTGTCTTGGCCATTTTCTTGACCATTTCGGGTTTCAGCACATTGGGGCCGCTGAGCCCAAGAAACAGATCCGCGCCGTCCATCACATCGTCCAGTGTACGCAGGTCGGTTTTCTGCGCGAACTGATCCTTGTGCGGATTCATGTCCTCGGCCCGGCCTTCGTAAACCAGCCCGTGAATATCACACAGCCAGATGTTCTCTCGTTTGACGCCCAGTTTGACCAACATGCTCAGGCAGGCGATCCCCGCAGCGCCGCCCCCGGTCGAGACGATCTTTATATCCTCGAATTTCTTTCCAGCCACGTGCAGGGCATTCTTGGCAGCCGCACCGACAACAATGGCGGTGCCGTGCTGGTCATCATGAAAGACGGGGATATTCATCCGTTCGCGGCACAGTTTTTCAACGACAAAACAATCTGGTGCCTTGATGTCTTCAAGGTTAATTGCGCCAAAGGTTGGTTCCAATGCACAGACGATATCAGCCAGCTTTTCCGGATCGGGTTGGTCAACCTCAATGTCAAAACAGTCGATGCCGGCAAACTTCTTGAACAGGACGGCCTTGCCTTCCATCACTGGCTTGGAGGCCAGCGCGCCAATATTGCCAAGACCCAGTACCGCCGTTCCGTTGGAAACCACAGCCACCAGATTCCCACGCGACGTATATTTTTCGGCGTTGTCCGCATTATCTTTGATTTCAAGGCTGGCCTCTGCCACACCCGGCGAATAGGCCCGTGCCAGATCGCGACCGTTAGCCATCGGTTTGGTAGCCTTGATTTCAAGCTTTCCGGGCTTTGGATAGGCGTGATAGTCAAGCGCGGCCTGTCGCAGGCTGGGTGTATCGGACATCGTTGGACTTCCCGTTTTGCAATTTAGTTTAGTGTTAAACTAGTTTTGACGCCGGGGAAACCTTGAATTGGAATTGATCGACGCTCGGCTGTGTCTTGCAAATTCCCAAACCGACCCCCACTGTCCGGCGCAGAGGAGAACAGCATGACCGACACCATAGCCGAGTTTCGTATTCCCACAAACGAATTGCGCGATGACATTCCCTTTTATACCAAGGTGCTGGGTATGCGGATGGACATGATTTATCCGGCGGATGATCCGCGGGTTGCCGTGTTTTCCGGCCACGGTTTGCGGTTGCGTGTCGAAAAGGACGCGCCCGAAGCGCCCGGTACGTTACGCATTATCACCGAGGATCCGAACAGTTTTGCCGACGGTAAAAGAAGCCTGGTGGCGCCAAATGGCACGCGCATCGAAATCGAAGAGCGTCATCCGCCGCTGGTGATGCCTGAGACGGTTCACTCGTTCGTAGTACGCAGGCTCAAGGATCAGGCACCATGGATTATTGGGCGCGCCGGGATGCACTATCGTGATCTGGTGCCGGATCGTCTGGGTGGTTCGATTATCGCCAGCCATATCCGTATTCCGGACGGTGGACCCGTGCCCGACATGGTGCATTTTCACAAAGTCGGGTTTCAGCTGATCTTCTGCATCCATGGCTGGGTCGATGTGGTTTACGAGGATCAAGGCGAAAAGATGCGTTTGACTGCTGGCGACTGTTTCATCCAGCCGCCGGAAATCAGGCATCGTGTGTTGGAAGCGTCTGACAATGTGCAAGTGATCGAGATTGGTGTCCCGGCCGAGCACGTCACGGAGATTGACCACGATATGGAATTGCCGACTCCGCATCTGCGGCCGGATCGCGAATGGCAGGGTCAGCGGTTTGTTTACAATCAGGCCAAGGATGCCGAGTGGATGCCGTTCCGTCTGCCGGGTTACATTTGCCGGGACACGACGATTGCCGAGAATACAAAAGGAGTCGCGGGTGTTCAGGTGGTGCGCCGGGGGCAGGGTGACCCGGTCTGGGCTACCCACGACACGGATATTCACTTTACCTTTGTGATGAATGGTGAGGTGACGCTCGAGGGTGAAGGCCGCGAGCCCTATCGATTGGAACAGGGCGATGCCTTTGTCATTCCGCCTGGAATGTGGACGCGGCTTTCTGATCCGTCAGATGACGTTGAACTGCTCGAGGTCACTCTGCCCGGAACCTTCAACACGACCCTAGGTTAGGCTGAAAATCGCTGTGGAAAAAGGTCAGGTGGGGCTTCAATTCCCCGCCTGCTTTCATTTAGGGTATGTCATTCTGACCAGATGATCAAAAATTGGGGAATCGCCATGCCTCTTAAAGATGCTGCCTTGTCTGTCCGCGAAAACGCCTATGCGCCCTATTCGAACTTCAAGGTCGGAGCGGCGATCCGGTCTGCGTCTGGGGTGGTTTATTCGGGCTGCAACGTCGAAAATGTGGCTTATCCTGAGGGAACTTGCGCCGAGGCCGGAGCGATTGCCGCCATGGTTGCCGCCGGTGAACAGGACTTGGTAGAAGTTTACGTGGTCGCCTCTAGCCCGCAGCCGGTGCCGCCTTGCGGCGGATGTCGACAAAAGTTGGCCGAGTTCGGCAAAGGTGATGTTCCGGTAACGCTTGCGACAAAGGACGGCGCGGAGTTTAAGACGACAATTGGTCAGTTATTGCCGGGCGCGTTCGACGCCTCGCATATGGAGGGCGCGTGAACCTATGGATGCGCGCTCGATTATTTCCAAACTGCGTCGGCACGAAGTTCCCAATCGCGATGAGTTGATTTGGTTCGCGCAGGGGTTGGCGGACGGTGGAGTCAGCGATGCGCAGGCCGGGGCGTTTGCCATGGCCGTATGCATGGGCAGCCTCGGCGCCACGGGACGGGCCGATCTGACCGTTGCCATGCGCGACAGCGGTGAAGTTTTGTCCTGGGATTTGGGCGGCCCGGTAATCGACAAGCACTCGACCGGCGGTGTCGGAGATTGCGTCAGTCTTGTACTTGCCCCAGCGCTGGCTGAGTGTGGGGCCTACGTTCCGATGATTTCTGGGCGTGGATTGGGGCACACGGGCGGAACGCTCGACAAACTTGAGGCTATTCCCGGCGTGACGACGCAGATCGGGCAGAGCCGCCTGACGCAAATTCTGAAAGAAACCGGGGCGGCTATCGTCGGTGCAACGGGCCAGATCGCACCTGCTGACAAACGCCTCTACGCGGTGCGCGATGTAACGGCGACGGTGGAAAGCCTCGACCTGATCACCGCGTCGATCCTATCCAAGAAACTTGCGGCCAGTCCGGATGCTCTGGTTCTGGACGTCAAGGTTGGCAGCGGCGCGTTCATGAAATCACATGAAGAGGCCCGAAAGCTGGCGCAGGCGTTGACCGAGACGGCCAATGCTGCCGGGTGCCGGACCTCGGCCGTGATCACCGATATGAACCAGCCTCTGGCTTCTGCTCTGGGTAATGCGTTGGAAGTGGCCGAGGTGATGAAGGTTCTGACAGGCGGGGGCGTGTCGCCTCTTGCTGAAGTCTCTGCCGAACTCGGAGGTACACTGCTGGTCGATGCCGGCATGTGCGATTCATTCGAGGAGGGATATTCACGGATTGCAGGTATCATTCGCGACGGTCGCGCAGCAGAGCGCTTTGGTCGCATGATGGCGGCAGTCGGAGGGCCAGTTCATTTCGTCGACACGTGGGAACGCTTTCTGCCCGAGGCGAACGTTATTCAGGAAGTGCCTGCACCTCAGGATGGGTACGTCACAGCAATCGATGGCGAGGCGCTGGGCCTCGCCGTAGTCTCGCTGGGGGGCGGGCGGCAGGTCGAAAGCGATGAGATTGATCCGGCTGTTGGCCTGTCAGATATCGTACGGCTGGGAGAACGCGTTGTTAAGGGCGCACCGTTGGCCGTTGTCCACGCCGCCCGCGAGGAAGCTGCGCGCCATGCGGCGGCGACAGTCTTGCGGGCAGTGACCATCGGTAAAAAGGCCGACACCGTGCCAGATCTCGTTCACGAAAGGATCACTGCATGAGCCGCGCATTTTTGGTGGTGATGGATTCAGTCGGCATCGGTGGCGCTCCGGATGCGGATAAGTTCTTCAACGGCCAAATACCGGACGAGGGCGCGAACACGCTAGCGCATATTGCGCAAGCCTGCGCTGAGGGGCGCGCGGAAGACGGGCGCTCTGGTCCCATGCATGTACCGCACCTTGATTCATTAGGGCTAGGGGCCGCCACTCGTTTGGCGTCAGGCGCCACGACTCCTGGCCTCGAGGCTGACCCGACAGGCCTATGGGGCTGCGCGCGTGAGCATTCACCAGGCAAGGATACCCCCTCAGGCCATTGGGAGCTGGCGGGATTGCCTGTGCCGTGGAATTGGCACTATTTCCCGGAAACCGTTCCGACCTTTCCCGTTGATCTAAGCCGTGCTGCGGCCGAGGCTGCAGGGACGGATGGAATCCTGGGAGATTGCCATGCATCGGGTACGGCTATCATCGCCGAGCTGGGTGCCGACCACATGCGAACTGGTCGACCGATCTGCTATACCTCTGCTGACAGCGTTTTCCAGATTGCCGCGCATGAAGAGAGCTTTGGTCTGGACCGGCTGTTGGAAATGTGCCGTACCCTAGCGCCGCGTCTGCACGAGATGAAGGTGGGTCGCGTCATCGCCCGCCCCTTCGTCGGCTCGCCCGAGGCGGGTTTCACACGAACCACAAACCGCAAAGACTTTGCAATTCTCCCGCCTGCGCCGGTTCTGACCAACTGGGTGCAGGATGCGGGGCGTCGGGTTCACGCTGTTGGCAAGATCGGCGACATCTTTTCGATGCAGGGGATCGATACCTTGCGCAAGGGATCGGACGCCGAGCTGATGAACCACCTGTCCGACCTTGTAGATGAGGCCGAAGACGGCAGCCTGACCTTTGCAAATTTTGTCGAGTTCGACAGCCTTTATGGCCATCGACGCGATATCAGCGGCTATGCCCGCGCGTTGGAGTGGTTTGACCATGAGATTGGTTCGATCCTGCAAAAGTTGCGCCCGGACGATTTGCTGTTGCTGACCGCAGATCACGGCAATGATCCAAGTTGGACCGGTACCGACCATACGCGTGAACAGGCACCGGTATTGATCGCTGGTCAAGGTTCGGGCCAGATCGGCCAGGTCGATTTCGCCGACGTCGCTGCCAGCATCGCGCATCACCTGAATATTCCGGCCCAAGGGTCGGGAAGGACCTTCCTATGACCGTCGCTGACCTACCGAAGATCGAATTGCACCTGCACCATGAGGGCGCTGCTCCGCCTGCCTTTATTCGGCAGCTGGCGCACGAAAAGCGCATTGACCTGAGCGGTATTTTCAAGCCAGACGGGTCGTATGATTTCCGCGACTTTACGCATTTCCTCAGCGTCTATGAGGCTGCCTGCGAGGTGTTGAAATCGCCCGAGGATTTTCGTCGCCTGACGTTGGCAATCCTCGAAGAAAGTGCTGCAAATGGAGTGGTTTATACCGAAACCTTCCTCAGTCCCGATTTCTGCGGGGGTGGTGACCTGCAGGCCTGGCAAGACTATCTAAGCGCGATCCGTGATGCCGCCGACCAAGCCGAGCGCGAATTCGACATCACGCTGCGAGGCGTTGTCACCTGTGTGCGCCATTTCGGGGCGGAGCAAGCCAAACGCAGCGCTTATTGTGCCGCTGAAACCGCTGGCGACTGGATCACCGGCTTTGGCATGGGGGGAAACGAATCCGTTGGTACGCAGGGCGATTACAAATGGGCCTTTGATTGCGCGCGCGAGGCGGGGCTGCGCCTGACTACACATGCCGGAGAATTCGGTGGACCCGAAAGCGTCCGCGACGCAGTACGCGATCTGGGCGTGGAACGGGTCGGTCATGGCGTTCGGGCCATCGAAGACCCGGATCTGTTGTACGAACTGAAGGATCGGGCAGTCACGCTTGAGGTTTGTCCGGGTTCGAATGTGGTTCTGGGCCTGTTCCCCGACTTCAGCTCGCATCCTATTGCCCAACTTCGGGACGCAGGTGTCAAAGTCACCGTGTCCACCGATGACCCGCCGTTTTTCCATACTACAATGCGGCGCGAATATGAGATGCTGAACCAAGCCTTCGGTTGGGAAGCCGAGGATTTTGCTGCGCTGAACGAAACTGCCCTGAATGCGGCCTTTTGCGATGAAGATACCCGCGAGCGGGTCAAGAAAAGACTGGAGAAATCATGAGCGAACATCTGACCGTCGTCGATCACCCGTTGGTGCAGCACAAGCTGACGCTCATGCGGGATAAGGGCACCTCAACCGCCGTGTTCCGTCAGCTGCTGCGCGAGATCACGCTTCTGCTGGCCTATGAGGTCACGCGCGAGCTGAAACTGACCACGCGCCATATCGAAACGCCAATGGAAGAAATGGACGCGCCTATTCTTGCGGGTAAGAAACTGGCACTGGTCTCGATCCTGCGTGCGGGCAACGGGATGCTGGATGGCGTTCTGGAGCTGATCCCCTCGGCGCGCGTAGGCTTTGTCGGCCTTTATCGCGATGAAGAAACGCTGAAACCCGTGCAGTACTATTTCAAGGCTCCCGAAGGGTTGAAGGATCGTTTGGTCATCGCCGTAGACCCGATGCTGGCGACTGGCAACAGCTCGGCGGCGGCGATCGATCTGCTGAAAGAGGCCGGTGCGACCGATATCCGCTTCCTTTGCCTGCTGGCCGCGCCCGAAGGGGTTGCGCGAATGAAGGAGGCCCACCCGGACGTCAAGATCGTCACCGCAGCGCTGGATCGAGAGCTGAATTCCAAGGGCTATATTATGCCGGGATTGGGCGATGCAGGCGACCGGATGTTTGGTACCAAGTAGTCGGATTATTCGCCGCAGATATTTTGCAGCCGGACCCAGTCGCGGTCCGGCAGAACTTGCTCCAAAGTCCGGCCTGCCATCGGGTCGGCCTCGATCAGCCCCAGAACCGTCTCACCGGTTATGTCGCGCGCATAGGCGTAGGGCGTCGTGGGCAGGGCGGCTTGGGCAAAGACAGCCAGCAGATCGTCATCGTTGATTTCCGGGCGGGGTTCAGTGAGAACCAGTTCGGTATATGCATCCACGTTGTCGGCAGTGAGCTCACCGGTTGTCAGTAAACGAAACGCTGCTGTTGGACCGGTCCGATCCAGCAGATCATCCAGAGGGTCCTTTAGTTCTGCGCGTGCACGGGCCGCAATGATGTAACCAGCCGCGACCGCCGGATCTTCGTGGTCCTCGATCAGTGCGCGGTTCAACAGAACTGTACCACCCGGCAGGCTGAGGCTGTCCGGTACACCAGCCGGAAGAATGACAATCTGACGAACACCTGTGCGTCTCGCCAATTGGTCCAGAGATGTCTGAGCGTCTCGGGACGAACAGGCCTGTCCCGAAACCCGTTCGATCCGCTGCAAAATCGTCGCGCCGATCTCCTGCCGTTTTATGTCAGGCACCACGGAAACTACGTGGCGCTGAAGCGCAATCGGTAGCCATAGCAGCAGAACGGCCAGCACGGCCAACACGACCCCAGCGACCGACAACCATCGCAGCCGCCCAGGGTGTGGACGCGCGCGGTCGATGGCGCGTTGCAGACGGTCGATGGCCTCGAGCATTGTCGTCTCGGACTGCGCCAGTTCCAGTGTTTCGCCGGGGTCGCCATCGGGATTGAAAAGCGCCGGGTAAGCACCGGGATTCTGCCGTTCCAGTGCAGCCAGCGACCAATGCGTTAACGCCCGGTCGTTGAAATCCGAAATGGTCAGCGTAGCCTCGCCAATAGACACCACAACCTCGCGCCGCTGTTCCTCGGGCGAGGGGCGCCACAGACCGGTAGCTTCGATCCGCTGGTACTGTTTTAGGGCCGTCATCTGGATGAGGTCTGCTCACTTTTTTGTTTTCCGAAGCATAGCATGGTGAAATCGAAAGGCGCAAACCAGTTGCGTCGCAATTCGGATTTGTGCTGGATAGCGCGGAAGGTCAGAGCAGCCGAGACTCAGATTTCAACCGAGGTGCAGATTGCAGTCAGTTAAAACCACTTCTCCAGTACTGGCGTCGATGCTGATGGTCGGTGCCATGGCGATCATCGGCGTGATCGACAATGTTGTGATCCTGCTGGCCGATACTATCGGCCTATGGCAGTTCCACCTCAGCCGGGCATTGCTAATGCTGCCTCTGATCATTGGATTGTCTCTCTTGGGGCTAGGAGGGTTGCGCCCGAAGCGTCTGGGCCCTGTCGTGTTACGCAGTGTCCTGATCACGACGGCCATGCTGTTCTATTTTTCTTCTTTGGCCTTGATGCCAATCGCGCAGGCGTTGGCCGGGCTGTTCACATCGCCGATTTTCGTTTTGTTGATTTCCGCATTGGGGATGAAGCAAACTATTGGCCCGTGGCGGATAGCTGCCGTGATGATCGGATTCATGGGCATTTTGTTTGTGCTGCAACCAAACCCGGCTGATTTTGATTTCCTGACATTGCTTCCGGTTGCAGGCGGGTTTTTCTACGCCTTTGGCGCGATTATCACACGCAGCCATTGTTCAGAAGAAAGCACTACCGCTTTGCTGGCCAGCATGTCTGTTACGCTTGGTCTGGCCGGTGCAGTTGGATTGGCATTTTTTACTGTTCTGCCTGTTGCAACTCTTGATGGGGCAGACGGATTTGTCACCCGTGGCTGGGTTTGGGCCATGCAACCAGCTTTGCCTTGGATTTTCATTCAGGCATTTGGTTCGACTATCGCTGTATTCATGTTGATCAAGGCCTATCAAGTTGGGGAGCCTTCCTATGTTGCGGTCTTTGAGTATTCAGTGATGATATTTGGCCCACTCTTCGCTTGGGTGGCCTTGGGTCAGACGATTGGCATTATGCAGGTCGCCGGTATTGGATTAATCGCAGTCGCTGGTGCATTGCTGGGGTGGCGGGCAGGGCGTTCACCCGTGGAACTGGAAGCCTCGTGACCAACTGATTGGGTAGCGACCATGAAATTTTCTCGAACACCGCTAGGAAATCGCAGATGTTTTTTGGATCAGCGAGAGAAGAAGAATGACACGTGCACAGTGAGTTATCAGTGTCGTGGATTAACCATTGATCTGGACGCCGAACCGTTGTTCAGCCTCTGAAGCTCTGGTCCGAAACCGCATCAAAACCCGGCGGAGCATTATTTCGATTACCAGTCGTGGTAATCCCGACGGACCAGAAAACGGTTGCGCAAGCCAGCGTCGAAGACCTTCAGATATTCGGAATATGGCTGCATCATTTCGTTGTTGGCGATAGTTTCCAATATTGAGCTAAATCCAGCCTTTAGATTGCTGTTGTTTGGATTAAAGGGCTAAAAAGGTCCCTGCATTGCCTCAATTTGGACAAAATGTGGCAAAACTAAGTCGGTCGCTTGTTTTCCATGATAGCTCTTTTGGATCGTTTTGTTTGTGCCATAAGGGGGTGAGGCACGTGTTAGAAGTAGTGAGTATTTCAAGTTTTTCTGATCGCTCGGCCAGTGTTGAGCCGACTATTCAGCGTAATGCTGTTACTGCGCGTAGAGGTGGTCTTGTGCATGGCACCAAAATCGCGACGACCAGTGGCTGGAAGAGGGTAGAGCGTCTTAAAGTCAGTGATCTGGTGCGTACACTTGATAATGGATTCAAAGAGGTGCGCCGAATCTCAACTGATTTGATTACCATTCCCGCAGGTGAAACACGTCCCGAGAACCTGCCGGTTCAGGTACCGTCGCGCGCGGCATATAATGGTCGCGTTGTCTGGTTGATGCCGGAACAGGGGATGGCAGTGGATCATAAAAAGATTGATCCGTCCCAGGTCGGTGTTTCAGTTGTTTCAGCAAGGTTGCTGAGCGGTATCTGCCGGCTCAGGTCCCGGGCACCGGGGGCAGGTTTCGAAGTCAGCACGCTGTTTTTCGACGAAGACGAAGTGATCTATATCGAGGGAGGTCTGCAAGCCTATTGCGCTGCCGCGAGATTTGGGACGCGGGCCGGGACCAACCAAAAGATCTATCCGGTAGTAGATGGTGAGATCGCCACATCAATAATTGATGCTATTGCCGAAACGGGTAGCATTTTCGCTCTTGCTAACCCGTTGGGCGCACTGCCTGTTCCTGTTCCCGAAGAACCTATCTTTCCGATAAAGCCCGCGAAGGGGCGGCGGCGTCCCGGGCGCCCCGGACGGCCTCCGCCGCCAGTACTGTTTCTGCGACCCGAGTGGATGATGTTGACCCACCAGTAAAATGACGGGGGCACATGAATACATGTGCCCGCACCAATAATTCAGGCTGCTTTCGCAGAGGTATCGAAGCGACCGTAGAAGCTCTGACCTTTGTCGGCCATTTCGCGTAGCAACGCAGGGCAGGCAAAACGATCGCCAAATTTCTCAGCCAATTGATCGCACCGTTCAGCTGCGTATGGTGTGCCGAGGATGTCCAGCCAGCTGAGTGGGCCACCTGACCACGGCGCAAAGCCCCAGCCCAGGATAGCGCCCACGTCGCCTTCGCGGATGTCTTCGAGAACACCTTCCTCCAGTGCTCGGACGGCTTCCAGCACCTGTGCGAACATCAGGCGTTCCTGCACTTCGATCAGGTTAGGCTGGTCCTCGGCCAGCGGGTATTTTTCCTGCAGCCCTTTCCAGTATTCGACGCGTTTGCCCTTCTCATCATAGTCGAAGAAGCCGGCATTCGCTTTGCGTCCCAGGCGGCCCTGTTCCTCCATCCAGAAGATCAGATCATCCGAGGGACTTTCCGGATAGGCATCACCCATCGCTGCCTTGGTGGCACGGGCGATCTTGGCGCCCAGATCGATCGAGGTTTCGTCTGTGAGTTGGATAGGTCCAACCGGGAAGCCCAGCTGACGCGCGGCGTTGTCGATCAGCACGGGGCTGACACCTTCTGTGACCATCCGCGCACCTTCATTGATGTAGGGAATGATGCAGCGGTTTGCGTAGAAAAAGCGCGCATCATTGACCACGATTGGCGTTTTGCGGATTTGGCGGACATAGTCCAGCGCCTTGGCCACAGCGCGATCACCGGTTTCCTTACCTTTGATGATCTCGACCAGGAACATCTTCTCGACCGGTGAGAAGAAATGGATGCCGATGAATTGGTCCGGGCGCACGCTCGCCTTGGCCAGATCCGAGATCGGTAGGGTCGATGTGTTCGAGGCAAAGATGCAGTCCTCGGGTATGATCGCCTCGACCTTTTTGGTCATCTCGGCCTTGACGCCCATATCTTCAAACACGGCTTCGATGATCAGGTCGCAGCCTTTCAGATGGTCCAAATCCGGGGTCGCAGTGATGTGGCGCAGCATGGCCTCTTTTTTCTCGGCCGTGACCTTACCGCGCTTCATACCCTTGTCCAGATAGGTTTCGGTATAGGCTTTGCCCTTGTCCGCCGCTTCCTGATCGCGGTCGACCAGAACGACTTCCATGCCAGCCTGAGCAGACACCAGCGCGATACCCGCACCCATCATACCTGCACCCAGAACGCCGATCTTCTTGACCGACTGATCCGGCACCCCTGCAGGGCGCACCGCGCCTTTTTCCAGCGCTTCCTTGTTCAGGAACAGCGAACGGATCATGGCTCCAGAAGATGGATTCATCAATACAGAGGTAAACCAGCGCGCTTCGATCTTCAGCGCAGTGTCAAAATCAACCAGCGCGCCTTCGTAAACCGCGCTCAGTAGAGCCTTGGCGGCCGGGAAGGCGCCTTGGGTCTTGCCGTTCACCATCGCCGAGGCACCGACGAAGTTCATGAAGCCAGCTGGGTGGTAGGGCGCACCGCCGGGCATCTTGTAGCCTTTGGCGTCCCAGGGTTTGACGATGTCCGCATCCTTGGCGTTCAGCACCCATTCTTTGGCTGCGGCAACCGGATCAGCGGCGATTTCGTCGATGTATCCCGCGCCCTTGGCTTTCTTGACGTCCAGCATCTTGCCTTCCAACAGCAGCGGAGCAGCCGCGAGCGGACCAACCTTGCGCACCATGCGGGTAGTACCCCCTGCGCCGGGGAAGATGCCGACCATGATCTCGGGCAGGCCATACTTTGCCTTGGGGTTTTCAGCGGCAAAGATCCGGTGCGTGGACAGCGGCAGTTCCATCCCAATGCCGGCAGCAGTACCGGGCAGGGCTGTGGCAATCGGCTTGCCACCCTTCTTGGTCTTGGGGTCCATACCCGCCATCTCGATCTTGCGCAGCAGGGCGTGCATTTGCATCGTGCCCTCGAACAAACCGTTGGCCGGGTTGTCGCCCGCCTGTTCCTTCATCACGGCCAGCAGGTTCAGGTCCATGCCGCCGGCAAAAGACCCTTCCTTACCCGAGGTGATGACAATCCCTTTGACTTCATCATCAGCCAGCGCCTGATCAATCAGGTCACTCAGCTGCGCCAGTCCGTCAAACGACATCACGTTCATGGTTTTGCCCGGGACGTCCCAGCTGATAATGCCAACGCCATCGGCGTCTTTGGTCAGAGTAAACTCGGTCATTCGTCTTCTCCAATCTGGTCAGCCGTCAGCGGGCTGCCGTCTTTGCGGGTGAAAGAGAATCCGTTCTCATCATCCTTCACCATCATGTCTAAGTCGCTGTAATACGCGGTCTCGGTCGGGGTCCGTGTGCCCACCACCAGAAAACTCGCTGGCGCATCGGTCTTGTTCACAAGGTGGTGGCCGTTGGCCTCACCCGCAGGCCAAGCGGCGCAATCGCCGGGCAGCATCTCATGCTCGCCATAATCATCGATCAGCGTGCAGGTGCCACTCAACATGATCGCAAATTCGTCCTGCTCCATATGGTAGTGGCGTAGAGACGACAGGCCGTTTGGCTCCAGCCGCACGATATTGACTCCAAACTGAGTCAGGCCGTTCGGATCGCCAATGCGTTGCACATAGCGGTCGTCACCGACCCTTGCGAGTTTACCGGGATAGCCCGAGCCGTTTTGAAACGGGATTTGAGAAAGATCGATCTTAGGCATCAAACGCGCTCGATAATCGTTGCCGCGCCCATTCCGGATGCGATGCAGAGTGTGGCCAAACCGGTTTCTTTGTCTTGACGCTCCAGCTCGTCCAGCAATGTGCCGATGATCATCGCACCGGTCGCGCCCAGCGGGTGACCCATCGCGATCGAGCCGCCGTTGACGTTTACCAGTCCGGGATCGACGTCGAACGCCTGTTGGAACCGCAGAACGACCGAGGCGAAGGCTTCGTTCACTTCGAACAGGTCCAGATCGCTGATCTTCATGCCGTTGTCGGCCAGAATCTTTTCGGTCACCGGAACCGGGCCGGTCAGCATGATGGTCGGGTCGGTGCCGATCTTGGCGGTTGCCTTGATGCGCGCGCGGGGCTTCAAGCCGTATTTCTCGCCAAATTCCTTGTTGCCAATCAGAACCGCCGCCGCGCCATCCACGATGCCCGAGCTGTTGCCGGCGTGGTGGATGTGGTTCACGCGCTCAAGATGCGGGTATTTCAGCATCGCCACCTTGTCGAAACCCGGCATTTGTTCACCCATCATCGCAAACGACGGGTTCAGCGCGCCAAGGCTTTGCATGTCGGTGTCGGGGCGCATGTATTCGTCGCGGTCCAGAATGGTCAGGCCGTTCTGGTCCTTGACGGTGATGACCGATTTTTCGAACCGGTTGTCTGCCCATGCTTCCGCGGCGCGTTTTTGCGATTCAACCGCCAGAGCGTCTGCGTCATCACGGGAGAATCCGTATTCGGTCGCAATAATGTCGGCCGAGATGCCCTGCGGCACGAAATAAGTGTCCATCGCCAGCGAGGGGTCGACGGCAATCGCCGCACCGTCGCTGCCCATGGCCACGCGGCCCATCATTTCGACGCCACCGGCGATGTAGGCCTCGCCCGCTCCGCCTTTGACCTGATTTGCGGCCAGGTTCACGGCTTCCATGCCCGATGCACAGAAACGGTTGATCGCCAGACCGGGGATCGATTCATCCAGATCCGAGGCTAGAACGGCCGAGCGAGCCAGACAGCCGCCTTGCTCCATCACTTGCGTGACGTTCCCCCAGATCACGTCTTCCACGGCGTGGCCTTCGAGGTTGTTCCGCTCTTTCATCGCGTTCAGGGTCAATGCAGACAGACGCACCGAGGTTACCTCGTGCAGGCTGCCATCCTTGCGGCCCTTGCCGCGCGGAGTGCGTAGGGCGTCATAGATATATGCTTCGGTCATAGGGGTCTCCTCAGGCGCGGTCCGACGGTTTGCCGGGCATCAGATCATAGGGGTGTTTCCAGCCGGGCTGCTCGGACATGCGTTGCAGCCAGGCGTCGATGTGGGGCCAATCGGAACGGTCAAAGCCGAATGGCTCGGGATAATAGAGATAGCCACAGCAGCTGATATCAGCGTTGGTTATGCCGTCGCCGACGATCCATTCGCGGCCGTCCAGATGGTTGTTCAGCACCTGATACGCCGCCTTCAAGCGCCCTTGGTTGAAGGCGATGACGTCAGGATTGCGATGTTTTTCGGGGAGGAAATTGATCAGGAAACGAGTCAATCCAGCCATCGAACTGAGCTTATGGTTGTCCCATAGCACCCACCGCAGGATGTCATAGTTTTCTTCGTGGGTCTTGCCGCCGAACTTGCCCGATTTTTCTGTAACATAGGCCTGAATTGCACCAGATTGACTGGTGCGGAAATCACCGTCAACCAGTACGGGCGCTTCGCCCATTTCGTTAACTTCAGCGCGGTACTCAGGGGTGCGGGTCACACCATTGAAGAAATCGACAAATACCGGCTCCCACTCCAAACCGGACATCTCCAAGGCAAGTGCGCCTTTGTATGAGTTCCCGCTTTCTCCGAAACAATGAAGTTTGATGGTCACGTGATTGCCCCTCCCAAGGCGCAGATTGCAGATGCTGAATTCCGCGTATTTCGAGCAACCCGAACCATCTGGACCGTTGCCAGCCACGGTCATCATTGTGGGGTTCGTCTTGCTGAAAACACGCCGTCCCAATTCAGGAATGGCAGTATTGGTTAGCGCTTTCGCGCCTCAAGTTCGGAATTGAAGATGCGTAGCCGGTGGGTCAGGTTCTCCTCATCTATGACGCTGTTGAAATTTTCGAACAGAAAGGACAGTGCTTCGCCTTCATCCAAGCCAGCCTCGCGCGCGAAACCCTTGAGTTTTCGATACCCGTCTTCGGTCATCGCGACGGGAAAGCGGCGTGTCAGGCGAAAGCGCTTCGGCATTTAGGTCCTCCGGTGAACTGGTTCCGGGCGATGTAGCCCGGAACCAGAGTGAGTTCAGAAATTCGCCGCGTCCAGTACCATTACTGTGTCCGCGCCGGTTTGAATGCGCGCCAGATGCATGCCCGTGGCAGGCAGACGGCGCGCCATGTAGAAGCGGCCAGTATTGATCTTGGTTTCATAGAAGTCTTTGTCCGATGCCCCGCCGTCCAGTGCTTCCTGTGCAGCCTTGGCCATCTGTGCCCACATCAGGCCCAGGCAGACATGGCCGAACATGTGCATGAAGTCATAAGACCCGGACAGCGCGTTGTTGGGGTTCTTCATGCCTTCCTGCATGAAGTACATTCCAGCAGCCTGCAGATCCTTGGATGCGGTTTTCAATGGTTCGATGAAGGCCTTGTCATAGGCTTCGTTCTGCCCGCCATTCTCTTTGCAGAAGGATTTGACCATCTCGAAGAACGCCATAACGTGCTTGCCGCCGTCCTGCGCCAGTTTGCGCCCCACCAGATCCAGCGCCTGAACGCCGTTTGCACCTTCGTAGATCATCGCGATACGGGCATCGCGGGTATATTGAGACATACCCCATTCTTCGATGTATCCGTGACCGCCATAAACCTGCTGCGCCTGAACGGTCATGTCATAGCCTTCGTCCGTCAGGAAACCCTTGATGACCGGGGTCAGCAGCGAGATGAGACCATCCGCATCCTTGTCACCCGAACGGTGCGCCTTGTCGATCATCGATGCGCCCCACAGGATGAACGCGCGTGCTCCTTCGGTGAAGCTCTTCTGGTCCATCAGGTTGCGGCGGATGTCCGGGTGCACGATCAGCGGGTCGGCGGGGCCATCCGGGTTCTTCACTCCAGTCACATCACGACCCTGCAGTCGTTCCTTGGCGTATTCCAATGCGTTTTGAAATGCAGCTTCGGCTTGAGCCAGACCCTGCATGCCGACACCCAGACGCGCTTCGTTCATCATGGTGAACATGGCGCGCATGCCCTTGTGCTCTTCTCCCAGCAGCCAGCCGGTGGCTTCGTCATAGTTCATGACGCATGTCGAATTGCCGTGGATGCCCATCTTCGCTTCGATCTTTCCGACCGAGACGCCGTTGCGTTCACCCAGCGAGCCGTCTTCGTTGACGATGAACTTGGGCACGATGAACAGCGAGACACCCTTGATGCCTTCAGGGCCACCGGGGATTTTGGCCAGCACCAGATGGATGATGTTGTCGGCCATGTCGTGATCTCCGGACGAAATAAAGATCTTCTGACCGGAAATCTTGTAGCTGCCATTGCCTTGCGGTTCCGCCTTGGTGCGCATCAAACCCAGATCCGTACCGCAATGCGGCTCGGTCAGGTTCATGGTGCCGGTCCATTCGCAGCTGACCATGTTGGGAAGATAGGTATTTTTCTGCTCGTCCGTTCCATGCGCCAGAATGGCTGAGGCCGCGCCGTGGGTCAGGCCCTGATACATAGTGAATGCCTGATTGGAAGCCGAGAACATCTCGCCCACGGCAGTGCCCAGAACGTAGGGCATGTTCTGACCACCATATTCTTCGGGCATATCCAGACCGGTCCAGCCGCCTTCTTTCATCTGCTCGAAAGCATCTTTGAATCCAGTGGGGGTATAGACCACGCCGTTTTCCAAACGGCAGCCTTCGGTGTCTCCAACCACGTTCAGTGGATGCAGGACGTTGGTGGCAACCTTGCCCGCTTCTTCCAGAACCGCGCCTGTGAATTCGGTCTCAAGCTCGCTGTACCCTGGAATATCCGATTCCGAGACTTTCAGTACATCGTGCAGAATGAACTGCATATCTTTGGTCGGCGCGTTATAGACGGGCATGTGAATCTCCCTTTTTTCATATGTCCGGACGGGCGTGCGATCTTACTCGGCCGCCTTCTTTTCCTGTTTCATCGAGGCAATGACCTTTTCGCCCCAGCGCAACTGCTCTTTCAGATCGTCAATCGCCTGTGTCAGTTCCTCGCGACGGGCCTCCATATCTGCCAAACGCTCGCACGCGATCTCAAAGGTGCGGGACATCTGGGTTAGTTGCTGGTCCCCCACGTGGTACAGATCCAGAAGCTGGCGGATTTCTTCGAGGCTGAAACCAAACCGCTTGCCGCGCAGGATCAGTTTCAGACGTGCACGGTCCCGTTTGGTGAACAGGCGTTTTTGCCCCTCACGGATCGGAAACAAAAGCTCCTTGGCCTCGTAAAACCGCAAGGTGCGCGGCGTGACGTCATAGGACTCGCACATTTCGCGGATGGTCATCAGATCTTCGGTCATGGTTCAAACTCTCATCACTTGCGTCATACTGATTGAGTTGCGCAGTCGATGAGCGTTTTACAACATACAATTGACGTTTACGTAATGCGGACGCTGCGTCACAAATTGGTTGACGTAACATCCGAACGCGTAAGTCGCGTAAAACGCAATTTTCTTACCCAACGTAAAGGGTCGGAGCGACTAATCCCGATAACATAATACCTGAGAAATAGGGCAGACGCGGCCTTGGTTGGCCCCTCGGGGAAGTCTATTCAAGCAGGTCCATTGTTTGGTTTCGCAATTGCTGCAGTGCGTCCATCGCCTCGTCCAATTGCTGGCGCTGCTGGCGCAACTCCTCCATCTGTCGGTCGGCCATTTCGATAAAGGCAGCCATCTGCGCCTGATTGCCCTGATCTTCATAGATCAAAAGCCACTGACGAATCTCTTCCAGCTGGAATCCGAATTTCCGGCCTCGTAGGATCAGTTTCATGCGCGCGCATTCCCGCGGGCCATAAAACCGAGACCGACCTTCGCGGTCGGGCTGCAGCAATTCGATATATTCGTAGTAACGCAGCGTGCGCGGGGTTACATCGAACTCGGCGCACATCTCTTTGAATGACAAACGGTTGCCGGACATTCCTGATCTCCTCGGCAGCAACCTAGGGCGTCGGTGCGGCAAGCGCAACAGGTGGGCTTGCCCTTTACGTGGAAGCAGTCTCATAAAGGGGCAGGCAAGAGGACAGGATCCACCCCATGGTCGACAAGACAGTACTGGCGCGGCAATTCATCGAAGCGATTCCGCATGCGAAGGCGCTGGGGCTTGAGCTGACCCACATCGGGGAGGGCGAGGCGGAACTTTCCATGCCCTACAACGAACAACTGATCGGTGATCCCAGAACGGGGGTGATACATGGGGGGGCTGTTTCGACCATGTTGGATACGTGTTGCGGAGCGGCAGTGATGAGCCATCCTTCGGCGCCGGGAGGCACGGCCACAATTGATCTGCGGATCGACTACATGCGGGCGGCAACGCCGGGGCAGAGCATACATACCCGCGCCACCTGCTATCACATTACTCGCAATGTCGCTTTCGTACGGGCGACGGCCACTGACGAGGATTCAGGTCGTCCGGTGGCCACGGCCTCCGGCGCATTCACGGTGGAGGGCGTATAAATGGCGCGTCCTCGTCCTGAACCCATGCAGGTGGTCAAACAACGCCGTGACGCGGCGCTGACGGCGCTGGTCAAAGGGGTGCCATATATCCGGTTCCTGAACATCAGCTTTGACCGTCGCGGGGATGAGCTGACCGGTGTTCTTAATTTCGATGAAAAACTGATAGGTAATCCGTTCCTGCCCGCACTGCACGGCGGTGTTACAGCCGCGTTTCTTGAGGTGACAGCCGTAATCACGTTGAGCTGGGAGAACATGTTCCCTCGCATCGAAAGCGGAGAAATCGGGGCCGACGACATTTTGACTGATGTGAATATTCGGTTTCCCAAGACAATTGACTTTACTGTCGACTACCTACGATCAGGCTTGCCGCGCGATGCTTATGCGCGTGCGTTTATCAATCGGTCGGGGCGGCGTTATGCTTCAGTCCGGGTCGAAGCCTGGCAGGATAATCACGCGAAACTATTCGCGCAGGGGACCGGTCATTTCCTGATGCCGCAAGCCCCGGCGATTAAAGAGTAACCGTGCAGGGCTCGGCAGCGCCAATAACGCATCGGCGCGTTCTGAAAATTGCGCTGCCGATCGTGTTGTCCAACGCGACAGTGCCCATCCTCGGCGCGGTGGATACCGGCGTGGTCGGCCAGCTGGGGCAGGCGGCTCCAATTGGCGCCGTTGGCATGGGGGCAGTGATCCTGTCGGCGATCTACTGGATCTTCGGCTTTTTGCGTATGGGTACAACCGGGCTCGCGGCTCAGGCGCGCGGGGCAGGGGATACCGCAGAGACAGGTGCACTGTTGATGCGTGGCCTGCTGTTGGGGACTGCAGCCGGAATGGTGTTTGTGCTCACACAGGTCGGTTTGTTCTGGGGGGCCTTTGCGCTGTCTCCAGCCAGCCCTGAGGTCGAGGCACTGACGCGGGATTATCTGGAGATCCGCATTTGGGGCGCCCCGGCAACGATTGCGCTTTACGCCGTAACCGGTTGGCTGATCGCGATAGAAAAGACGCGCGGCGTATTTGTCCTGCAGGTGTGGATGAACGGCCTGAACATCCTGTTGGATTTATGGTTCGTTCTGGGGCTTGGTTGGGGTGTCGAAGGCGTTGCCATCGCGACGCTGATCGCTGAATGGACCGGGTTGGCACTGGGACTTTGGCTATGTCGAGAGGCGTTTTCTGGAAACCAGTGGAAAGACTGGCCACGCATTTTCGACGCCGCTCGGTTGCGTCGGATGATGCAGGTCAATGGGGACATCATGGTGCGTTCGGTCCTGCTGACCGGTGCTTTCACCACGTTTCTGTTCGTAGGTTCGGATCTGGGAGATGTGAATCTTGCGGCCAATCAGGTGTTGCTACAGTTTCTTGAGATTACGGCTTTCGCACTGGATGGGTTTGCGTTTTCGGCCGAGGCGCTGGTGGGCGGAGCAGTTGGCGCCCGGGACCGCCATAAAGTGCGTCGAGCGTCAATAATGGCCTCGCAATGGGGCGTTGGCGGAGCCTTCGCGCTGGGCCTCGTGTTCTTTCTGACCGGACCTGCGCTGATCGATGTGATGTCGACATCGCCCGAGGTCCGCGCGGCAGGGCGCGAGTACCTGTTCTGGGCTGCAATTGCGCCAGCGATTGGTGTGGCCAGCTGGATGTTCGACGGGATTTACATCGGCGCGACTTGGACCCGCGCCATGCGCAACGCCATGATCCAGTCGGTTGCGATTTATGTGGTCGCTCTGTTCATTCTGGTGCCGACATTCGGCAATCACGGGCTTTGGGCTACGCTGATGGTTCTGAACATTACGCGCGGCGTGACCATGGGCTGGCGCTATCCTCGGCTCGAAGCGCAGGTCGCCTAGAGAAGATCCAGCAATGTCTCGGGCGGGCGACCTATCGCAGCCTTATTTCCAGAAATAGCCAAAGGACGCTCGATCAGGATCGGGTTTTCAGACATGGCGCTTATCAGGTCTTCTTCGCTTGTCGTTTTGGTCAGGCGCAGCTCTTTGAACCGCTTTTCTCCGGTGCGCATCATTTCGATGGCCGAGTGGTCCAAAAGTGCCAGCGCAGCACGCAGCTCATCTGCAGACGGCGCGTCTTCAAGGTATTTGCGCACGTTCACCTGCGCACCTTTTTCCTTTAGCAACGCAAGCCCCGCCCGGGATTTGGAGCAGCGGGGATTGTGCCAGTATTCGATCATAACCATTCCTCACGTTTGCTGCCCACAGCCTGCGCGACCGTGTCGAAGCCGTCACGGGCCAGCAACTGGTCCAGACCTTCGGCAATCTCGGCGGCCAGAGATATACCGCCATAAACCATGGCAGTGTAGAACTGAACGGCCGAGGCCCCGGCGCAGATTTTGGCATAGGCCTGCTTGGCGGTGCTGATCCCGCCTACACCAATCAGGGGTACGTCATCGCCGATCACTTGGCTGAGCTGTGCAAGAACGCGTGTGGACTTTTCGAACAGAGGCGCCCCTGACAGGCCACCTGCCTGATCCTTGTGAACGCTTTGCAACCCATCTCGCGACAGGGTTGTGTTTGTAGCGATCACAGCGTCCACACCGCTTTCACGGGCGACTTCAGCTATGTCTTGAAGCTCGGATTCGGTCAGGTCCGGTGCAATTTTCAGGAAAACCGGCAGTGGGCGAGGCAACCCGTTGCGCGTTTCGATTACTCCGGCCAGCAGCGCGCCAAGCGCGTCTTTGCCTTGCAGATCGCGCAGCCTTTCGGTGTTGGGAGACGAGACATTGACCGTGGCGAAATCCAGATACTGTGCGCAATGGGCCAGCACTTTGGCGAAATCCCCGGCCCGGTCGTCGCTGTCCTTGTTTGCACCAAGGTTCAGACCGATCACCGCATCTTTGGGGCGATTGGCCAGACGCGAGGCCATAACCTCCATCCCTTTATTGTTAAAACCGAACCGGTTTATGGCGGCCTTGTCTTCGGACAGACGGAACAGGCGTGGTTTCGGGTTTCCCGGTTGTGGGCGCGGGGTGACAGCGCCAACCTCGATAAATCCAAACCCGGCGCGCGACAGAGGACCAAGAACTTCGCCATTCTTGTCAAACCCGGCAGCCAATCCTACGGGGTTGGGCAGGTCAAGCCCGGCAACATTAGTTCTTAGCCGTGAAGACGTCACCGGCCCGGGTGTGGGCGCAAGCCCAGCTTTCAACGCTTTGATCGAAAGCCCGTGGGCAGCTTCCGGGTCCAGTTTGTGAAGGGCAGCAAGCCCCAGTTTCTCAGTTAGTTTCATCCGAATGTGGTTCCACTTGTTGCGGGGGAGCAGCGGATCAGCCGTGAGGTTTGAACCGCAGCCTGCCTGTGAACAACTGCCTTTTGGTAATCGGCGTCAGTCACCATCTTTAGAAAAGCGTGGGCGGTGGGGTAGCGTGCAATAAAGACTTCATCCCACTCTTCGTTTTCAGGCCCGATCAGCATGGTCTGATACGTTCCGCGCCATAGGATCGATGCGCCCAGGCGAGAGATTACCGGAGACGTTTCGGCCCCATAGCGGCGATAGGCTTCGGCACCGCTCAGCCCTGCGTCAGCCAGTTCGTGGCCGTCAGGGTAAACAGCGAATTCGCGAAACCGGACAAGATTCAGCATCTCGATCGGATGGTCCCGGTCCAGTGCTTTGAATGCTTCGAATTGGGACCGTTCCGGATCGACGAAAGCTGTCATTCCATCTCCTTTGGGAACTGATGTGCGGTGCCATCAAAGGGAAGGGCGCGCGACCAGATCACATCCGACATCCGTAGTTGGCGATAGAGATGCGGAAACAACGCGCCGCCACGTGACACTTCCCATTTCAGATCGTCACCCATTGCATTCGCGTCACAAGCCAGAAGGGTTAGCCCTTCAACCCCGGAGAAATGTTTGGCTGCGGTTTCAGCGGCCTGTTCTGCAGTCGAGAAATGGACATAGCCGTCTGAAACATCAATTGGCGCGCCGTCGGTAGCACCTTCGGCCTGCAGGGTGGCCCATTCGTCGGCCCGGAAAATCTTATAGATCAACATGGGGTCGTGATGCCTCGCGCTGCGGGTAGAATCAAGCCGGATTTCCCCCTTTGACTCTTTGCTGTCCTCGGCGCACGATCTGCTCAATCAATAATAGGGAGTCTCATATGTTTACCCGTTTTCTGACGTCTGTTGCCGTCTTGGGCCTGACTGCGGGCATGGCCGCCGCTGAATACAAGCTGACCATACTGCACACCAATGATTTTCATTCCCGCTTTGAGCCGATCAACAAATACGACAGTGGCTGTGGCGATGAAGATAATGCCGAGGGCAAGTGTTTTGGTGGCTCGGCTCGTCTGGTGACCGCGGTGGAAGAGGCACGCGGTCGGGCTGAAAACTCGATACTGGTGGATGGCGGGGACCAGTTCCAGGGGTCGCTGTTCTACACCTACTATAAGGGGAAGGTTGCGGCAGAGTTCATGAACAAGCTGGGCTATGACGCGATGACCGTGGGCAACCACGAATTCGACGACGGTCCGGAAGTTCTGCGCGGCTTTATCGACTCGGTTGATTTTCCGGTGCTGATGTCGAACGCCGACATCACCGACGAAGAGCTGCTGACTGACAAGATCAAGAAATCCACAGTGATTGAAGTGGGCGGTGAAAAGATCGGCCTGATCGGTCTGACACCCGAAGACACCCATGATCTGGCGTCGCCCGGTCCGAACATCACATTCTCGGACCCGGCTCCGGCAGTCCAGGCCGAGGTGGACAAGCTGACCGGTGAAGGCGTGAACAAGATCGTCGTACTCAGCCACTCGGGCTATGGCGTCGACCAACGTGTGGCCCAAGAGACGACCGGAGTAGACGTGATCGTCGGCGGCCATTCCAACACCTATCTGTCGAACGAGTCGGACAAGGCTGCGGGCCCGTACCCCACGGTCGTCAATGGCGTGCAAATCGTGCAAGCCTATGCCTACGGCAAGTTCCTCGGCGAACTGAACGTAACCTTTGATGATGACGGCAATGTCGTTGAGGCATCAGGTGAACCTCTGATCATGGACAATTCCGTGGCCGAGGACCAAGGAGCGCTGGACCGTATCGCTGAGCTGGCGCAGCCACTCGAGGAAATCCGCAACAAAGTGGTTGCCAGCGCGGCGGACTCGATTGAAGGCGACCGTGCGATTTGCCGGATTCAGGAATGCCAGATGGGCAATCTGGTAGCAGACGCCATGCTGGCACGTGTTGCCGATCAGGGCGTTCAGATTGCCATTGCCAACTCGGGTGGCTTGCGTGCTTCGATTGACCCGGGCGACGTGACTATGGGGGAAGTTCTAACGGTTCTGCCATTCCAGAACACACTTTCAACCTTCGAGATCAGCGGTCAAGGCGTCATTGACGCGCTGGAAAATGGTGTCAGTCAGGTCGAAGAAGTCAAAGGCCGGTTCCCGCAGGTCGCAGGCATGACCTTTGTCTGGGATCCTTCGGTAGCACCGAACGAAGGCCGCGTCAGCGAGATAATGGTGGCCAGTGGCGATGGATTCGAACCAATTGACCCAGCCGCCACATACCTGGTTGTGACCAACAATTACGTTCGCAATGGCGGGGACGGCTACAAGATGTTCTCGGGCGACGACAAGAACGCTTATGATTTTGGCCCTGATCTGGCGGATGTAACAGCGGAGTATCTGGCAGAAAATGCGCCTTACCAGCCTTACCTGGATGGGCGGATCAAGCAGAAATAATAGCTTGGACACAATAGCATAGGCCGCCTTTCCAAGGCGGCCTTTTTTCGTTCTGGTTGTCAGCTGAAATCGTATTCCGGCCAGAGTTCTGCGTCGAAACCGTTCAGCATCGGTTGGATTTGATCTGCAACTTTGCGCCATCCACCGATGGATTTGGTGGAGATTTTGTTGCGCACCTGATCGATGCTCGCTGTTAGAACCTGCTTGGTGTTTTCTTCCGGACGCAGCATCCGCTCGTGCCACGCAATTCCACAGAATTCGGCAACCTTACGGCTGTATGTATCAGGGTCTGCGACCAGTTCTTCGTAGGGGACAGTCAGAATACGGTCGCCAAACACCCGATCCCAATGCGCCATGTATTTACGGTACATATTGGCAGAATGCGCGATCGCCTCCAGGTTCGACGCGTAGCGCAAACCCGGAGCCGGGAACCGCCTGATCCATTTCGACAAACCGACATCGCGCGGATCGCGCATCATGTTGATCACTTTGGCATTCGGGAATGCCGTCAATAGGAATCCAACCCTTTGGTAGTTGTGGGGCATTTTGTCGACAAATGCCGTTGAGCTTTCAGGGATCGGCGGCATAAGCTCTCTGAATTCCCGCGCGAATTCCTTGGCAGCAGCTGCGTCGAATGTCTTCTCTTCTTCGACAAAGTGGTGCGACAGATCTGCGCCAATCTTCAATTCACCGCACCCTGCGATATTAGGCGCTGAACTCAGCATCATTTCCATCAAAGTGGTGCCTGAGCGAGGTTGGCCAATTACGAAAACTGGCGACGGCTCTTCGGATAGACCGGATGTAACAGCTGACGAACCGTCCGGGAACAGGTCGCAGACCTTCTGAAGGTTCCTCTCTTCCGCTCCAAAGTCATAGGGGTTTGTTTCATGCTGCGATGTATTGGCAATGTTGAATAGTGGCATTGCGGCCTCTAGGCCATCGCGCTTGGAGATCAGCTGCGCCTTGGCAAATTCCAGAACAGAGTTGACATGGTCACTTTTGGAAATTGCCTCATCAATGGCATCCATTAGGTCATCCAACTTATCAGAAGGCGCCATGTCGGACATTTGCAACAATGTGGCAGGATGAAGAGGTTCCCTTTCCAGAATGCTCTGAAGAATATCGGCACTTCCCTTCTTGTCACCCGACTGATGCAAATCAATCGCTTTTCTGAATGCGATACCAGTACTTTCTGGTTCCAGTTCATAAGCGCGCGAAATGTCCTTGGAACTGCGTTCGACAAACCCGATAGATGCATAGGCGCGGCTGCGTGATGACAGCAACTTGGCGTTGTCTGGGTCGCTCTCCAGCTTTTGCGTCGCATAATCAATGATCATGCGCCAGTTATGCCCTTTCAGCTGAATTTCGTCGATGACGCGGACCAGTTCCTTATTGTCCGGAAACTGTTCCAGTTTTTGTTCGGCATAAGCCAGCGCACGTGGAATCTGGGCAGTCTGCATCAGGGCGTTGGCCAGGTTTTCCACAAATTGCGGATCATCCGGTTTCATACGTGCGGCTTCGACGAAATGCGGAATGGACTGTTTGTAGCGTTTCATCTCTGTCAGGACGAAACCAGCGATGGCGTGGTAATCCGAATCCTTGGGGAACTTTTTGACACCCAACTGGGCTTTCTTCAGCGCCTGCGGTAGTTTGCCTGCATCCAGATCGCCGAGGGCTTTGCTCTTGAGGGAAGTCGCTGTTTGTTGTGCCATATGACCGCGTGGAACCCTGTGCCTGTGTGAAACAATTGTCGAAAGTTCATTACCGATGTGCGGACGGTTTGCAATAACTCTTCCGAATGACGCGATGGCGCAGCTGTTTGCCGCCCGCCCAGCCAATGCGTTGCCTGACGTGCCGAATTACAATGTTTGTCCGACCAATCAGGTCCACGTTGTCCGTTCGGATCAAAATGGGCGCAAGCTGGATTCTCTGCGCTGGGGGTTCCTACCGCACTGGTACAAGGCGGAAAATGCCGGACCACTTCTTATCAATGCGCGTGCAGAAACGCTTGCGGAAAAACCCGCCTTTCGGGCAGCGTGCCGCGAACGTCGATGTCTGATAGCGGCGACCGGGTTTTACGAATGGACCAAGACCGAGGATGAACAGCGACTGCCGTGGTACATCCACAGACGCGACGGAGCCTCGATTGCGTTTGCAGGGGTATGGCAGGACTGGGGGCCGGAAACCGCGCGGCAGGGTACATGCGCAATCGTGACCACGCCTGCCAATTCCCATCTCCGAACGATCCATCACCGCATGCCGCTGATACTCGAACCAGAGGACTGGCCATTGTGGCTGGGAGAGGCAGGCAAAGGGGCGGCGCGCTTGATGCGGCCCGGCCCCGACGATGTGCTGACGTTTCACCGTGTCGGGCGGGATGTGAATTCCAATCGGGCCAGCGGACCAGAGTTGATTGATCCAGTATCGCCGGACTGAGCCCCAACCGGCTTTCCATTCACTTCCATGCAGATTAGATCACGGGTATGGTTCTGAAATTCTCCAACTTGCCTGAGCTTTACGCGCATTCATTCAACACTGTGATCGACGTGCGTAGCCCGGCGGAATATGCCGAGGATCACTTGCCGGGCGCGATCAATCTGCCTGTGCTGGACAATGAAGAGCGTGCGCGGGTCGGCACCATATACGTTCAGGAAAGCCCGTTTCTGGCGCGCAAGCTGGGGGCTGCACTTGTGTTTCGCAACGCTGCCAACCACATCGAAAACAGCCTAAGCCACCACGAGCGCGACTGGCGTCCCTTGGTATACTGCTGGCGTGGCGGTCAGCGATCTGGCTCATTCACTTGGATGTTGCAGCAGATCGGTTGGCGAGCCGACGTGGTTGAGGGTGGATACCGGACTTACCGCCGTCTCGTGAACCGATACATGTATGATGATCCATTGCCGCACCGTCTGATCGCGCTGGATGGGTTTACAGGCACAGCTAAAACCGAATTGCTGGCCCTGTTGCACCAGCGCGGCGTTCAGGTTCTGGACCTTGAGGCGCTGGCCAACCATCGTGGTTCGCTGTTGGGGGAAATGCCGGGCGGGCAACCCAGTCAGAAAGCGTTCGAGTCAGCTCTGGCCGCTGCCCTGTGCCAATTGGAGCCGACCTGCCCGGTAATCGTCGAGGCCGAATCCTCTAAGATCGGAAATCTGAATCTACCACCGAGCGTTTGGGCCGCATTACGTGCGGCACCTAGGATCCGGATTTGCGCACCGATTGAGGTCCGCGCACGTTACTTGGTGGAGGCCTACGACGACATCCTGTCAGATGCCGAGCGGCTCCGTGACCGCTTGTCGCCGCTCCGGTTCCACCGTGGCCATGACGTGGTAGACGGCTGGCTGGCTCTGATCGATGCCGGGGATAAACAAAGTTTGACGCAGGCGTTGATGCAGGACCATTACGATCCGGCCTATACCAAATCGCGCAGGACACAGAACGCGGATGTGCTGGCGAAAATCGAGGCCACGACCCTGGACGCCCCCGGACTGTCAGAAGTAGCTGATCAGATCGGACAGGTTCTGGATCAATTCTGAAGACGCAGCCCGGGCGAGTCTGTAAGGCTCCCGATGATGGCGGCCGGATAGCCAGCGTTTTGGAGGCCGGAACACAGCTTTGCCGCTTGATTGGCAGGTACGGCGGCCAGCAATCCCCCAGCGGTTTGCGGATCAAACAACAAATCGGCTTTTCCGCCGATTGGCAGTTCCGGCGTGATTGAACGGTTGGCGGTGAAAATCGTGGACCTGTATCCCCGGTCATTAAGCACCTGCGCGCCAGTCATTATCGGTACGGCATCAAGATCGAGTTTGGCACCGCACCCTGAGGCTTCGCACATGCCATTCAGGTGACCCGCCAGTCCAAACCCGGTCACGTCGGTCATCGCATGGGCTTTGGCCAGAATATGGGCGGCCTCGGCTTGAGGTTGGACCATGTGACGGAAAGCATCCACTATCCATGCGCCTTCGGCTTGGCCTGCCATTTCCGCGGCCATTAATACACCGCTGCCCAAAGGCTTGGTCAGGATTAGCGTGTCGCCCGGTTGGCCGCCAGTCAGGGTAATCGGATCACAGTGGCACAGGCCGGTCAGGGTAAAGCCGATGGTCATCTCGTCGCCCATCGAACTGTGGCCGCCGACGATTTCCGCTCCTGCTTCACGCATGACCATGTTTGCCGTCGCCATGATCCCAGACATAGTTCGATGCTGTAAGTCCGCCGACATTCGAGGCAAGATGACTGTGGCAGTTGCAGCCTGCGGAGCGGCGCCCATTGCCCAAATATCCCCCAGTGCATGAACAGCGGCGATGTGTGTCATCAGCACTGGATCGTGCATGAAGCTGCGCAAATGGTCCGAGGTCATAACCTGCCTTACCTCGCCCGTCCGCAGCAGTGCGGCATCATCTCCGGGCAGGGGGGTGACATCCGTCCGGACCGGGGGCGGAAGCGCCTGCAATGCAGTACGGAGTGCCTCGCGCCCGATCTTGGCCCCGCATCCGCCACACATGGGTTTGTCACCCAACGCCTCGATCAGCCCGGCGGCGTGCAGACGCGGGGCAGGTGGCGTTTTCATCTGCGGCAACTGTCGAAATTTGTTCATGAACTTCTGATCAATGTGGTCCTTCCATTTCCACATCAAGGGGCCGCTGAAAGAAGTTCCCAACCGTTCGGCCAGTGCGGACTTTTCACCCAGTGAGATCAGTTTCAGGTAATCCTTCTGGGGCTTGTAACGCCGCAAGCTTCCTGCACCCAGGGCGGCGCGGAGGTTGTTGAACAGTACTGGTGCCTCTCGCACGGCATAGACACCTGCTTTGGGGCGCGGGTTCTCTGTCAGATGTGCGCAATCCCCGGCTGCAAAGATCGCCGGATCGCTGGATTGCAGAAACCCATTGACCCGGATGTAGCCGTCTTGCAGGTCCAACCCGGTTTTTGCGATCCAGTCATAGGCGCGTGCGCCAGCGGCGCCCGTGACAAACTTTGCTGCAACACAGCGGCCATCATCCAGCTCTAAATGATCCGACGTGATCTGCGTGATCCCCACGTTTTCGATTACATCGATGCCCAGGGCATCCATGGCCCGCCTTATAGAGGCCGCCGCTTTTGGGCCGGTGGCTGTCAGGGCTGAGGCATTGTCGATCAACGTAACCTGCGCTGCTCGGTTTCTGGCGCGCAAAGCGTGAGCCATGGCCATGACCAGTTCGACACCGGCGACCCCACCACCTATTACCGCAACAGCAGCCGGACCGCTTCCGTTCAAATATGTCGCCCATCGGGCCGCGAAGGGTCCAAGGGGCTTGGCGGGAATCGCGTGTTCCGAGAAACCCGGCAGGGCAGGCATGTCAGACGTGATCCCGATATTGACCGAAGCAACATCGAACGCCACTGGCGGGTGCCCCGGTACTTGGACCACGCGTTCCCCGGTGTCGATCCCGGCCACCGGACCAAGTACAACGCGCGCACCGGCAAACCGTGCCAACCGGACCAGATCAATATCAAGGTCCGAACGTTCGTAGTGCCCCGCGACAAATCCTGGCAGCATTCCGGAATAGGGCGCTGTAGGGCCGGGGTTGATCATGGTCACACGCGCGCCGGGCAAGGGGTTCATCCCCCATTTGCGCAACAGGAGGGCGTGAGTATGACCGCCGCCGATCAGAACCAGATCGCGGGTCAGGGGCAGCGGAGGTGTATGCATAATTCTCAGTTCGTGCTGTGATCCGGGACGTCTTCGACCTGCTCGACCGCGTGGGTGGCCCAAAGCTCATCCTCACCCGCGTCCGGCAGATTCTCAGGCTTTTCATGGCGATGTATGTGCCACTTTGCAATGAACAGCGCCGTGATCGGGGCTGTCAGGAACAGGAAAAGAGTGATCAACAGCTCGTGCAGCGACAAGTGGTTTTCGATCAAAACCGAATGACCGATAGAGGCTAACAGAACGCCCCCCACCCCTAGTGTTGTCGCCTTGGTGGGCGCGTGCAGGCGCGACATCGGGTCTTTCAGCTTAATCATGCCAAACGAGCCCACAAATCCGAAGATGCCCGAGACAACGAGAAAGACTGTGATAAGCAGTTCGAAGATGACTGTCATACCGCCCTCACTCGATAATGTTGCCGCGCAGCATGAAGCGTGCGTAGGCCACAGTTGAAACAAACCCGAGCATGGCGATGATCATGGCGGCTTCGAAGAAAATCTCGGACCCGATTGCCAGCCCGTAGAGGATCATCAGGGCGATGGTATTGATGACCATGGTGTCCAGTGCAAGCACACGGGTGCCGACGCCTTCGGCGGTGATAATCCGCCACAGGCACATCATGATTGCGGCACCGAAACAGGCGAAAGCGAAGTAAACAGCATAGGTGATCATTCGAATATCTCCTTCAAGCGACGCTCGTATCGGCTTTTGATCTGGTCGCGGACGCTGTCGGGGTCAGGCGCGTCCAGACAATGAACCAGCAGGTTGTGACCCTGGGCCGACAGATCACAACTAACCGTGCCAGGCGTCATGGTGATGGTTCCGGCAAGGACGGTGATAGCCTCGGGTGTACGCAGCTCCAGCGGGACACAGATCCAGTTCGGTTGGCGGTCCGCGTCGCGTTTGAACAGGATGATCCGGGCGACTGTGATGTTGGCCATCACGATATCCCAGAGCACCACCAGCATGTATTCCACGATCATTGGCCAATTGCGCAGTATTGGGCGATCCGGCCAGTAGGGTTGCGTGATGAACGGGATGATGATTCCAAGGATCAGCCCGAATACTAGCGAATTCAGCGAAGGCTCGTTCGCCAGCAGCATCCAGACCAGCGTCAATAGGACCGTCAGGTGAGGGTGTGGAAAAACTCGGCGCAGCAGCTTCATTACTCTTCCCTTCCCAATACGGCCGAGATGTAATCATCCGGCGTGAACAGTTGATGCGCAGTTTTGCTGGTATACTCCAAAGCCGGCCCGGCAAAGAGTGTAAGCAGGACGAGGCCTAAAACAGCGCCAAAGACTGCGGTAAAGGCGAGCCCCGGTTGCGGTTCAGGTGCGGCAGATTGCTCGACCTCTTCTTCGGTCTCGGTCTGAGGGCCGTTCACTGTGTCATAGCTTTTCCAGAAGATCAGCGAGCCAGCACGGGCAAGACCAACGATCGTGACGAATGACCCGATCAGGATCACCGCCCAGATCACATTGGCGTCTGGGGCGTTCCGTGCCGCATCAAGTACGAGCAGTTTTCCGACGAAACCCGACAATGGCGGCATCCCTGCCATTGCAATTGCGCCCACAAAGAACAGCGAGGCGATAAGTCCGCTCTGCGGCATGGGTGGTTTGGCCGCGATTGCACCGCCCTGACGCTCCATCACCATGTCGGCCACAAGGAAAAGCAACGCCGTCGCCAACGTCGAATGGAAGATGTAATAGAGTGCGGCTGCCGTTGCCGTTTCGTCGAACAATGAGATCGCGATTAGCAAGGTGCCCATAGATGCAATGGCGCAAAAGGCCACCATCCGCGCGATATGCCGTGTACCCAGGATACCAATTGTTCCGACGGCCAACGTCAGCAAGGCGGCAGGTTGCAGCCAGTCGCCGATAAGACCTTCAGTCGCTGCAACGTCCGGTCCGAAAGCAAGAGTATAAACCCGCAGGATCGAATAGGCGCCCACCTTGGTCATAATGGCGAACAGCGCGGCCACGGGCAGCGGCGCGTTGGCATAGCTGGCCGGCAGCCAGAAATGCAAAGGCAAGACAGCAGCTTTGATGCAAAAGACAAGTAACAACAGGACGGCACCAACACGCAGCAGCGCGGTGTCTTCTGGCGGTATCTCTGCAACGCGCACGGCCAGATCGGCCATGTTCAAAGTCCCGGTCACGCCGTAAATCGTGCCCAAGGCAAACAGGAACAGGGTCGATCCGATCAGGTTATAGGCGACATATTGCACCCCGGCCTTCAGTCGTACCGATCCGCCGCCATGGGTCATCAAACCGTAAGAGGCGATCAACAAAACTTCGAAGAAAACGAAAAGGTTGAAGGCGTCCCCCGTCAGGAACGCTCCGCAAACGCCCATCAGCTGGAAATGGAACAGCGCGTGGAAATGTTTGCCCCGGTCATCCCATCCCGAAGCAATGGAATATAAGACAATGGGCAGCGCAAGCAGCGCGGTCAGCAGCACCATCATCGCCGACATTCGATCCAGCACCAATACGATGCCGAAGGGGGCAGGCCAGTTTCCGAGCTCATAAACCTGGATGTCTCCGCCCGAAGCCTGGGCGGTGATGGTCAGCGCAATACCCAGAAGGCCGATAACCCCGGCCACCGAGAAGATACGCTGCAGGTCCAGATGGTAACGAAGGACCATGATGATAAAGGGGGCCAGGATCGCGGGCAAGACGATCGGCGCAACGATCCAGTGGTTCATGCGTCTTCTCCCGGCGCGTCCACGCTGTCCTGTGCGGTCATGTCGATATGGTCATCCTTTGAGGACAGATAGGCGCTGAGCGCGATCATCACGATCACAGCCGTCATCCCGAACGAGATCACGATGGCCGTCAGCACTAGCGCCTGCGGCAACGGGTCTGTGTATGGGACATCTTCGTACTTGTTCAGGACTGCTGGCGCGTTCAGCGCCAACCGTCCTGTTGCGAACAGAAAGACGTTAACGGCATAAGTAATCAGGGACAGGCCCAGAATGACGGGGAACGTCCGACGGCGCAGGATCAGGAAAATCCCGGCAGCGGTCAAAACGCCAACGGCAGAGGCTACGAGCGCTTCCATCAGGCCTGCTCCTTCTCTTGTTCTTCTTCCGGCGGATCATCCCGCAACGGGTTGATATCCATCGGATGTTCTTGCGCCATGCCCGGTTGCCAGGCAAAACGCGACAGGCTGTCGAGCGCCAGCATCACCGCGCCCAGAACAGCAAGAAACACGCCTGTGTCGAACAACATGGCCGTGGCCCATTCGAATTCTTCCAGTGGCGGCCAGTTGATGTAGCCGAAATCGCTGGTCAGGAAGGGCCGTTCGTTGAACCACGCGCCCAGACCGGTGGCAGCGGCAATAAGAACACCCCAGCCGATGGTGCCGTGATAGTAGAAACGTTGTCGCTCGATTGCCCATGTGTATCCGCTGGCCATGTATTGCATCAGATAGGCAATGGCGACTATGAGACCGGCGATGAAGCCGCCTCCGGGCTGGTTGTGCCCGCGGAAGAAGATATAGGCCCCGACCATCAGTGCAATCGGCATCATTACTCGCGTTGCGACCACCATCATGAGCGGATGCGAGTCACCTGATTGCGGCCAGTGCGGTTTGCGGTTCAGCAAGTAGCTGCGGACATTGGTGCCCAACACTGCCTCGGTCAGGGCAAAGATGATCAGCGCGGCGATGCCCAGAACGATGATTTCGCCAAAAGTATCAAATCCCCGGAAATCCACGAGGATCACGTTGACGACATTGGTGCCACCACCGCCTTTGTACGAATTCGCCAGATGAAAGTCCGAGATCGTTGGAAAGGCGAAATCGCGCAACATCAGAGCATAGATCAAACCACCTGCGCCCAAGCCCGCCACGACCGAGATCGCAGCATCCCGCCAACGTCGGGGCGCCGTGCTGTCCCACGGCGTTTCGGTTGGAAGGAAGTTGAGCGAGAGCAGCAACAGGATCATCGTTACCACTTCGACCGAAATCTGGGTCAACGCCAGATCCGGCGCGGACAGGTAGTTGAACGCCATCGAGACGATCAGCCCGACAACTCCGATCAGCACCAGCGACAACAGGCGGTTGCGGTGGAACCACATGATCGCCAGCGTCGCGCCGACAAGGCAAATCCATCCGATGATGGGAATGATCGGCGCCGGCAAGGGCACCCGCGTTTCAAGGCCGATGGTGCCGGTGGCGTAGGCATAATACCCCAACCCAACCGTGAATGTGATCAAGATGATCGCATAGCGGCTGATGACGCCGTTATGCAACTCGTCCGTGATCCAACGGCTGACCCGAGTCATCGCACCGATCACCGCGTCAAAGATAGTTTTAGCCTCGGGGCGGGGCAGGGCGTTCCAGATTTGATCACCCCGACGATGCAGCGAAAGCAAGAAAAGACCACCGAGTGTCGCTACGACCGACATATAAAGCGCGGGCGTAAATCCATGCCATAGTTTGAGCGAGTAGTAGGGGAGCTTCTCACCACCGATCACCGCACTTGAAACGACCGCAACCAGCGGTCCGACAATTGCGGCAGAATACAGTCCGATCAGGACGACCAGAACCACCAGAAACGCGGGGGCCAGCCATAGGCCTACCGGCGGATCATGCGGGTGCGCGGGGTAGTCGTCACGCTGTGGTCCGAGGAAGACATGCCCGACAAACCGGAACGAATAGGCGGCCGAGAACACTGCGGCCAGCAAGGCCAGGCCGGGCACCAGGTATTGTGAATGCAGCCATGTGGTGTGAACGGTTTCTTCCAGCATCATTTCCTTGGATAGGAAGCCGTTCAGAGGTGGCAGGCCTGCCATCGACAGGGCCGCAATCGTACCGATCGTGAATGTGATTGGCATCAGATGGCGCAGCCCACCCAGACGTTTGACATCGCGCGTGCCGGTCTCGTGATCGACGATACCGGCGGTCATGAACAATGCGGCTTTAAATGTTGCGTGGTTGATGATGTGGAAAACAGCGGCAACGGCCGCAATCTGGGTGCCAAAGCCCAGCAGCATTGTCACCAATCCCAAATGCGAAACGGTGGAAAACGCCAAAAGTGCCTTCAGGTCATCCTTGAACAGCGCAATCACTGCGCCGATCAGCATGGTCACCAGACCGGTCGTGGCCACGATATAAAACCACGCCTCCGTACCTGCCAGAACCGGCCACATGCGTGCCATCAGGAACAGACCGGCTTTCACCATCGTAGCTGAGTGCAGGTAAGCCGAAACCGGTGTCGGCGCTGCCATCGCGTGCGGCAGCCAGAAATGGAACGGGAACTGTGCGGATTTGGTAAAGCACCCTAGCAGAATCAGGATCAGCGCCGGGAGGTAGTAGGGCGAGTCCTGAATGAGTTCCTTGTTCTGTAAAATGACGCTCAGGTCATAGGACCCCACGATATTGCCCAGGATCAGCATCCCGGCGATCATTGCCAACCCGCCTGATCCGGTCACGGCAAGCGCCATTCGAGCACCTTGGCGCCCCTCGGGCAGGTGCTTCCAATAGCCGATCAGAAGGAATGAACTTAGCGATGTAAGCTCCCAAAAAACAATAAGAAGTAGGATGTTGTCGGATAGCACAATACCGACCATCGCGCCCTGAAAAAGCAGCAAATAGGTATAGAACTGCCCCATTGGGTCTTCGCGCGACAAATAGAACCGCGCATAGAGGATAATCAGCAGGCCAATGCCGAGGATAAGCAGCGCAAACAGGAACCCCAACCCGTCCAGCATGAAATTGGCGTTCAGCCCAAGCCCGGGGATCCAGTCAAAGCGGGCAGTCACCACCTCCCCACGCATTACGGCGGGAATGTGGATTAGCAGCCCGGCCAGCGCCAGGAAGGTGGTCAACCCTGCGGCCGAGGCGGCTGCGTTGCGTCCTGCGCGGATCAGCAGGGCGGGAAAGACAGCTCCGAGGAAAGGAAGGGCCGCGATAAGGAATAGGGACAACAGCGATACTCCGGAATTGGCGGTCATTGCGATAGAACTCGTAGCGATAATTTAATGACTGCTCAACAATTGCAAGGTTTCCAACGACCTCCCAATGCACCTATCACATATGTTTCCCCTGCGTGATAATGACGCGAACTTTACCAGCTGCTCCAAATTTGACGCGGTATCGGCCTTTTGGCTGTGGTAAAAGCAGCTGGCGAACTTGGAGAAAGCGGCGTGGCGGACAAAACGTACCGAACTCGGAGGTGGGTCATATTGGGCGGTGGTTCCGTCGTAGCCGCTGGATTTGCCATCCGCGAATACCGCCTGATTCCTCAGGATTATGCCGGCGGTCAGCTGAGTGTGTCAGACGCTCACGCTCAGGCCCTGTCTGGAAGCATCCTTCTCGTCGACATCCGAACACCGCGCGAATGGCGCGCGACTGGTGTCGGTGACGCTGCCATGCCGCTGGATATGCGTCGCGCGGATTTCGTGCAGGCGTTGACGCAACTGGTGAACGATAACAAGGCCGCCCCAGTGGCGCTGATCTGCGCCCGCGGTGTTCGGTCAGCGCGGCTGAGCAATCAACTAACCGAGGCCGGGTTTTCCAACATAATTGATGTGCCCGAAGGTATGCTTGGCTCAGCCGTCGGACCGGGTTGGGTGCGCGCAGGATTACCTGTCGACCGTTACACAGGGAACGAATGATGACAGTGAAATATTGGCTCGCCCTGGGTTTTGCGTTGGCTGCCCAACCTGCTTATGCCGCCTGTGACACAGACGAGGGGCTGTGCGAAACGCCCTCGGGGTCCTATCAGATCGAACTGCCCGATGTGGACAACCCACCCCTGGTCGTGTTCCTGCACGGGTACGGCGGCAGCGGCTCTGGGACGATGAAGAACCGCAATATGGTCGATCCGTTGCTGGAGCGAGGCTATGCGGTGATGGCGCCAGAAGGCGCGTTGCGCAACGGTCGAAAGAGTTGGAATTTTTATCCCGGGTGGGAAGGGCGGGACGAGACCGCCTTTTTAACCGAAGTGGTCGACGATGCGGCCGAGCGTTTTGGTATCGACAATAACCGGGTGATCCTGGGTGGGTTTTCGGCAGGCGGTTTCATGGTGAACTACCTGGCTTGTGCAGAGCCCGATGCATTTTCAGCCTATGCACCTGTGTCCGGTGGGTTCTGGCGACCGCATCCCGAAACCTGTGAAGGACCAGTGCGACTGTTTCATACTCACGGCTGGACTGACAATGTCGTCCCGTTGGAAGGGCGCATTCTGGGCGGAGGCCGGTTTCATCAAGGTGACATTTTTTCAGGGCTCGAAATCTGGCGGGTGGCCAACGAATGCCCTGACACCAAACCCGATGCATTTGCAACTACGGGTGACTTCATGCGCCGCAAATGGACACGATGCGCAGATGGCAGTGCGTTGGAGTTTGCCCTGTTTCCCGGTGGCCATGGCGTACCCAAGGGCTGGGCGGACATGATGGTTGACTGGTACGAAGGGTTGCCCGGCAGCTAATCACTCTGCCGGGGTCATTGTGCCTTTGCCTTCGACCAGCCGTTTCAATTCATCTCTGTAACGGCGGGCCGAGCGGGTTATTGCGGGTTCCCTGAAATCCTCGCGCATGCCGACCATCCGGCGCGCCGCTCCGGCTGATACTCCGCTGAGCGCGGACAGAGGAATCGCTAACGCCAGACTGATGGCGATCGGGGCCAGCCAGACAGACACCAGCCCGGCCAGAATGCCGATGCTCAATGCGATTCCGCTGACGGTCTCCAACGCGTGACACAGGATCAGAGTCCGCAATCCATAAGTGCCACCGTCGCGGGCCTGCGGTGACCAACCCTTTTGAATGCCCAGCGCAGTGCGGAAGACGGCAATCATTTGCTGCACCATCAGAATGGGAGCGTAGAGAACGGACAGAACGACTTCGGACAGGAATGAAGTCAGAAACCGCCACCAGCCGCCGAAATCTGAGTAGCGCACACCGCTGAGCGGCAGTGCCGCAACGCCTAGAACCTTGGGTGCCAGAAGCATTGCGTACATGACCAGAATGATCAGAACATGGCGCGTTTCGGACATTTCCGGCCATTGCGGGAACAGTGGATTGTCCGGGCTGAAATAGTGCAGAACGGACGCATCCTTGCCCTGACCGATAAGTGCCCACATCACTAATAAAGCAAACCACAGTGGAGACATCAGGTATCCAACCGCACCGTGGAACATGTGGAATCGTGACACGGCGCGGAATCCGGTCGAGCCCAGCAGTTTGAGGTGCTGCAGGTTGCCCTGACACCAGCGGCGATCCCTCATGGCATGGTCGATCAGGGTTGGAGGTGTTTCTTCGTATGAGCCACGGATGCGCGGCAGGAACCGAACTCCCCATCCCGCGCGGCGTAGAAGACCCGCCTCGACGAAGTCGTGGCTCATGATCAGTTTGTCCTGACCACTGATCGAACGCAGTTTAGGCAGGCCCGCGCAGGACGCGAAGGCGCTGGTACGAATAATAGCGTTGTGACCCCAATAGTTGCCTTCCTGCCCGCACCAGCGCGCCAGGCCTTCGGCAAATGCTATACCGTAAACGCCATTGGCGAATTGCTGCATTCGGGCGAACACCGATTGCGCACCGATCAGTTGCGGATAGCTTTGGATCAGTCCCGCGCCGGGATCACGCGCCAGCGAGTCCGTCAGACGGTAAATGGCGCGACCAGTCATCAGGCTGTCGGCGTCCAAAACCAACATCGCGTCCCAATCGGCGCCCCAACGGCTAACCCAGTCGGCAATGTTACCCACTTTGCGGTCGGTATTCTGTTCACGGCGGCGATAATACAGCTCAAGCCCGGGCGCCAGAGTGGTGCGCAGCGCCTCGACGCTGGCTTGTTCCTGTGCTGCGATTTCCGGGTCACGTGTGTCGGATAAGATAAACATGGCGTAGTGATGCTGCCCGCCACGCGCGCGCAAGTCTTCCAGCATGGTGCGAGCATTGCCCAGAACGAACCACGGAACTTCGTTATACACCGGCATCAGCAAGGCCACCCGCAGAGGTTGGGGTCTGGTCTGGCTTTTAGGTTGGTCCTGACGGGAAAGCGATACCATGCCTAACAGAACGGTGCAGACGGTAAACGATATCCAGAAGAAATTGAACGAGATCAGCGCCAGCAGTATCCCCTCAATCAGATTGATCCCCTGTGCTCCGAACCAATCTGTCATTATCCAAAGCAACGCTATGGTCGCCGCCATGGCGGGTGAGAAGGCCAGTGCGCGCCAAAACCCTGCAGACGGCTCGCTTCCGCCAATGGGTACCTGTGCATCGCGGAAATCAGTACTGAAATCCTGTGCTGGCATCGCCAGAGGTGCCTCAGGTGGCATGATATGAAGATCGTGGCTCATGCGGTCCATCTGTAAAGCCAGACCTCAGAGGCCGGCTGCTTATCTTTCAGCAACTGCGCCCGCAGTTCGACGTGATTTCGGTCGCCGGGCTCAAACGAAAACGCCAATCGCAGGCCACCTGTATCCGGGTTGTGCTGCAGGACTCCGTCCGATGTTTCGGCATGGGGCGAATCGACAAAGATCGTCATCGTTTCGGGATCGTCGAACAGCTCGCTGGCTTCGAAATCGACGACGGCCAGACGACCTTCGCCAAAGGTGTTTTCACCCATTGCGGTATTGATTACGCGCGGCATCGGCGTCCGCTGGGGTTCTTCCCCCCAAATCAGGCGATAGGACATATCGACCTGCTGGCCAGCGGCATACGGCTCGGCCGGGCGCCAATAGGCGACGATGTTGTCGTAAATCTCCTGATCGGCGGGAATCTCGACCAGTGTCACGGAACCTTTGCCCCAATCGCCGTTGGGTTCAACCCACAGTCCCGGACGTTTGTGGTACTTAGCCTCGAGATCGGCATAGTCCGAGAATTCACGCTTGCGCTGCATCAGGCCGAACCCACGCGGGTTCATGTCCACGAACGAGGAAATTTGCAGACGCGTCGGATTCGCCAGAGGACGCCAGATCACCTCTCCCGCACCGTTGCGGATAAGAAGTCCGTCGCTGTCATGTACAGCCGGTCGGAAATCGTCAAATCGACTATGATTGGTCTGATCGAACAGGAACATCGATGTGCCGGGTGCGATGCCCACGTGGGTCAGCTCTTCTCGCGGGAATAGCGTAGCCTCGATGTCCATTATACAATCGGCACCTGCGGTGACATTGAACCGATACGCACCAGTTACACTGGGGCTGTCCATCAGGGCGTGAACCACCATATCGCGCTGACCGGGTTTGGGACGCTCCAGCCAGAACCGGATGAATTCGGGGAATTCCTCGCCATCCGGGTCACCGGTTTTCAAGGCCAGACCACGCGCGGACAGGCCGTAAACCTCATGCAAGCCAATCGCGCGGAAATAGCTGGCACCTTGCCAAACGCAGAATTCATCGGTCTTGCCGGGACGGTGCATCTCGGTGCGCAGACGTAGCCCGGAAAAGCCCAGCGTGTCGTCGATGGGCAGATGCGGTACGTCCTCGGATTTGTCGAACATGGTCAGGTCGAAGGCGACAGGAGTGGCCATACCGTCTTCGATTGTCGAAACCTTAACGGTGCGCGGAAAATAAAGCCCGGGCGTGAAGAAATCGACATTGAACGGTGTATCGGTTTCATACCACAGCGCACGGTCCAACCGGAACCGGATCGAGCGGTACTGTTCATAGGTCAGGTCCTGCCATTCCTGCGGCACCATCTCACGCTCGGCGTAAGGGTGGTTGGCCAGATCGCGGGCCAGTGCAATCACGTCGTTGCGGTCAAAGGGCACCTCGCCACCCGTGGCATACGCGGACGGGGCGAAAGCCAAAGCCGTTGACGAGGCCAGAAATGCGCGGCGCGTAAAATTCATTTTTTCGTCTTCCAAGGATGTGACTTGAACCAGGCGGCCAGATAGGCCACGCCGATGATCATGGCAAAGCCAATCATGTTGGCGGCAAAAACACTGGCAACATCTCGCCCACTCAGGTCCAGTCCGACGCCGATAAGTCGTGCTGCGGCCATGGAAAAAACAAACACAGCCAGCGATTGCTGCCCGACCTTGGAGATCACGGCCAGCAGCCATTGCCAAACCCGCGCACCCAGAGTGTGGCCTGTGGCGATCAGGCGTTGACCATGCTCACCAGCAGCGACCCAACCCAGATAAGCCAGCGATAGGAAGTGGAGATAGCGGAGCAGGCCAAACTCGGTCTTTCCACGCAGTTCCTCTGTCAGCGGCCAGGCCTTGCGGATCAGGGCACCAAGTTCTGGCCAAACAGAATTAACCCACAGGAAAACTTTCCACGACCCGAAGGGCGCGGACACGAGCAGGAACAGCGCTGCGGCCCAGATTAAGGTTTTTGAAACCGGAGGGGCAGGAATCCAGCCGCGCATAAGCGCAAAGCCGGTGAAGAACAGCAACTGCCAGCCGAAGGGATTAAAGAACCACTGGCGGTCTGACCAAGGTTCAGCGGGCAATGCCAGAACCCCGGTTTGCGCAACAAGCCAGATTGCTACAGATGTTCCGGCCATAGCCCAGAAGTTGATCCGGTACAGAGCCATGAACAGGGGCATCATCGCCAGCACCACCAGATACATCGGAAGGATATCAAAGTAGTTCGGCACGTAGGTCAGCGTAAAAAGCCCCACTATCTGCGAGGCTGGATCATTGAAGAAATGCTGTAGGTTCAGGGACGAGATGTAGTTTTTTTCAAATCCACCGGACTGATTCAGCGCAGCCATAGTCATGGCGACGAAAAAAAACAGACAGATATGCGCCCAGTAGACCTGCCAGATCCGGAATGAGACACGGGCCGTGCCCATCAACCATCCTTTGCGCATGAATGCTCCGCCAAAGGCTATGGCTGAGGCCATGCCCGAACAGAACACGAATATCTCAGTCGCGTCGGAATAACCAAACCTCGCGGGAATCCATTTGGCCCATGGGTCGTTTGGTATATGGGCGATCAGGATGATGAACATCGCGATGCCGCGATAAAAATCCAGCCGCGGATCGCGCGTGCCAGCAGCCGCTGCGGCCGAGGCCGCAACAGGTGCAAAATCAGAAGCGGGCGATGCAGTCGCCATACAGTTTCTGTCCTTCTTGGTTTTTTGTCTTTTTTTGTTATTCGGCGGGGACGCTTTGTGCGTCGCCACTGTCGCGGGCCGCTTCGATCAATGCACGGCGCGCAAGTGCGTAATTGTCTTCGCCTCCGGCGCGTTTGGCGCGACGGTCATCCAGAATGCGCTCGACTTCATCCAGGCGACCGGCACGCAGGCCGGAATCAATTGTGATGCGCTCGAATACATCACGTTGGGCGTGGCTGCCACCAGCCAGCTGCATTGTACCACGGGCACTTGCAAGGTGGTCAAATGCAAGCCCATACTGACCGTCGCCAAAGGCTTCAAGCCCCATCGCGGCCGCGACACCCGGGTCGGCCATGCGCCGTGTCGTGTCATTGTCGGCTTGCGATGCGTCCTTGTGAATTCGGCTCAGCATCCTGGCTGTCGCCTCGTTACGATTGTCACCAGTCAAGGCCAGCAGGTAATGCAGGTCGGCAAAGATCAGGCAGCCATCTTCGGTCCGCGCGGCACTGAGGTCCGCCAGTTCTTCCCAACGGTTGCCGACGTCAAAACCTTCAAGCTCCAGCCGCGACAACAGCGAGGTTGCGTTCGAGATATCGCGGTAGTCGTCGGTCTTATCCTTGCGAATATACTCGTCGTACAGGTTCATCACATGATCGACCTGCCCCAAATCCAGATGCATCAGCGCTTTGTGCCACCAGACGTGATAACGGAAGTTGTTGCAATGGGCCCAGGCGTCCTCACGCCCGGCCAGCCAATCGAGGCCCAGTTGAGCATTGCCGGTCATTTCGTGTACATGCGCGACTGCGTGCAGACCCCAGGCATCATCGGACACCATCCACAGAGCCTGGCGACCAGCGATCTCGGCCTTTTCGTAGGCGCCTGTTTCTTCCAACGCAAAGGAATGGCAACCCAGAAGGTATCCGCGGCCCGGGTGGTCCGGTTCATAAGCGGGCATGACCCGTTCCAGCGACCGGCGCATACCTTGCGCATCGCCCAGGACAAAGCGCGCCGCGTGGCTCAACTTCATTGCCAATGTGTCTTGCGGATGCTTGCGCAGGATCTCTTCGAATTTCTGAACAGATTGCGAGGGGTGACCTGCCAGCCAGATGGCCAGAGCGTCGACATACAAACGCTCGCGCTCAGACACGGGCTGCTGTTCCATGGCCGTGTTGGCGGCAGCCAGAGCCTCGACCGCAACCGGCAGTATCTCGCGCCGCCCCAGCAGAACAAAGAACAGGCCCTTGACCGCATGACCCAGTGCGAACTGGGGCTCAAGCTCGAGCACTTTGCCAAGATGCTGCGGAGTAACTGCGGCATGCGCCATGAACCCAAGCAGAACACCATTCCAGGCTTCGACACTTGTCGGCTGGCTCAGGGTGTTCATCTGTCCAAAAACGTCTTGTTTCATGCTTGGGTCCAATCCGGTTGCAAAATTCTACACTGTTCGATGTAGCAGAGTGTGTCAGCGGGTCGTAACAGTATCGACCCTGCTCTCGAATTGGTGAAAAGCTGTGTGTGGAAAACGCGAAAAAAACCGCCGATTCAAGGGCATGTTTCAGCAACATGCCGCTTAAACCTGCGGAGTGTTTCAATCCTCAAAGGGGTTTTCGGCGTTCAAGACGGCCTCAGTATCCGAACCAAAGGTCGGCGGGGCACTGCGATATGTTACAGGTGTGCGGGATAGGTTCAGAGGATTTCCGATCAATTGCACTGCGCCCGGCGCAGCTTTCATGGTGATTTGCATCTGCCGCGCGGCCACCTGATCCGTTTCAAAAACCTGATCCAAAGTTTGCACCGGACCAACTGGCACTTTCAGCGCTTCAAGCCCTTCGATGACCTTGCTGGTCGCAAGGGACTGAACCGCCGGACGCAGGACGGCGTTTAACGCATCCCGGTTTTCAAGCCGGGCGGGGTTGGTTGAAAAACGGGGGTCGTTGGCGAGATCGGGTTTTTCAATGAACCCGCAGAACCTTCGGAACTGGCTGTCATTTCCGACCGCCAATATCACATGCCCGTCGGAGGTTTCATAAACGTCGTATGGCACGATATTCGGGTGACCGTTGCCGCGCCTCTGTGGGACATTGCCCGATGTCAGATAGTTCACGCCCTCATTGATCAGCCAAGCAACCTGAGCGTCCACGAGGGCAAGATCAATCTGCTGGCCTTCGCCAGTCAAATCGCGGTGCCGCAGGGCAGCCAAAATCCCGACACATGCGTACATTCCGCACATGACGTCTGCAATGCCGACGCCGACTTTCATTGGCGGTCCTTCGGGGTCGCCCGTAAGGGACATGACCCCACCATAGCCTTGAGCCATAAGGTCGTAGCCTGGTTTAGAGGCGTTTGGGCCGGTCTGGCCGTAACCCGAGATCGAGCAATAGACCAAGCTCGGAAGTTCCTGCGACAGGGACGGATAATCCAGCCCATATTTGGCCAGACCGCCGGGTTTGAAGTTTTCGATCAGAATATCCGCATGTGACGCCAGCCGCCGGATTTCGGCCTGGCCTTCGGTTGTAGCGATATCGACGGCGACCGATTTCTTGTTGCGGTTCGAGGACATGAAGTAAGCGCTCAGGTCCGAACGGTTGCCGTCTGCGTCCTCGGCATAGGGTGGCCCCCATTGCCGCGTGTCGTCGCCCCCAGTAGCGGGGTTTTCGATCTTGACGACGCTTGCACCCAGATCCCCAAGCAGCTGAGTGCAGGTGGGTCCGGCCAGAATGCGGCTAAGATCCAGAACCTTGACGCCATTCAGGGGGCCTTCAGATGCGGCCATCGTAGCCTCCGCGGTCGATCTCTGCTGCGATAACTGTGAACTTGTCGGCTTTCATGGCCTCATTCAATGCTGTGCGCAGTTCTGAGCGGTTGCGCACTGTATGTCCATTTCCGCCGAACGCCCGACCCATGGCGGAAAAATCGTGACGGTCGAAATCAACACCACGATTCCCCATCTGGCGCTGGCGCTGTTTCAATTCGATTAGCGCAAGGCTGGCATCCACAAAGACCAGAAAGATCGGATTGCCGCCCATTTCGGCGGCTGTCGAGAGCTCGCCAGCCACCATCAGAAATCCCGCATCGCCGGAAAAGCTGATCACGGGGCGCTCGGGTTCCGCCAGTTTCAGACCTATCGCCATCGGTATCGCACAACCCATGGTGCAGAGGGCCGAAGACTGGATCAATCCGCGTTCTTCGGAACACTCCCACATCTGGCTTAGCAGGATACGATGCGCGCCGCTGTCCGCTGTCGCCAGCGTATCAGCGGGCAGGGCGGCTCGTGTTTCCGCAATAACGGCGGCAGGGCCCCAGTCTTCGTCGGTCGGAAAGGCCTTGACCAGGGCTGCTTTGACCTCCGCAGGTTCGCCATCAGACCATGTTTCGCGGGCCGGATTTCCTTTGGCAATGGCCTCCAGCGTTGCGCTGGTGTCTGCGACCAGATGCAGCCCCGCCTGATGCATGTAGTGGTCATTGACCACGGCAGAGATATCGATGACGCGTTTTTCCTCGGGATCCCAGATCTCGCGCCAGCCGGGGCGCATCTCGATCGGGTCATAGCCCAGGCACAAAACCAGATCGGCTTGTTCGATCAGAGGGACCAGATGCTTGTCAGCCAGCGGCGACAGCCCCGCACTGCCCAGACAAAGCGGGTGATCCTCGGGAATGACGCCCTTGGCCTTGTAGGTCGTTACAAACGGTATGCCGAAATGTTCCAGAAATGCCCGAACCAGGCAGCGCGAGTCGTCGTACAGAATGTCCAGACCCAGAATTGCTATTGGGCGTTCGGCCTCGGCAACCCAGCGGCGGGCCTTTTCCAGACATTCTCCTTCGGGAGAAACAGGCGCAACCTTGGCCAACCTGCGCCGTTTCACGCCAGTCACACGGGTATCTGCAACCGAGATCGGCACATCGACATGCACTGGGCCGGGGCGCGGCTGCGTTGCCAGAGATACCGCTTTGTCCGCGACTACGTCGGCACCTTCGGCAGTAAGCAGGTATGTACCCTTGGTGATCGAGCGATAGACCTGAGAATGGTCCATCACCTGATGGGTATAGGTCAGCGCCTCATGTGCATCGACACAGCCGGTCAGCACGATCATTGGCACACGGTCCTGCAAGGCGTTCGCGACTACGTTGATTCCGTTCATCGCACCGGGGCCCAGCGTCGCGACAAGAATGGCTGGTGCACCGTCACGATGATGAACGGCTTCGGCCATGAAACCCGCGGCGTTTTCATGTTTGGTCAGATGAAAGGTAATGCCTGCCGTCTCCAGCGCATCCACCAGTGTCAATACTTCGCCGCCGGGCATACCGAATGCATGGCGGCAACCGGCCTCGTACAACCTTTGGGCCAGAAGATCCGCGGCGCGGGGAGAAGGATCCTGCATCAGTCATGCTCCGAAGTGTTTATTGGCAAGCAGATTGCGGAGGACGCCCCCGGACGCAAGGTGGTTCACGCCAGTGTGACTATTTGACTGCGGATTCGGCCACGGCCTGAAACTTGGCGTCCAGCTCGTTGGCAATTTCGGCCAGAGCCTGCCCGCCTTCTGCCGCATAGGGTGCAAAGACAAAGCTGGGCGTTTTGTAAGACAGGGTGGCGTTTCCGTCCTCATTCTCGGTCACGTAGAACCGGATCGGAGCTTCGATCATCGCAGCGGTGGAGGTTTCCAAAACGCGCACAGCGTAATCATTGTTGAAAGCACCGATCACGCGGTTGCCCGGTATGGCGATGCCACGGGCCGCTGCTGCCTTGGTGGGACCAGCCTGCGTGACAACGATCAGGCCGTTTTCCTTCACAGCAGTCTTGGTGTCGTCCACCAACTGTTCATAGGTTTTTTCGGTCGGATAGACGGCCCATCCGGCCAATGGCTCTTCAGCCAAGGCGGGCAAGGCCAGCATGCAAAAGACGGGTATGAGTGCTTTCATCGCTACGCCTCCTATGGTTCGGGTGCGCGATTGTTGCCAGACTTTGCTGTGTGGCGCACTCACATTCTTGTGCGTGAAAGCGCGGCCGAGGCTTGCACCGCAGAACCGAAACACGCAAAAAACGCGCAGATGCATCGATGTGAGGCCGAGTTGAACAAGATTCGTTTGCTGATCTGTGAAAGCTGCGCTGGCACGCGCGATCGCGGTGCCGAACGTCAGGCCGTACAAGCGGCACTGACCAAGTCAGGCCTGGAGGATCGGGTCCAGATCAGTGCCCATGCCTGCTTCAGTGGCTGCGAAACGCCAACGGCTCTGGCATTGCAGGGGCAAGGGATCGCCTCATACGTTTTTACAGGAATTGATGTCGTTGCGGATGCAGAAGACATCGCGGCGACATGTCAGACGATTTTGAACAGCCCGTCCGGCTGGATTGACGACGCCCGACCATGCGGACGCCTTCGAATGTGTCTGCGTGCACGCATTCCGGCGTTTTAGTCGACCTGAACCGTAACTGCCGTACTGACCGGCACGTTATCAACCATCAGCGGGCTGTGGCTGTTGGCGTTCAACGAGACAGAAACCTCGACCTCACCCTTAGGCAGATCAGAGATATGCATCCAGTTGCCGTATAGCCGCGCCAGTTTTTCGCCATTGATATAAACGTGAGCGTGACCTTCACCTTCTTTGTCAGCCGCCGATGCGTTTTCCGGCGAGAACCGGAAGTTCTGAGGCATGACGTGCAAGTTCCATCCTGCCATGGGGTCCTGGATCACCGCGATCTCCAGACCGGGTGCGTTCGGGCCGGCTGGCAGATTAACAGCAGTGGAATGGTCGTGGGCCATCGCTTCGGCTTGGCCGCCGCCGTGATGAGAAGGATCGGAATGGTCATGGCCGTCGAAAGTGACGCCATTGGCCGCGGCCAGTACAAACCCTGCGCCTCCGCCAAAGACCAGACCAATTGCAAACAGAGCAAGTGAGCGGGACATTTCTTATCCTTGAAAAACAAAAGCCCGCCGGGATTGTCCCGACGGGCATTATTTGAGGCTGATCAAGCGTTCGCTTCAGCGTGCTTAGATTCTTTCTGCCAAAAGTACCCGGCGAAAGAACCAACAAGAACCCACGCGACCAAACCTATACCAAAGGCACGGGCTGCAAACAGGGCACCGATTTCCGTTGGCACAGGACCGGTGAAGACATCAGGTTCCGGTGCACCGATCACATGCGGGGCCATCAGCAGAGCGGCCGCGACCACGTAACTGATGAGGTTGCCTCCAAAGGCGATCAGCCACATGGCAACGCTGGCTGCAGCCACTGTCGCGAACCACCAGACTTGGCGGGCATAGACGTCGGCAGCCGCAACACCGGGAACTTCCGGTGCCAGTGTAAAGCCAGGTGCCATATGGAAGGCTATGAAACCCGCGAGGCCCCAAAGCACTCCAGTTCGGCCATCGATTTTATGTCCCAGACCTTCTGTCACCGACATCACGGCAATCAGCACGAGCGCATAACCGGTATAGGTCAGCATGGTGAAGATCACGCTCAGCGCGTCGCGGGTCAGGTCCGAGAACATGCCCGGCAATTCGGGATGGGCAGACACTGCCTCGGCCCCGAAATGCACCAGCTCTCCTGATTCATACAGTTCGGCGTGCAACAGAACAGGTTGCACAAACGCAAGCTGCAGCAAGGCGGCAATCAGCCCCGCTGCAGCACCAGCGAACAACGCGCTGGTCAGAATGCGACTGAACATTGTCTCAGTGGCAGGGGAAGCCGGTTGCGTGGCGTACGTCATGTGCCGCGTCATGCAGCGCAGCCGCCTGAACGTGGCCGGTCAGGGTGATGATGCCCAGACCCAGCGCAACAGCGAACAGAGCCGAGAGTACACCTGTGCGTGCGACTGATGCCGTTTGAGTTTGTGTTGTCATTTCTTGTCCTCCAATGCCGCCGCACCCGACGGCCGGTGTTTCTACGTTCGCCTGGCAGGTCTCCTGGCTCGCGGGTCAGTGCCTCTGTTCGCCTTCCCCCCAAGATCGGGAGTGGCTGGTTGAACAGGGCTCACCGCTTACAGTCGCGGGGGCGGCTTTGGATTTGACCTGCGCGCAGGCCGCACCAAATTCCCTCTTAGCATCCGGATGACTCCGGCAGGACCAGACGTTTTCATTTAGCCGCGATAAGCCCGTGCACGCAATGACCAATTGCGACGTTTTCGGTCAGTTCTCGCGCTTTTTCAGCAAATAGATATCCATGATCCAGCCATGCGCAGCCCTGTGCCGAGCGCGACTGGCCAGAATCTCTTCACATACATCATTCAAAGGGCCATGGATCAGGATTTCCTCTTTCATTCCCACGTAAGCCCCCCACCAAATGAAGTATTCCGCCATCTCGAGGCTTTGAAAAGAGCACTCGCCGTCCAACATAACCGCTACGGTTGACGCCGCCTTGGGCCAGCCTTCGTCGCGCAATCGGCGTCCGGTCGTCACGACATAGGGCGCGCCGATGTCGTTGATCGGTATTGCGTGGGCGGCCGTCAGCGCTTGCAATGCCGTTATACCTGGAATCACACGCGTTTTCGGCTGCGGGTTCAGCCGCGAGGCAATCCGAAGCGAGCTGTCGTAAAGCGAAGGATCGCCCCAAATCAATAACGCAACGGTGTGCGCTTCGGGATGGGCGTCAATCACTTCACTCCATCGCCGCGCGATGGCGTCATGCCATTCATCCACTCCGCGCAGGTATCCGTCTTCGGCCCGCCGTTGAGGGATGTCAAAATAGGCAATCTTTGGTTGCGTGTCCGCCACATGCGCGATGATTTGCTCGCGAATTCCGGCCAGATCGGCTTTGTTATCACCTTTGCGGGGGATCAGAATCAGATCAGCCGCTCGAATCGCCTGCGCGCCCTGATAGGTCACGTGATCGGGATTACCGGTACCAACACCGACGAGGTTCAGTTCAATCATCGCCGAACTCCGCCAGCGGTCCATACAGGATCAGAGCAGGGGCGGTTCCGATCTCTGCTGCCAGCTTCTCTGACAGGGCGCCGATTGTGGAACGGTGCAAAGCCTGATCAGGGGTCGAAACCGACTCGGCCATAAGAGCAGGCGTATCCAACGACAGACCGTGCGCATGCAGAGCTTCGACCAGCAGCGGAAAAGTACGCTTACCCATGAAAACAACCGTTGTCGCGCCGGAATCGGCCAATGCGGGAAGGTTGAGGTCTTTAGGTAACTTGCCGCTGACATCATGGCCGGTGACAAACTGCACACGCCGTGCGGTCAGGCGACGGGTTAGGGGAATGCCTGCTGCAGCAGCTGCGGCAACTGCCGAGGGAATACCGGGAATGATCTCATATTCGATCCCGGCGTCGCGCAGCGCGACAAGTTCTTCTTCCAGACGCCCGAACATGCCGCCATCACCGGATTTGAGGCGCACCACATGCTGTCCGGTTTGTGCATATTCCACGAGCAAACGGCTGACATGATCCTGCTTGGGCGAAGGACGGCCGGCGCGTTTGCCCACGCCCACCAGATCGGCGTCCGCGCGTGCATGGGTCAGGATTGGGCCGCTGCTCAGGTCGTCGAACAATACCGCGTCGGCTTTTTGCATCCGGTCCACGGCTTTGAGTGTAAGCAACTCCGGATCGCCGGGACCCGAGCCGATGAATGAGACGAAGCCGCTCATGCCGATGCCTCTGCGATCAAGTGAAAAAACGTGCCGGTGACGTTGCCCCGTTGCGAGCCCGTCTGCGGGCCTTCTGCCCCTTCGGCATCAAAAACGCGTGCAAGCGGCGCGTCCGGCTGCTCAACAATCGACGAATAATGAAACTCATGACCGCGCATCGCCGTTCCGGCCGCAAAACCCGGCATCGGCGCCAGCAGTTCCGCCCGACGATAACCAAGGTTGAACTTGCGCTTTTCATACGAAGTCACCAACCCCAACAGGCCAGCCATCTGGTGTGCGGTCCCTTCCTTGTCAATCAGGACCTCGCCCAACGCCATATATCCACCGCACTCACCGTGTACGGGCAGTGTTTCAGCGTGCTTTCGTAGGCCGGTCAGGAACTTGTCGGCAGCCGCCAAAGTTCCCGCATGCAGTTCCGGGTATCCGCCAGGCAGCCAGACCAGATCTGCATCTTCGGCAGGTGCTTGGTCAGCCAAAGGGGAAAATGGCAGGATCTCCGCCCCTGCGGCACTCCAACCTTCCAGAAGGTGCGGGTAGGTAAAGGAAAACGCCGCATCCCGCGCGAGGGCAATTCGCTGAGCCGGAGGGCGCGGCAGCGCGGCAGACGATGGCCCAATTGGGCCTGAGGAAGCCGCACCCTTGATCGCCTCAAGATCTACGTGTTCGCGCAAAAAAGCGGCGTATCCGGCGATCGCATTTTCCAGATCTGGATGCTCGACCGCTTGGATAAGCCCCAGATGCCTTTCGGGCAGGGTCAAGTCGCCGCGCCGGGGCAGAACGCCCAGAACCGGCATGCCAGCACGTTCCATGCCCAGCCGGGTCAGGCGTTCATGCCTTGGGCTTGCACAGCGGTTCAGGATCACACCGGCAAACGGCAGGTCTGGGTTATACATGCGGAACCCCAGCGCTGTTGCCGCCGCAGATTGCGCCTGACCGCCCACATCCAGCACCAGAACCACCGGCCAGCCCATGCGCAATGCAGTCTCGGCGCTGGACCCGTGGCCCAACTCTCCGGGCTTGGCAACGCCGTCAAACAGGCCCATCGAACCTTCTGCGATGACGATGTCTGCCCCTTCGGCTTGGGTCGAAATCGCACTCAGCAAGGGCTCATTCATTGCCCAGCTGTCCAGATTGAACGAGGCCCGCCCCGCTGCCGCCCTGTGAAAGGCGGGATCAATGTAATCCGGTCCGCTTTTGAAGGGTTGCACGGTCATGCCGTCCTCAGCCAGTGCCCGTAGCAATCCCAGCATAACGGTGGTTTTTCCGGTGCCCGACGAGGGCGCGGAGATTAATAAGCCCGGAGGGTTAGTCATCGCCATGGCTCCAGCTCGACCACGGGCTGTCGGCGCTTTGCGGGCGGTAACGGCGGTCGTAGGTTTTGGAATACAGGCAGCTTTCGTCAAACCCTTCACCGGCCAGCGCTGGGCCGACCAAGATCAGCGCGGTGCGCGAAATGCTCTCGTCCAATCCGTCTTTTAGCGTCTCCAGCGTCGCGCGAATGATCTGCTCATCCGGCCAGCTGGCACGGTAGACAACGGCCACCGGGCAGTCTGCGCCATAGGCTGGGGTCAGGTCAGCGATGACCTTGTCCAGATTGCCGATCGAAAGGTGGATGGCCAAAGTTGCCCCGGTCCGTGCGAAATTCTCCAAAGTCTCGCCTTCAGGCATTGACGAGGCGCGACCCGGTGTCCGGGTCAGGATCACCGACTGCGCCAAACCAGGCAAGGTCAGTTCTGTGCCAAGTGCGGCGGCTGCAGCGGCGAACGACGGCACGCCGGGGGTGACGCTGACTGGTATGCCCATCTCTTTCAGGCGGCGGATCTGTTCGCCCATCGCCGACCAGACAGACAGGTCACCTGAATGCAGCCGCGCCACATCCTGACCCGCTTTGTGCGCGGCTTCGATTTCGGCCATGATCTGATCCAGGTCCATCGGTGCCGTATTCACGATCTTTGCGCCTTCGGGGCAGTGGTTCAGAATCTCCTCGGGCACCAGAGACCCAGCATACAGGCATACCGGACAAGAGGTGATGATATCCCGTCCGCGCAGGGTCAGAAGGTCGGCAGCGCCCGGTCCGGCGCCGATGAAATGAACGGTCATGATTGTCCTCCGATGGCGACGGCGCAAGTGGCAAGCCGGTCGTCCGAGATTTGTCTGGGAGAGATCAGCCGCGCACCGGGTCCGGCGGCGGCAAGGGCGGATGCTTCTGCCACACTGCCAGTGCCATATGTGGCGCGGCTACGGGGCGAGCAGGTGAGGGTACGCTGTCCGGTTAGATCGTTGGTTTGAACGAAGTGCAGGGGCAAGCGAGCGGTCTCGGCGAATTCGGCAAGCGCCGGGTGTCCCTTTTTGTCAGCGGCTGTTGCCAGTGCTTCAATGTGTTGACCTACAGATGCCAGATGGAATGCGGCACGCAGGCTGTCCGCAGTTGCGGCGGAGGAAAATCCGATACCGGCCACGATCATAGTATCACGCTCCATTGCACCACCGGATATGCGGATTTCCAGCCACGCCGGGGACCAAGGGGGCCTGCTTGCGCCAGTTCGATACGCAGCATGTCCCCGCCCAGTTTCGCGTGCCACTCTGAAAGCAGAGATTCGCTTTCCAATGTAACGGCGTTGGCGACCAGACGGGTGCCAGGAGGCAGATTTTCGTGCAGCCAGCTCAGGAGTTCGGTGCTTAATCCACCGCCGATGAAAACTACGTCCGGCCGGGGTAGACCAACCAAGCCTTCAGGCGCTGTGCCGTGCACCACGTCCAGCCGGTCCTGCCCCAGAGAGTCCGCATTGCGCCGGATACGCTCCGCGCGGTCCGCGCGCGGTTCAATCGTGGTGGCGGTCAGCGTCGGATCACACATCAGCCATTCGATGCTGATCGATCCAGTGCCGCCACCGATATCCCAGAGACGCTCACCTCTTTGCGGCGCCAGAGCCGACAATGTTAGTGCGCGGATCGGGCGTTTGGTAATCTGTCCATCCGTTTCGAAGATGTCGTCCGGCTTGCCCGAGGCCTTTGGGAAAGCGCGACCGGGACCCGTGACCTCAAGCCCGACGCAAACCGGATGGTCAAACGTCCCCATCAGCGCCTCGGTCAGCGACACAATCTGGGTGTTTTCACGCGGCCCACCCAGAGCTTGCATGACGTGAAGCTTACTATCGGCAAAGCCGGTCTCAGTCAGGTAGGAAGCCAGCTCGGCAACTGCCTTGCCGTCTCGCAGCAGCAGAATGGCATGTAGTCCAGTGGAAAGATGAGGTCGCAGGCGAGTCAAAGGCGCGGCGTGCAAGCCAAAGGTCAACGTGCTCTCCAGCGGCCAGCCTAGCCGGGCAGCTGCCAGCGAAAAGGTCGACTGGCCGGGCAGTGCGGCCCATTCTCCGGCTTCGAAATTGCGCGCGATAACCGATCCGGCACCGAACCAAAATGGATCACCCGAGGCGAGAACGACTGTGCGGCGCCCACGCAGATCGTTCAGGATCGGTAAGCCATTGGCGAACGGAACCGGCCATTCAATGCGTTCTGCGCTGGTTTCAGGGATCAACGACAGATGTCGCGGCGGTCCCATGACAACTTCGGCGTTGTCCAGCACTTGACGGCTTGCGGGCGACAGGCCATCCAGTCCATCCTCGCCCAGTCCCAGAACGGTCAGCCACGGAGTCTCACGCATGTCCAACCTCCTGATCCTTGGTGGTACGACCGAGGCCAACGCATTGGCCAAAACTGTTGCCGAACAGGGTATTACAGCCACCTACTCTTACGCCGGGCGTGTAGACAGCCCGCGCCCACAACCCTTGCCGATGCGTATCGGCGGCTTTGGGGGTGCAGAAGGGTTGGTGCAATACATCCGCGAAAATGGTATCAGCCACGTGGTTGATGCAACCCACCCCTTTGCGGCGCAGATGAGCCGAAACGCGGATGTAGCGTGCAGCCTGACGAATACACCAATGGCGGCGCTGACGCGCCCCGCCTGGATCCCTCAGGCCGGGGATCGTTGGCACCACGTTCCCGATATCGCGGACGCGGTCGATGCCCTGTCGGGTCACACGCAGCGTGTCTTTCTGGCTGTTGGTCGGATGCACCTTGAGGATTTCGCCGCTCAACCCCAACACAACTACTTGCTTCGACTGGTGGACGAGCCGGGAGAGTTGCCGCTGCCGGACTGCGACGTGGTCGTTTCGCGCGGTCCGTTCACAGTGGAAGGTGACCGGGCGCTGATGGAACGCCACAGGACCGAACTTGTTGTGTCCAAGAATGCAGGCGGCACCGGTGCGCGCGCCAAGCTGGACGCCGCGCGGGCGCTGGGTGTGCCGGTGTTGATGATCGACCGCCCCGTCCTGCCGGAGCGGACGGAACTGTCGAGTGTGACGCAGGTTCTGGACTGGCTGGCTCATTCCGGAGTGAACCTCGGCGTGTAAACAATCGGGGTGTTGTTCCGTTCGATCACGCGTGTGCGCGAAGATCCGACAATCACCACAGTCTGCATGTCCGCCATGTCCGGTGTCGCCTCGGCCAGAGTCGAAATGCGGATCGCCTCATCAGCGCGCGAGACGGCGCGGGCGAACAGGATCAGGCGTTCGGGTTCGCATTCCTCACGCAGGATTTCCAGTGTCTTTACAAACCCTCCCGGCCGAGACTTCGATCGAGGATTGTAGAAGGCCATCGAGAAATCGGCCTGAGCTGCCAGACGTAGGCGCTTTTCGATCAGAGACCACGGTTTGAGGTTGTCGCTAAGGTTGATGGCGCAGAAATCATGCCCCAGAGGGGCACCGGCGCGCGCGGATGCGGCGAGCATCGCGGTGATCCCCGGTAGCACGTCGATCTGAATATCGCGCCACTCTTCCGGGCCGTTTTCCAGGGCCTCAAACACCGCCGCCGCCATGGCGAAAACACCTGGGTCACCCGAAGAAACCACGACCACGCGCTTACCTTCGGCAGCCATCTGCAACGCGTGTTGAGACCGGTCGATCTCGACGCGGTTATCGCTGGCGTGCAAGGTCAACCCCTCGCGCTCTGCCACACGTGCAACGTAGGGAATGTACCCCACCACATCCGTTGCTTCAGCCAGCGCCGTCGAAACCTCTGGCGTCACCAAGTCTTCGTTGCCCGGCCCAAGGCCAGCGATCTTGACCCAGCCGCTCATGGACGACGTCCCTGACCATGCACGATGATAATTGAGAAATACGGTGTCACTTTCTCGCATGCCTCGGACAGTTTCGTCACGGTTTGGTTTGGCATCTGTGCGTATTCCACAATCCACGCGCGATCATAGAGGCCCGCCGTTTTCAGGGCACGCTTCACCTTGTCGATGTTGCGCCCGATCTTCATCACCACAAGAGCGTCAGTCTGAGCCATACGTTCTGCCAAAGTGTCTTCAGGCAAGGTGCCAACCAGCACCGTCAGAACGTCATCGCCCCAGGTGATTGGGTCGCCCGTCGCAGTCCAGGCCCCAGACATCCCGGTGATGGCAGGTACAACATTAACATCAACTTCATCGCGCAAGCGACTGTAAAGGTGCATAAAAGATCCGTAGAAAAACGGATCTCCCTCACAAAGAACAACAACGTCTTCTCCGCTGTCCGCCAGTGCTTTTAGATGCGCGGAGCAATCCTCATAGAATGCGGCGAGCAGTTCATTGTAGCGCGGGTCGGTCACGGGGATTTCCGTGGTTACAGGGTATTCCATAGGGAATTCCACTGCTTCGCTGGGGATCATGCCGTTTACGATCTTTCGCGCCTGCCCGCTGCGGCCAGGTTTGCGGAAGAACGCGACGTGGCGTGCATTTCGCAACAGTCGATCTGCCCGAACGCTCATCAAATCCGGGTCGCCGGGACCGAGGCCCAGACCATATATCTTGCCCGCGCTCATTCCGCACGGCTCGCAATGGCGTTGACGGCGGCGACGGTGATGGCGCTGCCGCCGAGACGGCCCTTTACGATGCAAGACGGCACAGGCTGAGCCTCCCACAAGGCGTCCTTGGATTCCACCGCGCCGACGAAACCTACCGGACAGCCGATAATGGCTGCCGGACGCGGGCATTCAGGGTCTTCCAGCATGTTCAGCAGGTGGAACAGAGCTGTGGGTGCATTGCCGATTGCGACCAACGCGCCTTCCAGCTTGGGCCGCCATAGCTCCAGCGCGGCGGCGGATCGGGTGTTGCTCATTTCGGTCGCCAGAGGGCGAACGCGTTCATCATGCAAGGTGCAAACCACTTCGTTGTCCGCAGGCAGGCGAAAACGGGTGACGCCTTCGCTGACCATGCGCGCGTCACACAGAATCGGCGCGCCGTTTTCCAGGGCGGTACGGGCAGTCGAGACGAAGCCGGGCGAGAAATGCACGAATTCCTCCAGCCCGACCATCCCGGCGGCATGGACCATGCGGACGGCGACCTGTTCCTCATCAGCTTCAAAGCGGGCCAGATCGGCCTCGGACCGGATCGTGGCAAAGCTTTCTTTGTAGATCGCCGCGCCATCAGTTTCGTATTCATAGGGCATCAGGTCAGGTCCATGGTCAAAAGTGTTTCGGGGGTCAGCCCGCGCTGGCTGGGCTCATCCCCTGCGCGGCCTTGTTTGACAAGATCAAATCGTCCGGAATTGCCAACCAAAGTCACATTCGCCGGGCCCATCCGGGCGCAGCCTTTAGCGCAGCCAGACACGTGCAGGCTGCCAGATACGCGCGGCGCCAAACTGCGGGCAATATCGCGTGTTGTCACCTGCGCCTGCGGGCAGAAAGGCGCGCCGGGGCAGGCATCCGTGGTCATCAGTGCGTCTGCACTATCGGTAACAAAGTCCAAGGTCGGAACCGTCGCGCCGCCCTCCAGCAGGATCAACCGCCAAGGGGAGACCCGCAAAGCGGAAGCACTCGATTTTTCAAACAGATCTTTCAGTTGCTGGGCGGGCAATTGACCGAAAGGTGCGCCATAAAGCGTGCCTAGGGTATGATCGCCCGGCTCGATACGCTCTCCGACAGGGCCGGGGTCGCTGCCCTGCCAGTCTTGCGGCAGGCTTAGCTCTGCAACCAATCGCGCCATACGGCGGGTGTTGGGCGTGAAATTTCCGGCGAACCAACCGGCCAGATCTATCAGGCGGTCGATAGCTTCGGCTTCGGTCACGCGGCGTCCGGTCCCTGATCCGTCTGCCCGAAGAATTAGCCCATCCGCGCCAAGCTCCAGCCGGATATCTGCCGAATCTGACACCAACAGCCGTGCGGGGCCGGTGTCGATGGCAAAACCAAACTTGGCGGGTAGGCTGGGCAATTCCTCCAGGCGGTCAGTCAGTTCCTTAGCCAGCCGCGTGGTCAAGTCACCCGCTTGATACAGAGGAGAGACCAGAATGTTGCGCCGTACTTCGATGCCGGGCTCAGAGTCCAGCAGGTTCAGGGCAGACAGTTCTTTAAGCAGCGGCCTATGGTCAGACTCCTGAACGCCACGCAGTTGCAAGTTCGCGCGATTCGTCAGATCAATGGTCCCGTTGCCAAACCGAAGGGCCAGATCGCACAGACCCAACGCTTGATCCGCGTCCAGCCGCGCTAGTCTGGGTCGCACTCGTACGACCAGGCCGTCGCCCGACATCATTGGTCGATGTGCACCAGGGCACCAGCCTTTTACGATCGGAGCGCTCATCCCAATCCCTCCAGATCTGCCCGTATCGAGTTACGGCGCGTGTTCCACAAACCGGCATCGAGCAGAGCCCGAAACCGATCCTGCATGGCTTGATAGGCTTGCGGATTGGCCCCTTGCAGGAAGGCATCCACTTCGGCATCTCCCAGCGTTGCATCGTGGTAGAGATCGAACAAATGCGGTGCAACAGTGCCTGACAGATGTGCAAATGAGGCCATGTGATCCAGCGTCGCCGCTATCTCGGCGGCGCCACGGAATCCGTGACGTTGCATTCCGGCGATCCAGTCGGGGTTGGCAGCCCGAGCATGAACCACGCGGCTGATTTCTTCTGGCAAGGTGCGCGCACGAGGGTTTTCCGGGTTCGTATTGTCGAGGTGATAAAGCTGCGCGGCGCCGCCGGTGATCTTTTTGGCCGCCGCAAACCCGGCCTCATGGGTGGCGTAGTCGTTGGCGAGCAGAAGATCTGTCTCGGTCAAGTCTTGCAGGTGCACAAAGCTGTCGGCGTCGCTGACGCGTTGCGTGATGCCTTCAACGTCCTGTGCGATATGTTCACCTTCCAGCGCAAAGGAACTGGCATCCAGCCACGCTTGTCCGGCCTGGGCGCGGGCCTCGTCCGTGTAGGTCTCGGATAGGTGGGTCATACTCAGACCATAGCTGCCTGGTGCCGGACCATAGACTCGGGCAGCAGGGGCATGTCCCGCATATGGATTCCAGTCGGGCGCCTCGTCGCGCTCGGACAGCGCGCGCACTGCCTGACCAAAAAGTGCCGACAGCGTCGGGAACACATCCCGAAACAGACCTGAGACGCGCAGGGTCACATCCAGGCGCGGGCGGTCCAGATCGGTAATCGGCAGAACTTCGATACCTGAAACCCGTTCCGATCCTTTGTCCCAAACGGGTTTCACGCCGAGCAGATGCAATGCCATAGCGAACTCTTCACCTGCCGTACGCATGGTGGCCGAGCCCCAGAGATCGACGATCAGACCCTTCGGGTAATCGCCTTCTTCCTGTAGGTGCCGCCTGACCAGTTCTTCGGCCAGCTTCACACCCTGCGTATATGCTGCGCGAGTTGGCACTGACCGCGGGTCGGTCGTAAAAAGGTTGCGCCCGGTCGGCAGCACATCAGCCCGCCCACGATGAGGCGAGCCTGACGGACCTGCCGCGATCCGCTGTCCAGCCAGAGCGTCCAGCAGCGCGGCGCGTTCGGCATGCGCAGACGGCGTAGCATTGAAATTACTTTTCGCTTCGGGCACGCGACCAAAGATATGCAGCCCGTCACCGAACTGGCTTTCCTTGATATCGCAAACAAAGCGGTCGATGCGAGTGATCGCCTCGGCGGTGCTGGTGGCTTGATCAAGACCCAGATCGTTTTCCAGCCCGATGGCCTGCGCCTCGTCCCGGATATCGGCTTGCAACCGGTCGCGGCGCTTGGGATCCAGCCCGTCGGCGTTCGAGAATTCATCGAGCAGAGATTCCAGCCGCACCATGCGATCCGGAGTGCCGCTTTCCTTCATCGGAGGCGGGATGTGGCCCAGCGTAACGGCCCCGATCCGGCGTTTGGCCTGCGCGGCCTCTCCGGGATCATTGACGATAAAGGGGTATATCACTGGCAGGTCGCGGATCAGTGCTTCGGGCCAGCACTCAGATGACAAGGCAACCGATTTTCCCGGCAGCCATTCCAGCGTTCCGTGCGCACCGATGTGGATCAGCGCATCTGTGCCGAGGCCTTGGCGTAGCCACAGATAGAACGCGACGTAGCTGTGGCGCGGGGTGCGCGACAGGTCATGGTAGTCGTCATCGCGCAGCTCGGGTATGCCGCGTTCGGGTTGCAAGGCCACAAGGGCCTTACCGCGACGAAGGGCGGTAAAATGAATTGCGCCTTCTGCAAAGGATGGGTCGTCCTCGGGCTTTCCCCAGACCGTTTCGAGATCCGCGCGCAGCTGTGCAGGTAAACCCGATAGGGCCGAAAGGTAGTGGTCCAATGGCCATGAAATCTGCGCGTCCAACAACGTGGCGGCAATAGGTTCAGCGGGGGCAGTGTCGTAGCCTGCGCCTTGAAGGTCAGACAATATCGCTTCGGCAGAAGCCAGTGCATCCAGACCAACCGCATGCGCCATCTGCCAGTCCTTGCCAGGGTATGTGGACAGCACCAAGGCTGGTATTTTCTGTGAATTGGGCGTGTCTGACAACTTCAGCCAGCCGGATACGCGATCGACGATGGCCTCGATCCGCTCCGGCTCGGCCCGGTGGGCAAAGCGGGAATATTCCAGATGCGGATCGCGCTTGCCCGGTTCCTTGAACGAGGCGATGCCCGCTGAGATCCGCCCGTCCACTTCGGGCAGCACTACATGCATGGCCAGATCGGCAGGTGATAGACCGCGTTCTGCCTCGATCCATGCCTTGCGGCGAGAGGTGGCCAGCGCAACCTGAAACACCGGAACATTGGCAGCGTCCAACGGAGAGGTGCCCGACGCGCCTTTGCCTGAAAAAGAGGTGGCGTTGATGATCGCCGATGGGGCCAATTCGACGACCTGTTCGCGCAGCCAGCCGGCAGCTGCCGGAGCTTTTAGTGAAGGAGCGAAAAGCCCGATCGCCTCGAAGCCACGTGCACGCAGGCACCGTATCAGGGCGGCAACGGGTGCAGTGTCGGCAGACGTCAGGTAGGCGCGATAGAAAGTAACCAAGACGCATTTGGCGTCACCCGTAAGCGCGGTTTCCGCTGGAACTACCCCGCGATCCGGGCACCACGCGCCGCAATCGGGCAAGGTTTTTGCGCCCATCACCGGTCCGGCGTAAAGCCCAGCCGCCAACGCCAACTGCGCAAGCGCCGCTTGTGCCGCAACTTCTCCTCCTGTGTCACACAGGTGCGCAAGTCTTCGTAGGGTCGAGACAGGCAAGGTGGAATACTCGTCCAGCCGTGTATCCTCGCGCCCGTCGGCTGGTAGCACGGCCAGAGCAATGCCTTTGGCCTGCGCTAGCGCCAGAACTTGCTGTAAGCCGTATGCCCAATAGGGGACACCGCCGATGAGACGGATCAGGATACCCCTGGCGCCTTCAAGCGTTTGCTCGACATAGGTGTCAACAGACAAGGGGTGCTTCAACGCTGTCAGGTTGGCCAACCGCATCGTCGGCATCCGACCATCAGGTCCCCCGCCGCGATGCCAGCCTGCCGCGAAAGCACCGAGGTCGCTGTCGGAAAAGGACAAAACCACCAGATCCGCCGGGCTCTGACCCAGGTCGGTTGGGGTTTCTGTCTCTTCTAACCCGTGGCTTTCGCGGAAGACGACGTGCATTTTCTTTTACACAGCAGCTTCGGTGACACCGACAAGGATATCGCGAATCGCGACCTCGTTGATGTCGTCATGCTCGGCAATCACCACCAGACGCGAGCGACGCTCTTCACTAGTTTTCCAGGGGCGGTCATACTGATGGCGAACGCGGGCGCCAACAGCCTGAACCAGCAGGCGCATAGGTTTGCCGGAAACAGCAGCGTAACCTTTGACGCGTAGGATGTTCAGTTCATTGGCAAGACGCTCGATATTGGCAACCAGATTGGCGGGATCGGTTTGTTCGGGCAGTTCAACCACGATGCTTTCGAAATCGTCGTGTTCATGGTCATCATGATCGTCGTGATGCGACGGACGAGCGTCCATGTCATCCTCAGCGGCCGCCTCAAGCCCCAGTACAACCCGGACATCCACGGCACCTTCGGCAACCTCGACAACCGGCAGAGGGCGAGGGGCCTCGGCGGCAATGATCTCTTTGGCTTTGGCTACGCCTTCGGGGCCCGCAAGATCTGGTTTTGTCAGCAGAATGATATCTGCGCAGGAAATCTGATCCTCGAACACTTCGGAGAGGGGTGTTTCGTGATCGATCGAGTCGTCGGCCAAGCGCTGGGCGTCTACAGCTTCGACATTCGGCGCAAAGCGACCGGCTGCAACAGCTTCGGCATCGGCCAGGGCGATTACACCATCCACGGTAATTTTCGAGCGGATATCGGGCCAGTCGAACGCTTTCAGCAGCGGTTTCGGCAGCGCCAGCCCAGAGGTTTCGATCAGGATATGATCGGGGCGCGGCTCCAGTGCCATCAGGGCCTCGATGGTTGGAATGAAATCGTCGGCCACGGTACAGCAGATGCAGCCGTTGGCCAGTTCCATTATGTTTTCCGCCGGGCAGTCCGGGATAGCGCAGGATTTCAGGATGTCGCCGTCGACGCCAACATCGCCGAACTCATTGACCACCACCGCCAGACGCTTGCCTTGCGGGTTCTGCATCAGGTGGCGGATCAGGGTGGTTTTACCCGAGCCCAGAAAGCCGGTGATAACGGTGACGGGGAGTTTTTCGAGGTTGCTCATTCATCAGGCTCCAATCGGGGGAATACGGGCCGCACAGTTCTTGCGGAAATGTTCAGGACGTTCGCGCCACTTCACCAGGCCATCTTCGGTGGCCAGATATTTGGTTGCGCCTTCGACGATGATTTCGACATCGTTGGCTTCGTTCAAGTTTTCATAGACAAAAGTCCAGCGCGCGGGCCCACCGCGCAAGACGATCGAGCAGCCCTGGTCGCAGTTCGACAGACACTCGACAGGTTTCAAAGTGATGCCCTCGGGCCACTCGACACCAGCCAGAGCCTTGTGCAACAGCGCTCCGGGTCGCTGTGCGTCGTCTTCGACCGGCTCACCGCGTCGACAGGTTGTGCAGACCAGCAGTTCGACTGATGCGGTCTCGTTCAAGTCTCTCATCCCCCCAAACCTCTCGTGGGGGACGGGGTCTCATGCGGGCCACGTGTCTCGACATGGACCCGACACCGGAACACCCCGTCCGGTTTCTACTTCGGGTGTTGGCAGGTCTCCCGGCTTGCAGATGTCAGGGTGATTACCCTGTCGGATGTCCCGCCTTCCCGGCCTGCAGGCCAGTGGCATTGGGCACCCTCTCCGGTCACGGTCGCGGGGGCGGCTGCGTTTGACGGTAGACCGCTGACGCATTCCCTTTTCATCCATAAAATGGACACCAACGGAAGCGACATGCGGTACGGGCGGGCGCCTTGTCAAGCGAGTCGCGTGCATCTTGTGCATAAGGGGGTAAAAAGCGACGTGACGGCGTCGCTGGGCGGCATGACGCGCCGTGGATGGATGTGGTGCCATGAACTGCTGAACTCGAATGGGGAGTACTTATAAATGAAAGTTGGTTTTATCGGCTTGGGGAATGTGGGTGGTAAGCTCTCGGGTTCACTGCTGCGCAACGGGGTCGATCTCACGGTGCATGACCTGAACTCGGATCTGGTTTCAGGTGCTGTAGCCAAAGGGGCAAAGGCCGCAGACGGGCCAGCCCAGTTGATGCGCGACTGTGATGCCGTCATCACCTGCTTGCCTTCTCCAGCCGCATCTGATGCGGTCATGCAAGAGATGCTACCCGAAGTCGGTCCGGGCAAAATCTGGATGGAAATGTCCACAACCGACGAAGCCGAAGTCAAACGTCTGGGTGCCCAAGTGATCGCGCGTGGCGGTGCGGCGGTTGACTGCCCCGTTTCTGGAGGGTGTCACAGGGCAGCAACCGGCAATATATCGATCTTCGCGGGTTGTGATCGCGATACGTTCGAGCAAATTTTGCCATTTCTGACAACGATGGGTCGGCGCATTCTGCATACGGGAGACCTCGGTTCGGCCTCAGTTCTGAAGGTGCTTACCAACTATCTGGCCACTGCCAACCTCATCACCTGCGCCGAAGCGCTGGTCACGGCCAAGGCCGCGGGGATGGACCTGAGTACGACATATGAGGCGATCAAGATTTCCTCGGGAACCTCTTTCGTGCACGAAACGGAAAGCCAGGTCATCCTGAACGGTTCGCGCGATATTTCCTTTACTATGGACCTTGTGAAAAAAGATATTGGCCTATTTCAGGACGTCGCGGACCGCGCTGGGGTGCCGTTGGAAATTAATCCGGTAATGATCAAGATATTCGAGGATGGAATAGCGCGGTTTGGTGAACGGGAACTGTCGCCCAACATCATCAAACGATTGGAAGAAGTTACTGGTTTGGACGTACGCGCACCTGGTTTCCCGCCTGAGATGCTGGATGATGAACCCGAAGAGCCAGGGTATGAGGTAATCCCGAATAACAGGGTGACTTATTAACCGTGTAATGCTCTGCCCGGATGCCGGTAATCCATAGACCAACATATGTGGGCCGCTGTATTGAATGTAGCGGCCGCACAATCTGAGCAGGTTGATTCAGGAGGGATACCCGCACATTCACTCCCTTGTCCGCAAGTTCCGTCAAAAACTGCCTGCGTCCGCTATGCGAGCTAGCGCCCTTAATGCCTGCCGCGCAAAATTTGGCAAACAGATTCACAATCGTCTGAGGGCTGAACCCGCCACGCTTTGCACTGAAGAACAATGGAGCGTCAGGTTTGCTAACGTGGCGTGGATAGGTGTTTGCGTAGACAGTAAGAGCTTTGCTCAGCCTTTTGCTGACGAGAACGGTGCCAGCTTCATCACCCATGGTTTGTGCCGCCGCAAGAAAAACTGTGTCACGAGGTTCACCGTTGCCATCAAAAACATCACTAACCTTCAATCCTGCAATCTCACACGCGCGCAGGCCAGCAAAGAAGCTGAATGCGAAAATGGCGCGGTTGCGAGCGCTGTAGCGGTGCGCATCAATGACGGCATATGGCCTGCGGCTTTACGACGCCCGTGGCGCGGCAGCCACGAGGCTTGTGCGGCGGGTCTATCACTCTCACAGATTGCAGGATGCATGGGGTGGTCTCTACGCACTGCTGCGGTAATGATTGAGCGTTACGCGCAGGTTTCGCCGGGTGAAACTGACGACGTTTTGACGCTTCTAAGTGAGGCCAAAGAGAGCAATGCGTGAATAGAATTGTAAAATGGATTGTAAAATGCGCTACGGCAGAAATTGCCAATGCTTCTAACCCATTGAAAAGTAGTGGAGGCGAGTACCGGAATCGAACCGGTGTACACGGATTTGCAATCCGCTGCGTCACCACTCCGCCAACTCGCCTTTTCAAGTAAAATCAATTACTTAACGTGGTGTGATAGGCGTTCTAACAGCTTTCGCAAAGAACGTCCAGAGGGTAGGTTGCAAAACCATCATGGCCAAGTGGTTCTGCCAAGTGTTTCCGCCGGTGAAATCGACTGCACAGTTTTGCCGCGGCATGATTCAGTTCATGGCCCGTTGCCGCAGGGAATTGGATGTGGCACAAGCTCGTCAGACTTGGGAATATGGAAGAGCGATCATATGACAGATTTCGCAGCTCGGCGCCTTACGATGGTTGATACGCAAATTCGTCCCTCGGACGTGACAAAATTCCCCATAATTGATGCGATGCTATCCGTTGAGCGAGAGAAATTTGTGCCGGATACACAGCGCGAAGCAGCTTATGCCGGAGACCTGATGGAATTAGGCGAGGGCCGCTGCCTGCTGGAGCCGCGGACCCTGGCAAAAATGCTGGATGTGCTGAACATCTCCGGCGATGAAATGGTGTTGGATATCGCTCCGGCCTTTGGGTATTCGACCGCTGTTGCAGCCCGTATGGCGCAGCTGGTGGTTGGGGTTGAAGACGACGATTCCCTGGCGTCAGAGGCGCAGACTGTCCTGATGGAATCGGACGTAGACAACGCCATCATTCACACCGGTCCGCTGGATCAGGGCGCCGCCGAGCATGGACCTTATGATGTGATAATGATTCAGGGCGGGGTCGAGCGTCTGCCCGACACCTTGCTGGATCAGTTGAAAGAACACGGAAGGATCGCATGCCTGTTTATGGAGGGCGAGTTGGGAACCGTTCGGGTTGGTCGCAAATCAGGCGGGCGCGTCACCTGGCGCTATTCATTTAACGCCAGCGCTCCGGTCTTGCCTGCATTTTGCGCCGAGTGTGCATTTTCGCTATAGTGCCGTATTAGATTTTTTTGGCGCCTTGATTACTTGAAAGTAAGGGCGCAAAGTGCCTGTGAGGCAGTAAAAAAATAAATTTGAGAGGGTTTGAGATGCGTGGGACAGCACGAGGTAAGCTGGCCAAAGCCTTTGTGGTGGCAGCCGGATTGGCGATTAGCGTTTTGCCCGGGAGGCCTGTTTGGGCCGATAATCTGACCGATGCTTTCATTGGAGCGTACAACACAAGCGGCTTGCTTGAACAGAACCGCGCGCTTTTGCGAGCTGCTGACGAAGATGTGGCAATTGCGCTTTCTGCATTGCGCCCGATCATAAACTGGACCGTTCAGGTCAGCGATAATTACAACAAGAGGAGAGTTGGCACCGTTGTTTCAACAACCAGGCCAACGAACTTCTTTTCCGGCCTTACGCTCAGCCAACTGATTTATGACGGTGGTTTTTCGGTCCTTGGCAAGCAATCGGCGCAGGAAACTGTGCTGTCCACCCGCCAAACCCTGCTTGATATCGAACAACAGGTTCTGATCCGCGCGGCAAATGCCTACTTGGGTGTGCTGCTGCAGGAAGAAACCGTGGCAATCCGGCTGAACAACGTGGATGTATCCGCGGAGGAACTCCGGGCTTCTCAGGATCGGTTTGAAGTTGGCGAAGTCACACGTACAGACGTGGCGTTGTCCGAAGCCCAGCTGGCCAGCTCGCAAGCGGATTTGGCTGTGGCACGCGGTAATCTGAGTATCGCACAGGCAGAATATGTAAATGCGGTCGGCAAAACACCGGGGCGGACCGCAGGTCAGCCCAGCTTACCCAACCTTCCGCGATCCGAGGGCGAAGCCGTCAGCTTAGCGCAGCGCAATCACCCCGCCATTCTTTCGGCGCAACATCAGGTGCGAGCGCTGGATTTGGTCGTTCAGCAACAGCGTGCGAATCTGGGCCCCAATGTCAGTCTGAATGCTGATGCCGGGATCACCGAAAGCTACGACAATGATGACTACATTAACGACGCGCGGATCTCGTTGAACTTCAACCAGCCGATTTATTCGGGCGGTGGCCTGGCCGCCGCAGTGCGTCGAGCAATGGCAACACGCGATGCATCCCGCGCAAATCTTTTGAATGTTCAGAAGAATATAACTCAAGGGGTGGCCGATCGTTATGCCGCTTACCAAGCCGCTACCGCCAGCCTGAGGGCTTCGACGGAACGGGTTCGGGCGTCGCAGGTCGCCTTTGACGGTATTCGGGAAGAAGCGACTTTGGGTGCACGAACCACGCTGGATGTTCTGAATGCTCAGCAGGATTTGCTGGATGCACAGTTGGCCGAAGTGGCATCGCGGACCGAGCGGTCTCGGGCAGCCTATGAACTGTTGCAGGCGCAAGGTTTGCTGACAGCGGAACGTCTGGGGCTTGCGGTGCAAATCTATGACCCGACACTGTATTACAACCTTGTTAAAAAGGCTCCGTCCCAGGTCAGCAAGCAGAGCCGCGATCTGGATCGGGTGCTCAAGGCCTTGCGTCGCGACTAAGTAGCATTACTACCGGTTGTTAGCTTTGACAGGATTGGCTACACTTGTGCCAAGGCTGAGAGCGGTAGAAAAAAATGTCAGATAGTCTCGTCAATACAGATGCTGAGGACGTTCTGTCTTCGATCAAACGTTTGGTCAACGAAGATGGGCGTGAAGAATCGGAGTTTATTTTTATTCCGACGCCACCGGCGCCAAAACCCGGCAGACTGGTTCTGACCGATGCCTTGCGTGTCGGTGACGAGCCATTGCTCGGGGATAAACCCTCACCGTTAAAGCTGAGACGCGAGGATAGTGCTGATTCCGCGCGGCAGCTCGGTGCGGCAAACGCGCCAGAAAGCCCTGTAGAACCCATGCGTCTTGAGCCCTGCGATGCTGTTCAGGCCGAGAGCACTGTATCGCCCAGCAAGGCCGCGAAAAACGTACAACCCGTCCCACAGGATGAAGACGTTGAACCGGAGGTCGGTGGTGCCAAACGAGATTTGGCAGGCAGTCTCAGCGCAAAGATCGAAGCGCTGGAAGCGGCTATAGCCCGAACCGAAGATCAGTGGGAACCCGACGGCGAAAGCAATGATGCTTATTCAGGCACCCGGACACGGTCCGTGAACTGGTCCGTTCATGGAGGCTTTGACAAGCCGGAATCAGAGTCACAAGAAAGCGCTGATTCCACAGGTGCGGCGACACCTGCGACGTTCATTCGTCATTCAGAAAACGCTATGCCTCAGCCTTCCGAAGAGGAGGGTGCGCAGCCTTCCGCCGAATTCCCGGACGAAGACGCGCTGCGCGAATTCATAGCGCAGGTCGTGCGGGAAGAGTTGCAAGGCGCTTTGGGTGAACGGATCACCCGGAACCTGCGCAAGATGGTTCGGCGCGAAATTTACCGGGCAATGGTGGCTCAAAAGCTGGAATGAACCTCACGCCCGATTGGGCGTTTGGGCCAGCGAAAGCAAAAGATCCAGATCCAAGTTCTGCTCCAGATGATCAGCCAGTGAGTCCAAAACCTGATCGATGCCGTCTTCGTAGGCGATTTCCGACGTGACGCCCAGTATTGACAGATAGCTGGCGCGAAACGCGTCCGACGCGAAAATCCCGTGCAGATAACTACCTCGTATGCGTCCATTTGCGCTAGCCGCGCCTTCAGGGCGGCCTTCGACCTGCAACCATGCTCGAGCGCTATCGGCGCCCTCGGTGCGTCCCATATGGATTTCATAGCCGCTGACGGGCTCGCCGCCGGGCAGGGCCGTGGCCGCGCGAAGAGTAACCTGTTTTTCACCTGCCATGACCGTTTCAACGTCTAGCAGGCCGAGACCTTCGACCGACCCCGGGTTCCCGTCGACGCCGTCCGGGTCCGAGATTGTCTTGCCTAGCATCTGATAACCGCCGCACAGCCCCAGCACGTGGCCCCCTCGGCGTACATGAGCGTACAAATCCACATCCCAGCCTTGCGCACGAAAATAGGCAAGATCACCGATTGTCGATTTGCTGCCTGGCAAGAGAACCAGATCGGCGTCACCGGGCAGGGCGCGCCCGGCCGGAACGATTTCGACCGCAACGCCGGGCTCGGCTGACAGTGGGTCGAGATCATCGAAATTGGCCATCCGTTCGAGCTGTGGAACGACAACCTTGCAAGTTCCTCCGCTATGAGAACGGATATCCATCATGTCCTCTGCGGGCAGCCTCCAAGCATCCTGAAACCAGGGCACCACACCAATACAAGGCCAGCCCGTCCGCGTTGCGATGTCGTCGCGCCCCTCATCGAACAACGACACATCGCCCTTGAACCGATTGACTGCAAAGCCCCGTATCATCTCGAGGTCATTTACATCCAGCACGGCTTGCGTGCCGACAATCTGGGCGATCACGCCGCCACGGTGGATGTCACCAACCAGCACAACGGGTACGCCGGCAGCGCAAGCAAAACCCATATTGGCGATGTCGCCTTTACGCAGGTTGGTCTCGGCCGGGCTGCCGGCACCTTCGATCAACACCAGATCGGCATCAGCGCAGAGCCTGTCAAAACTCTCAAGTGCCGCACCCAGCAGCTTGGATTTGTCCTTGCGATAGTCGCCAGCCTTCATCGTGCCTGCGCGCTGCCCTTGCACGATGATCTGCGCGCCGGTGTCAGTTTCCGGCTTTAGCAGTATCGGGTTCATGTCCGTATGAGTCGGGCGATTTGCCGCGCGTGCCTGCAAGGCTTGGGCACGCCCGATTTCACCTCCGTTTTCCGTGACGGCGGCATTATTCGACATGTTCTGCGGTTTGAACGGTGCAACGCGTAAGCCACGTCGCGTGTAGGCGCGTGCAAGCCCGGCCACCAAAACCGATTTTCCGACATTGCTGCCGGTGCCCTGAATCATGATGGACCGAACCATGGCCTGTCTCCTATGTTGACGCGCAGATGACCCGATTTGCGCGTAAAGGAAAAGCCCCTGATGAATACGCCCGCGCATCTTTTGATCGGTGCCGCCGTCTTTGCCCGCCCGGCCAGAGGTCCTGTATTGGCTGCGGCTTTGTTCGGGGCATTGTTGCCTGATCTGTCACTTTATTTGATGGCAGGTGTATCCATTTTCATCCTGGGAACCCCTGACAAGGTGGTTTTTGACGAACTCTATTATTCTCCGGCCTGGCAGGCAGTTTTTGCCGTCGACAACTCTTTTTTTCTGTGGGGGCTTGCGCTTGGATTTGGGTGGTTATGCGCATGCCGCACCTTGATCGCAGGCGCGGGGGCAGGGCTGCTGCATCTGGCGATGGGCTTTCCGTTGCATGCAAGTGATGGTCGGCCGCAAGTCTGGCCGTTCAGTGACTGGGTTTTTCACAGCCCGGTCAGCTACTGGGACAGTGCTCACTATGCGCCTTGGGTTGCCTTGTTGGGCGTCTTGGCTTGCGTGGCATAATTCATAATCTTATGGCGGCGCGGTATCGCAGATTGGGCCAAGGTATTCTTTGCCGTCCGGCTCGCGGCCGAGTTCTGGGTGGCGCGGCAGTGGGTGTTGTTCTTCTGAAACTTGACCGGCCAAAAGAAAAACGCGCTCCGATCCCTGGAGCGCGTTTTTTCCAAAGAACGTCGCCTTGAATCAGGCGGCTTCCGCTTGCTGAGCGGCATTGCGACGCTCACTTTCCTCACGCGACAGAGCCACCGAGGTACGCACGCCGCGACCAACGAACTCCATCAAACCACCAACGACCCGCTCATTCGGGTCGATACCTGCGCATGACAGTACTTCGCGACCATCACGCGACCGTGCCCAACGGGCGATCTGTTCCGGGCCATTGCCGTACTTCTTGTCATCGGCGATGGCATCATCCAGCGCAGCCAACACAACGGCCGCAAAAAGTTTCCGAGCACGATTGCCTTGCTCATTGTTAAAGGCAGTGCCGTCAACGAAATCTCTCATCTCGTCTTCCTTGTTTTTCTTGCTCTTGCAATTTTCGGCGTGACGGTCCTTATGACCTATTAGTTATGATTCGGATACACCTAAAATGCATAGTTGCGTTGCGTCATTTGCATAGCTTGCTGCAAGTGCAGCACTAGGTGTCGTTGTCTTGTCAGGTGTGGTCCCGCCAGATATAGGGGCGACAACTGACGCATCAACCGTTTGTGAAGGATTTATGTAATGCCCAAGATAAATGGGAATGAAATTCGCCCTGGCAATGTGCTTGAGCATAACGACGGGCTTTGGGCAGCGGTCAAGGTAGACCATGTAAAGCCCGGAAAAGGCGGCGCATTTGCTCAGGTCGAGCTGCGCAACCTGCGGAACGGGTCCAAACTGAACGAAAGGTTCCGTTCGGCGGACAAAGTCGAACGCGTACGGCTGGAGCAAAAAGATCAGCAATTCCTGTACGAATCCGACGGAATGTTGGTGTTCATGGATGCCGAAACCTATGAACAGATCGAGCTGCCGGCGGATATTCTGGGTGATCGTCGCCCGTTTTTGCAGGATGGCATGACCATCGTCGTCGAATTTCACGAAAGCGAGGCGCTGAATGCGACGCTGCCGCAGAAAGTGACCTGCAAGATCGTCGAGACCGAGCCGGTGGTCAAAGGTCAGACAGCGGCGAATTCGTTCAAGCCCGCGATTTTGGATAACGGCGTCAAAGTGATGGTGCCACCCTTTGTCGGGCAAGATGAATTGATCATCGTGAACACCGAGACCATGGAGTATTCCGAGCGCGCATAACCTCAGGCGCAAAAGGCTCCAAAGACCGCGCAGCGCAGGCTGCCGCGGTCTTTTTTAATCCGGCTTGCGCCTTAGCTGCCGATAGCGCGCAGGGTCGGGACCAAACAGTTCAAGCATCAGTTCGAATTTTATGCGATTGGCGCTGACTTGCCGGTAAAAGGCGATCAGAAAGGCAGTAGGACCCTGAATGCGGGTCAGGCCGGTGGTGGCTGCGACTACAGTGCCAACATCGGTTTTACCGTCTAGAACCAGCCATCCACCCAGCATCAGAATGCCGACAGTCCCGGCACCGTTGATTACGCTAAGAAGGAATTTGGCCGAGAGTTTCCAGATGAACATCTGACGGCGCGTCTCGTAAATATCGTCGAAGAGCGCGTCTATATCCCGCGCGGCAGTTTCGATATCCTCGGTTGTCAGGCGGTCGGTTGAGTTGCGCAATATTCGAACACGCTCCGCCACAAATACGTTCACCCTACGTTGTGAAACCAACACAACGATGATCTGAGGGACAATCATCGAAAACGCGATCAGACCCAATCCAGGCTGGGTCGAGGAAATGTAGCCAATTACACTGATCAAGGTTCCGATCTGCACAACAGGATCGGAAAAGGCACCACCTGCAAACTTGCCCAGCTCTTCCGCCTCGGCGGAAATCGCGGTGGTCATTGTGCCTTTTCGGAACGGTTGACCTTCGTCGTTCAGATCCGTCGTACGGGCCAATAGGCGCTGGCGGATCATGCGGATCAGATCCTCTCCCAGTGTTCCTGCTCGGTATCCCAGCACCCATTTCAACACGAGACTCAGCAGGATCACAGCGAGCATTCCCGCACCCAGCTTCACGAGCCGATCGGTTCCAACGTCGTCTGATGTCAGGTGGTTGATGATGTCGCGCTGAAACTCCAGCGGTACAGCGGCAAGGGCTGCAACGGCCAGTGATAGCAGTATGAGTATGATTTGCCGCCCGGCGCTGGCGCGCCAGATCGCCGTGTAGAGGCGAAGCATGCTCGTGTTCCCTAAAAATCCACCGTTCCCAGTGATAGCGTGCTAACCGGCTGGTTCAAATGCGTTGAGAATTCAAGGGAACAAGACGTGCCACCCGGGCAACAAGTCTCACCCCGGCAGGCGCAGTGTCGCGCCACCTGCTTGCATATCACCACTTGCGCGATCGAGGCGCAAATAAGCAATCGCTTTTCCATGGGATTGCGTGAATAACGTCCCTACCGGTTTCCCCCCAGATAGGATTTCTGTCCCAATAGGAGCCGACCCGGATATCTCGACCGTGCGAAGACCTTTGCGCAATTCGGTCTTGTGCTTCATACGGGCGGTAACTTCCTGTCCGACGTAGCATCCTTTTTTGAAGTCCAGACCATTCAGTGCCTCGAACCCCGATTCCAGAATGTAGCTGTCGGGTGTCAGTTCAATCCCGGTTTCAGGGATGCAGTGGCGCACGCGGATGGCGTCCCAATCCGTCCCGTCATCGCTTTCTTGGTCAGATGAATAGGTCCTCCATCCCATTTCAGGATGCCGGGGGTCGGGCAAGGCGCCGTCTGGTGTGCTGCCCGTACCGCGTTGCAGATTCAGATCGGTGTCTTCAATGTCCACATCCGCGCGCAGCTTGTACATCGACAGACGTTTCGCCAAACCATCGGCCAAATCGTCGGCCACGTCCAAAAGGACCTCACGTCCGTCCCGCTTTAGAAAGAAATCTGCCAGATACTTGCCCTGCGGCGTTAATAGAGCGGCATAGACCAGCCCACTATCCAAAAGCTGAACGTCATTGGTGATCAACCCCTGCAGAAAGCTGTCCGTGTCCGTCCCGGTCAGGCGCAGGATGCGGCGTTTGGGCATGGGTTGGTCCTCGTCATTTGGTCTGGCTCCGTGATATAGGAGTTACCGTCGCCATGACCAGAGGGTAACAGACGTGTCTGCTCCGATCAGTGTTGTAATTCCGACCCTGAATGCAGGCGCGGACCTGCCGAAAACCCTGCAATCGCTTATGGAAGGGCTTCATGCCGGGTTGATCCGCGAACTGATAGTTACTGATGGCGGTTCGGATGATGCGACGCTGGAGATTGCCGAGGAAGCAGGTGCCGAGGTTGTGACGGGTCCGCCTTCACGCGGAGGGCAACTGCGGCGAGGTTGCGCTGTGGCCAAAGGGGACTGGATGTTGATCCTGCACGCAGACACGGAATTGCAGCCAGAATGGAGCGCTGCGGTTGCCGCTCACCTGCACCTCAGCTCTCCGGCTGCTTTTCGGCTTCGTTTTCGCGCCAGTGGATTTGGTCCCACTTGGGTGGCCGGGTGGGCCAATCTGCGCAGTAGGCTGTTTGGTTTACCCTACGGTGACCAAGGGTTGCTGGTTCGGCGATCAGACTATCTGTCGGTAGGGGGCTACCCGGATCAGCCACTAATGGAAGATGTCGCGTTGATCCGCACGTTACCGCGTGCAGCGCTCTTGAAGGCAGATGCGGTCACGAGTGCGGAGCGCTATATCCATCAGGGTTGGGTCCGGCAGGGGGTGCGGAATCTTTGGACTCTGACACGGTATTATTTTGGAGCTGATCCTGAACGGCTGGCACAGGCTTACCGGCGCTGAAAGCGCTGCGTAGTTCGACAATCGACTTACCCAAACGGAAAGGTGCGGCAAAGCTGACAAGGCACAACGCGATGATCTGAAGAACCAGAATATGCGCGTTGGCCTGAAGGTATTCCCACTCGTTCTTGAGCTTTCCCACCTGCTCGATCAGATCGTCATAACTTTGGGCAATGATCAGGTAATCCCCGGCGATGGCGGGCACTTTACGGCGCATATTGTCGATCGCGACCTGCGTGGCATCGTCCAGCGACGTAAAGACAAGGAACTGTTCTATATCAAAAGCATCGGCCTTGGCAGCCATGCCGCGGGCCTGTTCCATTTCGTCTTTTGCCTGCCGTCCGAATAAGAAATGCAGGCCCTGTAGGGGCGCGACTTCGTTCGTTACGGCAATAAACAAGGGTAGGTCTGCATTGCTTGCAGTCGAGGCTGAAAGGAATTCGACTTTTTCGCACAAAACGGCGGTATCGGGATCAAAAGCCGGATCACAAAAGCGCAGCCGGAATCGAGCAGCGTCACGGTCGAAAGCCAGCGTCGCGGCATAGGCCACGTCGATCTGGCGATCTAGTCTTGAACTGTCGGAGGTATAAAGCCCCGCCAGCACCGCAACCAAGGCGCCGACACCGCCCAGCACAACCCAAACCAAGTCGGCCAGTTTCCAAGCCCGGTGTCCAGCAGGTTTGCGGAACAGGAACCCCGTACCAATCATGCCGATCAGAAAGAAAACGATCAGCAGCGGCAATTGGTTCTCAGCAATAAATGACATGGGTCCGAGTGTACGTCTTGCGCGCAGGCTGGCAACAGTGCTCACGCGCAGTTGTAGTGTCTGAAAGCTTCAAGACCCTGAGCTTTGGCCAAACTTGCGAAACAATTTGGTCCGGTCAAAAGCCTGTTCCAGCTCATCTGTGCGGTCTTTGACGCTGTCCCAAAGGCGTTCCTGCAATTCGGCGATAACACATTCCAGCAGAACCATTAGCGAAGCCATTGAATCCCATGCGGAAGGCACAGCTATGCGCGCCGCGAAAGTATGTTTCGCAAGCCGGTGAATAGGGGATCGCCATTGGTCGGTCAGAAGTACCACTTCAGCCTTTCGTTCATGGCACAACTGACCGATCAGGAGAGTGGTGTTTTCATAACGACGGACATCCAGTGCGACGAGAACGTCGCCCTCCCTTACCTCCAGCAGGTCATGTGTCCAGGATGCGGCGTCGGATAACAGTTTCACATCCGGACGGATCATCTGCATATGCAGGTACAGATAACGGGCGAGTGTCCCGGTTATGCGCCCTCCGGTAATGAAAATACGTCGTTTCGGGTCGCAGAGCAGACGACAGAAACTGTCAAACTCTTCCGGGTCCACCTCGTCTATTGAACGCCTTTGGTTGACCAGCGCCTGACGGGAGTAGCGGTTCAGGATGTGTTCTTCCGGCAGGTCATTTTGCCAGACATCGCGTTTGGCTTCGGGCCCCGAGATCATCTCTTTGACTTCGCCGCGCACCGCCGACTGGAATTGCGGATAGCCCTCAAACCCCGTTTTCTGCAACATGCGCGCAACCGTAGTTGTCGAGACCGAGGCCACACTGGCCAGTTCGGTGATGCTGCCCAGACCCGCCATCGGGTAATCGTCCAGCAGCACATTTACCAGTTGCCGTTCCGATGGTGTCATCTTGTCCCGATGCGACAAGAGTTTTTCGGTCACTCGCACAGAGTCCCTCCCTCAGTTGCAGTCTGAAGTTGTGTAAATTTTGACGTCTCGTTCAAGCCTGTTGAATTTTGTACAGGAAAAATATTGACAGGTGAATGGTGAGTGTGGAGATTTTCCCACATGGAATCACAAGACAGCAAACTCGACTTTGGGCCGGTTGTTCACAAGGCGCAGGCCAGCGGCGGGCCTTCGGTGCTTGTGGTTTGCGAACATGCCTCAAACCGGATTCCGGGTTTTTTGGGCGACATGGGTTTAAGCCGCGACGCGTTGCAAAGCCATATTGCCTGGGATCCGGGCGCGTTGCCGGTGGCCAAGGCGATTGCAGACCAGATGTCGGCGTCACTGATTTTTGGCGGCGTGTCGCGGTTGGTTTATGACTGCAACCGCCCTCCGGAAGCTTTGGACGCCATGCCGGCGCGCAGTGAGAATATATCGATCCCTGCGAACGCTGAACTGACGGCCGATGAGCGGGCAGAGCGGATCGAGCAAGTTTACACCCCATTTGCGGCGGCTTTGTCGAACGAAATCGCTATGCACCACGAAACGCTGGACCTTATGGTCACAGTACACAGTTTCACCCCGGTTTATCGTGGCCAAAATCGCAGTGTCGAACTGGGATTGCTGCACGGCACTGACGGCCGTTTTGCCGAAACGATGCTGACCATGGCGCCAGCTCAATTGCCCTTTGTCACACGTCTGAACGAACCCTACTCGGCTGCGGACGGGGTTGCTCATACATTGGATGTACAGGCCTTTCCCAACGGCTTGCTGAACGTGATGATCGAAATCCGGAATGACCTGGTCCAAACGCCCGAGCAGCAACAGACGATGGCTGATTGGCTGGCGCCCTGGATCGAAAGAACTTTGGCGGCACTCCACGAAAGGGGGCTCGCATGATCAGGATGATGGCCGGATACGTACATGTCGTGGACGCAATCAACTACCGGATTGGTCGGGCCATGATGTGGGGCCTGTTCGTGATGATGGGTATCCTTCTATGGTCTTCGATCTCAAAGACCTTCTTCCTGCCATCACTCTGGACGCTGGAAATGGCACAGTTCGCGATGGTGACCTATTATATCATTGGCGGGCCGTATTCGATCCAGTTGGGTTCGAATGTTCGCATGGACCTGTTCTATCATAACTGGAGCCCCCGCCGGAAAGCGTGGTTTGATGCCTTCACGGTGCTTCTTCTGATCCTGTATCTTGGCGTGCTGTTCTACGGAGGGCTGGGCTCAACTGCTTATAGTCTGGGTTATTGGGGCGATGAACCGGTTTCGTATTTTACCGGGCTTCTGACGGGCGGCGAAGAAATTGGCCGGCTTGAACGCTCATCGACGGCGTGGCGGCCGTACATCTGGCCGATCAAGGCGATCATGGTTTTCGGCTTCTTCCTGATGTTGCTGCAGGCGATTTCAGAATTTTTCAAAGACGTAGCCCGGATCAAAGGGCAAGAAATCGGGGTCCGTCGGGCATGAGCCAGGAATATATTGCCATCTTCATGTTCGCATTGATGATGCTGATGCTGTTCACGGGACAGCGTGTCTTTGGCGCGATCGGAGCTGTGGCCACGATTGCCGCGCTGGCACTTTGGGGAACGGGCGGGCAGGATATCACGTTCTCGGCAGCGATGAAGCTGATGAAATGGTATCCCCTGCTAACGCTGCCGATGTTCATTTTCATGGGTTATGTCCTCAGCGAAAGCCGTCTGGCCGATGACCTTTATCGGATGTTCCATGTCTGGATGGGGCCGGTAAATGGCGGTCTGGCGATTGGCACCATCGGGTTGATGGTTCTGGTTTCTGCTATGAACGGCCTCAGCGTTGCCGGGATGGCCATCGGTGCAACGATTGCTTTGCCCGAGTTGCTACGACGCGGCTACGACAAAACCATGGTAACCGGCGTCATTCAGGCGGGGTCCAGTTTGGGAATTCTGGTTCCGCCTTCGGTGGTTCTGGTTCTGTATGCCATGATCGCACGCCAGCCGGTTGGGCAGCTCTGGTTGGCCGGCATTCTGCCCGGACTGCTGATGGCAGCGTTGTTTATTCTGTACATCTGGATACGTTGCCGCATTCAGCCACAGCTTGGCCCCGCAATGGAAGACGCGCACGAAGTCCCCCGAGCCGAGAAAATCAGGTTGCTGGGCGCAGGGGCGCTGCCATTGATCATCTTCGCCGCAATGATGGTGCCATTCGTGAACGGGTGGACTTCGCTGGTGGAAAGCTCGGCCATTGGCGCGCTGACTGCATTGGTTGTCTCGGTCATCAAACGCCGGATGACGTGGAAGATTTTCGAGGACTGCACCAAGCAGACGCTGGCGATATCCTGCATGTTCATGTGGATCATTCTGGCCGCACTCGGTTTCGGAGCCGTATTTGACGGGTTGGGTGCGGTAAAGGCCATCGACAATCTGTTCACCGAACAGCTGGGCCTGTCGCCATGGATGATTTTGATCCTGATGCAACTCAGCTTCATCGTTATGGGCACGTTCCTTGATGACACGGCGATGCTGGTCATCGTGGCCCCGCTTTATGTGCCATTGGTTGGCGCGCTGGGCTTTGATTTGATCTGGTACGGCGTGCTTTACACGATCACCACACAGATCGCGTATATGACGCCGCCTTTCGGCTATAACCTGTTCCTGATGCGCGCAATGGCGCCACCGGAAATCAGTCTGCGGGACATCTATCGTTCGATCTTTCCCTTTGTAGCAGTGATGGTCCTGGCCCTGGTGATCATCATGGTTTTCCCGGAAATCGCCCTTTGGCTGCCCGGCTATATCTATGGAAACTAATAAGAAGGCCCACCAAACGGGCACGCTAACTTTAACGGAGAGGAATTAGACATGACAACAAGACGTAAGTTTTTGAAAACGGCAGGGGTCGGCGTTGCAGCTGCACCGCTGGCGACGCCAGCATTGGCGCAAAACACGATCACGTGGCGTATGCAAACCTATGCCGGCCCGGCACTGGCCGAACACGTGATTGATCCAGCCATCAAAATGTTCAACCAGATCGCTGGCGATCGTATGCAGATCGAGCTGTTTTACGCCGACCAGCTTGTACCCACCGGAGAGCTGTTCCGCGCCATGCAGAAGGGGACGATCGACGCGGTTCAGTCGGACGATGACTCGATGGCCTCTCCGACCGAAGTTACCGTTTTCGGCGGCTACTTCCCATTTGCGTCGCGCTATTCGCTGGATGTACCGGTGCTGTTCAACCAATACGGCCTGAACGAGATCTGGGATGAGGAATACTCCAAGGTTGGCGTCAAACATATCAGCGCGGGGGCCTGGGATCCCTGCCACTTCGCCACCAAGGACCCGATCAACTCGCTGGCCGACCTTAAGGGCAAACGCATCTTCACCTTCCCAACCGCGGGCCGGTTCCTCAGCCAGTTCGGAGTGGTTCCTGTCACTCTGCCGTGGGAAGATATCGAGGTCGCCGTACAAACCGGAGAGCTGGATGGTATCGCTTGGTCCGGCATCACCGAGGATTACACCGTCGGCTGGGCGGATGTGACCAACTACTTCCTTACCAACAACGTTTCGGGTGCTTGGGCCGGGCATTTCTTTGCCAATATGGACCGCTGGAACGAGCTTCCTGAAGATCTGCAAACCCTCTTCAAGGTCTGCTGTGATCAGTCGCATTACTATCGCCAGTGGTGGTATTGGGGAGGCGAAGCCAGCCTGCGTGTCAATGGGGACAAGATGCAGCTGACGACAATCCCTGATGAAGAATGGGCACAGGTCGAACAGGCTGCTGTGAAATTCTGGGACGAGATCGCCGCCGAAAGCCCAACGAAGGCGAAAGTGGTCGAAATCTTCAAAAAATACAACGAAGTCATGCAACAGGCCGGACGGCCCTACCGCTACGGCTAATAACATAAGATCCCGACGCAAGACTACGAACTTGCGTCGGGATTGGACAACAGGAACCAACACCTCGTATGCTGTTAATCTTTCAGAAAGCAAAAAACAAAGCCCGGACGTTTTTCGGCGTTTCGCGGGTTATCGAGGTGTAAGTAGATGGCCATCGCAAGCTTTTTGATTGAGATCTTTGCAGCGACCATGTTGCTGCTCTTTGCCGTGCGTTTGGTGCGTACCGGGATCGAGCGGCGGTTCGGTGCCTTGTTTCAATCAATCCTGACGCAGCACTCTAACAGCTTTGTCGCAGGTGGTGCCGGGATGGTTCTGGCCACGATCTTGCAAAGTTCGGCTGCAGTCGCAGTATTGCTGACCGGGTTTGCCGCTGCAGGAATGGTCAGCTTTGGCATGGCTCTTGCGGGTGTTTTGGGGGCTGATCTCGGCTCGGCTCTGGTCATTCAGGTCCTGTCTTACGATCTGGGATGGTTGCAACCCATGTTGCTGGGGTTGGGGGGCTGGCTGTATCTCAAATCGGACCGTGCGAATGTACGTCTGATGGGGCGGATCATCGTGGGTGTCGCGTTCATCCTAATCTCGCTGCAGTTTCTTCGAGACGCCGTTGAACCAATCCGTGAAAGCACCTTTTTGCCAGCAATTGCTGGCTATCTCGAAAGTGACTACTTCAGCGCCTTTATCGTTGGCGCGGTTCTGGCATTTGTCATGCACAGCTCGGTCGCCACCATTCTGATGTGTGTCACGCTGGTACAGATCGGAGCGATACCATTCGCGGCTGGTCTGTCATTGGTGCTGGGGGCCAATCTGGGTTCGGCCTTTATCCCGATCTGGTTGACGCGGGATATGACGATTTCGGCCCGGCGCATACCGCTGGCCAACCTTTTTCTGCGCGGCAGCGCAGCCTTGCTATTGCTGATTGTTGTCAATGTATCTGGCGCGGAACAGGCGTTGATGGTGGCCAGTGCAGGGCAGTCCCTGATCCTGTCACATATCGGATTTAACCTTGCGGTCTTTTTGCTGGCCACTGGATTTGTCTCGTGGATGGAAAAGCCAATGTCGGTGATCCTGCCTGAGCCGGAGACCGAAAAAAACCCGCTGGATCAGTTTTCGGGCGCTCTCAGCCCGCTTGGCGATCCCAGCGCATCCGGTGCCAGCGTGGCGATGTCATCCGTGCGTCACGAACTGCTGCAGATGGTTACGCAGGTCGAGCGAATGTTCCGCCCGGTTTTGGATATCTATGAACAGGACGACAACGATGCGATCTCGGCCCTTTGGCAGCAGGATGAAAGGGTCAACGCGCAACTGACCGAGATCCGCCGGTTTGTCGCACGGATGCCAAGGCAGAACATGAGCAAGGCGCAGATCAAGACCGCCCGCGGGCTGGTGGAATACGCCATCCGCCTTGAAGCCGCGGGTGACGTGGTGTCGAACCGCATGACGCGCACGGCACAGATCAAACACACGGATCGTACGGAGTTTTCAGCGCAGGGCTGGAAAGAGCTGAAAGACCTTCATGGCACGATACTCGAGAGCTTCTCTCTGGCGCGCCATGTGCTTCTAGTCGACGATATGGACTGTGCCCGCCGGTTGGTTCTGGACAAGGCCGAGGTCAAACGGTTGTCCCGCGATAGCCGCAAGGCCCACCTCAAACGGCTGGAGCGTGGCCAGACAGAGAGCTTCCAATCCAGCGATCTGCACTTGGAAACATTGCGTTCGATGCGTGATTTGCACGGGCATGTGGCCGCAATAGCTTATCCGATCCTTTACCGGAGCGGACAGGTTCTGGAGACGCGTCTGGTTATGGAAATGGAAAAAGAAGCGGCTGAAGATTGACGGTGAACAGGGGAAACCGAGACCGGGATAACTCGGGGTAACAAAGGATGACTACGATGGGCAAGAACGCTGTATTGGCCGATCTGAAGGCCAAGGTCGACGCAGGTGATATCGACACTGTATTGGTCTGCATGGTTGACATGCAGGGTCGTTTGATGGGCAAGCGGTTTCATGCGGGTCATTTTGTGGCGGGAGCGTGGGAAGAGACGCATTGCTGCAACTATCTGCTGGCGACGGATCTGGAGATGGCGACGCCTGATGGGTATGCCTCGACCAGTTGGGAACGGGGTTATGGCGACTATGTCATGAAACCTGATCTGGACACATTGCGCCCGGTTCCTTGGCTCGAGGGCACGGTGATGGTGATGTGTGATGTGCTGGATCATCACACGCATGAGGAAGTGCCCCATGCGCCGCGTTCGATCCTGAAGAAACAGGTGGGCCGCCTGAAAGCGATGGGCTATGACGCGATGACCGCGACCGAGCTGGAGTTTTTCCTGTTTGAGAAGAGCTTCGATGCGATCCGCAAGGAGGGGTTCCGCGATCTGGAGCCGATCTCGGGGTATAACGAAGACTATCACATCCTGCAGACCACCAAGGAAGAGCATGTGATGCGCCCAATCCGCAACCATCTGTGGAATGCGGGGATTCCGGTCGAGAACTCCAAGGGCGAGGCCGAGACCGGGCAGGAAGAGCTCAACATCAAATACGCCGCGGCGATGGACACCGCCGAGTATCATTCGATCGCCAAAAACGCGATCAAGGAGATTGCATGGCAGCACGGCCATGCCGCGACATTCCTGCCGAAATGGCACCATGACAAGGTGGGCAGCTCGTCCCATGTGCATCAGTCACTATGGGCCGATGGCAAGCCTGCATTCTATGACGCGAATGACGAGCTGGGCATGTCGGCACTGATGAAAAGCTACATGGCCGGTTTGCTGAAATACGCCCCCGATTACACCGCTTTCATGGCGCCTTACATCAACAGCTACAAGCGCTTCATGAAAGGCACCTTCGCGCCGACGCGGATCATCTGGTCGGTGGACAATCGCACCGCTGGATACCGGTTGTGCGGTGATGGCACCAAGGCGGTTCGTGTCGAGTGCCGCATACCAGGTTCCGACATGAACCCTTACCTGGCGATGGCCGGGATGCTGGCGGCAGGGATCGCGGGCATTGAAGAGGGGCTGGAGTTGCAGCCGCCCACCACCGGCGATGTCTATCAGGGCGAGAGCGGCATGATTCCGGGCAATCTGCGCGCGGCGCGCGATGCGCTGCTTGGTTCGGCCATGTTGCGGGCGGCCATGGGGGATGAAGTGGTCGATCACTACGCCCGTGCGGCCGAGGTCGAGATCGAAGAGTTCGAGCGTGTAGTGACAGATTGGGAAGTGGCCCGCGGGTTCGAGCGGGCATAACGGACAGAGTGAGAGGTCGGCCTCTCACACCCCCGGTTACTTTTGGAAAGAGGAAGCAGGGCGCGGACGCCCTCAATGTGGAGTTGATGGCATGAGCCAGACACTGAAATGCATCTCACCGATCGACGGATCGGTTTATGCAGAACGCGAAACACTGTCGCGCGCGGCGGCATTTGAGGTTGCGGAGCGTGCGCGGGCGGCGCAGTCGGGCTGGGCGGCGCGACCGTTGCAAGAGCGTATTGATCTCGTGATGGCGGGTGTGGCCGCCGTGGGAGCGATGAACGACGAGATTGTACCGGAACTGGCGCATATGATGGGCCGACCGGTGCGTTATGGCGGTGAGTTCGGCGGCTTCAACGAGCGCGCGAGCCATATGGCGACGATTGCCGAGACATCTCTGGCCGATATCGAGGTGGGTGAGGACGAGACGTTCAAACGCTATATCAAGCGCATTCCGCATGGGGTGGTCTTTGTGGTGGCACCCTGGAACTATCCCTATATGACGGCGATCAACACGGTGGCCCCGGCGCTGATCGCGGGCAATACGGTGATCCTGAAACATGCCACGCAGACCCTGCTGGTGGGTGAGCGCATGGCGCAGGCTTTCCATGCGGCGGGTGTGCCCGACGATGTGTTCCAGAACGTCTTTCTGAGCCATGACGTGACCAATGACCTGATCGCGGGCAAGGCGTTCAACTTCGTGAATTTTACCGGCTCTGTCGGCGGTGGTCAGGCGATGGAACGTGCCGCGGCGGGCACCTTCACCGGTGTAGGTACCGAATTGGGCGGCAAAGATCCCGGCTATGTGATGGAGGATGCCGACCTGGACGCGGCGGTCGAAACGCTGATCGACGGAGCGATGTTCAACGCGGGTCAGTGTTGTTGCGGGATCGAGCGGATTTATGTGCACGAAAGCCTCTTTGACGACTTTGTCGCCAAGGCGGTGGAGATCGTGAAGGGATACAAGCTGGGCAACCCGCTGGAAGCGGAGACGACGATTGGCCCGATGGCAAATGTGCGTTTTGCCAATGAAGTGCGGGCGCAGATAGCCGAGGCGATTGAAGCCGGAGCGGTGGCGCAGATCGATACTTTCGCCGAAGATGATGGCGGCGCCTACCTGACACCGCAAGTCCTGACCAACTTGACCCACGATATGCGGGTGATGCGGGACGAGAGCTTTGGCCCCGTCGTGGGCATCATGAAAGTGTCTTCGGATGACGAGGCTATAGCACTGATGAATGACAGCGAGTTTGGCCTGACTGCCTCGCTCTGGACCCGCGATGTGGATCGTGCGGCGCGAGTGGGTGATGCGATCGAGACCGGCACCGTGTTCATGAACCGCGCCGATTATCTGGACCCGGGGCTGTGCTGGACCGGATGCAAGAATACCGGGCGCGGCGGCGGTCTGTCCGTCATCGGCTATCACAACCTGACCCGTCCTAAATCCTACCATCTGAAAAAGGTGACAACATGAGCCTTGTTGGAAACTGGTCTTATCCGACCGCAATCAAGTTTGGTGCCGGCCGCATCAAAGAGCTGCCCGAGGCCTGCGCGGCGGCGGGGATGAAAAAGCCCCTGCTGGTCACCGACAGGGGGCTGGCCGATCTGCCGATCACCACGGCGACGCTGGATATCCTCGAGGCCGCCGGTCTGGGCCGCGGCCTGTTCGCCGATGTGGACCCGAACCCCAATGAGAAGAACCTCGATGCCGGTGTTGCGGCTTATAACGCTGGCGGTCATGACGGTGTGATTGCCTTCGGCGGCGGCTCGGGGCTGGATCTGGGCAAGATGGTGGCCTTCATGGCCGGTCAGACGCGCTCGGTCTGGGATTTTGAGGATATCGGCGACTGGTGGACCCGCGCCGATGCCGATGCCATCGCGCCGATCATCGCGGTGCCAACAACCGCCGGGACCGGGTCCGAGGTGGGCCGCGCCAGCGTCATCACCAATTCCGAAACACACGCCAAGAAGATCATCTTTCATCCCAAGGTGCTGCCCACGGTGGTGATCTGCGACCCGGAACTGACCGTGGGTATGCCGAAGTTCATCACCGCAGGTACTGGTCTGGACGCGTTCGCCCATTGCGTCGAAGCCTTCTCCAGCCCGCATTACCACCCGATGAGCCAGGGGATTGCTCTGGAAGGAATGCGGCTGGTCCAGGAGTATCTGCCGCGCGCCTATGCCGACGGTACGGACATCGAGGCCCGCGCCCAGATGATGAGCGCCGCGGCGATGGGCGCGACCGCCTTCCAGAAAGGCCTCGGCGCGATACACGCCATGAGCCACCCCGTAGGTGCGCACTTCAACACCCATCATGGCACCACCAACGCGGTGTGCATGCCCACAGTGCTGGAGTTCAACGCGCCGGCCATCGCGGACCGGTTCCAATCGGCTGCGGCCTATCTGGGCATCGACGGCGGGTTCGACGGCTTTCGCACGTTCGTGCAGGAACTCAACGACAGCATGGGTATCCCACTAAAGCTCTCTGATCTGAGCGTCACCGAAGCTGCAATCCCCGAACTGGTCAAGGGCGCGATCATCGACCCGTCTTGCGGCGGTAATCCCATCGAACTGACCGAAGAAAACCTGACCACGCTGTTTAAGGCAGCATTGTGATCAGCCGATCATTGTGCAAGTAACGCCACCGGCCCGCATTTTGGGCCGGTTTTCTCTGCTCGAAAGGTCCGGATGTGACACCGTTTGTCATCGCCATCATTTTGACGGCAGCGCTGCTGCACGCGGTTTGGAATGCGATTGTCAAAACCGCGGCCGACCGGACGACGACTCTGGGTCTTGTAGCGTTGGGTCACGTCATACCTGCAACGGTCATGATTCTGTTGCTGCCGCTGCCCAGTGCGGAGAGTTTTCCATATATCCTGATCTCGACCGTCGTGCATTTCGGGTATTACTACATGCTGGGCAAGGCGTATCAGCATGGGGATCTAAGCGTCGTCTACCCAATTGCCCGGGGCGTTGTACCGGCGCTTGTGGCTTTGTGGGCTTTGCTGTTGGTGGGCGAAGTGCTGCCGTTGCAAGCCTGGGGCGGGATCGCGTTGATCGCGGTTGGCATCCAACTGAGCAGTTGGAAGGCCCTGCGGTCTGGCGTCGGGCTCTGGGCCTTTGGTTTTGCTCTTGGCACGGGCTTTTGTATATCGATCTATTCGGTCGTTGATGGCGTCGGCGTGCGGCTGTCCGGCAACACGCTCAGTTACTGGGCTTGGGGCGCGTTCCTGCACGTGTTCATCGCTGGGTTCATCGGCATTCGGAAAGGGAAGACTCTGGCCGCGCTTCCCGCCAAAACGTGGATGCTCGGTATACTGGGTGGCCTGGTGTCAATGACGGCCTATGGACTGGTGCTCTATGCTAAGAACTTTGCCCCGCTGGGCGCAGTTTCGGCGCTCAGGGAAACCTCGGTTGTTTTTGCTGCTCTGATTGGCTTTGTCTTCCTGAAAGAGGGCTATTGGATGCGGCGGCTGGGTTCTGCGGTATTGATGGCAGTCGGAGTCGCTCTGATCGGTATGGCCGTCTGAAACCAGCGTCCGCAACAGGCAACCTTGCTGATCGCGCCCTTCGTCTCGCATATTAGGTGTGACTGACGAGGGAGCGCATTTCATGACCAAAGAGATTGTTCTGATCCACGGCGCTTTTGCCGGGCCGTGGTGCATGGAGCGTTACGCGGGTTTCTTCCGCAACCGGGGTTGGACGGTACACACCCCGGCGCTGCGCTATCACGACGGAGACCCAAAGGCCGAGCCTGATCCCGGTCTGACCAATACCAGCGTCCTGGACTATGCCAATGATATTGCGGATTTCGTTCAGGGACTCGACAGCAAGCCGGTCATTCTGGGCCACGCCATTGCGGGTGTGGTGGCGCAGCAGGTGGCTTCCCGTGGGTTGGCTAGCGCTATCGTTCTGATCAACCCCAACGCGCCGTGGGGCACGCTGCCGGAAACCGATGACGAGCGCGCCGTGCCGCGCGCACTGATGGAGGGCGGAGCGTTCTGGAAACAGCCCATGCGGGTCGAGTTCGATCTGATGGCCCCCTTTGCGCTCAATAAAATGCCCGAGGCGCAACAGCATGGGGTATTCGACCGTCTGGGCGCCGAAAGCGGGCGGGTGATGTTCGAGATGTTCTTTTGGATGTTCGACGACCACCACGCGATGAAGGTCGATATCGACAAGGTCGACTGCCCTGTTCTGATCGTCTCGGGGTCGGAAGATCGGGCCGTGAACCCCAACACCTGCCGCGCGCTGGCCAAGCTGTACGGAGACCGCGCGACCTTCATGGCCGCCGAAGATCACGCGCATTTCCTGTTCATGGAACCCGGCTGGGAAAAACCTGCCGGGCAGATTGCCGTTTGGCTGGACGAGAAGGTAGGCTAGGGCGCCCACCTGCCCATCCTCTCAGTTATTGGTCGAGAAGGTGCTCTGCGGTTTCCATTTCAGAGTGCCGTCGCTTTCGCGATGACAGCGCAGCAGACGTTCCTGGATCGTGCGGACCGTTTCGGTGACAGTGTTATCGCCGGTCAACAGGACAAAGGAGTCTTGTGAATAGGCCATGCCGTCGTAATAGCAGAACCGCGTCTCGGCGCCGTCCGGAATGGGAGAGGCAGTGGTCAGTGTCTGTTGCGCGGTTGCTTGGCTGGCCAGCAGGGCAAAAGCCAGCCCGAGGGTTAGTGTTTTCATGTCGTCCTCCCGTTCGAATATCTGTTCGTCTCATTGGGTCTTGGACGCTCGGAACCTCAAATTTCGTTCTTGGATGACGGGTTGAGGGTAAGTGTGAACGAGATCAACGGGTTAGGCAAGAGGTGTGTTTGCGTGCGGCTTGTAGAGATGTTCCTCACCTACTACCACAGGCGTGATGCTAGGCGTCATGCACGTGCCCCACTCGCCCCCAATAGGCTGATAGATTATTTGAATAATCCTCGAGGTTATGGTCGTTCTTCATCGCGCAGGGTCGTAATAGCAGATAAGGGGTACCCATCGAATACATCCCGAGCGGTCATATCATACCGTTCCCAAGTGGCGTTAATTACAGTGTCCAAAATAGCCTCTTGTTTCAGAACATAGTTCTGTAGCTATCCCTCGCTGAATTAGGTCTTGGGAGAGGTATTTGAGGTGCCGAGAAGCAAAGCTGGGGCCGCTAAAAGCGCACAAAATGGTTTTTGATGTATGCGAACTTCTACTGTCTCGGACGGTCAAGGCACCAACAGACACACAAGCAAGATACTTACCGACAATGTATTCCTTCAGTGGGTCGGGATTTGGATGCAGCCCCCACAGACGAAAAGCTTGCCCATCATCAAAAAAGACCTCACCGTAGGAAGATACTCCAATCACATTTTTTCGGAAATCCGGGCTTGGGAAGTACATTTCTGCAAATCCTTGAGATCCAAAACTGAAGGATAATAGCAATGAAACCATCGGTAGAAGCCCCTGTCTCGCAAGCGGTGCTTTGTATCTCATTATCTTGTGACCTCTTTTGGAAATGGAACAAGCGTACGGCAATCTTCAGGAAATCCGAGGCGAGCTCTCCAGATGGTAGGGTTTGATCTGGCAAGAACGCATGAAGTTATTCCACGCTATTAAATACGCATCCAGATCGACTCACCCTGAATCCGATCCACCAAATTCCGGCGCTGAAGACCTAGGCGGTTAAACATCCAACTCCTCAACAAACCGCGCGTTCTCCTGAATGTACTGGAACCGCAGTTCGGGTTTTTTGCCCATCAGGCGCTCGACTAGATCGCCGGTCTCGCCGGGTTCGTCCTCGTCGATGGTGACGCGGATCAGTTTGCGCGAGGCCGGGTCCATCGTGGTCTCTTTCAGGTCTTTGGCGTCCATTTCGCCCAGACCCTTGAAGCGCGAGACGTCGATCTTGCCCTTGCCGCCCAGACCTTTCTCAAGCCACTCGTCGCGCTCGGTCTCGTCCAGACAATAGACGCGCTTGGCGCCTTGGGTCAGGCGATAGAGAGGCGGGCAGGCGAGGTACAGGTGGCCCGCGTCGATCATCGGGCGCATCTGGGTAAAGAAGAACGTCATCAGCAGCGAGGCGATATGCGCCCCGTCCACATCTGCATCCGTCATGATGATGATCTTGTCATAGCGCAGGTCGTCGACGTTGAACTTGGTGCCAAGCCCTACACCCAGCGCCTGAGTCAAATCGCTGATCTCGGCATTGGTGCCCAGCTTGGAACTGGCCGCGCCCAACACGTTCAGAATCTTGCCGCGCAGGGGCAGCAGGGCCTGTGTCTTACGATTGCGACCCATTTTTGCGGAACCACCCGCAGAATCGCCCTCGACGATGAATAATTCCGTGCCGTCCCGTGTTGAACTAGAGCAGTCCACCAGCTTGCCGGGAAGACGAAGTTTCTTAGTGGCGGATTTGCGTTGTGTTTCCTTCTCGGCCCGTCTGCGCAGACGTTCCTCGGACCTCAGGATGAGGAAGTCGAGAATGGCGCCGGCGGACTTCGTGTCTGCGGCCAGCCAGTTGTCGAAATGGTCGCGGACCGAGTTTTCGACCAGCCGTTGTGCTTCGACCGTGGCAAGGCGGTCCTTGGTCTGGCCGACAAACTCGGGCTCACTGATAAAGCACGACACCAGCGCGCAGCCGCCGGTGATCAGATCTTCACGTGTAATCTGCGCGGCCTTCTTGTTGTTGATCAACTCGCCATAGGCTTTGATCCCCTTAAGGACAGCGGCCCAGAAACCTGCGACATGCGTCCCGCCTTCGGGCGTAGGGACGGTGTTACAGTAGGACTGGATGAACCCGTCGCGCGAGGGCGTCCAATTGATCGCCCATTCGACCTTGCCGGGGGTGCGGAATTTCTCCTGAAAGTCCACGGTGCCAGCGAAGGGCTGATCGGCATAGGTAGACGAGCCGTTCATCGTTTCCTTTAGGTAATCCGACAGACCGCCAGGGAAGTGGAAGCTGGCCTCGGTCGGGGTCTCACCGTCATCGATGGCGGACTTCCAGCGGATTTCCACGCCCGAGAACAGGTAGGCTTTGGAACGGATCGATTTGAACAGACGGGCCGGTTTGAACTTGTGATGACCGAAGATTTCAGCATCGGCATGGAAAGTTACGGTTGTGCCTCGCCGGTTCGGCGCTGCGCCCACTTTTTCGACCGGGCCTTGTGGAATTCCACGCGAGAACCGCTGTTCGAAAAGCAGTTTGTCGCGGGCCACCTGCACGACCATCGAATCCGACAGCGCGTTGACGACCGAGGCGCCCACGCCGTGCAGGCCGCCCGAGGTCTGATAGGCTTTGCCCGAGAACTTGCCGCCCGCGTGCAGGGTACACAGGATCACCTCAAGCGCGGATTTGTCCGGGAACTTTGGATGCGGGTCGATCGGAATACCGCGGCCGTTGTCACGCACGGTCAGGGCATAGTCTTCGTGCAATTCCACCTCGATCCGATTGGCGTGACCGGCGACGGCCTCATCCATCGAGTTATCGAGGATTTCGGCCACCATATGATGCAGTGCACGCTCATCGGTGCCGCCGATATACATGCCGGGGCGTTTGCGGACCGGTTCCAGCCCTTCAAGCACCTCAATAGAAGAGGCGTCATAGGCGGCGGTGGCGCTAGGCGTCAACAGATCGTCGGGCATGGGTGCTGCTCTTGTTTTTGAGTTTCCCCTATTATGGCAGGTGATGTGGTCCGGGGGAAGAGGGGCGCGAGGTGTTGTGGAGAACCAGCAGCGAAATGCTTTGCCGCGTGAAAGACCTTGCTGTCAAAGAGTATTTAGTCCCCCAGCTCCTTGATCAGAAGCTTCGCACCGCAGATGCCAATTATTGTACAGTGAATTTTCCGGCTCAAGCCATTCTGATTGGATTCTCAGCCTTGTGAAACAGGTCTTAAGTGATTTGGAAACGTGAGACAGCATGTACCTGGAAATTGTGCCCGTAAGTTCCAAGTATGTCGCAGGAATTCGAAAGAAAGGTCAGCCGCACAACCTAGTCAGGATGCGCGGTGAACTGGTTTAGTGCGACTCCACCGGGCCGTTGTTAACAGAGGAGGCTCGCGACCGGTCAACTGTTGGGCTAGGCTCTGTTTCCACACCGGCGTCCTGGGGTTTTTTGAACGGATACACGAGCTGCCCCACATAGTTTTCTGGAATCTCTTCGTCGACGCCGTAACGCTCTGGCATATGTTCAGGCATGTGGGCCGTTCCGAAAACGATGTCCCAAAAGGAAAGCTGACCAGCAAAATTCTTGTCATAGGCTTCGCGGTGGTTCGAGTGATGCCAGTGATGAAACTGAGGCGATGCGAAAAACCACTTCAGCGGCCCAAAATGCACCCGGATGTTGGAATGCAGCAGAAGTGCATGCCATTGGTAGATCACTCCCGAAACTATTATTGCAGCTTCCGAGAACCCAAGCACAAAGATCGGAACAAGGGATGTCCCTTTAACTATGACCTGATCGACCGGGTGAACCCGATAGGCGGCCAGCCAATCCAGTTCTTCGCTGCTGTGGTGTACGGCGTGAAACCGCCAAAGAATAGGGACCGTGTGCATAAGACGATGGGACAAATAGAATCCGAGGTCGGCGATGATAATGACCGCAGGGATTTGCACCAACAAGGGAAGACCGCGAACGGATTCCTGCCAAGAGTTGGGAAGCGCTGCGGTCCCGAACAGAAATGCGGCATAGATAACGCCAAAAAGGCCGATCCGTATTACTATGCCAGAGAAGAAGAAGTGCAGAACATCCGTGGACCAACCGCGTCTGAAGAACTTGGCCTTTTCGTGGATGGGCAGCACATGTTCCAGCGGTACGAACACCAGAAGGAACAGAAGGAATGAGCGGATATCAAACCATTCGAGGATCATGTCAGGCCTCTAGTAGATTCCAGGAAGAAGTCTGTGTCGGGCGAGTTCCGAATATGCCGGATCAGTTCCCAGGAGCCGCTCTTCGGCACGAATGCGCCAAAAGAAGAGGCCCCAGCACAGGCCAAGCACGATCGCGTTGTTGACAGTCGGCCCTGCCAGCAAAAGCCCCGCTTGTGAGATCATGTAACCCGTATACATTGGATGCCTGACTAGCTTATAAACTCCGGACGCTTTGACGCCGCGATTGGCGGCGACGACGCCGAAACTACGCCTCAGCGTTAGTTTCGCGGTGACGTGGATAGCTAGGCCAACAATCAATAGTCCTGTGACTACGGTCGGATCCACGATTGGATTGCCGCTCGTGGGGCCAAAAAGCAAGGCAAGAAACGTTCCGGCAAAACCTATCAACCAATCATCCACGCGCGTACTGATTGCTTCGGTGCTTCTTCTCAAAAGGATGAACATCATCACGATGAGTTGGTCTGCAAGGTAGAACAGCGTGACAGTAGAGCCCGTCTCGAGGTATCCGTTAACCATTCTGTAGGCAAAAAATGAGAATACGACGCACAACAGATATTTCTCAAACGTATCCAGGAACGTTGGTCGTTGACGAAGAAATTCTGTAAACATTTGTGTGCTTTCGCTCAAAAAGTGCCGTTGGCTCGTTACCTGCCGCAGAAATTTGTTCGATTTATGGCGCTGGATTATGGTGCAATTTGTTTCTCGGCATTGTTGCGATTGAAGCCCGATTTTCGTTTCGCGCCATGAAAAGAGACGTTCTGGGATGCGATTGCACAGCGCGCGAGGCGCCAATTTCCCTGCGCCGGTATCATATTGATTGACAGGGTTTAATTGTGCGAATTGGATCGTATCCAACACAGCTTCTGCAGCGACATGCCTTCGCTTCGAGGGTTCGGTAAACTCCGTCCCGGCCTGAAGCCGGTGAAGTGTTGATAGAAGCTGGAAGAAGACCCAGGTCACCTTTGACCTGACAAAAATGTCTTTCAGAGGCAAAGGAAGGAGACCCGATGAGCTGGATCAAGACCATTCCGTTTGAAGAGGCAACGGGCAAGCTAAGAAAACTCTATGACCGGGTCACAGGCCCGGGCGGCAATGTGGACAACATCATGATGGTGCATTCTCTGCGCCCACATTCGATGGAAGGCCATATGGGGATGTATAAAAACGTCTTACATCATTCTGCCAATCAGGTCCCAAAGTGGTTTCTCGAGGTTTTGGGCGTTTGGGTCAGCGCGCTGAACCGGTGCGAGTACTGTGTCGAACACCATTTCAACGGGCTGCAACGATTGCTGGGCGACAAGGAGCGCGGTAACGCCATTCGAACAGCGATTGAGCACCGTGAACCGTGCGAGGCGCCATTGGATACGGCGCAAATTGCTGCGATGGAATATGCACGAAAGTTGACAGAAGCACCGGCGGATCTGACTGAATCGGACGTTCAGGCTCTTCGTGATGCGGGTTGGGATGACGGTGAGATCCTCGAGATCAATCAAGTGTGTTCCTATTTTTCTTACGCAAACCGTACCGTGTTGGGATTGGGGTGTTCAACCAAAGGGGACATATTGGGCTTGTCTCCCAACAATTCGGATAACCCCGAAGATTGGGGGCATCGCTGAAGGCAGAAAACTGGCCGGTCGAGGCGGAAGCATGGTGTGTGACTGGTGAGCGAGTTTCCCTTCTGAAGTACGCTTGAAGCTGGATGAATGGTGCGCGCTGTTTTCGCATGGCACCGGATCGCGTGGATTGTCGGTTCGTGTTGTGAGATGGAACTCGGCATATATTGGCTCTCCGATGGCATAAGTCTCACTTTGAAATAAATCAGATCTTCTCTTGTCTCGGGCAATTGGCGGCCCTAAGGCTGGCGGGATGAACAAGGTGATGACATATCCGGCTCATTTTCGAGCCATAGCTGTGCTGGGGCTGCCGCTAATCGGTGGGCATCTCGCGCAGTTTGCGATCGGGTTGACCGATACCATCATGCTGGGTTGGTACGGTGTCGAGGCGCTGGCCGCCGTGACGCTTGCCAGCAGCTATTTCTTTGTTTTGTTTCTATTCGGCGCAGGTTTCGGATTGGCCGTCATGCCAATGGTCGCCACCTCTGCCGCGGAAGAAGATGAGACCAGCATTCGACGCTCGACACGAATGGGGCTGTGGCTGTCCTTGCTTTATGCGACTGTGATGATGCCACTGCTGTGGTGGTCCTACCCGATTCTGATCGGGTTGAAGCAAGAGCCGCAAGTTGCTGAAACTGCATCGGAATATCTGAGGATCGCCGGATGGGGGTTGTTTCCAGCATTGCTGGTGATGGTGCTGAAGTCTTATCTGGCAGCGCTGGAGCGGACGCAGATTGTCTTATGGATCACTGTGCTGGCCGCGCTGGTTAATGGGGTTACCAATTACGCTCTGATCTTTGGTAACTGGGGTGCGCCCGAATTAGGGGCCGCCGGTGCGGCTATTGCTTCAGTCGTGACGCAGGTTGTCTCGCTGATATGTGTGGTGATCTACGCGGTTCGCGCATTGCCCGAGCACAGTCTGTTCCAACGTTTCTGGCGCCCGGACTGGGAAATGTTTTTCAGCGTATTGCGGCTGGGTATTCCGATCGGTCTGACGACTTTGGCCGAAGTGTCGTTGTTCGCGACCTCCGCCGTGATGATGGGCTGGCTGGGGCAAGTGCCACTGGCAGCACACGGAATTGCGATGACCCTTGCGTCTGCGACGTTCATGGTACATCTCGGCCTTTCCAATGTGGCAACGATCCGGGCGGGCAATGCTCTGGGCCGGCGTGACCGAGCGCATCTGGAAAAAGGGGCGATCGCTGTTACAGGTATGTCTTTGGTGATGTCCTTTATGGCGATCGTGTTGTTCCTGACTTGCGCCGAGCCGCTGATTTCGCTGTTTATCGAGTCAGATAATCCACAGCGTCCACTGATCTTGGCGATCGGGACCGGCCTTCTGGCAATGGCTGCTCTGTTTCAGTTGGTAGACGGCGCACAGGTCATTGCACTGGGTCTGTTGCGCGGCCTGCAGGACGCAAAGATACCATTGGTCATGGCTGCGCTCAGCTATTGGGGCGTAGGAATTACAGCTTCTTATTTCTTTGGATTTGTCCAGGAAATGGGCGGGATCGGTGTCTGGTTGGGCCTTGTCCTTGGCCTCGCCTTTGCGGCGGTATTGCTCATGGCTCGTTTCTGGTTGAGGTCCGTTCGCGGAATTCCCGTTCCTGCGGAATAACTCGATCCCGTCTCAGTCTTTATTCAAACGATCAGCCTTTTTGCGAACCAACACAGTGCGTAGGTCGTGCATTGCCATCAACAGCCGGTCAGTGACGTCCTCCAGTTGATTGTCCGAAGCCTTGGACTGTGCCCATTGAGTTGTCCGGTTCAGGTGATCCACCGCGCGATGAATGTCATCGATGTCCCGCATTTCCAACAGGGTTCTGCGCTCGTCCATCCAACGGGCGATCTCTGCGGATTCGGCCGACGTCAGAACATGTTGTCCGTGAGGTTTGACCTCTCCATTGCGGATGTTGAGAACGGCAATCTGGTTCAATTCGATCCGCTGCTGACGGTTTTCTGTATCGACCCTGAACACGGCTGCACCATTCTCGCGCACGCGAAAGTAAAACTCAGGCAGTTCTGCAGTCATGTGTTCCTCCGTGGTCAGGTCAATTCGGCGCAAAACCGTTGGATACGGGTGCAAGCCTCTTTCAACGCCTCATCGGAAGTTGCATAGCTGACCCGGAAATTGGGCGACAGACCAAAGGCCGCGCCAAAGACTATAGCCACATCTGCCTCTTCCAGAAGTGCGTTGGCGAAGGTTTCATCCGAATCGATGATGGTTCCAGCGGGCGTCGTCTTGCCGATCAGGCCAGCGATGGAGGGATAGACATAAAAAGCGCCTTCTGGTGTAGCGCAGGTAATGCCTTCAATCCGGTTTAGCATTTCGACAACCAGGTCGCGACGGCGTTTGAAAATGTCCGCGTTGGGGGCCAGAAACGCCTGCGTGCCATTCAGCGCCTCGACCGCGGCCCATTGGCTAACCGAGCAGGGGTTCGACGTCGATTGCGACTGGATCTTGCGCATCGCCGCGATGATCTCGACCGGGCCGGCTGCATATCCAATGCGCCAGCCGGTCATGGCATATGCTTTGGACACGCCATTGCAGGTGAGCGTCCGGTCATAGAGCCGGGGTTCGACCTCGGCGGGCGTGCAGAATTCAAATCCGTCATAGGCCAGATGCTCGTACATATCATCAGACATTATCCAGACATGTGGATGACGTATCAGGACCTCGGTAAGCGCCTTCAGTTCGTCTCGGCTGTATCCGGCTCCTGTCGGGTTGGAGGGCGAATTGAAAATGAACCACTTGGTTTTGGGCGTGATCGCCGCCTCTAATTGCTCAGGTGTCAGCTTGAAATTGTTTTCCAGAGTGGTTTCAACCACGACCGGAGTCCCCCCGGCCAGCAATACCATATCTGGATAGCTGACCCAGTAGGGCGCAGGGATGACGACTTCGTCACCGTCATTCATCGTTGCCATCAGGGCATTGTACAACGTCTGCTTGCCACCCGTTCCGACGGAAATCTGGGCAGGTGTGTAATCCAACCCGTGATCACGCTTCATCTTGGCGCAAGCCGCCTGTTTCAGCTCGGGAATGCCGTCGGGTGCAGTGTACTTCGTTTTGCCAGCCGCGATTGCCGCTACGGCGGCGTCCTTGATGTTCTGGGGAGTGTCGAAATCCGGCTCACCTGCGCTCAGACCGATAACATCGCGCCCTGCCGCTTTCAACTCGGCTGCTTTCGCGGTCATGGCAATCGTCGGAGAGGGTTTGACGCGCGACAGTGTCGCAGACAGGAAGGTCATGGCGGCCTCGGTTTGTAAGTTGGTCCGGACTGTCATAGGGTGCGCCAGAAATACGATCAAGTCATACAGGCTACATGTGCAGGAGACCCCAATGAACGACGAAACGGACTGGTTCGGGCCGAACGCGGCGACATTCGGGGATCGTGTAGCGGGCGCGCGTGAGGCCACAGGAATGACGCAGACACAGTTGGCCCGTCGCCTGGGCGTCAAGAAAGCAACCGTCGTCGGATGGGAAGATGATGTGTCTGAACCCCGGGCAAACAAGCTTTCGATGATGGCCGGTATGCTCAACGTCTCGATCATGTGGTTGCTCACAGGCGAGGGTGAGGGCACGGATGCCCCGAATGCGATCAGTGACGGAAATACTGACCTGGCGCCTCTGGTTGCCGAGATGCGTTCCATTCGGGGGGAAATGCGTGCCAGCTCCGAACGGTTGGCGCGCGTTGAAAAAGCTTTACGCCAAAAACTGGAAGAAAGCGAATGACCGAGCCGCGCGAAACGCGGATTAAACGCATGAAAATGCGTTCAATGCGGCGTGGGATCAAGGAAATGGATCTGATCCTGTCTGCTTATGCCGATCGCAATCTGAACACGATGGATCTGGCCCAGTTGGATACTTACGACGCGCTGTTGCACGAAAACGATCAGGACCTTTATCAATGGGTTACAGGTCAGGCTGCTGCACCAGAGCCCTTTGCAGAGCTGATCGCTGAAATCGCGGAAACCTTTCAAAAATAGACTAAAATTCGGCTTAACCGATTTTTCGGGAATTCGCGTCATCTTGTCTGCAACGGCGCGATGAATCGGAGGATCGTATGAGTTTGGAAATGCAGGTCTCCGCGCAGGGGATAAAGGGGTACATGTCCAGCTACCTAGAGGCTTTGGCGCTGGTCGAGCGCCTGCACAGGTTGCTGCTGGACGTCATAAAGGACGAGTTCGAACGCGTTGGTGTTCTGGAAATCAACGCGGTGCAGGCTCTGCTGCTGTTCAATATCGGTGATCATGAAGTCACCGCAGGAGAGTTGAAAAGCCGCGGATACTATCAGGGCAGCAACGTCAGCTACAATCTCAAGAAGCTGGTCGAGATGGGGTACATGCACCATCAGCGTTGTGAGATCGACAGGCGTTCGGTTCGCGTCCGGCTTACACCGCGCGGGCGGGAAATCCGGGATATCGTATCCGATCTGTTTGCCCGCCACGCAGAGGGCCTGCAAAGCCGGGGCGTTCTGGGCATCGAAGGGATTGAGGATATCACTGGATCGCTGCGTCGCGTGGAAAGATATTGGACCGACCAGATCAGGTATATTTATTGAGTTTCATCGCGCCTTCGGGCTGAGTTCCGATAGGACTAGCCCTTCCAACTCTTTAATCAGCTTGCGCGTCATTGCGTCTTCATACGCTTCAAAACCCAAGGCGACCTCGACAAAGGCTCCTGGACCCAAAATGACCCATGCATTGTAATAGGCAGACAATTCACCGACCTGGACGTATCGTTTATCGCCGTGTGACGGGTCATCGGCACCGATCACCAACCCGTTGATCGTGATGCCAGATCGGTTCAAGGTCTTTTTGACGTCGCGTGGATGGGGCCCAAGATTGTGCTTGCCGTCGCCGGACAGATCCAACGTGCGCTTCCAGCAATCGGATTGTCCGGCCAAAAGCTCAGCCCCAAACACCATCGCAGAGCCAACAGCAGTGCCCTGTGGGGCTGCAGACCGCGTTACCGAGTTCAGATGTTGGGCGACCCCCTGCAACTCCGACGCAGAAACGATTTCTGTCCAGTTTACAAGGATGCGCTGATGTCCAGTTTCGCTCCACTCAAAAACTGCGAGACGAACGGGTGCGTCGGATCCAGATACGATCAATTGCTGAACCTCAGGGCGGCGTAAAGCGGCCGCTAACCCATCGAGTTGCAGGCGGTATTCCTGACTGTCGACCGATCCAGACACATCCAGTCCCAAGGCCAGTGCCTGTCGGCATTCGGCCCAAACCGGACAAACCATCAGACTGAAAAAAAGAAGGGCGAGAAACCGTATCAATTTGGATGACCTGGCGGTATTGCACTCAATTCAATCGCGTTTAGTTCCCGTTCCAGTTTCCTGCGCATGGCGCGCTCGAATTCATCGAACCCATCTGCGATTTCCAGAAACGCACCGGGGCCGCGCAACACATTGTTTTCGAAGAACGGGATCAAATACAGCTCGCCCTCAAAATCGGCAGCATTGATGACCAGGCCGTTCACGACAATGTCGTCAAATGGAAAGTGCTTGTAGGCTATGCGTGGTCCATAACCATCGTTGTTCGATCCATCCCCAGACAGATCTATGGTTTGAAAAAGGCAATTGGGTGCCTGCTGCATCAGGGTGGCGCCAAATGCCAGAGCATATCCCATTGCCGTAGCTGAACCGCTGTCCGAGCGGACGGATTGCGAAATGAGTGAAGATGCATGGATCAGGTCGTAGTCGTCGTCAATCATCTTCCAGTCGAGAATAGTCCGCTGGACTTCGCGTCCACTCCATTCATAGACCGCCAGAGCAACAGGCGACGGGGATGAAAAAAATGCCTCTCGAACCTCAGGCGCGATCAGTGCTGCCGCAAGACCCTGCCGCTGTAACATATCCTCATTAGCGTCGACCGAGGTTGAAATGTCTATTGCTAGAGCGAGAGCGAGACGACAGGTTTCAGCCTGAATAGGGCCGGCCATTACGGCCAGCCCAAAGGATGCCAGCCAGCGGATCACCAGGTGCCGGTGCTTTCCATGCTGGCCCATGGTTCGGCCGGTTCCAGGGCCGCGCCGTTTTGCAGCAGTTCGACCGAGATATTGTCCGGTGACCGGACAAAAGCCATGCGTCCGTCGCGCGGCGGGCGGTTGATGACAACACCATTGTCCTGAAGGTGCTGGCAGGTGTCGTAGATATTGTCGACGCCGTAGGCGAGGTGCCCGAAATGACGGCTGTCGCTGGGCAATTCGTCGTCACCATCCCAGTTGTATGTCAACTCGATCGGCGCATCTTCCTGACCTGGAGGGGCCAGAAACACCAGGGTAAAGCGCGCGGCCTCACTGTCGTACCGCCGGGTTTCCTTCAGGCCCAGCAGTTCGTAGAACGCTATGGATTTCTCCAGATCCTTCACGCGGACCATGGTGTGAAGATATGTCAGCCCCATCGCGACTTTCCTTGCATTGATTGTGATGTTCAGCAGCTTAGCGCGCAGGCTTGCCATGTCGAGAGGGCAGGTAGGACACAATTCGGAAATTGCGCGCTACGCCGCACATCTCGCGGTTCCGGTGGGGTGTTCAACGAGATATAGTGGCGGGCGACTCATTTCTGGAAAGGATAATTTCATGCCGCTGTCTGCCGACCAACTGGCCGAGATCGAAGCGCAACGTGCGCAGTCCAACTCGACCCGCCGTGTTGTTGCTAAAGGTATGGAAGATCACCTTTATACGGCGCATCAGGTCCTGGACCACGGCTTTGTCCGGGTGATCGACTATATGGGTGATGATGCCGCGATCTGCCAGGCGGCGCGCGTGTCTTACGGCAAGGGCACCAAGTCGGTGCAGAATGACGAAGGGTTGATCCGCTACCTGATGCGGCATTGGCATTCGACACCGTTCGAGATGTGCGAAGTCAAATTGCACGTTAAGTTGCCCGTCTTTGTGGCGCGTCAGTGGATACGCCATCGGACGGCAAATGTGAACGAATACTCGGCCCGCTATTCGATCCTGGATCGCGAATTCTATATTCCCGCGCCCGAGCATGTGGCCGCCCAGTCCGAGGTCAACAACCAAGGTCGTGGTGACGCTCTGCAGGGAGAAGAGGCGGCTCGCGTTCTCGATATTCTTAAGGCTGACAGTGCGCGGTGCTATGACAATTACGAGGCGATGATTGATCAGGACGGACAGCAGGGACTGGCCCGGGAACTGGCGCGTATGAACCTGCCGGCAAATATCTACACGCAATGGTATTGGAAAGTGGATTTGCACAACCTGTTCCACTTCCTGCGTCTGCGTGCCGACCCGCATGCCCAATATGAAATCCGGGTGTATGCCGAAACCATGTGCAAGATCGTGGCTGATTGGCTTCCCTTCGCCTATCGCGCGTTCGAAGATTACCGGCTGGGCGCAGTCAATTTGTCCGCACAAATGGTAAGCTGTATGCGTCGGATGCTGGCCGGAGAAGCGGTTACGCAAGAGACCTCTGGCCTCACCGCTCGAGAGTGGCGCGAGTTTCAGGACGTGATCCGCGAGGGCTGAATTCGCATATCAATTGTCTATACGTCCCGTCATGGATCTGTTACATTTGATGCATGACGGTGGCTGTCTATATCCGGTTTTTTGCACTGGTTCTGATGCTGGTTAATCCCGCACAGGCCAAATCTCCTATCGCTGAAGTGATCTGCGAACCTACCAGCAGAATGCATGACAAGCTGCTGCGTCAGTTTGGGTCCACGCAAGTTGCGTCAGGCATGCGCGGACCAGAGCAGATCATGGAAGTCTGGGCCAGCAAATCCGGCGATTGGACTCTGGTCATCACATACGCCACTGGCACGTCGTGCATCGTAGCCATGGGCGAAAACTGGTTTACTCACACCGAACAAACTCCGACGCGAGGATAACTTTGGATAGAGCGGTCAACGGCCGGAAATTGGCCGCTAACCTATTTTTAGATGTCCCACCTGTGGCGAGAGCAGACTTATAATGGCTTCAAATCAGACGCCATTTGACGACCGTCACGTCCATCCTGCAGCTCGTACGCGACTTTCTGATTATCGGCGAGCCCGGTCAGACCGGATCGTTCAACGGCCGAGATATGAACAAACACGTCTTTGCCGCCTTCGTCGGGGGCGATAAACCCATAGCCTTTGGTTGTATTAAACCATTTCACGGTGCCGGTAGGCATTTCCCGTGTCTCCTTCCTACTTACACGTTGTCCCACAAAATTGGTGGGGGCAGTCGTTGACTCACCCGCAACACATCACCGTTTCGCGCAAACGATATGGCCCGAATTGCGTGTTTCGTCTTTTTCAACATTGCACGGTGAAGTAAAAAATCAAGAATAACTGGGGTAAGCAATTCATTTTGCCTAACTTTGCGTCAACAACAGGAACAGCCCAATCATGCGCCTTTATGGCTTGAAAACTTGCGATACGTGCCGCAAGGCCTTGAAATTACTGCAAAATGTTGAATTTGTGGATGTCCGGGTGCAAGGAGTGCCCGACTCTGTAATGACAATGGCTTACGAACGTTTCGGCAAAGCCTTGCTCAATACGCGGTCGACAACCTGGCGTGAATTGGATGAATCTCAGCGTGATCGTCCTGCTCTGGACCTGATGGCGGAATACCCCGCCTTGATGAAGCGCCCGCTGATCGAGTCAAACGGGGAGCTGTATCTGGGCTGGACCGAAGATACGCGCCGAGGTCTTGGTGTCGCCTAAGAAACCACATATCTGACATCTGAAACTATGGAGACGGAAGAATGCGAAACGCTGCAATGATCTTGGGCGTCATCGCCGGCCTTGTTGGAATGATTGTCGGCTTCTTTGGGTATGGGTTTGTTGAACTCGTCGACCAGTTTGGTGAGATCGAAGGATTTGCTGAGCAGGTCGAGAATCCCGAACTGGTGCAGGCTGCCTCAATTCTGGCGCCGCTTCTGGCCATTGCCGGTGGCGCTATGGCTCATGCGCGTGCACTGATTGCCGGAGTTTTGCTGCTGCTTTCGGCGGCTGGCATGTATTACGCCTTTGGTTTTGGCGTGTTCACCATGTTCCCGATTGCCTTTGCCGGCGTGGCCGGAATCCTTGGGCTGGCCGCGGGAAAACCGGACGAGCCCAAGGCGCATTTCTAGATTATTTCAGGCGCAGAACCCGGTCTATCGAGATCGGGCCCGCTCCATTGATCACAATCACAAGCAGCAGGAATGTCCACATCACCCGCTGATCCATCAGTGTTATTGCGTTGTCGAACAGGCTGCCGAGTTTGACGTTGTGACCTACGACGTCAGTCAGAGTCTGAACCCAAACAAAGCCGATCATACCTAGCGCGGCGAGGCGGGTCAGCAGGCCCACAGCCAGTAAGACGGGCAGGGCAAATTCGGCCACCGTGCCAAAAAAGATGACGATGCGCTGAAAAAAGGTCATCTGGCTTACGTCATACAATACGGCCTCAGCGGCCTTGGGAAAAATCTGCCCGAATGCGCCAGCCGAGGGTGAAAAGATCGAGCCGTCAATCTTCAGCGTGGCCGAGTTCCAATAGTAGAAAAACAAGACAGCGATAAAGACCACCCGCGCCAGCGTGGGCGTCAACCAGCCCGAAGCGTGATCCACCTTTGCCATAGAGTTGTTGTACGTTGAAATTAGGGCAGTCATGTATCCAGCCTTTCGATAGTCACGGAAGTTATCGCTCCGCCCTGCAAGAGCAGTGCCAGAGTAGTCCCCAGGTCAAAGTCGGGGGTTTCTGCAGTGGTTGCCTCGAAAGCGCCGCCGACGGTTTGCCCGTTCTGTAGCTGCGCGATCCAGTCGGCACCGCCGGGCGGCAACAGATGCGGGGCAGGGTCATAGTCCGGGCGGGTAATCAGAACGTCCTGTGCGCCTGCCTCGGGTTTGGGAGCATCCGGCTGTGTGTTGAATTGCCAGATTGCATGAATCGGCCAATCCGAGCGTACAATCTGCATAGCTGGAGCCAAGGCGAGTTTCGCCTGCATCAAGTCTTCTGGCGGCACAGCCAATGCCTCCGGTTTGATCGGTTGGCTGTCGGTGGCGTGATAGGATTGCCGTATGGCAAGCTCCAGTCGGGCGACATCCGGTAAGTAACCCAGATGAGACAGTTGCTCCATCCCAGCCAGAAAATCAGGGAACTCTTCGCCGTAAAACATCATCATCGGTGAAGATGGGGGATGTCGGCGCAGGAAAATTCCCGCCAACCCATCCATGTTCTGAGACCCCAGGAGTTTGGTGATCACGGGGAAGGCTAGATGCATCGCTTCGGTCAGTGAAACGGCGACGTTATTGCGGTAAACACTGAATCGCCGTCCCGCCGGATGATCGGCGGCGTCCAGCAAACCGTCCGGAACCGGTTGGTTGGCATCCAAGAGAGCCGAGTGGAAATCGGTTTGCGATACACTCATGCCGGAACCCGGTCCAACGCCGCTTGCGCGCGTTCCGCTTCGGCCCGCAGGATCGGCCAGTCGGGAACATCGGTGTCCCATTCGATCAGAATTGGCTTGGACCCGGACCGGTCCAAAACATAGTCCAGCAGGGCCCAAACCGGATCGACGACTTCGCGCCCGTGACTGTCGATTAACAGAGGGCGGCCATGATCGTCCTCGTCCTCGTCGTGACCACCAAGGTGTATTTCGCCTACCTGCTCCAGCGGGTAGGCATCGACATAGCCTTGGGGCGAAAACTCGAGATTGGTGGCGGATACGAAAACATTGTTTACGTCCAACAACAAGCCACAGCCAGTGCGCCGTGCAATTTCTCGCAAGAAATCAGGCTCGGTCCAGGTGCTTTCCTCGAACGCCAGATAGCTCGAGGGATTTTCCAGCAGCATCTTTCGCCCGACCGCCTCTTGCACCTGATCAATGTGATTGCAGACGCGTTCCAGCGTGGAGTCGGTATAGGGCAGGGGAAGCAGATCGTTCAGGAAATGGCTGTCATGGGTAGACCAGGCCAAATGCTCGGAAAAACTGGCCGGGTTCAGCCAGCCGACCAGATGTTTCAAACGAGCCAAGTGATCTGGGTCCAGGGGAGCCTCTCCGCCGATGGACAGGCCGACACCATGAACGGAAATGGGGAACTGTTCGGACAGATGCCGAAGCTGCGCCAGCGGACGGCCACCGTCGCCCATGTAGTTCTCGGCGTGAATTTCAAGCCAGGTCACTGGCTTTGCCTGTTCAAGGATCTGAGAAAAGTGCTGCGGTTTGTATCCCACGCCTGGTGCGGCAGGCAGTCGATTTGATCGGAGTGCGTTATCCAACATCAGCGTGTTCCCTGACTACGACGAAAAGGGCGAGCGATATTGCCCGCCCCCAAAATCTTCGTTTGCGTGGCCTTATGCCGGCAGGTCACGCTCCAGCGGTTCGAGCGAACCATTGCGCGCTGCACCGTCCGCCGATTTCGGCAGTTCGATATCGGCGCAAGTACCAGCGTCAACCAGTGTCCATGCGTTGCCCTGATAATCGACGGTCGAGGTGCCCGCGCAAGTGGTGCCGGGGCCAGCGGCACAGTCGTTCTGACCGGCCAGCGAAACGCCATAGCACTTTTCTTTGGCTTGTGCGGATGCTGTTGTGGCTGCGCCAGATACAGCGGCTGCGACTGCGGTCGCGATGACCAGGGACTTAGCGGTGTTCGACATCTCGGAAATCCTCTTGATGACTGGGTATGTCTGCTTATGACAATGATAAAGGTAATGGCTTGGCGGCCAGAGTTGAATTCACGAGCCCGTGTCTCACGAGCGCGTCAAAGGTAGTCATGTCACCTTGAGCGTTAACAATTTGTTTTTAAAGTGGAAAAATGGAAATGTTTCAATCCGGCCCCAAAGCTTGGGCCGGATTCAGTGCAATTTGCTGCCGAATGTTACAACAGGTCTGGTGGGGTCGCGGCCTGGCCCAGCTCAATTGTTACAGCTTCAAGTGATTCAACCTTTGTCTGTTTCTCACCCAGTCGGCGGACGCTGACCGTGCGCTCGTCGACCTCTCGGTGACCGACGGCCAAAATGACCGGAACCTTGCCGACCGAATGCTCGCGGACTTTGTAGTTGATCTTCTCGTTTCGGACATCAGCCTCGGCGCGAACACCGGCTGCCTTGAGCGTTTCAACCACTTCCATCACGTAGTCATCTGCATCCGAGGTGATCGAAGCGACTACGACCTGACGTGGCGCCAGCCAGAAAGGCAGCTTACCCGCGTGTTCCTCGATCAGGATACCGATGAACCGTTCGAAGGAGCCAAGGCAGGCGCGGTGCAGCATGACCGGTCGGTGCTTGGCGCCGTCCGCGCCAATATAGGTGGCGTCCAGCCGTTCAGGCAGAACAAAGTCCACTTGGAATGTGCCACACTGCCAGTCCCGGCCAATTGCATCGGTCAGAACAAATTCCAGTTTCGGCCCGTAAAACGCGCCTTCGCCCGGGTTCAGCTCTGGTTCGACGCCAGCGGCCCGTGTCGATGCCAGCAGCGCTTTTTCGGCTTTGTCCCAAACCTCGTCCGATCCCGCACGTTGATCTGGTCGGTCCGAGAATTTGATCTTAAAGCTTTCAAACCCAAGGTCCTTATAGACGTCCGTCAGGAAGCCGATAAAGCGCGCGCACTCGTCGCCGATCTGATCTTCGGTCGAAAAGATGTGCGCGTCATCCTGCGCGAAACCACGGACGCGCATAATACCGTGTAACGCACCCGATGGTTCGTATCGTGCACACGATCCAAACTCGGCCATACGCAGTGGCAGATCGCGATATGACTTCAGTCCCTGCTTGAAGATTTCAACGTGGCAGGGGCAGTTCATCGGCTTAAGCGCGTTGACCGACTTCTCGCGTGCGTGTTCCTCGTCCACTTCGACGATGAACATATGCTCTTGATATTTGTCCCAGTGCCCGGACTTTTCCCACAGCTTTCGATCAACGACCTGAGGCGTGTTTACCTCAACATAACCGCCACGTTGCTGGGCACGACGCATGTAATCCTGCAATGAGGTGTAGATGGTCCAGCCATTAGGGTGCCAGAAGATCTGGCCCGGGGCCTCTTCCTGCATGTGAAACAAATCCATCTCGCGGCCCAGCTTGCGGTGGTCACGTTTGGCAGCCTCTTCCAGCATGTGCAGGTGTGCTTTGAGCTTTTCCTTGCCGGTGAAGGCAACGCCGTAGATACGTTGCAACATTGCGCGACTGCTGTCGCCGCGCCAATAGGCGCCAGCAATGCTCATCAGCTTGAAGGCGTCGCCCGGAACCTGTCCGGTGTGCTGCAGGTGCGGGCCGCGGCACAGGTCCTGCCAGTCGCCGTGCCAGTACATGCGCAGTGGCTCGTCGCCCGGAATGGCTTCGATAAGTTCAACCTTATAGGGCTCGTTATTCTGAGTGTAGAAATCGATCGCACGCTGACGGTCCCAGACTTCGGTGGTCACGGGGTCGCGCTTGTTGATGATTTCCTTCATCTTTTTCTCGATCAGGCCGAGGTCTTCGGGCGTGAAAGGCTCGGCGCGGTCAAAGTCATAGTACCAACCGTTTTCGATGACTGGGCCGATTGTGACTTTGGTGTCCGGCCAGATCTCCTGCACGGCACGCGCCATGATGTGGGCCAGGTCGTGGCGGATCAGTTCGTTCGCCTGAACTTCGTCCTTCATGGTGTGGATAGCGATGTCGGCATCCGCTTCGATGGGCCATTGCAGGTCCCAATGCTGGCCATTCACCGTGGCCGAGATGGCTTTTTTTGCCAGCGAGGTTGAGATGTCGGCAGCGATTTGCGCCGGCGTAACGCCTGCGTCAAAGGATCGAGCATTGCCATCAGGAAAGGTGAGAGAGACGGATTTTGAATCCAGGGCCATATCGGCTCTCCTCGTCGGTTTGGCGCCCACAGAACGCCCGGTTGCGGGTTATGGTGTTCGGCTCATGTGGCAGGTGCAGCATGAGCTGTCAAGAGTGGTGAAAGATCGGGTGTAACACTACCGGGGAACGGAATTCGGGAATTGCGGCCCAATGTCTGCCGTGCATGATGAGCCAAAAGCGAAAGAGAGTTTCATGGCTGCTACGAATTTTCTGGATACCGCACAGGGGCGGCAACTTGCGTATCACAAAAGTGAAGGTGAGGGGCCGACTGTTGTTTTTCTTGGCGGGCTGAAGTCGGACATGGAAGGCACCAAAGCGGTGCATCTGGAAGCCTGGGCGCAAGCGCGCGGCCAAAGCTACCTGCGGTTTGATTATTCAGGTCACGGTGAGAGCTCGGGAACGTTCACCGAAGGGTGCATTGGTGATTGGCACAAAGATACGCTGGCTGCAGTTTCGGTGCTGACAGAGGGGCCTCTGATTGTCGTTGGTTCGTCCATGGGGGGCTGGCAGGCTCTGCTGTTGGCTCGCGAAATTCCTGACCGGATCGCGGGGATGGTCACCATTGCCGCCGCGCCGGATTTTACAGAGGATGGGTACTGGGCGTCTTTCACCGAGGAGCAGAAGGCAGCACTGGACATCGTGGGGCAGGTCGAGCTGCCCTCTGACTATATGGAGCCTTACGTCATCACCAAGCGCATGATAGAGGACGGCCGCAATCACTTGGTTCTGCGCGGGCCATTGGAATTGCCGTTTCCCGTGAGATTCCTGCAAGGGACAGCGGATACAGCGGTCTCCACGGAAACTGCAGTTCGGTTGCTGGAGCACGCCACCGGGCCAGATATGCGTCTGACTCTGGTCAAGGATGCCGACCACCGGTTTTCGGACGAACTGTGTCTGGAGATGATCGAACAGGCAGTTCTGAGTGTCATGGTGAACAGCTGATGCGGCGCTTTGGACGTACCCTGGGGCGTGTCCTTCTGGCGGTTATTGCAATTGGTGCACTTGTCTATTGGTTTGGGCCCCGGGAGATGGTGAACCTGAACCCGAGTTTTGACTCGCGGAAGTTTGGCGAAGGTGTGCAGGTCTATTTTGAAAGCACGGAATCCGTATTTGATGACATCAAGCCCGGCGTCGAAAAGCGGGTGATCTGGCAGGATGGTTTCAAAGAGCAACGCACACCTGTCTCAGTTCTTTACATCCATGGGTTCTCGGCCACTTCCGAAGAAATCCGTCCTGTGCCTGACCTGGTGGCGGACGCGTTAGGGGCAAATCTGGTCTACACCCGATTGCAAGGGCATGGCCGCAGTGACGATGCAATGGCGGAAGGGACGGCTACGGGCTGGATGCAGGATTTGGCCGAGGGGCTAGCCGCAGCGCGCGCCGTCGGCGAAAATGTCGTCATCATTTCGACGTCGACGGGTGGAACGCTGGCTGCGGCAGCTGCATTGAACCCGGAACTGAGCAAGGATGTCGTCGGGATGGTGTTCGTCTCGCCGAACTTTGGCGTCAATACGATTGGGGCGTGGATACCCGGCTTGCCGTGGGCCAGAATCTGGTTGCCCATCCTGATGGGACAGGAGCGTGATGTTTCGAGCCCCGATCCCGAGAAGAACAAGTATTGGTCTTCAATTTATCCATGGGAAGCGGTTGTTCCGATGACAGTGCTGGTCGAAACGGTTTACGCGCTTGATTTCTCGGAAGTAAAAATCCCGGCCCTCTTCTGGTTCTCGGACGACGATCAGGTTGTTCGGCCTGATCTGACGCACAATGTTGCCGAGGCTTGGGGCGCAACCGCTACTGTAAATTTGGTCAAGATGGGGCCGGGGGATGATCCGTCTTCGCACGTGGTCGCGGGGCGGCTGATGTCGCCGGGACAGACAGATGCAGCCGTGGCGGGTATTCTGTCGTGGCTGAAAGAGCAGGGGATTGAGTGATGGAACAACGTGTCAGCTTAATTACGGTGGGTGTGGAAGATCCTGAAGCAGCCGCAGTGTTCTACGAAAAACTGGGCTGGCAAAGGGTCGATAGCCCGGACGGCGTGATCGCATTTGACCTGATTGGTCAGACACTTGGTCTCTACCCACTCTCGGCACTGGCTGAAGAAATCGGTGTCGATATCAGCACGCTAGGGCAAGGGGCCCTTACCCTAAGCTACAATTGTCGATCTAAGGAAGTCGTGGCAGACGTGCTGACCAAGGCTGATGAAGCGGGTGCGGAGATTCTGAAACCTGCCTCAGATGTATTCTGGGGCGGGCATCATGGCTATTTCCGCGCACCCGAAGGAACGATCTGGGAGGTGGCCTTCAACCCGTTCTCGAAACTGGGTCCGGACGGCTCCTTTCGCTGGAACGGGTACTGACCATGCGCAAGCCAGGAAGTATGTGGAGCCTCGAAACCTTGGGCCGCGTACGCTTATCCCGGCACTTCTTTATGCGCGACTTTTTGTACTCTGAGATCGGCAACTTCCATGGTATGCAGAACATTCCGGAGAACCCTGATCTGGCGATCGAAACCGGGCGGGTATTCTGCGAAACCCTGCTGGACCCGCTTGAGGAAACCTTTGGGCGCATTGCTGTGCGGTCCGGCTATCGCTCACCCTCACTGAATCAGTTCGGAAACGAGAACAAGCTGAACTGCGCACGTAACGATCATCCGCTGGAATGTCATATCTGGGACCGAGGCGAGGGCGACGAACGTATCGCCGGGGCTTCTATCGTGATTCCGTGGTTTGCGGACCGTTACGCCGAGGGGCGCGATTGGCGCGATCTTGCATGGTGGATGCATGACCATCTGGATTATTCCGAGATTTGGTTCTTTCCGAAACTCTGCGCGTTTAACCTTGTCTGGCGTCCAACCCCGATACGACGCATCGACAGCTATATCGCTCCACGCGGTTGTCTGTTGCGACCGGGCGCAACACCGGATGAAGCCCTTGTTGAAAGGCGCAAGAGATACGCGGATTTCCCGGCTTTCCGCGGACTGAATTATCCTTGAGCTTATAGCGACAGGCACGCTTTGCACCCTGTCGTAGACAGTATGCGTACATTTTTGGTCAGGATCGTTGGTGCGACGGTAGATTCACCAGTTTCCGGATTGAAGAAAAGTGAAGACTTCCAAAGGCCTGAAAGACGCGATGCCACCGAGTGTTTTAGAAGCCGAATGACCGAATATCGAAATTTTTCGTGTTTTTGTTTTCCGCTGGGTGTGGAAGCAAAACTCGCGTGTGGTTATTGGCCCCGGTGGTGTCGGGTCGGCGATGCGTTTGATGATTAAACCGCCAAATAGAATTTTCGGCGGTTGAGGGGGTGTGAAAATCAGAACGTTACAGCGCCTTGCGCAGCAGCGCATCATGCTTTTGGGGTTAAGTTGCCTTACAGCCAGTTGCTCGGAATACACCTAAGCTGCCCTGCAATTGCGACAAAAGCATACCGCGTGCATCCCGGGCGCTACGCCATTTGCGGCAAGGCTGCTTCGCATAACGCTGCGAGTGCAGGAAAGGACGAAGTCTCAGGTCACTTTCCTGCTTCTTCCCGTCAGGCAACCTTGTTTCGGTTGGCAGCTTTGGGGCGAGGCTTTCGGCTGTTTTGGTTCATGAAATCAATCACAAGCGGGCGGATGTTATCACGCCAGCTACGCCCGGCGAAGATACCGTAGTGGCCTGCGCCCGGTTCGACATGGCTGGCTTTTTTGCTGTCGGGCAGGCCGGTGCACAGATCCAGCGCGGCGATACACTGGCCCGGCGCCGAGATGTCGTCATTCGCGCCCTCGACGGATTTGACCGCCACATCAGTGATTTTGCCAATATCCACCTTGTGACCTGCTACGACAAACTCGTTGCGCGCAATCTCACGGTTTTTGAAAACCCGCTCAACCGTAGACAAATAGAATTCGGCCGTCATGTCCATGACGGCCAAGTATTCGTCATAGAACCGGTTATGTGCATCGTGATCCGATGCTTCGAAACGCATCACGCGGTGAATCTGGTCTGTGAAGGCTTTGCTGTGGCGTTCGCCATTCATTGACATGAAAGATGCCAGTTGCAAGAGGCCGGGATATACCATGCGACCCACGCCCTTATACTTGAATCCCACACGTTGGATCATCGTCTCTTCCAGCTGACCCATCGTGACACGCCGCCCGAAATCGGTGACTTCGGTTGGGGTTGCGTCCGGATCTACAGGTCCGCCGATCAGGGTCAGAGTGCTGGGTTGCGCCTTGGGCTCGACCTCGGCCAGATATGCGGTAGCGGCCAACGTCAGCGGCGCGGGCTGGCAGACAGCCACAACATGTGTATCCGGGCCCAGTTCCTTCATAAAATCGACAAGGTAGAGCGTGTAATCTTCAACATCGAATTTACCTTCGGACACAGGGATATCGCGCGCATTATGCCAGTCGGTGATATAAACTTCGCAATTGACCAGCAGGCTTTTGACGGTCGAGCGCAACAGCGTCGCATAGTGACCCGACATCGGTGCAACCAACAGCACCTTTCGGGGCTGCTCTGCACGCCCATTGATGCGGAAATGGATCAGGTCGCCGAAAGGGCGCTCGAGGACTGTGGTGATGTCGACCAGATGGTCCTTGCCGTCTTCGCAGGTAAAGGTGCGAATGCCCCAGTCGGGCTTGACGACCATGCGTTGGAAGGTGCGCTCGGTTACTTCGCCCCATGCGGCCATCCAATTGAATGCTGGGTTCGGGATCATCGAAAACTGGGGGTAAGACGCCATCGCGCTTGCGGTGGCACCAAGCCATTGATTGGTGTTGCGCATTGTTTCCATCAGGTCGTATGTCATCATGTAGCGCATGAAATGGGGCCTCCTGAGTGTCATCCTGAGAGTTCGGACCATTCGTCGCTTTGCCCCCCAGCACCCACGACGTTATTCTGCATAGCAGCGAGGTTAGGGGGGAATTGTTAAAATGACAACTAGCGAAGATCAGACGCCCGATATGACCGACGAACATATTGAACGCCTTAAAGAAAATATGGAAAAGGTCGAACATCTGTCGAAACGTTTGATCGAGGTAATGGCCAGTAAAACGCCGCATGCCTCCGCGTTGGACGGCCCGAATCAAGAGCTTTATGCACGGGCAGCAACTGCTTACTGGGCCGAAGCTTGGCAGAATCCTGCCAAGTTATTGGAACAGCAGGTTGAATACTGGAGCAAATCGGTTCTGAATTTTGCCGAGGCGCAAAAAGCGATGACGTCCGGCCAGATAGAGGACACAGGCGAAGGCAAGCCCGACCGCCGGTTTTCAAACCCCATGTGGGACACGAACCCATACTTTCGCTTTATCCGTCAGCAATATCAGACCAACGCAGAAGCCATCGAACAGGCGGTCGCTTCGGTCGAGGATCTGGAGGAAAAGGACAAACGGCGACTCAGCTATTTCTCGCGTCAGATCATCGACATGATGGCGCCGACAAATTTCCTGGCCACCAATCCCGATGCGCTGGAAAAAGCAGTTGAAACCGAAGGTCAGTCGCTGATCCAAGGGTTGGAAAACCTTGTTTCTGACCTTGAAGCGAATGATGGCGAGCTGGTGGTCAAACTGGCAGACGAAAGCGCTTTTGAGATCGGGGGCAATATCGCCACGACTCCCGGTGACATCGTCTATCGCAATCGCATGATGGAGCTGATCCAGTACAAACCGGCGACCGAAACAGTTCATGAAACGCCGATCGTGCTTTTCCCGCCTTGGATCAACAAATTCTACATCCTTGACCTGAAGGCCCAGAACAGCCTGATCAAATGGGTGACCGAACAAGGCTATACCCTGTTTGTTGTCAGCTGGGTGAACGCGGACAGCTCGCATGCCGATATCGGTATGGAGGACTATATTCAGGAAGGTTTCTTAACGGCGATCGAGGAGGCCAAGAAGATCTGCAAGGTCAAGCAGGTCAACGCAGTTGGCTATTGTATCGCTGGGACGACGCTCAGCCTGACTTTGTCATTGCTGAAGCAGCGCGGCGACAAGTCTGTCAAATCGGCCACATTCTTTACGACGCTCACGGATTTTGGCGAGCAGGGGGAATTCACACCTTTCCTGCAGAACGATTTCGTGGACGGTATCGAACAGCAGGTCGACCGGGACGGTGTTTTGAAAGCGTGGATCATCGGCCGGACCATGTCGTTCCTGCGCTCGAAGGATCTGATCTACACACCCGCCATTCGCAGCTACATGATGGGGGAAACTCCACCCGCATTTGATTTGCTGTACTGGAATGGGGATGGCGCCAACCTTCCGGGCCGGATGGCGATGCAGTATCTGCGCGGATTGTGTCAGAGCAACGATTTCGTCACGGATGGGTTTGAGTTGTTGGGGCACAAACTGCGCATATCGGACGTGGACGTGCCCCTGATGGCCATCACCTGCGAGACTGATCACATCGCGGCATGGAAGGATTGTTATCGTGGCGTCCAACAAATGGGCTCGCGATCCAAAACTTTCGTGGTGTCCGAATCCGGGCATATTGCCGGGATCGTTAATCCGCCAAGCAAGAAGAAATACGGCCACTATACTAATCCGGATCTCAAGGCGGATGCCGAGACTTGGCTAAAGGAAGCAGACTTTCACGAAGGCTCTTGGTGGCCAATGTGGGAAGCGTGGCTGAAAAAGCGTTCAGGCAAGCAAGTGCCGGCTCGTGATACTGGCGATTCGAACCATCCACGTTTGTGCCCGGCTCCGGGTACTTATGTATTGGTAAAGGCAAGTCGTTGATTTCATTTTGAAACTTAATTTTTTCTGCGATGCAGCAAGAAAATACTTGAAATGCTGCGTCGCAGAAATCATATTGCCCTCAAGCTGATGAAACCCGGGGTGGGCCCGGACAGGCTAAGAGGATTAGAACAATGGCAAAGACCCAAGACTTTACCGCAGTCATGAAAGACATGATGGGCGCATTCCCGGTTGACACAACAGCTCTGGAAGATGCATTCAAATCGACGGCTTCTCTGAACGAAAAGCTGTCGGGTGTTGCACTGGACGCTGCTACTAAGTCGGCCGAGATCTCGAACAAATGGACCAAGGAAACCCTGGCCAAACTGACCGAGATGTCGAAAGCAAAGGCAGAGCCTGCTGACTACGCCAAAGCTGCAACCGACTTCGCAAGCGCGTCGGCTGAAGTTGCTGCTGAAAACATGGCGGCTTTCGCTGAAATCGCGAAAAAAGTTCAGACTGAAACCGTTGAGCTGCTGATGGCTGCTGGCAAAGACGCTGCCGAAGACGCAACTGCTGCTGTCAAGAAAGCCACCAACGAGGTAACCGCTGCTGCCAAGAAAGCAACGACTGCCAAGTAAGTTAAGACGGCGACACGCACCCATCCCTCCCAATTGGTGCAATCGCTTTGGGCAGGTCTTTCGACCTGCCCTTTCTTTTTGTTCTGCACTCGCATAATCTCTGCTGCAACGCATCATCCTTGGGGAGGGCAAACGGTGCCGGAACAAGAAAAACCGCTTCTGATCAAACGCTACGCCAGCCGGCGGCTGTATAACACCGAGACCAGCGACTATGTCACGCTGGAAGATATCGCGGGATTTATCCGCGATGGGCGTGAAGTTCAGATCATCGATCTGAAAACGGGTGATGACCTGACCCGTCAGTATCTTCTGCAGATCATTGCCGAACATGAAAGCCGGGGTGAGAATGTTCTGCCGGTCAATGTTCTGAACGACCTGGTGCGCAGCTATATGATTCCTGGCGGGGGAATGATGCCGCAGTTTCTGCAAAGCTCATTTGAGATGTTGCGCGAAAGCCAGAGCAAGATGATGGAGAACATGAATGCCATGAACCCCATGTCTCAGATTCCGGGGTTTGACGCGATGCAGGCGCAGCAACAGGCGTTTCTAAAGGCAATGACGGGCGGTCTATCCGGAAACTGGTCGGGCCCAGATGCCGAGCAGGAAGATGCGTCCGAATCCAAGGAAGATTTGGCGGACATCAAGAAACAACTTGCTGAGCTGCAAAAGAAACTATCCAAGCTGAGCTAATCCCATCGTGCGCGTGCTGCCCTTGCTTTTAGCGTTGCTTTGGGCTGGGGACACGCTGGCGCAAGGGAAGTTCACTGAAACCTGGGAACCTGTCTGCACCATGGGCAGAGACGCCGATGCCGGGTGCGATGAAATACGCTCCCGTGAGATCGTCGACGCGTCGCAGGCGCCGTGGCGCGCCATTGGCCGGGTCAACTTTGCCAGTACTAACCAGCGATCGCACTGTACTGGCGTGCTTGTGTCGGAAACGCATGTGCTGACGGCTGCACATTGCCTTTACAACAGTGCCCGTAAGCGGTGGATTCCCGCTGAAAGCATTCGTTTTGCTGCGGGTTATCAGCGCGGAGAAGTTGCAGCATTTTCAACAGTCAAAGACTACAATCTAGCATCGCAACAGGGCTCAGAGGGGTCTTTTAACGACCGTGCTGAATTGGATTGGGCGATCTTGGAACTGTCTGATCCGATAGGTCAAACGGTTGGCTATCTGCCAGCCGTGTCGGTCGCGCAAGAGAGTTTTGTTGCGGGTTACTCTGGTCTGCGCCCGCATGTTTTGAGCCGAACTGGTACTTGCCGGCCTCGTCCTGTAGCTACAGCGCTGATGCAGGCAATCTGCCCCGTGATGATGGGCGATTCTGGCGCTCCGTTGCTTGTGCAGAGCCAAAGCGGGTTGGGGGTGGCCGGTCTCTTGTCGCGCATCGCGCCAACCCCGCAGGGGATTGACGCATTGTTTTTGTCGGTCGACTTGTTTGAACTGAATGCTGACTGAAAGTCAGGTACCGTATACGGGCACAGGACCAATCACATCCGCGACTGACGCAAGCAGAATGTCGGTGATCATGTCCAGCTCTTCCCGTGTCAGACGAACAGGCAACCGGACGTCGCAGGCCCTCATTAACATTGTACGCGTCTGGGGCAGGTCGACCTGCTCTGGCATGAATTGCCAGTTCCAGAACGCGCGGGCGTTGTCCGTACTTAACCCGAAGACCTGAACCTTGACGCCGCGGGTCTCAGCGGCCTCGGCAAATGAGCGGGTCTCAGCTTCGTCCATGCCAACCAAGTTGAACTGGATCGAATCCGGAGCGCGCCGTTCCGGCGCCAGCGGGGCAGGGACATCGATATACGGCGAGGTGTTCAGACGGCCTGCGACATAATCGTGATTGTCCAAGCCATCGCGTACACGGCGGGCCAATTCAGGAATCTGGGGCCGGATCACAGCGGCGCTCAGGTTGCTCATCCGTAGGTTATACAGAGGCAACTTGTTCTGCCAGCGGGCAAAGGCTTGTTCCAATTCGGGCGAGTTGTCGCCGTGCGGGCCTTTGTGTTTCTTCCAGTTATGCTCGTAGGCGCCGGACATTATGACGGCACGGGCAACAAGATCGGCATCGTCGGTGATCAGGATACCGCCTTCGCCCGCGTTAATCATTTTGTAAGACTGGAACGAGAAACAGCCCACCTTACCAATGGTTCCGATATTGCGGCCATGCCACGTGGTGCCCAATGAATGTGCCGCGTCCTCAATCACGGGGATTCCGCGCGCGTCGCACAGTTCCATAATTGCGTCCATGTCTGACGTATGGCCGCGCATGTGGCTGATGATCACTGCCTGCACGTCGTCCAGCTTCGCTGCGAAATCCACCATGTTGATGCGATAGTTGTCGCCGACCTCGCACAGAACCGGGATGCAGTCGGCATGCACCACCGAAGATGGTACCGCTGCAAAGGTAAAGCCCGGGATCAGCACCCGCGCGTCGCGCGGCAGATCCAGCGCCTTTAGTGACAGGAATAGAGCAGCTGAACAGGACGATACGGCCAAAGCATATTTTGTGCCCAAAAGCTCGGCAAACTCGGCCTCAAGCAGAGTGACAGGCGCGTCCTGCGGTGCCGTGTAACGAAACAGGTCGCCAGATTGCATCAAGGCATCGATGGCTTCTCTTGCTGCTGCGGGGATGGGTTCGGCATCATGAACGTTAGGTGGTAGCGTCATATTTGGTTTTCCCGAATTCTACTATTCGGAAATATAAAGTAACGAATTCAGCAAACCAAGAGCTCATTCCGTCATTAGGCGGAATTTCACCAAATTGTCGCGGTATGGGTTTTCAGATCCCCAGCCGGTCCCGGAGGGCATACCACGTCATTGCCAACACCAGCAGCGGGCTGCGCAGAGATGGGCCGCCTGGAAACGGCAAGGCGGGTACGCGTGACATTGTGTCAAAACCTTCCGATTGACCCTGAATGGCCATGGCCATCAATTGGCCCGCATGGGTGGCTGTACCGACACCGTGGCCCGAATAGCCGGAAGCGGACAGGATGTTCGGTGCCACCCGTGCAAGATAAGGCATTCGGCGCATGGTGATGGCAAGCGTGCCGCCCCAGGCATAGTCAATCCGGACATCGCGCAGATGCGGAAAGATCTCGGTCATGGGTTTGCGGACCGTTGCCGCAATATCAGTGGGGAAACGATAGCCATAGTTTTCGCCGCCTCCGAAGAGCAGCCGACCATCTGCGCTGAGCCTGAAGTAATTCACGACGAACTTCGTATCGGCCACTGCAACGTCGCGCGTCAGAACCTTTTGAGCCTCGGCTCCAAGTGGCTCAGTCGCTGCAATGAAGTTGTTGATCGGCATCACCCGCGACGCGACCTTGCGGTTCAAATCCCCTAGGTAACCGTTGCAGGCCAATATGACGTGATCCGCAGCGACTTTCCCGTTCGCCGTGTTCACGGTAGCGCGCTGGCCCTCTTCAATCTTCAGAACCTCAGTACTTTCGTGGATTCGTACCCCCGCCTTGATAGCCGCTTGGGCGAGACCCAGCGAAAAGTTCAGCGGGTGAAGGTGCGCGGCACCCATGTCCAGGTAGCCACCCTTGTACGTAGGCGAAGGGCAAACGGCGTGACCTGCATCTTCATCCAGCAGTTCGATCTGGTCATACCCATATTTAGTCGACAGATGTGCCGCATGGTTATGCAAGTCATCGCATTCGGATGCGCTCAGGCTCAAGGTGGCGATTCCAGGCTTCAGATCACAGTCGATCTGGTGTTTTGAGACCAGCGATTTGACAAGGTCTTTGGCGTCTTCAGCCAGTTGCCACAGTTTGGCAGCGTCGGAATCGCCAACCAAACGTTCCAAATCTTCCTGATCCATACGCTGAGCGCTGCCCAACTGGCCACCGTTGCGACCAGACGCACCGAAACCGACGCGATGTGCTTCGAGCAAAACCACGTCGAATCCGGCCTCGGCTAGATGCAGCGCAGCTGACAGCCCCGTGTATCCGCCCCCGACGACACAGACATCCGCTTTGGTGTCGCCAGTTAGCGCCGGTGACCGTTCCGTCGGGAGCGCCGTCGCCGTATACCAACTTGGCGGATATTCCGATTTGCGGTCGTTGGAATAGAGTAAGTTCAGGCCCATGATTCAGACGTTCATCAGCAGATGCTCGCGTTCCCATGGCGAGATCACCTGTAGAAACTCCTCGTATTCTGCGCGTTTTACGATGCTGTAGACACGTGCAAAATCCGGTCCCAGCACCTCGTGCAAGGCCTCTGCCTCATCGAATAGATCCAGCGCTTCACCCATGACCTGAGGGATATCGCCGTCCCCGTCATAGGCATCGCCATAGAACTGTCGGCGCGGGCGTTCTTGATTGACCAGCCCCAAATAACCGCAGGCCAGGGATACCGCGATGCCCAGGTATGGGTTGCAATCCATACCGGCGATACGGTTTTCCACCCGGCGGCTTTCGGCGCCGGACAAGGGCACCCGAATGCCAGTGGTTCGATTGTCGCGCGCCCATTCCAGATTGATCGGTGCTGCATGGTCTTTGACGTAGCGCCGGTAGGAATTCACATAGGGCGCCATAACGGCCAGCCCGGCGGGCAAATGGTTCTGAAGCCCCGCAATGAAATTGTAGAACGCGTCGGTTTCCCCGCCCTGAGGGCCGGAAAAGATGTTCTGACCGGTTTCCAGATCCGTGATCGAGTGATGGATGTGCATGGCCGAGCCTGGTTCATCCGCGATCGGTTTGGCCATGAAGGTGGCAAAACAGTTGTGGCGCAGGGCGGCCTCGCGGATCAGGCGTTTGAAATAGAACACCTCGTCGGCCAGCTTGACCGGGTTGCCATGACGCAGGTTGATTTCCAACTGACCGGCGCCACCTTCCTGCGTGATACCGTCGATCTCGAACCCTTGATGCTCGGCGAAATCATAGATGTCGTCGATAACCGGGCCGAACTCATCCACTGCCGTCATTGAATAGGCCTGACGTGCTGCGGCCGGGCGGCCCGATCGGCCCATCATTGGTTTGATGCCCTGCGCCGGGTCGACATTTGGGGCAACCAGAAAGAACTCCATCTCGGGCGCTACGACAGGTTTCCAACCTTTGTCGTGATAAAGCTGAACGACGCGCTTCAATACGTTGCGTGGGCTGAAGGGAATAGGTTCGCCGTCGCGGTCATAAGCGTCGTGGATGACCTGCAAAGTCCAGTCTCCAGTCCACGGGGCGGCGGAGGCGGTCGAGAAATCCGGTTTCAGGATCATATCGCGTTCGATGAACCCATCGTCCCCCGCGGCTTCGCCCCAATCGCCTGTAATGGTCTGGTAGAAAATGCTGTCAGGCAGGTGAAAGTAGGATTGCCGCGCGAATTTCGAAGCGGGAACGGCCTTGCCGCGCGCGATTCCGGGCAAGTCAGCGATAATACACTCGACTTCATCCAGCCGTTGTCCTTCGATATAGCTACGGGCCGCTTCGGGCAGTTCGTCTATCCAGTTGGCCATCAGGCCCTCACTTTCTTTAGGAATTCGGCCATGTATCGCCCGATCGCAGGGTTGTCGTTGCGTCCAGGCTGGCGGTTTACGGCATCTTGCAGCAGATCGTCTGGTACGACGCCTTTGCCGCGGGTCTGGATCAATCCTCGAATAAAGTCGTCGCCATATTCAGGATGTGCCTGCACGGTCCAGATCGTGTCACCATAGGCCAGCATTGCGTTCTTGCAGAAGTCATTGGTCCCCAGGACACGTGCGCCATCAGGTAGGCGAGTGACCTGATCCTGATGCCATGCGTTCAGCGTGACCGTTTCACCGTCAAAATCATATTCGGTGCGCCCGACAGCCCAACCGTCCTGAAATTTCTCAACCGTGCCACCAAGAGCTTGTGCGATGATCTGATGGCCAAAGCACACACCGATCAGGGGATTACCGCTGTCTCGGATCGAGCGGATCAAATCCTCCAATGGAGGGATCCACGGGTGATCCTCATACGCGCCGTGGCGCGACCCGGTGATAATCCAGCCATCAGCCTGATCAGCGTCCGTGGGGAACTGATTGTCAACGACCGCGAAGGTTTCGTATTCAAAGTTGTTTCCGTTCATCAGAGTACGAAACATGCCGTCATACTCGCCGAATTGATCATGCAATTCGTCAGGGGGATGGCCGGTCAGGAGGATACCGATTTTCATAGGTCACCAAATTTGATCAAATTTCTTTTAGCCTACAGCAGCACGTCGGGCAAGGGGGTCATACCGCCTCGAGATAGCTGAGCCAGTGTTCGTCTGACGGCTGATCCGAAAACCGAGCCATTTCCTGCCGCTTAGTCATCGCCAGATTGCGGATCAATTCGGCAGGAAAGATGCGTGCAACCACCAGGTCGGCCTCCCATGCTGCGATGGCCAAAGGCCAGTCCGATGCCAGTTGCGGGAGGCCGTCGATCTCATAGGCATTGCCATTGATTGGTGCAGGGGGTTTCAGGTTGTCTTCAACACCGACCAGAGCCGCGCCCAACACGGCGGCCAGCATCAGATAGGGGTTGATGTCCCCTCCGGCCACACGATGCTCGATCCGGCGCGCTGCCGGGGCGCCACCAGGTATTCGGATGGCAGCAGTCCGGTTTTCGTAAGCCCAGCTGGCCCCTGTCGGGGCATGAGCACCGGGCACTAGGCGGGTAAATGAATTGCCGTGCGGCGCGAAAATAAGCGTACTTCCGGACATCCCTGCAAGACAACCTGCGACGGCAGAGCGCAAGGTATCAGTACCTTCGGGTCCACCGTCATCAAAGACGTTGCGACCTTGCGCATCGACGACAGAGAAATGCACGTGCATACCGTTGCCGGCATCGTCCTTGTAAGGCTTTGCCATGAAAGTCGCAGAAAACCCGTGTTTCCGCGCCAGGCCGCGTGTCAGCGCCTTGAAAAGCCACGTATCATCAGCGCAACGCATGGCGTCCTGGTGGTTCAGGTTGATCTCGAACTGGCCGATTCCGCTTTCGGAAATGGCGGTCTGGGCCGGGATTCCCATCGCGGTGCAGCCGTCATAGAGATCAGTGAAGAACGCATCAAATGCGTCCATTTCTGCCATCGACAAAACCGATTCGTCCTTCAGGCGCCGTCCTGTAACCGGGTTTAGCGGAGGCCGAGGTTGCGCGCCGGATGCGTCCAGTAAGGTGAACTCCAATTCGGTTGCCGCGATGACAGTCCAGCCGCGTTGTGCATATCGATCCAGCACAGCGGTTAGTGCATGGCGCGGGTCACCGTCAAATGGCGTATCGTTGTCGTCATAAAGGCACATCGGCACCAGCGCGGTTGGGGAGCTCAGCCAGGGCATCGGCACCGGCCCACGTTCGGTCGGGCGCAAGACACCATCGGCATCACCGCTCTCGAAAACCAGCGGGCTGCCATCTATGTCCGCGCCCCAAAGATCGACATTGAGCGCTGAGAACGGCATTCGTACAGCGCCCTTGTCCAGCTTTGCGGCATATGAGGGCGGCACGCGCTTGCCGCGCATCTGACCATTCAGGTCACAGGCTGCGACGCGAAAAGTGTGCAGGGCGCTCAGGTCCATTTGGGGCTCCGTTTATCTTGTCCCTGAAGGTTTAAAGGACGTTCTCCGTAATGTCACTAAATTTGATCAAATTTTTGGAAGCGGGTTTGAAAACGGCAACAGGATATAGCGCAATGTTCAATTGGTGCGTCACCTGGCCCCGATTGTCTCCAATCGTGCTAGTCGATTTAGGGATGATGTGTCGCCAATTGTACCCCGCGGCGTGATCCTTATAGTGTTTGCTGATGACACTGTTGTTTACACTTATTCTTCTGGCCATTGGCATTTTGGGCTATCGCTATTGGTCGAAGAGACAAATGCGCACTACGTTGCTTTCCACACCGCTTTCCGAGCATCAACGCGGCATCGTTGAGCGTCGGGTGCCCATCGTTCAACGGTTGCCATCGGACTTGCGCGGCAAACTGGATGGCAAAGTGAACCTGTTTCTGAATCAGGTGGAGTTCTTTGGTTGCGACGGGGTGGAGGTAACTGAGGACATGGAGCTGTCCATTGCCGCGCAGGCCTGTTTGCTCGTGGTAAACAGCGACCTTTGGTACGACAACCTGACGACGGTCCTGATCTACCCAAATGCCTTCAAGTCAAAGCAACAGAAACACTCCGGCTTCGTTGTTACGGAAAAGGAAATCGTTCGCACCGGAGAAAGCTGGGATCGCGGCCCGGTCATCCTTTCATGGGCTCACAGCAACCACGGTGCGCTGGATGACCACGATGGGCACAATGTGGTGTTCCATGAATTTGCGCATCAGATTGACGATTTGTCGGGTGGCACCAACGGAGTGCCTGTCCTGAGCGAAGGCCAGAGCTTTGCCGAATGGGAACGTGTATTCCTGACGGCCTATGAGACACACGTTCACGCGGTCGAAAGCGGGCGGCACACGGTCATAGACCCCTATGGAGCGGTTGGCCACGAAGAGTTCTTTGCAGTTTCAGTCGAGGTTTTCTTTGAAAGACCTCACGCCCTGAAACGCGAGGTCCCTGATGTTTATGCTCAGCTGTCCCAACTGTTTCAACTGGACCCCGCTACTTGGCAATAGGGGGCCGGTGCGAGGCCAGCCCCTTAGCGCGCCAGATTTAACCGGAACCGCATCTTGGCTTTCCGCTCTGCGGGCAGGTGTCGGTTCAGACGTTTGTTGATCAGTCCGAAACCGCCGACGATAACCAACGTCAGCAGGATGAAATAGAACGCCAGGATCGGGTAGGGGATGAAAGGATTGAACGTCTTATCCGCGAAATAGCTAGCGTAATACAGCGCGTCGCCACGTTGCTGCCAGGCCGGGAACGCCGAGAAAAAAACCAGCGTCGTGGATTGGAACAGAAAGATGGCTTCGTTGGTATAGGCAGGCCAGGCTAGCCGCAGCGTTGTAGGCCAGATGATCCGACGGAAGCGCGACCAGCCGGACATACCGTAGGCGTCCGCCGCTTCAATATCACCTTTGGGGATCGAGCGCAGAGCGCCATAGAAGATTTCGCCCGTATACGCGGCCGTGTTCAAGAACAGAACGATCAGCGCACCCAGCCAAGCAGACGTGAGGGCGTCGAACATCGGGTAGGATTTCTTCAGCGACAGGAAGAAGAAATAGGCGAAGAAAAACTGAATAAAGAGAGGAGAACCTCGGAAGATAAAGATGAACCACTCGGCGGGTTTGCGCAGCCATTTGTTGCTGGACGCTTTGCCAAGTGCCACAGCGGTGGCCAGAAAGAACCCCGTCGCCAGTGCCATTACACCAAAATAGATGTTCCAGATCATGCCCGAGCCGATCAGAGTGAACTGTTCGCACAAGGTGAAATCGGTCCTAGGAAGCAAACGCTCACCAAGTCCAATCGAGCGCAGGCCGTAATCCTGGATGGTTTGCAAGCAGCTCATGCCGTTGTCTCCTTGCGCAGCAGCTCGCCACCGGATGTGGCCTGTCCGTGGGACAAGCGTCGCATCAGTTTCTCTAACCCGATCTCAGACACGCGGGTCATGCCGAGATAAAAGATCAGGAGAAACAGAAAGTACCACATACGCCAGTCACCGTGCGGGTATTGGGTAAATTTGGACGTCTTAGTGCCGCCGAGTTCGCGAGCCCAATAGACGATATCTTCGATCCCCAGCAGGAATAGCAAAGGTGTGGCTTTGATTAGCACCATCCACAGATTGCTGAGACCGGGCAGGGCGTAGACCCACATCTGCGGCACAAGAATGCGCCAGAAGGTTTGGCGGCGTGTCATGCCATAGGCCTCGGCAGTCTCTAGCTGGGCATGGGGTACGGCCCGCATGCCACCGAACAGAACGTTCGCAGCGAAAGCTCCGAAAACGATCGAAAAGGTGATTACGGCAAGGAGGAAGCCATAAGTCTCGTGAACCCATTCCGGGGCGGTTCTCAGTGGCAATTTGGCGGCCTGACAGACAAGGAAGTCGTTGCCCTGCCGGATCGGGTCAGTCCATTCGGGACATAGAACTTTGTGTCGCGTCCATTCAAATGCCTGATCAAGCGCGATTACAAAAAACAGGAAGAAGGCGATATCGGGCACGCCGCGAACGATGGCGATGTAACCTTTGCCCAGCCAGCTGAGCGGTGGGAAATGCGACCGCGCGGCCATCGCGCCGGTGAACCCAAAGCTAAGTGCAACTGGTGCGGTAACGGCCAGCAGAGCGAGAACCTTGACGAACGACAGGTAGAACGACCAGTGGACGCCGTTGGTCAGGTAGCAGGAAAACCAGCGGAACGTGCCCAAAATGTCGGGATCAGCGCAGTAGGAAAACATGAGGCGTCTTTCGAACGTCAGGCCCGGTGTTTGGCCGGGGGTTGGTCCGGCGCACAAACGGCGCCGGACCTTTGGACGGAGTGCTTAGTTGGTTACAACCGAACCGTCGGTGCCATAGGTGGCGGTGCCTTCACCGAACCACTTGATCAGCATCTCGTTCAGCGTGCCATCCTCTTTCATTGAGGTGATCCCAGCGTCAAACTTGCCGCGCAGGTCGCCATCGCTTTCGCGTAGGCCCATTCCGATACCACCGCCCAGCGGAACCGGGTCGCCAACAAAAACCAGCTCGCCACCCGATTCCTCGACCAGAGGAACCAGATAGTCCCGATCGGCCAGAACGGCGTCGGCTTCGCCGTTGCGGACGGCTGCAATGGTTTCTTCCGGTGTAGCGAATTCAACCAGGGTAGCGCCGGATTCAGCAACATGACCGGCCTGAATGGTCGCGGTTTGCGCCGCAACGATACCACCTGTCACATCAACGCCTTCCGTGACTGCGACGTAGGCTGACGCGGTCGGTGGGTAGTAGTCCTGAGTGAAGTCGATGACTTCGTCACGTTCGTCGGTGATCGACATACCGGCGATGATGGTGTCGTAGTTGCCCGAGACCAGGTTCGGGATGATCGAATCCCAGTCGTTCTTGACCCATTCGCATTCCAGCCCGGCGCGTTTGCACAGCTCGTCGCCCACTTCACGCTCGAACCCATCGATTTTACCCGCATCGTTGATGAAGTTATACGGAGGGTAAGCGCCCTCTGTGCCCATGCGAACGGTGTCAGCCATTGCCACACCGGCGGTCAACGCCAGTGCTGCGGTGGTCAGAATCAGGTTTTTCATTGGTTACTCCCCTTATTGGTTCTGTCCGTAGGTTATGCCGCCTGTGTGGCGGATAGAAAGCCCTGAAGCCGCTTGGATTCAGGGGTGGTGAAAATATCTTCGGGCGTGCCTTCTTCTTCGATCAGGCCCTGATGCAGGAACACAACGTGGCTCGAGATGTCAGCCGCCATTTTCATGTCATGGGTCACGATAATCATGGTGCGGCCTTCGGCTGCCAGATCCTTGATCACCTTGATCACTTCCTGTTCCAGCTCGGGATCAAGCGCCGAAGTGGGTTCGTCGAATAATAGCGCCTCGGGCTCCATGCATAGGCCGCGGGCAATCGCGGCGCGTTGTTGCTGGCCGCCGGACAATTGGGCCGGGTAGGCGTCGCATTTGTCACCGATGCCGACCTTCTCAAGGTATTTACGGGCGCTGTCTTCGGCCTCGGCCCGATCACGGCCCAAAACTGTAACCGGAGCCTCCATCACGTTTTGAAGGATGGTCAGATGGGCCCATAGGTTGAACTGCTGGAACACCATCGACAGATTGGTGCGAATACGCAGTACCTGTTTTGCGTCAGCTGGGCGGCGATGATGGTGATTGCCGGTCCAGCGCACAGGTTCGCCCTTGAACAGAATTTCGCCTTCCTGACTGTCTTCCAACAAGTTGCAGCAACGCAGAAGGGTGGATTTTCCAGAACCGGACGATCCGATCAGCGAAACGACGTCGCCACGATGTGCTGTTATGTCCACCCCTTTCAATACCTCGAGATTTCCGAAGCTTTTGTGCAGGTTCTTGATCTCGATTACGGGGGCGGTCTCTGTCACGGGCGATCCAGGCTTTGTTAGTTGTGTTGGTGCGGTACTAGGGCTGAAAAAATCGTCCAATGCAATGCGCAAATGACACGTTCCGGACCTGAAACCTCCAAATCGACCAGAGGTTTTAGTCAAATCGGTCAGGGATTGCGCAGGATGGCTTCTGGTGCGGGCGGATTGGGGACCGCCAGGTAATGCTCTGCCGGTATGTCGATCAGGCCACGCAGATGCAGCAATTCACGCTCTGCAGAACTGAGCTCAGCTATTGCCGCGCGAACGGCGTGGGCGAGGTTGCGCGCGTCTTGTCCATTTGCAGTGATGTAAGGCAGAGCAGGTGTGGGGGATGTTACGGCGACTTCGCGCAATGCCAAGCCAAGATCGGTGTGTTCCTTGAGCAATTCCCAGGTCAGTGCGTCCAAAGATGCATAATCGGCGCGCCCATCTGCCACGGCCTGCGCAGATAGTGCATGCCCCCCAGATTCGAGAAAGGATACTGGGACCTGGCTGTGCCTGCTCAGATGCACCATCGGTGCAGCCCAGCCGGATTGCGACAGGGCTTCGTTATAGGCAAAAGTTCCGTTTGCAAGCTGATCCAGATCGCGTAGATCATTCTCCCGGGCGACAAAGATCGAACGGTAGTATCCGGGCGGACAATCGGGCAGGCCGTAATCGGGAGTACCCACTAGTTGTACCTTGCCGTGCAGGTGGGTTCGGTAAGGCATGCCGCAGGTTTGGGCAAATGTCAGATTGGTATCAAGCCAGACGTCCCAAACGTCTGCATCGCGAGTCAGAGTTGCCGGACCGTGTCCAACATGTTTCCGAATCAGCGTCCAAAAGCTGTCATTGGCTGCTTGAAGGGCGGGCATGTCGTACATGCCCAGCATCGCCGTCACGGTTTTTCGGCCTTCTGCCGGGCCAGAGCCGAATCCACATCGCTGACGCCCAACAGGCTGACTACCAGTCGCAGCAACGAATCTTCCTCACCGGTGCGTTGGCCATCGGCTAAAGCGACCGACCACATCGCCTGCACCACGGCCAGGCGGTCGTCATAGGCGATAGCTTCTTTGATGGCGCGTGTGAAACGGACAGTATCGGGGGCCTCGGCCTCCAGATCCTCAGCGCGGGCGCGAAGTGCGGCGGCTTCGAATGGAGACAGCCCATAGCGTTGGGTTGATATCCGATCGATCCGGGCCATTTCGGTATCGGCATAGTCATTGTCGGATCGCGCAATGCGTACCAGCAGGGCAGTCAGGGCCAAGCGGGCGTCGTCTTCGACAAGCGGGTCGGGCTGCGGCTGAGTAAGCCGGGACAGGAAATCCTTAAACATGAGCAAGATATAGACGCTGCCTAGCTGGCTTCCAAGCGGCTTTGCACCCGTTCGCGAGAGGCTTTGCTGTCATTGAAGCTAAGGCCCATTGCCGCACGCGCCTCTTCTACGATCTTGATCTCGCCCTCGTCCGAGTTTCCATCGGCCAGAACAACCTCCCACAAAGCGTCCAGTGCAGCCAGGCGCTCCTTCAGGTCGGTGGTTTCGCGGATCAGTTTGCCGAACGTGTCGGTCTCGGGGGCGGCGGCGTGCAGTTTTTCGCAGGTGGCGCGCACTTTGGCGGCCTCGATCGCATTGTGCTGATAAAGGCGGGCAAGAATGCGGTCTATCAGGCTGATTTCTTCAAGCTTGTAGTCTCGATCCGCCTTTGCCACGCGCACCATCAGGGCACCCAGGGCCAGCTCGGCGTCCGGGTCGGGCAGGGTGGTCTGCTGAGGTGGGCGGAAGGCCTGAAAGAGCTTTTTTAACATAGGGCTACGTTATTCCATATTTTATGACCGGCCAAGCGGGGACTACCCGTCATAGCCCTGAATAATCACCAGATCGCCAGTCGATACCGGATCACGCAGAGCTTTTGCCCGTTGATAGCCGTCACTTTCATAGCAAGCCAGAGCCTGTTCGTAGCTTGGGAATTCAATCACGACCGTACGTGCGCGAGCCTTGCCCTCTTTGGAGGTGCGTTCACCACCGCGCACCAGGAACTTTGCACCGTATTCAGCGAACGGCGCGGCATTTGCGGTGATGTAGTTTTTGTATGTCTCCATGTCGTCTACGTCGACATGGGCAACCCAGTATCCTTTGGCCAAGTGGCATCCTCCAGCAATTTCAGGCAAGTTGCGGAGGAAACCGATCAAATGCAATCCCCTATTGGTGTTCAGGTTGGCGGAAGCAGGGCTTCGCGTGCCTTGTCCTGCAACCACGCAATCATCTGCCGATAGGGTACGGGGCCATAGCTGATGCGCGCTACGCCGAGATTGGCCAGGGTCGGTGTGTCCGGTGTGCCCGGCAATGCGATAATGTTCACGGGCAGTTCGGTCGCATCGCACAAGCTCGCTATCAGTGCTTCGTCTTTCAGGCCGGGGGCGAAAAAGCCGCTGGCACCAGCTTCGGCGTAGGCTTTGGCGCGCGCGACAGCATCGTCCAGCATCGCTTCGTTGTGGGTATCGGGATGCGCCTTGAGGAAAATGTCGGTTCGCGCGTTGATGAAGGCAGAGATTCCAGCTGCATCACACCCTTCACGCATTGCGCCGACTCGGGCGGCTTGGGTTTCGATGTCATAAAGCTCTTTGGTTCCAACGATTTGATCTTCGAAATTGAACCCGATTACACCAGTTTCAAGAGCACGTTGAACATTTGCCGCAATACCCAATGCGTCTTCTGCGTAAGCTCCTTCGAAATCCAACGTCACCGGCAGGTCAACTGCATCGACAATCCGGCGTGCATTGTCCAGCGCTGTTTCCAGCGGAACGTTCTGCCCGTCAGCGAACCCCTGCGCCATGGCGACCGGAGCACTACCGGTTGCGATTGCCTTGGCTCCGGCGTCGCGCACAGCGGCGGCGCTTCCGGCGTCCCAGATGTTGAAAAGGATGACAGGGGCGCCCTTCTTGTGCAGGGCGGTGAAGGCTTCCGCTTGGGTGTTCTGATCTGTCATGGCCGGTCTCCTGTCAGCTGTTTGCTGACAGTTAACCGTGTAACGGGCCGCTGCGTATAGTTATTTTGACAACAGCCGTCACGTTGCGGTGACCTTTCGGGCCGATCAGACCAGTCGCGAGGTGTCTTTCGCGGCACGTACGAACTCGCGGAACAGGGGATGTGGCTCAAAAGGTTTGGACTTCAGCTCCGGGTGGTACTGAACACCAATAAACCACGGGTGATCCGACCATTCGACGATTTCCGGCAAGCGACCATCAGGTGACATGCCCGAGAAGTTCAAGCCCGCTTTTTCCAGCTTCTCGCGGTATTTGATGTCCACCTCATAGCGGTGGCGGTGGCGCTCCTCGATCTGGGTGCCGCCATAAACCGCGGCCACCTTCGAACCTTCGGCCAAAACGGCGTTATACGCGCCCAATCGCATGGTGCCGCCTTTGTCATCACCCACCTTGCGCTCGACCTTGTGGTTGCCCTGCACCCACTCTTTCAGGTGATAAACAACTGGTTCAAAACGTTTTTTACCGGACTCGTGGTCGAATTCCTCCGATCCGGCTTCCTTGATGCCCGCTGCATTCCGGGCGGCTTCAATCACGGCCATCTGCATGCCGAGACAGATGCCCAGATAAGGCACTTTGTGCTCGCGGGCGTATTGCGCTGCTTTGATCTTACCTTCGGTGCCGCGCTCTCCAAAACCTCCAGGCACGAGGATCGCATGGAACCCTTCGAGATACGGGGCAGCGTCTTCGGTATCGAAGACCTCGGCATCGACCCATTCGATCTTGACCCGGACCCGGTTGGCCATGCCGCCGTGGGTCAGCGCCTCGGCTATGGACTTATAGGCGTCTTCCAGTTGGGTGTATTTACCGACGATAGCGACTTTCACCTCGCCTTCGGCGTTGTGGATACGGTCGCTGACATCTTCCCATTTGGTCAGATCCGGCTTGGGTGCAGGGCTGATCTGGAACGCGTCCAATACTGCCTGATCCAAACCTTCGCGGTGATAGGCCAACGGAGCGTCGTAGATGGTTGAAAGGTCCTGTGCGGCAATCACCGAATCCGGGCGCACGTTACAGAACAGCGCCAGTTTCTCACGTTCCTTGGTTGGAATCGGACCTTCTGACCGGCAGACCAGAATGTCTGGCGCCAGACCGATCGAGCGTAGTTCTTTCACTGAGTGCTGTGTCGGTTTGGTTTTCAACTCGCCCGAGGCTTTGATGTAGGGCAGCAGAGTCAGGTGCATGAACAGGCACTGACCGCGTGGTTTGTCCTGGCTGAATTGGCGGATGGCCTCGAAAAAGGGCAGGCCCTCGATATCGCCCACGGTGCCGCCGATTTCACACAGCATGAAATCGACCTCATCCTCACCAATAGCGATGAAATCCTTGATCTCGTTGGTGACGTGCGGGATCACCTGAATGGTTTTGCCCAGATAGTCGCCACGACGCTCTTTCTCGAGTACGTTGGAGTAGATCCGGCCCGAGCTGACCGAGTCAGTTTTGCGCGCTGCTACACCGGTAAATCGCTCGTAGTGACCAAGGTCCAGATCGGTCTCGGCCCCGTCATCGGTTACAAAAACTTCGCCATGTTCAAACGGCGACATCGTGCCGGGATCGACGTTCAAGTAGGGGTCCAGTTTGCGCAAGCGCACAGAGTATCCGCGGGCCTGCAACAAGGCGCCCAGAGCCGCCGAAGCCAGTCCTTTGCCCAAGGACGAAACCACACCACCAGTGATGAAAATAAAACGCGCCATGTTTTTTCGGCTGCTCCCGTGAGACGACATTATCAGCTGCCCGGCGGCTCGAAAAAACCGCTGCACCACGGGACTTCACGTATAAAGGATTCGCGCCAAATGCGCAAGAGAACCGCAAGATGCTGTTGCCGTTCTCTTTCAGGTTTCTAGGTTTTGTAGATCAGTCGGCCTGCGGAATCAGCGGCGCATTGTCGCCCTGTGCCGGCGGCAGCAGGTCATCCGTGGACGGAACCGCCGGTGTGCTTTCCTCAGTCGAGGCGGGGGCTGGAACACCCAACCGGTCGATAACCGAGCTGCCCGAAGACTTCTGGGCTGCCAGAATCGTCAGCGTAATCGATGTCACGATAAAGCACGCGGCAAGGATCCATGTCAGCTTGCCCAGAGCGGTCGCTGCTGCGCGGCCAGTCATGGCGCCACCGCCGCCACCACCCATACCCAGGCCACCGCCTTCGGACCGCTGCATCAGCACAACGGCAATCAGGCCCAGGGCCAGGAGGAGGTGGATGATGAGAACGACGTTTTCCATGGTGTTCCTGTACAGCGTGGCGTGTATCGCGTGGTACTTATGCAAGTTTGCCATCGGGGGCAAGGGAGGAGTTGGCATCATGAACGGTGATAATTCAGATCACGGCAAAGGGGCTGGACAGGTGGCCGATCGGTGACGCAGGCTACGCCCATGCCTCATGACGATCACGACCACCCGCACGCCCTGTTGCCACCTGAACCCGCGCTTCGTGTCAAAGCGCTCGAGACGATTCTGACCCGCAAGGGTTTGATCGATCCGGCGGCACTGGATGAGATCATTGACACCTATCAAAACAAGATTGGCCCGCAGAACGGCGCGCGCGTTGTCGCCAAAGCGTGGTCGGATCCTGAGTTCAAGCAGGCGTTGCTGGAAGATGCAACGCCGGTTGTGGCCGAGCTCGGCTACTACGGTCGTCAGGGTGAGCATATGGTAGTGGTCGAAAACACACCTGAGCAGCACAACATGGTCGTTTGTACGCTATGCAGCTGTTACCCGTGGCCACTGTTGGGCATACCGCCCGGTTGGTACAAGTCCGACGCCTACCGCGCCCGTGCCGTGCGCGAACCTCGTAAAGTGTTGGCAGAGTTTGGCGTAACCTTGCCCGAGGCGACCGCGGTTAGGGTTTGGGATTCGACCGCCGAAATACGCTATCTGGTCTTGCCAATGCGCCCTAAGGGGACGGATGGATTGAGTGAGGATGAACTCACCGCGTTGGTTACTCGTGACAGCATGATCGGGACGGGATTGCCCAGAGTGCCGGCATGACCCGCGTACATGACATGGGGGGTCGTTTCGGCGACGGCCCGATCTACCCCGAATCTGAAGGCGATCCGGTTTTTGCCGAGGACTGGCATGCGCGTGCACTGGCAGTAAAGTTGGCGTCTGATCCAATTGGGCGGTGGAATATTGACGAAATGCGGCACGCGCGCGAGTGCCTGTCGCCACAAGATTACACCCGATTTTCCTATTATGAGATTTGGATTGCTGCACTTGTGGATAAACTAGTCGAAAAGGGTGTCCTGACTTCGGATGACCTAAGTGGACCAGGGGCGGACGAAGCCCACCCGCTTGCAGATCGTATGCTCAAAGCCGAAGCCGTTGCGCCTGCTTTGGCCAAAGGCGGCCCTGCGGACCGTCCCTCGAAAGTCGCCACAAAATTTGAGATCGGGCAAGAAGTCCGCACAGCGCACCCTGCAGCAAATCGTCTTGTTGATGGGGGGCACACCAGGTTGCCTATTTATGCTGCCGGTGCCAGAGGGCGCATTCTTAAGCTGCACGGTACCCATGTTCTACCAGATTCCAACGCGCATGGATTGGGTGAAGCGCCAGAGCCGCTGTATGCCGTGGCTTTTTCAGCTGCAGAACTTTGGGCCGACCCGGAACACCCCAATGACGAAGTTGTGCTGGACTTGTGGCAATCATATCTGGAGCCTGCATGAGCGATTGCGTCACTTTTTCCGCGCCCGAGCCGGTCTTTGCCGAACCTTGGCACGCACAGGTTTTTGCCGTGACTGTAGCGCTGAATGAGGCCGGACGATTTGCGTGGCCGGATTGGGCGGCGCGGTTCTCCGATACTCTGAAGCGACACGGATTGAACCGTGAGTTGAACGGTGGCGACGATTATTTTTACGCTTGGCTGGAAACGCTCGAGGTATTGCTTGCCGAGCAGGGGGCGGCCTCTGCCGACGATGTAAGTGCGCTGCGCGATGCGTGGGAGGACGCGTATTTGGCGACACCACATGGCGAACCAGTGCGATTGACTGGCAAGTAAGCTCCGGAACTGGTCGGCTGCGTCGAATTACCGGTTTCCCTGCTGCTTTCCCCCCGCTATATGAGCCGGGTTTGATAACTCAGCGCAAAAGGACCGGATATGGCCAACGTGGTTGTTGTCGGCGCCCAGTGGGGTGACGAAGGAAAAGGCAAGATCGTCGACTGGCTCAGCGAACGGGCGGACGTGATCGCGCGTTTTCAGGGCGGACATAACGCCGGTCATACGCTGGTCATTGATGGAGAGGTTTACAAGCTGCACGCGCTGCCTTCGGGTGTAGTGCGCGGCGGCAAGCTGAGCGTGATCGGGAATGGTGTCGTTCTTGATCCGTGGCATCTGGTCAAAGAAATCGGGACAATTCGCGCGCAAGGTGTGGATATCACGCCTGAAACACTGATGATTGCCGAAAACACGCCTCTGATCCTGCCTTTCCACGGAGAATTGGACCGGGCGCGCGAGAATCAGAATTCGGTTGCCAAGATCGGAACGACCGGCCGTGGCATTGGCCCTTGCTACGAGGATAAAGTCGGTCGCCGAGTGATCCGAGTTGCCGATCTTGCCGATGATGCAACACTGGCTCTGCGGGTTGATCGGGCCCTTGTGCATCACAACGCTCTTCGCAATGGTCTTGGGCTGGAGCCTATTGATCGTGACGGTCTGATCGCACAGCTGAAAGAAATCGCACCGCAGATTCTGCCCTTTGCCGCGCCCGTCTGGAAAGTCCTGAACGAAAAACGCCGGGCGGGTAAACGCATTCTGTTCGAAGGCGCGCAGGGCGCATTGCTGGATATTGATTTCGGAACTTATCCATTTGTGACTTCCTCGAATGTGATCGCGGGACAGGCGTCTACCGGTGTGGGCATCGGGCCGGGGTCGATCGACTTCGTACTGGGGATCGTCAAGGCCTATACGACCCGTGTTGGTGAAGGACCGTTCCCGACAGAACTGGATGATGATGATGGTCAGCGTCTGGGGGAGCGCGGACACGAGTTTGGTACAACCACTGGCCGCAAGCGCCGTTGCGGTTGGTTCGACGCCTGCCTTGTGCGCCAGACCTGTGCGACCAGCGGCGTGAACGGTATCTCGCTGACCAAACTGGATGTGTTGGACGGGTTTGAGACGCTGAAAATCTGTACCGGCTATGAATTGGATGGCAAACGTTTGGATTATCTGCCCACTGCAGCTGATCAACAGGCTCGTTGTACTCCGATCTACGAGGAAATGCCGGGCTGGAGCGAATCCACTGAAGGCGCGCGCAGCTGGGCAGACCTGCCTGCGAACGCGATCAAATACGTGCGCCGGGTGGAAGAACTGATCGAATGCCCGGTGGCGCTGCTGTCCACCAGCCCGGAGCGGGAGGATACCATTCTGGTGACCGACCCGTTTGCCGATTAATGGGCAGTCCTGACGAAAAACCGGGTTTAAGCTACAAGGCGCGGCGGCGCTGGTCTCTGGTTCTGCTGCTGGTCGGTTTGCCGTTGTACATTGTCGCCGTCGTGACTGTATTGAATTGGCTGGATCGTCCGCCAATCTGGCTGGAGCTGCTGGTTTATGTTGCGCTTGGCATCGTGTGGGCCTTGCCGTTCAAGTTCGTGTTCCGCGGCGTAGGTAAGGAAGACCCGGATCAGGACGCGAACTGAACGTCGCAACGAACTTTGTCATCGGCAATTGACGCCACACTTTCAGTCCGAACAAAAAAATTTGGCTCAGGTGACAGTCTCTGCTGAATAACACCTGTCGCCTACGTGTTTTCAGGGATCCCGCCAAACGATTACGTGTCAGTCAATTAGGGCCAGAGAAAACCTCTGGCCCTTTCTTCGAGGGGGTAGTTCATTGTTGCTTTCGGTGTTTATCCGGCGGCGCGCTTGTCGTCGGGCCGAAAGCCAATTTCGGTCGAGGCTGAAAAACGACCGCCGCCAGCTTTTTCGATCTTGCCGTCCCGCAGCAACTGACCAAATGAGCGCAGGCTTTCTTCCCGGTTGAAATCATCCTGCTTGAGAGAGCGGACCTTGTTCATCAGCTGCGGGCGCGAAAACTGCTCCTGCCCCTCAATAAACGAAAGATAAGCGGCGGCAGCTTCCAGAAGGTCGGACAGTGATTGCGCGCCTTGTTCCTGAGCGAAACTGGCAAAGCCACCTTCTTCTGTCCCGTCATCCTGCGAGGACTGGACGCGCCGGGGCATAATTGGGCCTGTTTCTTCATCATTGTCAGCGTCAACACGCTGCTCGGCCACCAGTTTCAGCGGAGCGGGTGCGTCTGGCTGGGGGCGAATGCTTGTGACGTTGACCTCGGGCCGGCGAGGGCTGACAACCGATGCCAGATCCCCACGGTACTCTGCATCTTCGGATTCGGCGCTGCTTTTGGAAACGCGCTCGGCTTCGGTCGCGGCCACAGCGGTGCGCAGATGCGAGTAGGTTTCGCGTTGATCACTGGTAGCCGGATCGTCCATGCGGGCGTCGGCCGTATCCATCAAACGCGAGACGTCCTGATCCAAGCCACTATCTTCCGCCACTTTGTGATCCGAGCTCGCCGCAAGTTCAGCTTCGACCAGCGAGATTTCCTCGAGCAGATCGGCCTCGTCTTCAGCGCTCAGAACATTTCTAGCGCTTTCAGGTTCCGCCTCATCCACCTCGATTTCTGCCTCGTCTTCGTCCTCTTCCTCGCTGAGAATATTGAGGATGCCATCCGTTTCCGGTTCGTCTTCGGCGGTGTCTTCGGCATCGGTAAACAATACGTCGTCCGAAGTGACCTCGGGCTGCTCAGCCTCTGCCGCTTCGGTTGCTTCCGGTTCGGTCGCCTCGACGGCCTCAGCACCAGTCAGTGCCAGGATCTCATTCAGGGTTTCGGCATCCTGCTCAAACGCCGACTCGATGGAAATCTGCGCTTCTTCCAGATCTGACGGATCGATGTCTTCAGGAACAGCGATCTCAGCTTGGAACTCGGTACCTACCTGTTCGCTTGATTCTGCGGTTTCTTCAAACTCTTCCAACCGGGGCGCTTCAACCGCCTCTGTTGTATCGTCTGCTTCGGTGAGCTCGGTCCGCGGTTCGTCTTCCGACAAATCAACCGGGTTCAGTGCACCTGCTTCAAATGCGGCCGATATGGCGTCTACCTGAGGCCGCGCGGGCTCGATAAAGCCGTTTTCCTCGTCCTCGCCAAACTGCGGCGGATTTTCATTGGAATGCGAAACCACGGCGCGGATACGCTGCAATTTGGCTGCGATGCTGTCGGCGGCTGGCTCAGTAGCTGCCGCAATCGGGCTATGGTCTGGTCGTGCCACTGGTTCGGCGGGGGCTTCCGGTGCAGGAGCATCGACGACAGGTGCGGCGGCAACGGTGGGGGCTGCTTCCGTGGCGCGCAACAACAGGCCGCTGTCATTCTGGCTGGCTTCGACTTTGCGTGCGATGTCGCGCTGGGCGATGCGAGTCAGCATTTCGGCATCTGGCTGCGGAGGTTCGGATCCGAAATACCGGTCATCTGCTGCCAGATCACGGAAGTATTCGGCAATGGCTTTCATCGTTTCAAATGAATCGTCAAAGCCTTCCAAAGTGCAGGAAAAGGTTCCGTAGGATACGGTCAATACCTTGTTGTTCTGTACCATCAGACGCACGTCCTCTACAAACTACCAGGCCGAAATCCGAGCTAGTCGCACGGTATCGACTCGAAACTTTGTCCATGAGTCTATCATTTTGTGGTCTCAATATGTCCAAAAGCGGGAAAAATGGTCAATCTTAAGAAAAACGGGCCGATTGTACGGTCTGAGGAGCCAATAGCGCTGTTTGGTGGTGGACTGATCGGCCCAGAGGATACGAATCTAGCACTCACTCGCGTCAATCGTGCCGTGGCGGCAGATGGAGGGGCGGCGGCATTGATCGATTCGGGGCATTTGCCAGAAGCGGTCATCGGAGATTTCGATTCCCTCGAACCCAGATATCGTACCCGCATTCCAGAGGATCGCTTGTACCCGATCCGGGAACAGGACAGCACGGATTTCGACAAAGCATTGCGCAGCATCGAAGCGCCTTTGATTTTAGGTGTCGGCTTTTTAGGTGGGCGTGTGGATCACCAATTGGCGGTGTTCAATGCGCTGGTGCGGTTACAGGATCGACCTTGTGTACTGCTGGGCGCGCATGAAGTGATCTTTCACGCGCCGCCGAAGATTGTTCTTCCCATCGAAGCCGGAGAAACCGTGTCGTTATTTCCGCTTCGGCATGTAACCGGGTGCAGCAAAGGGTTGGAATGGCCTATCGACGGGTTGGGCCTGTCACCTGACGGGCGGGTTGGCACCTCGAACCGCGCGTTGTCTGAGGTGGAGCTGCAAATGGACGGACCCGGGCTTTTAGTCATGGTGCCCCGTGCGGCCCTGGATCAGGTCATGCAGGCGTTTCTGTCGGGCCGGACCGGGCGTTGGCCCGCTCGTGCAGGATGACATAGAGACCGGCGGCCACGGTAATTGCGATTCCTAGCGCTGCGATCCCGTCAGGCAGATCGCGAAAAATCAGCCATCCGATAAGGGTGGCAACTGGAATCTCCAGATATTGCATCGGGGCAAGCGTCGCCGACGGCGCATATCGCAGAGACCAGGTCATCAACAGGTGAGCTACTGTACCGAGAACACCAATGGCCAGCAGCAACCAGTGGATTTTGTCAGTCGGCAGGATCAAGGTCAGCTCCCAAACCCCGGCCTTTGTTCCGAAAAGCATCAGCGGCAGCAGAAAGATCGTAGCCATGGCGCCGGACACGGCCTGCAGTGACACCGGGTCAGTCTCTTTGGCAATTTGCCGCGTAACAAGCATGAACAGGGCGAAGACAACAGCTACGATCAATGGAAGCAATGCAGGCAGGCCAACCGCGGCAAAGCTGGGCTGGATAACCAGCAGCGTGCCAGTAAAGCCCACGATGCATGCGATCACGCGGCGGGGACCGACCTGTTCACCCAGTACATATTTTCCCAGTAGCAGCATGATGAAGGGCATGACAAAGGCGATAGCGACTGCATCTGCAAGCGGCAGGTACTGCAACGCGCTGAACATTGCCGCGATCCCTATGATGTGGAGAAGCGTGCGGATCACCGTCAATCGTAAGACACGCCCCTGCATTCGCCAGGTGCGACCAGTGAGGGCAACCAGCGGGATCAGGATGATGGCCTGCACCGCAAATCTGACCAGAACCAGCAGTCCAAGAGGTGTCGTTTCGCCCAACAGCTTTGCCATGGCATCGCCAAGTGGTGCGAGTATGCAAAAGCCGAGCATCAAAACGATGCCGAAGACGGGGCGATCCTGAGTCATGGCGGCGACGCTAGCGGGTTGCTGACGCCGTGGAAAGAGACGTGCCAGTTAATCGTCAGGCAGCGGTTGGTATTTCGTGTAGTCCGGGCCGACGCAGCAAGGCAGACCGTCATTCAGTTTGAGCCAGCTCAGTTTTTCCTCGTGCGCCACGTGCAGCGTCGGTTGCAACGCCTCGGGATCGTCCAGCGCGGCCACGTACAGGTGCATTACATCCGACATGGATTTTGAACGGAAAGACATCGGTGTACCGCAGGACGAACAAAAACTGCGCTCGACGCCAGGCGAGGAGTTGAACAATCGAGGCTCTTCACCCGTCCAGCGCCATTGTCCATCACGCACCCCGAAGTAAGCCGTCATCGGGGCCGAACATTGCCGCCGACAGCTTTCGCAATGGCAGGTGACACACGATAGGACAGGGGGATCAACCTCGAACCGAACCGCTCCGCATAAACAACGACCGTTCATTGGTTGCCCTTTCCTAAGACCTGTCAGCTGGACGATTGTATCAGCAGTTGGGAATGTTCACCGCCAGCCCGCCAAGCGAGGTTTCCTTGTATCTTTCGTGCATATCCTGCCCTGTCTGCCGCATGGTTTCTATAGCAGCGTCCAGCGGCACGAAATGCTGCCCGTCGCCGCGTAGCGCCAGGGACGCAGCCGAGACGGCTTTGATGGCGGCCAGACCGTTGCGCTCGATACAAGGCACCTGAACCAGGCCAGCCACGGGGTCGCACGTCATGCCCAAGTGATGCTCCAGCGCGATTTCGGCTGCGTTTTCGACTTGTTCCGGAGTGCCACCCATGACAGCGCACAGGCCCGCGGCTGCCATTGCCGAGGCGCTGCCGACCTCGGCCTGACATCCCGCTTCGGCTCCGGAAATCGAGGCGTTATACTTAACCAGACCGCCGATGGCTGCTGCGGTGAGTAGAAAATCTTCGATATGACTTTCTGATGCGCCCGGTACGTGGTCCAGGTAATAGCGCAGCACTGCAGGCATCGTACCCGCCGCGCCATTGGTCGGAGCGGTGACAACTTGCCCACCGGCCGCGTTCTCTTCGTTTACGGCCATGGCATAGACGCTCATCCAATCATTGATGGTATGGGGAGCGTTCAGGTTCATGCCACGTTCGGCAATCAGCGCATCATGAATGCCCTTGGCGCGGCGGCGCACGTTCAGACCACCGGGCAGGATACCGTCGGTGGTCAGGCCGCGTTCGATGCAGTTGTTCATGACTTCCCACAAACGGGCGGTTCCTTTGGCAAAACTGTCGGCACAACCACGCGCGATTTCATTTGCGCGCTTCATATCGGCAATGCTCTTGCCACTCGTCTTCGCCATTTCCAGCATCTCGGCCGCCGAATGAAACGGGAAGGGCACCGGAGGACCGTCGTTGGTGTCTTTGCCTTCGGCCAGTTCTTCCTCGGTCAGGACGAAACCGCCGCCGACGGAGTAATAAACCTGCCGCAGGATCACATCGCCCTGTGCGTCCGTGGCCATCAGGATCATGCCGTTGGCATGGCCCGGAAGGTTGTTGTCATAGTCGAATACTAGATCGGTATTGGGGTCGAACTTCAGCTCGGGCAATCCGTCCGGTGTTACAGTGTGCGTTTTAGCGATTTCGGCCAATGCGGCTTCGGCTTTGTTGTTGTCGTAATTGTCCGGCACAAATCCAGCCAACCCCAGGATTGTAGCCCTGTCGGTGGCGTGGCCTACACCGGTAAACGCCAGGGAACCGTGAAGGGACCCGCGCAGGCCCGCGAATTCGAACGGCGAGGCACGCATCAGGTCTAGAAAGCGTGCGGCCGCGACCATGGGGCCCATGGTGTGAGAAGAAGACGGGCCTATGCCCACTTTGAACATATCGAAGACAGAGAGGAACATGTCAGATAGCGGAGCCTTCTGGTGGGTTTGCGTAGGTGGGTGAGGTAAAGGGCGTGACGTCCAACCCTTCGGCCTTAATGGCGGCGCGTGTTGCTGGTCGTGCTTCCAACCGCATCAGTATGTTTTGAAGATAAGGCGTATCCGGCAATTGGAACCAGCTGCGGTCCGATCTGGCAGGGTACAGAGCCATCCAGCGAAGCATGCAGGCCAGATAATATGTCAGGACAGTTGGTTGCTCCGAGGTAAGCCACGAGGGTGCTTTCTTGGCTTCGGCATCCAGCAGTTTCAGGTGTTGCCGCAGGCGCGGTCGTATCCCCGCACGCAAGGTTTCGGCCTGCGTCGCGGCGATGTACTTCTCGGCGTAAAACAGGATCCGCATATCTGCATGCAAGGTGTTGGACGCGAAAAACAGCCATTTCAGGAACGCCGCCCGATCCGGGCTGCTTGCGTCGGGGGCCATTTTCCCGTGCTCGTCTGCCAGCCACAGCAGGATCGCCGCAGTTTCGAAAATCGGACCTTGGGGTGTCTCCAGAACCGGGATTAACCCATTCGGATTCAGAGCGCGATACGCCACGCCATTTTGTTCGTTCCGGCTGCGGTCGACCAGAACGGTTTCGTACGGCAGGCCCATCTCCTCTAGCACCAGCCGGATCACCAGCGAGGCGTTGTCGGGGGCATAATGCAGGCGGTACGGCGAATCCATGAGCCTTATGTTAGACATGCGTACAATGGGCGAAGCCTTGATTGCGACGTTTCCAATCGGAAACGCGTATTTCAGCGACATGTTAACACAGCGCAGCCGCGAATTGTCTCTCGCAGTCGACCGGAGCATTCCGTATAACGCCGTCAGCAATCTGAGGGGAACCAGCCATGACCGGAGAAATGTCACCCATCGAGACAGCTAAATGTGTTGCCGCACGTCGCGCAGCCGAATTTGTTCAGGACGGGATGCGCGTTGGGTTGGGCACCGGTTCGACCGCGGCGTGGATGGTGCGCCGGCTGGGCGAGAGGGTGCGTGACAACGGATTGCAGATCAAAGGCGTCCCGACCTCGACCGCAACGGCGCAGCTGGCGCGCGAAGTGGGGATCGAGGTCGTCTCGCTGGATCAGGCGGGCTGGCTGGACCTGACCATCGACGGAGCAGATGAGTTTGACGGGGAATTCAACCTGATCAAAGGTGGCGGCGCTGCCTTGTTACAGGAAAAGATCGTGGCCACCGCCAGCGACCAGATGATCGTAATCGCCGATGCCGGCAAAGAAGTTGAGTCTCTGGGCGCGTTCCCCTTGCCGGTCGAGGTGATCCCGTTTGGATGGCAAACCACCCGAACCCTGATCGAAGAGGCGTTGGATGCGATGGACGTGCTTGGCACGTCGGTCACGCTGCGGATGAATGGTGAAGCGCCAAGGGTCACTGACGAGGGCAATCACATCCTGGACCTGCACCTCAAGCGCATCGGTAACGCACGCCATCTGGCATTGATGCTCAATCAGGTGCCGGGCGTGGTCGAGAACGGCCTGTTCATCGACATCTGCGACAAGGTTGTCATCGGTCACGGCGACGGACGGGTTGAAGTGCGCGATCTGAACGAAGGTACTGTGGAGACGGACCAGCCCAGCGACGGCACCGAGAATCTGTTTTCGAATCTGGCGGATTGAGAATCACGCCTCAAAGGTCTTCAGAAAAACGTTTTTTCGGCCCCTAGGGGTTGGCAATCGACATATTGCGCCCAGATATCCAGAGAATTTTGGCAAGTTGAACAAAGGAACCCAGCATGAGCTTTGACTACGATCTGTTCGTCATCGGCGGAGGCTCGGGCGGGGTCCGCGCGGCGCGCGTTGCTGCGGGTGAAAATGGCGCCAAGGTGGCATTGGCCGAGGAAGACCGCTATGGCGGCACCTGCGTGATCCGAGGCTGCGTGCCCAAAAAACTGATGGTTTTTGCTAGTGAATACTCGGGCATAGTCAGCGACGCACAGGCCTATGGTTGGGACATTCAGTCCGGTGCGTTTGACTGGAGTACCTTCCGTGGCAAACTTCATGCCGAGCTGGATCGGTTGGAAGGTATCTACCGCAACATTCTGAAAAATAATGGCGTCGAAAGCTTCGATCAACGCGCCCGCCTGTTGGATTCACACACAGTGGAGCTGACAGATGGCACCCGCAAGACGGCCAAGCATATTCTGGTGGCGACAGGCGGACGCCCGGTTGTACCAGAATTTCCGGGCTCGGATCTGGCAATCACGTCGAACGAGATTTTCCATCTGGAGAAACTGCCCGAAACGATGCTGATCGTTGGCGGCGGCTATATCGCCTGCGAATTCGCCGGGATTATGAACGGTATGGGGGTCCGAACGACCCAATTCTATCGCGGCGCCCAAATCCTGCGTGGCTTCGATGATGAGGCCCGCGGGCTGATCTGTGAAGAAATGTGCCAGAACGGTGTTGATGTGCATCTGGGCACCAATGTGCTCGAGATGAAAAAACAGGGCGACAAAATCTGGGTAAAGGCAACGAACGGTTCAGAGCAACTGTTCGATGTAGTGATGTATGCCACGGGCCGCGCACCGAATGCTGATGATCTCGGGCTGGAAAGTCTGGGCGTCGAACGCGGCCGCAAAGGCGAGATCATCGTGGACGAATACAGCCAAACTGCTGTGCCTTCGATCTATGCTATCGGTGACGTGACCGACCGGGTAAACCTGACGCCAGTTGCCATCCGCGAAGGCATGGCCTTTGTGGAAACCGTCTTCAAAGGTAATCCAACACCGGTGGATCATGAGTTGATCCCAACCGCGATCTTCACCCAGCCCGAGATGGGCACAGTGGGGCTGAGCGAGGAAGAAGCAGCCGAGCAGGAGCCGATCGAGGTTTATGCGACGTCGTTCAAGCCGATGCAGAAGGCGTTTGCCGGAGGCACACAGCGCGTGCTCATGAAGCTGATCGTCAGCCATGCGACGCGTAAGGTGCTGGGTTGTCATATCGTCGCGCCGGGCGCGGGTGAGATGATCCAACTGGCCGGGATCGCCGTGAAAATGGGCGCGACCAAGGAAGATTTCGACCGAACGGTTGCAGTTCATCCCGTGATGGCCGAAGAACTGGTGACAATGCGGCAACCTGTACGCACTGCTTGATTTGCAACTGCGCGCACACAAGTTACAAGGGAACCCGTGTTCACACGGGCCTAAACGAAGGAATTGAAAAACATGGCGGGCAACAGCGGCGGCCCCTGGGGGGGCGGAGGCTCATCCGGTGGCGGAGGAAATCGGGGAAACAACGGGGATGGGCGCAAGCCTCCCGAAGGTGAAGGCCCGCAGATCCCTGAGATCGATGAGCTGATGAAAAAGGGTCAGGAGCAGTTGCGCGTGCTGATGGGCGGGCGCGGCGGCGGTGGCCGTGGCAGCAACGGACAGGGATCCGGTGGCGGCGGACCGGTGTTTACCAAAGGGACCGTAGTGATTGGTCTGGTGGTCGCGGCAGGTCTTTGGGCGGCGGCAAGCTTTTACACCGTTAAACCGGAAGAACAGTCGGTTGAACTGTTTTTGGGAGAGTTTTCGGCAGTTGGGAATCCGGGTCTGAACTTTGCTCCTTGGCCTGTGGTTACCGCAGAAGTCATTCCTGTTACTCGTGAACAAACCGAAGACATGGGCGGCACGCGCGGCAGCGATGATGGTCTGATGCTGACCGGCGACGAAAATGTTGTCGATATCGATTATCAGGTCGTCTGGAACATCAACGACCCGGCCAAATACCTGTTCAACCTGCGCGATCCTCGTCAAACGATCCGCGCGGTGTCGGAATCGGCGATGCGCGAGATTATCGCGCAAAGCGAGCTGGCGCCGATCCTGAACCGGGACCGCGGCATCATTGCCGACCGTTTGCAGGAACTGATCCAGCTGACGATGGACAGCTACGACTCGGGCGTGAACATCATTCGTGTGAACTTTGACAAGGCCGACCCGCCGCAGGACGTGATCGCCTCGTTCCGCGACGTTCAGGCCGCCGCGCAAGAGCGCGACCGCCTACAGAACGTTGCTGATGCTTACGCCAACCGGGTCCTGGCTGAAGCGCGCGGTGAAGCCGCTCAGGTACTGGAAGAAGCCGAAGCCTATCGCGCACAACAGATCAACAGTGCACAGGGTGAAGCCAGCCGCTTTAGCGCTGTTCTCGAGGAATACTCTAAAGCACCGGAGGTGACTCGCAAGCGTCTGTACCTGGAACGGATGGAGCAGGTTCTGGGCGACGTGGACAAGATCATTCTGGACGAAAACTCGACTGGACAAGGGCAGGGCGTCGTTCCGTATCTTCCGCTCAACGAGCTGCGTCGCAATTCCGGTGAGGAGAGCAACTGATGCGTAAAACGACTTTCATTCTGCCGGTCATCGTGATTGCGGTTGTTGGTATTCTGTCTTCGATCTTTATCGTGGACGAACGCGAACGCGCGCTGGTTCTGCAATTCGGTCGTGTCGTCTCGGTCAAGGAAGACCCTGGCCTGGCGTTCAAGATCCCCCTGATTCAGGAAGTTGTCCGTTATGACGACCGTATCCTTTCAATCGACGTTCAGCCGCTGGAGGTGACGCCTCTGGATGATCGCCGTTTGGTGGTAGACGCGTTTGCCCGCTATCGGATCGCGGATTTGAACCAATTCCGACAGGCCGTTGGTGTTGGTGGTATACCTGTAGCCGAAGATCGACTGGATCGAATTTTGCGTGCTGAAACGCGTGAAGTGCTGGGTTCGGTTTCGTCCCGTGATATCCTGAGTTCGGATCGTGCCGCGCTGATGCTGCGCATCCGCAACAGCGCGATTGCTGAAGCACTTGCGCTGGGCGTAACCGTGATCGACGTGCGTCTGAAGGCAACCGACCTGCCGCAGGCGAACCTTGAGGCGACATTCGACCGGATGAAAGCTGAACGGGAACGGGAAGCTACCGACGAACGCGCACGTGGTAACGAAGCTGCCCAGCGTGTGCGCGCGCAGGCCGACAGGACCGTGGTTGAACTGGTGTCAGACGCGCGTCGCGAAGGCGAGATCATTCGCGGTGAGGCAGATGCCGAACGCAACTCGATCTTTGCCGAAGCTTATGGCGCGGACCCGGAGTTCTTTGAGTTCTACCGCTCGCTGACCGCTTATGAGAACGCACTGCAAGGCGGGAACAGCTCGTTGATTTTGAGCCCGGATTCGGAGTTTTTCAACTATCTCAGCTCTCCCACCGGGCGACGGGCACCGGCTGCTGCGGTACCTGAGTAATGGGCATGATCCTTCTGGCCTTCGGGCTGGTTCTGATTGTCGAGGGGCTGGCCTATGCGCTGGCCCCTTCGCTTATCGAGCGCATGCTCGAAGCCCTCAGAGCGATGCCGGAGCAGGCGCGGCGGCTGGTCGGACTGCTGTGCGTGGTCAGCGGTCTGGTGTTGTTGTGGGGTGCGTACCAGGTCGGGTTTTGAAGTAGTATCCTCACTTGCCAGTGATTTAACCGCGATCCCGTGTTGCGGGCTTTGACAAACTGACTACATTGTTTTGCAAGAACGGCTGTGAACACGGTCGACATGAATTCATAAGGAGATCCCCGGTGCAGGCACACGCACGCAGTATTTCCGTCCGGCAGGACGAGATGAGCACGAGGTTGCGGCTGATGTGGTTGGGATTTGCCACGATGTTGTTTGTCTTGGCGCAGACCCTTGCCGCACAGGCCCGGAGCGAAAGCTTGGCGCCGCTGGCCGAAAAAATCAGCCCGGCGGTGGTCAACATCACTACAAGCACTCTGATCGAAGGCCACACCGGTCCGCAGGGGATCGTGCCCGAGGGTTCTCCGTTCGAAGACTTCTTCCGAGAGTTCCAGGATCGGAACGGCGGAGAAGACGAAAACCGGCCGCGTCGCAGCAATGCGCTTGGATCGGGTTTTGTGATTTCCGAAGATGGCTACATCGTCACTAATAACCACGTTATCGCGGAAGCAGACGAAATCCTTGTCGAATTCTTCCCCGGGGATGGCCAGCCTGCGGAGGAACTGCCCGCCAAAGTGATCGGTACGGATGAAAAGACGGATATTGCTTTGCTAAAGGTCGAGGCACCAACGGCGTTGCAATATGTAAAGTTCGGCGACAGCGACACCGCACGGGTGGGTGATTGGGTCATCGCCATGGGTAACCCTTTAGGTCAGGGGTTCTCCGTTTCCGCCGGGATCGTTTCGGCCCGTAATCGGGCGCTGAGCGGGTCCTATGACGACTACATCCAAACTGACGCGGCGATTAACCGGGGCAACTCAGGCGGACCGCTGTTCAATATGGATGGTGAAGTTATCGGTGTGAACACCGCGATTTTGTCACCCAACGGCGGCTCGATCGGGATTGGTTTTTCAATGGCGTCGAATGTTGTTGTCAAGGTTGTCGATCAGTTGCGCGAGTTTGGCGAGACACGGCGCGGTTGGCTGGGCGTTCGCATTCAGGATGTCACCGAGGATATGGCCGAAGCGATGGGTCTGGACAAACCCGGTGGAGCGCTGATCAGCGACGTGCCGGAAGGCCCCGCCAAAGAGGCCGGTCTGCTGGCCGGGGACGTGATCATCAGCTTTGACGGGGTCGAGGTCGAGGACACGCGCGGTCTGGTTCGTCAGGTTGGCGAAACAACTGTAGGCAAGTCCGTGCGCGTTGTTGTTCATCGCGACGGCGGTACCCAAACTGTTTTGGTCACGCTGGGTCGTCGTGAAGATGCTGAGCGCGCCGAGACTAGTGAAGAAGAGGTCCCGCAAGCGGATGAGGGGGAAAACAAGGATATCCTTGGTCTGACGATCTCACCGCTGACAGAAACGTTGCGAGAGGATCTGGGCCTGGATGCTGACGCCGAAGGGTTGGTCGTGTCCAACGTCGACGAGGCGTCCGAAGCGTTTTCGAAAGGTCTGCGCGCGGGCGATGTGATCACCGAAGCGGGTCAGCAGAAAGTGACCTCGATCGATGATCTTGAGGCGCGGATGGACGAAGCGCGAGAAGCCGGGCGGAAGTCCTTGCTACTGCTGGTACGCCGCGGCGGCGAGCCGAGGTTTGTAGCGCTGAGCCTTCAAGAGTAAACGGGTTCATAAGAAACGAAAATCTAGGCCGGGGTTAGCACCTCGGCCTTTTTCATTTTTCAGTGCAGAGCATGATGAAATACGCCCTTAAAATGAGAGAAGCCATATGCCGGGGACGGCATATGGCTCTGGTACAGGGAGAGGCTGGTGGACAGATATCGGGGATGATAAAACCAACCTCCTACGGTAACGTCTACGACCATACGTCAAGAATGACGTCTGGTATGTGAAGCGGTTCACAAGGTCGGAACTTTTTTAAATCAAATCGGAATCGGCCAGCTGCTTCAGAGCATCGAAGTCATGGATTTGCAGGCCGCCGCGGGAAGCTTCGACCACGTTACTGCGTTTCCAGGTCGAGATTGTTTTCGAAACCGCCTCGCGCGTTGCGCCGACAAACTCAGCTAGTTCGCTTTGCGACAGGGTAATGCGCGCAGTTGGGTTATCCTGTTGCCCGGCCAACAGCAGCAGTTTTCGGGCTAGCCGCACCGGCATCGGCAAGAACACCTGCTCGTTCAACTGCGCTCCCATCCAGCGCATCCGCAGACCGGCCAGCCGGATCATGTCGACCGCAAGGTCTGGATGCCGCCGGATTTGTTCCATCACGTCATTCCGGCGCACGCGCAGGACCCGTGATGCCTCGGCAGCCGTGATCGTGGCTGTGCGCGGGCCATTGTCAAAAAGCGCGATTTCGCCGAAAACCTCGCCGGGTCGCATCAGGCTGAGGGACAGTTTGCGCCCGCTCATCGCAAGAAAAGACGCCTCGAGCGTGCCTTCCAGAATGGCGTAGAGCGCGTCGCCCTCATCGTCTTGCTCAAACAAAACGTCCCCGCGGTTCAACACGACTTCAACCGCTTGTGCGGCAAGCATTGCCCTCAGCCTTTCAGATGCTTCGGACAGGAAACCACTGCTGGGAAGGGCCATCATGATGCGAGCGGTACTCCGGTTGAGTGTTTTGAGTGGTCCCTCAACTTTCCACAGCTTTGGCACTAAGCCAAGGAATTTGTCTGATAATCTTGCAAGCGTTTGCTGCACTACTACTGGTCGGGGTCTTCCATATAGCGTTGCAACACGCTGAATTGCAGCATTAGAAAGGCCATAAGGGCGATGGGAAAGGCGAAGGTCTCGATCTTCACCCACAGGTCCGTCGACATGGTTCGCCAGACAAATTCGTTGGCCATGGCCAGCACTGCAAAACACGCGCAGAGACGGCGCGTCAGAATCATCCAACCTTCATTGCGCATCGGCAGCATCTCGTCCAACACGTAAGCCAGATAGGATTTTCCCTGCAGAAGGCCGATGCCGAGGATGATCGAGAAAAAGCCATAGACCAGCGTTGTTTTCATCTTGAAGAACCGCTCGTCATTGAACCAAGCCGTTAATCCGCCAAAAAATATCACCATGAATGCCGTGAAGATCTGCATCCGGCTGAGTTTGCCGGTCAGGTACCAAAGGATGCCCATGGCGGCCAGCATCAGCGGGACAAACAGAATTGTCGCCACGATGAACCCGGAATATTCGACCCCGCCAATCAGAAAACTGTCGTCGCGCAGACGCAGGTAAATGAAGAAAAAGGCCAGCGGAGGCCCAAGCTCCAGCACCTGCTTCAGAAATGGGTTGATGTCTTTTTTACCTGTCATGGTGTGCGTCCTGCTGCTTACCCGCCCATTTCAACTATTACGGCGCCGAGTGCAATCAATGCCATCAGTGCAATGCGTCTTGGACCGACGGTTTCTTTCAGCACCAACCAGCCGATCAATGCCGCGAAGACAGTCGATGTTTCGCGCAGAACGGCGGCCTCGCCGACCTTGTCCAGTCGGGTGGCCAGCATGATGGCGCCAAAGGAAAGTGGGGCGATGATACCCCCCACAAGGCCACGCAGCATCAGCGGGCCAAGCGCCGGGCGGTTGATCATGGCCCGCCATCTAAGCGCTGCATAAATCGGCATCGCCACACCGTCGATCATGAAGAACCAGGCCAGAAAGGTGAACGGGTCAGCGGTGGCGCGAATGCCGTAGGCGTCATAGGTCGTGTAGAGCGCCACGAACAGGCCGGTGGCAACGGCCAGAATCAGAGCGATGCCAAGCGTTTCTCGGTTGGTCTCGAGAAAGTGGAAGTTATATGCTGCCAGTCCGAAGATACCCGCCAGCAGTGTTGCCACACCTAGCCACTGAACCACCGAGAATGTTTCTCCGAACAACAGAAAAGCACCGATGACAGTAAACAGGGGGCCTGTACCGCGCACAACGGGGTAGACCACGGTATATGAGCCCTTGGTGTACGCCATGGCCTGAAGCATTTTGTAGGCGATGTGAATAAGCCAAACGACGGCGAAGATCGGCCACATATAGGGTTCGGGCCACGGAACCACGAAGAACGCCAGAGGAGCGGCCATCAGGCAATAGCAAGCGTCAATGGCGCCGCGCGACAACCAAGGGTCATGGCGCCCCTTTTGCAGTGCACCGAAGACCGCGTGCAGGAAAGCTGCCATCAGTGCCAGGCCAAGGGCCAGCCTGTGGCCGGCTTCTGTGCCTTCAAGGGAGATCAGCCAGTCGCTCAAAAATTGGCCTTTTGCTGGATTGATATGGTGGGGGCTATCTGGCTTTCATCCCTGATGGATACTCCGAACCGGATGAAGGTCAGATCAGGCTGCGTCCAAACCGGTCAAAGCAGCAGCGAAATCTTCTGGGTCGAAAGGGGCGAGATCGTCAATCTGTTCACCTACGCCGATTGCGTGGATCGGCAGTCCGAACTTGTCTGCGAGTGCCACCAGAACGCCACCTTTTGCCGTACCGTCGAGCTTGGTCATCACGAGGCCTGAGACATCGGCCAGATTGCGGAAGGTTTCCACTTGGCTAAGCGCATTTTGGCCAGTTGTGGCGTCCAGCACCAGCAGGGTGTTGTGGGGCGCAGTGTCGTCGACCTTGCGGATAACGCGAACGATTTTTGCCAGCTCTTCCATCAGGTCGGTACGGTTCTGCAAGCGGCCGGCAGTGTCGATCATCAGCAGATCAGCGCCCTCTTCCTGCGCCTTGGTCAACGCGTCGTAGGCCAGCGAAGCCGGGTCCGATCCTTCGGGCGCGGTCAGTACCGGCACACCGGCGCGGTCGCCCCAGACTTGCAGCTGTTCTACTGCTGCGGCGCGGAAAGTGTCGCCAGCGGCAATGACGACCTTTTTGCCTGTCGCCTTGAACTGGCTGGCCAGCTTACCGATGGTCGTGGTTTTACCGGAGCCGTTGACACCGACAACCAGAACCACCTGCGGGCGCTTGGGGTAAATGGGCAGAGGTTTGGCGACGGGCTCCATCACACGGGCCACTTCCTGTGCCAGAAGCTGCTTTATTTCCCGGGCCGAGAGTTTGCGGCCATAACGCCCCTCGGCCATATTGGCGGTGACGCGCAGAGCAGTGTCAACGCCCATATCCGAGGCAATCAGCAGCTCTTCGAGCTGTTCCAGCATGTCGTCATCCAGCGTGCGGCGAACCACTGCCTTGTCGTCGCCGCGGTTGAACAGGCGGCCCAGCAGGCCCTTGCTCTCGGGAACTTCCGGAGGTGTCGGGGCCGGTGTGGGGTCAGCCGGGATTGGCGCAGGAGGTTCAAGCGGTTGCGGGACCGGTTCCGGGGTGGGAACTTCGGGAACCGGCTGCGGCTCGGGCTCGGGATCGGGGATCACCGGGTCGGGTGCCGGGGTTTCTTCGCCGCCATCCTCAACAATCGCCTCAAGCCCTTGCTCGAGGCGCGATGAGGATTTGAACAGCTTGTCCTTCAGCTTGGAAAAAAACGCCATTTTTGGTCTCCGCAGGTGTTCCCTTCACCTAATGCGGAATTGCGGCAGTTGCAAAGGGTCACGAAAAGGCAAACAGGAATCCGGCCTGCGCACCCCAGTATAGCGGCCAGACCAGATAAGGCGTGAGCTTCAGGGCAGGGTGGTCAGCGGGTAACAGGAATTTTTCGGTCGCCAGAATCAGATCCGATGCGATGAAGGCAATTGCCGCAGGAAGCGCCCAGCGTAATGCACCAGCCTCGGGCACTGCCAGAACTGTTACACCCATGCCGAGGATGATCGGAATATAGGCCAGAACCGGCCCCTTTAGCTCACCGGCGCGAGGTGCGAGCAGAGTAGCCATGACGATGCCCAGCAGGATGAGAGACCAGGCGATGCCCGGGTTGTCTAAGATCAGAGTGGCGTCGCTGGCGGGAAAGGTCAGAAACAGTGCGATATAGGCAAGATGCCCGGCGGCAAAGGCACCGATTCCAGCCATAAAGGTCGCATCGGTTTCACGTGACAAAAGTGCATCCCCGACAGCGCACAACGCCAATGCCAATATCAACAGCCACGGTGCGGCTTGCATCAGAGCCAGTACCGCCAGCAGCGCTACCGAAACGGTTTTCGCGATGGTGCGCAACGAACTGGCCGGGCGTACCGTTAGTGGCAGGTAGGCTAGGGCGCAAAAGAAAGCTGCGAAAAAGAGTACCTGTGTCATTCCATCTAACCTTCGGGCTTCGGTGCGCTGCCTCACACTGTCACCCGGTGTGAGATGCAGACTCAAGCTGTGACGTAGAGTTAGCCGTCGGGTCAGGAAAAGGTTGAATGGTGCCGTGGCGCGGCATCTGACAGAATATGGTCATGTTCAAACGCCTGCTGATTCTTGCTCTTGTCTCGGCGCCAGCTGCTGGTGCGCAATCGCCAATGTCCGGTGCCGAATTCGACAGCTATACCAACGGTAAGACACTTTTTTATGGTTATGGTGGCCAGATCTATGGGGTCGAACAGTACCTGCCTAATCGTCGCGTAATCTGGTCGTTTCTGGACGGCGACTGCAAGAAAGGCGTGTGGTACGAACGCGAAGACCAGATTTGTTTTCTGTACGAAGACCGGCTGGACCCCCAATGCTGGGTCTTCACGCGGTCGAGCGGCGGGCTGATTGCTCAGTTCGAGGGTGATCCGGCAGCCACGGAGCTATATGAAGCCGAGGACGTCGAGGAAGAAATGGTATGCCTTGGCCCAGAAGTTGGCGTCTGAGGTTTGATCAGGTCACCTGAAGATCGCGATAGCTAATCATGACGTGTTCCTGAAACGCAGGCCGTTCGGTCAATGTGTCGTAGTACCGGCGCAGGGATTGAAGGCGCGCGCGTTGAATATCAATATCGTAGTAGCGAAACAGGATATGGCCAAGTTGAATATCCGCCAGAGTCAGGTCCGGCCCGGCTAGGTATGTGCTTTCCGCCAGTCGCTCGCCGGCGATTTTCAGTTTGCCTTCAAGGGCCGCGACGGCCTGCTTTACGGCGTCGGCGTCCTGCTTTGATGATGCCGTTCTAACAACCTGCCAAAAGACCGGAACCGTAAAGGCCATAGCAACGTTGATTTTTGCCCATTCGGCCCATTTGTCGATTTCGGCCCGCCGTACAGGGTCCTTGGGCCAAAACGCGTCGCTGCCATATTTGTCCGCGAGAAAACGCAAGATTGGTCCGGTTTCCCACAGTGGTGGGTTTTCACCATCCTGCAATACCGGGATGGTTCGGTTCGGATTAAGGTTCCGGAACTCTTCGGTATCGAGCCCACCGAAGCGGTACCCTACATCATGCCGCTGATACTCCAGACCAAGCTCACCAACACACCACATCAGGGCCTGCACGTTGGATGATGTTTTGCGACCCCAGATCGTCAGCATGGCTCAGAACAACGATCCCTGATCCGGAGTATTCGCTTTGGCTTTTTTCACGGAAGGTTTGGTTGGTGCACCTGTTTGGAGCCGGCCATCGGAGAATTCGATCTCAAGAACCGGATGCTCTGATGCTTGCGCTTTCGTCGTGACGACTTCTCCTTCGGCGCGCACGACAGCATAGCCGCGTTCCAGCGTCGCCTTGTAGCTGAGCGTTTCGCGCAGGCGATCCGTTGCCTCCAATTGTTGGCGCAGGCGGTCCAGGCGTGTGGCCTGGGCAGTGTTCATGCGGTCCGTCAGTTGGTTCAGCATATCGCGCCTGGTTGTCATTTCGCGCTGAATTGGACGGAGTGACAGGCGTGAGGACAAGTTACGCCACCGATCACGGCGGGTTTCCACTAGCCCGCGCAGTGTCGAAGGACGCAGATGCGCCGAAGTATCCAGCAAATTCAGACGGCGGGTCTGAACGCCCCGGAACAGGGCGTTGGGCAGGCGTTCAGACGCCTGATCCAATCGTTGACGCGGTGTGTCCAGCAAAGTTCCGGCGCGCGGCAGAGCGCGGGACAGGTCGCGCAGGCGCTGGCTGCGCCGTTGGACCGCGTCAGCTGCAGAGCGTGACAGGCGGGCGCCCTGTTCACCTGTCCAGGCCAGCAGCTCCATCCGCACAGGAACAGCCAGTTCTGCTGCCGCGGTGGGCGTGGGCGCGCGTCGATCTGACACAAAGTCGATCAGGGTGGTGTCGGTCTCGTGCCCGACCGCCGAAATCAGAGGGATTTCTGAAGCGGCTACAGCGCGGGCGACAATTTCTTCGTTGAAGCCCCAAAGGTCCTCGATCGACCCCCCGCCGCGGGCGACGATGATCAGGTCGGGACGCGGTAGCGCGCCGCCTGGGCTCAGTTGGTTGAAGCCTTCGATGGCGCGAGCAACTTCGGGGGCGCAGTTCGAGCCTTGCACAGCGACAGGCCAGATCAGCACCTTGCGCGGAAAGCGGTCGCGAAGACGGTGCAGGATGTCCCGGATCACAGCGCCGGATGGAGAGGTCACAACTCCGATGATCTGGGGAAGATAGGGCAGGGGTTTCTTGCGCTCGGGTGCAAACAGCCCTTCGGCCTCAAGCTGTTTCTTGCGCTTTTCCAGCAGCGCCATCAGCGCGCCTTGGCCAGCAACGGCGACCTCATCGACGTTCATATTGTATTTTGACTGCGCGCCAAAGGCGGTGAGGCGACCGGTGACAACCACCTCTAGCCCTTCTTCGGGGACAACAGACAGCCCGGAAACCTGACCCTTCCACGTGGTGCAGGCCAACACATTCCGGTCATCTTTGACATCGTAATACAAATGGCCCGATCGCGCCTTGAATACACGCCCGACTTCGCCGCGCACGCGGATTCGCCCGAACGAGCCTTCGAGCGTGCGTTTTACCTCGCCAGAGATCTCGGAGACTGTGTATTCGGGGGTATTTTGACCCGGAACAGGGTCGTCAAGCAGGTCGGACATTTCAGCGCCTTGTGTCAAATGCCTGCCCAGCTTAGAACGCCCCGCAAGCAAGGCCAAGCAGATCGGAGAGCATTCATGAATATCCTCATTCTCGGCAGCGGTGGGCGCGAACACAGCCTGGCCTGGGCGGTTATGCAAAACCCCAAATGCGACCGTCTGATTGTGGCGCCGGGTAATGCCGGGATCGCGCAGATTGCCGATTGCGCGGCGCTGGATATCGAAAACGGCGGGGCGGTTGTAAGCTTTGCTGAAGAAAATGCGATTGATTTTGTAATCGTCGGCCCCGAAGCACCCTTGGCAGCGGGTGTAGCTGATCGTTTGCGTGAAGCTGGCGTTTTGGTCTTTGGTCCTTCGGCCGAGGCTGCTCGGCTGGAAGCATCAAAAAGCTTCACCAAGGAAATCTGTGATGCTGCGGGCGCACCAACCGCGGCCTATGCGCGGTTTTCTGAGGCCAAGCCAGCCAAAGCCTATATCCAGGAACAGGGCGCTCCGATTGTGGTCAAAGCCGATGGTTTGGCGGCAGGTAAAGGTGTGATCGTTGCCATGGACGAACAGACCGCGCTGGATGCCATTGACGACATGTTCGGCGGTGCGTTTGGCGGCGCCGGGGCGGAAGTAGTCATCGAAGAATTCATGGAAGGAGAAGAGGCGTCGCTATTCGTGCTTTGCGACGGAGAGGATATTCTGTCCATCGGCACAGCACAGGACCACAAGCGTGTGGGCGAAGGTGATACAGGTTTGAACACCGGCGGCATGGGCGCCTATTCGCCGGCCCCGGTACTGAGCACGGAAGTCGAAACTCTGGCGATGAATGAGATCGTGCGTCCGACCATGGCCGAGATGAAACGTCGAGGTACGCCGTTTCAGGGAGTTTTGTACGCGGGTTTGATGATCAAGGACGGGCAGCCTCGACTGGTGGAATACAACGTCCGGTTCGGCGACCCGGAATGCCAGGTGCTGATGATGCGTCTGGGGGCTCAGGTGATGGACTTGATGCACGCAGCTGCAGAAGGGCGGCTGGGTGAGGCACAGGTAAACTGGGCTGATGACCACGCGATTACGGTGGTAATGGCCGCCAACGGGTATCCGGGACCGTATGATAAGGGTACTGTGATCAATGGGTTGGATGCTTTGGCTGAGGATAGCATGAATATGGTTTTTCATGCGGGAACAAAATCGGCTGACGGGAAAATTCAGGCGTCTGGCGGTCGTGTTCTGAACGTGACCGCACGGGGTGACACGCTGCACGAAGCCCGGGATCGGGCTTACGCGATGGTGGAAGGCGTCGATTGGCCAGACGGCTTCTATCGTCGCGACATCGGCTGGAGAGCTCTCTGATCGCAGGGCTCCCGCGTCTTGACGCTGCATCAAAGATGTGACGCCAAAGGCCTTTGTCCGGGCAGCCCGCTGATGCGGGCTGCGGTTGTTTAGGATGTGCAGGCCATTGCTTGGTCAATCGCGTCGGGTGTGAAGCGGCCTAGCGCGTTCTGCACCCAGTCCCCATTGAATTTCACACTGACAACGTTGCGCCAGTCAGCACTGGCGACGATAAGTTCCGGGCCTGCGCCACAATCCCGCACACCGCCGCTGATGAAATCTTCGCCGATCCGGTGGTTGGTCAGGCCAGGTAGGGTGGCGATCTCTGTCAGGTTGCCGTCCGCGAACCGCCAGATGCGCAAGGTCTTGGCCAGATGCGGGCGATCGATATAGGCAATTTCGATGTGCCCGTCGTCATCCAGATCTGCCGCACCGATCGGAGAGAGCCAGCGGAAACGGGTGCCGATATGTGGTGTCGAGGCGATCTTGTCTCCGCGGGCGTTGTATATCGCCAACTGAGCGCCCGTTTGGTTATGAGACTCGACAACGACAGCTTCGAACGTGCCGTCTTGATCAATGTCCACCAGTCGTGGGGCGAGATCTTCGAATACCCGGTCCAGTGGCAAACGAATTGTCACTATGGAGCGCTTCAGGACTGAGTTTGTGAGCAGTTCGGCTGTCGCTGATGCGTTTTTGACCGAGAGCTGAAGGGCTCCGTATTCGACATTGTCGCCCAGAACGCCATGTGCATAGCGCGTGGTAGGTTCAAAGTAGCGAGCACTGGTGATTGTATCGGCGACAGCTGCGGGGTTCGTCCCCGCGAGCCACATACACGACAGCAGCAGAGCGCCGCGTGCCCGGCATTGCCACAAGCAAGCGGGCAGGCGCGGCGCCTTGGAATGCATTAGATTTGCTTTTCGGGCATCTGCACGACCAGACCATCCAGCGCGTCGGTGACCTTGATCTGGCAGGTCAGGCGCGAGCGGGCAGGGTCAGGTTCAAAGGCAAAGTCCAACATGTCTTCTTCCATGTCATCCTTGGCCGGAACCTTCTCAACCCAGTCGGGGTGAAGATAGACATGGCAGGTCGAACAGGCACAGGCACCGCCGCAATCGGCCTCGATGCCGGGGATATTATTGTCACGTGCCCCTTCCATGACGGTCAGTCCGTTGGCGACCTCGACTGTATGCTCGGTACCGCCATGCTCGACATAGGTGATCTTTGCCATTGCGTGCGTCTTCCTTTTGCGATGTTCCGCATCTTCTTTAGTCAAGCATTCCGGGTCTTTCCAGCCTCATTTGCAGCCAGACGTAACGTGTTTGTTCAATGCGCGGCTGCGTTTTCCTTTTGTTTCGGTTCGGGCGGTTCATTGCCCGCTCGCGAACCTTGCTGATTGGCGTGAAGTGCAATTCGATTGTGACGTATTCTCTATGATTGAAACGGGAATGATATCTGGCGGTTGTCGGGTGGTTGGATTTGTGCTGATCATGCCCTGTTACGCTGACCAAGATGTGGAGGAAATTTATGGCACTTACGGTACAGGACGCGAAAATTGTTGTTGGAATGAATGATCGCGGTGATGAAGAACATGATATTGCCGCGTGGTTCGGCGAAAGCCAGGCAAAGATTGTCGATGTCATTGATGGCATCAGCCATGGCGCATTGACCGCTGCAAATGATGATGAGTTGCATCCGGTTGGAGCCCCGGGCCCGAAAGCGCTGCGATTGCGCAGTGACGTGATCAGGGCGCTGGACGCACTGGATGGTGATGACCTTGCCAAGGCCAAGATTGCGTTGCGGGAAGGTCTGGCCAAGTTCAATGCGCACGACGCCAAGTGAGTTTCCGCGCGCCGAGTGAATTTCTGTCGGCGCGCGACCTGGCCGCATAAGGGCAGTTTTCGCAGGGTGGTTTCGACTGGACTTCCTTGCCGTTTGTTCTATTTTTGTTCTTATGCTTGTGACTCTCGCTCGCCCTGCAACTCCGGACCGGAACTGGCCCCGCCCTCCCGCTTGTCTACCCGCCTGTCAGTTGGACGCCCCGCCCGAGGGCGCGCTTGTGGCGGTGGCGGGGCTGGTGATCCTGCGGCAGAGGCCGGGGACGGCGAAGGGGGTGATCTTTGTCACGCTTGAGGATGAGACCGGCATCGTGAACGTGGTGGTCTGGCGCAAGATCTACGAACGCTTCCGCCGTGCGGTGATCTCGGGGCGGCTTTTGCGGGTGACGGGCCGGATGCAGCGTGCGCATTCGGTGACCCATGTGATCGCGGAAGAAATCGAGGATATCTCAGGCATGTTGGATGTGCTGGTGCAGGGCGAGGGGTAGGAAAGGCCCCCAGCAATCCCACGCGCGCTAGCGACAAAGTGCTCCGCTGCGATGACGAGCCGTATCAAAATGGAAATGCCCCTTGTGAAACCGATCCGCGTCGGGACCAAGCACCGTGCCGAACAAACCGCAGGCGCCGCTGTGCAGCTTACGCATAACGTCGCTCGAATTTTCAGCGTTCCACCCGTCGCCAACAGTAATCACAGTGCCATCCATTAACACAAACGCAGAAATATCGATTGCTCGACCTCTGGCATGCTCAGAAAGACGCGCGCGAGGCTGATTGTTCTGCGTCCGGCAAGAATAGTGGCCAGCAAGACGCAATCCCTTTAAGCCCCCCCCATGGTCAGCAAAAGCTGGTTTGGCCGTGCCTTCAATCCATGTTTTGAGCGTAATAGCCGTCTCGCAATCCATAAGCGCTAACTGACTGAGCAAGATGTCAGACACCATATGAACCCGAATTGGGTTGGTGATTCCACATCCACGGTATTTTCCTGAAAAAGACTTGCGCTTCTCACCCAGAATTGTCCAATCGCCGCACACCGCGCCTCGTTTTTGCAATTTCTCACGTCCGAGTGCGATCAGACGAAACTTGCAGGGCCGCAACTCTGGCCTCAGAGAAACCACCACCTCCGGCCCTGGTGCAGCCGCGGCTGTCGCGGACGCGTTTACGGTGTGCACGTCACCGTCGCCGACCGGCTCGTATGCAATGAGATCGGAAGGTTGAATGTATGGTCTTTCAGCACAATCCGGCGCGGCACTCGCCATACCACCCGCGCACAGCATCAATATCGCGGTTAATATCCGCATCAAATCGATTTGTCTCGTATCATGACTGGTTCAATCCTACTCTGCCCGACCTAGGTAAACTCACAATGTTTGCTTCGATTTCGGATGGAATATTGATGCATCAGACAGTTTCCGATTTCGAGCGCCACACGCAACTATACTCCCCAATCAAACTATACACGCCATTGCCAGTGATCGCCAAAATTGAGCGATAAAGAAAATTAACGCTATAATCCAAAATGTTACCCGAAACAATTCATCAAGGCAGCCGAAGTCTGTTTCGCTGTAGGTGACAATGCAACTGGTGCCGCGCTCAAGGGAAGTTGGGAACCTGTTCAAAACTGTGAGTCGAGTGTGTTGCTTGTCCAACAGCTACGTAAATATTTGCTTTCGTTACCTATATCACCTCGGAAGAAATCAAGAAACGCATGGAAATGCTGGATTTGGTGGTTCGGAGGTAGGGACGCATAGCTTACGCGTTCACTTCTCACGCTGGTTTCATATGGATTGCGCAAGATCGCGGACCATATGCAGGTGAAGCCCAATTCCATGCGCATCGTCCAGGCTTGGTACACGTGTTTCAACCTCGACCTGAAATCCAACATGGCGATAGAAACCTACGGCTTGATTGTCGGCAGACACATCAAGACAGACCTGAGAACACCCACGCGCAAAAGCCTGCGCCTCGGCAGCCCTTAATAACTGGTTGGCAACGCCCGCACCTTGCATTTCAGGCTTCACAGCAAATTCCAGAATATAATAGGACCCATGCCGCGGCACAGGGAACAAGCGATCCATCCAATACAATGCAGATGTCAAATGTTCCGCCTCTTCGTCCCCCAGCGACTTTGCTTGGTGGACGACTGAAAAGTCGAAATTCGCCGCATATTCGTTTTCAGTGTGCCCAATAAGAAGCCCGACGATATTGCCATGGTTCAAAGCCACAAATGCCTGCTTATGCGAATACAGCCCCTGATCAGCAGGCCACTCGCATTCAATGATCTTGTGCAATACACCCATGTTTTCAAACATGTAGCCGTTTAGCTTTGGGTCTGTGCTCCAAAGAAGATCAGCCAATTCCGCCGGTGACGCAGATTGCAACGCAGGCTGAATCGAAACGGTCATGTTAGGTCCTTCTGCACACCGTGCCCTCAAAATCGGTTTCACGTCTGATGCTGCATAGACACTCAAATAGCATTGGTTTGGATTTAAAGGAAATTCTCCAGCATTGACCGTTGTAGGTATCCCTGTATCGACGTTTCCTTAGAGCGTGCAAAAGTTGGCATTTCCAGGCCGTTGCAATGCGGCCGCTTATTCACCGCTTGAACAGAATTCCTTGCGCCTGCTTGTCCCTGTGATCTCCGCGTAGCTCTGCATGCAGCGCGCGACCCGCTTGCACGCCGGGACGGGCACTTACGGTGTCCAGCCAGCGGGCGAAATGAGGCTTGTCCTCCAGTACCTGCTGCTGACCTTCCCATAGACTGGCCCAACCCCAGATCGACATATCGGCGATAGAGTAGAAATCGCCTGCGACGTACTCGTTTTCAGCCAACCGACGATCCAACACGCCATAAAGGCGCCCGACCTCGGTGCGGTAGCGGTCTTTGGCATAGGGAAGGTCTTGCGGCGGGTCCAATTGCGGCGCGTATTTAAGAAAGTGGTGTGCCTGACCGGCCATCGGACCGACGCCGCCCATCTGCCACATCAGCCATTCCTCGACTGCGATCCGGTCGCGTTCGGATTTACCATAATACCGACCAGTCTTGCGGGCCAGATACATCAGGATTGCACCGCTTTCGAAAACGGAGATCGGCGCCCCATCTGGCCCGTCGGGATCAACGATGGCAGGCATCCGATTATTGGGCGCGATCTTCAGAAACTCGGGGTCAAACTGTTCGCCCTTGCCGATATTGATCAGATGCGTGGTGTAGGGCAGCTCCATCTCTTCCAAAGCGATGGATGCCTTCCAGCCATTCGGCGTGGGCCAGAAATACAGATCGATCATGGTGCCTCCTCAAGTTGAACAGATCATGCGGTATTCTGCGCAATCGGCAAGAGGCGGTTACGAAAGCGTGACACAGGGCAACCGGGCTTGACGGGCAAGGACGCGCGGCGTATTTGCGTCGCAGAAGCTACGTGGCGATTTGTTACCGGATTGCGGGCCACGCTAAACAACACGCTAAAAGGTCAGGATGAAAGGCCCCTTTCGCTTGACCGCGTCTGGGGTTTTTTTGATGCCTTTGCCGGGCAAGGGCCGAGAGGAATGACATGAGCGAAAGCTGGAACAAACGCACCCAAGCCGTCCACGGCGGCATCCGTCGCAGCCAGTACAATGAGGTCAGCGAGGCGATCTATCTGACGCAGGGCTTCGTGTATGACACTGCCGAACAGGCCGAGGCCCGTTTTCTGGAGTGCGGACCTGACGAATTCATCTATGCCCGTTACGGCAATCCAACCGTTTCGATGTTCGAACAGCGCATTGCGGTATTGGAGGGAGGCGAAGACGCCTTTGCCACCGCATCCGGCATGGCGGCCGTGAACGGTGCGCTTGTGTCGATGCTGAAGGCAGGGGATCACGTTGTTTCGGCCAAGGCGTTGTTCGGGTCGTGCCTGTATATTCTGGAGAACATTCTGACCCGCTACGGCGTCGAAGTCACATTTGTAGATGGCACCGATCTGGATCAGTGGAAGGCCGCGATACGCCCGGACACCAAGGCGGTGTTCTTTGAATCCATGTCCAACCCAACGTTGGAGGTGATCGACATCGCCGCCGTGGCCGAGCTGGCACATGTTGCAGGCGCGGTCGTGGTTGTGGACAATGTATTCTCGACGCCGGTTTTTTCGCGTGCAATCGAGCAAGGGGCGGACGTTGTCGTCTATTCGGCCACCAAGCATATTGACGGACAGGGTCGTGCCCTTGGTGGTGTGATCATCGGCACCAAAGATTTTATCCGAGGAACTGTTGAGCCGTACCTTAAGCACACTGGCGGCGCGCTGAGCCCCTTCAACGCGTGGATCATGCTTAAAGGGCTGGAAACCATCGCGCTGCGGGTCAATGCACAGGCCGAGACAGCCCAGACTTTGGCCGAAGCGCTCGAGGGGCACCCGGCGCTGGTACGCACACTTTTCCCTGGTTTGAAAACCCACGCGCAAAACGCTCTGGTTCAGACCCAGTTGGGCGGCAAGGGTGGGACTGTCTTGTCGCTGGACATCAAGGGCGGTAAAGACGCGGCCTTTGCCTTCCTGAATGCGCTGACGATCCCAGTGATCTCGAACAATTTGGGTGACGCCAAGTCGATCGCAACCCATCCCGCAACCACAACGCATCAACGTCTGAGTGATGAGCAGAAAGATGAGTTGGGTATAACGCCGGGACTGATCCGCTTTTCTGTTGGCCTTGAGGATGCGGGCGATTTGCTCGCTGACATCAAAAAGGCGCTGGACGCGTCGCAGAAGTGAGCTTGTCCCTGGGTGGACCGACCGCCCAGGGATATGACCAACGTGCTGCAAGCGCACACGACGCTTTCGCACCGAAAAAGACGGTTTCGCACAGAAATACCTGATCTGGACTGATACTGTGGATGTATAGGGCTTTACTGGTGTATGGTCCGAAACCGTCTATAATCCGGCGGCGAATTCAAGGATACTCAGCGCATGAACCTACATTCCCGAGATTTGGACGACGCCCCTGACCGCGATGAGGCCGCCGTCGCGTTGAGTGTTTTGCGCAAATGGGCGTCTTCGGTATCTGAGGCAGAAATCAGCCAGCTCGATCCGGCGATCGCACGTCTTGTTCCTGGTTTGACGCCGGTCAACTATCCCTCTCTGTCGCGAGAATACCCGGAAGGGTTTGTGGCAGACGAGTCATACAAGGCCACATTGCCCGATCTGCAGAACGGACCTTCCAGCCTGATCCGGGGAGCCAGACAGCAGATTCAACATGTCGGGATTTCGAACTTTCGCCTGCCGATCCGGTTTCATCGCAAGCACGGTGACGATCTGACGCTCGAGACCTCTGTTACCGGGTCTGTCAGCCTGGAGGCCGAGAAAAAGGGCATCAACATGTCCCGGATCATGCGGTCATTCTATAAACACGCGGAACGCACCTTCAGCTTCGAGGTGATGGAGGCTGCGCTGGATGGCTATAAGACGGACCTCGACAGTTTTGATGCACGTATTCAGATGCGCTTTTCTTATCCAGACAAGATTAAAAGCCTGCGGTCCGGATTGGAGGGGTATCAGTACTACGACATCGCTCTGGAGCTGGTTGAGCGCGGCGGAGAACGCCTGAAGATCATGCATCTGGACTATGTCTATTCTTCGACTTGCCCCTGTTCGCTGGAACTGAGCGAACACGCGAGGTCGACGCGAGGGCAATTGGCGACGCCGCATTCCCAACGCTCGGTTGCACGTATTTCTGTCGTGGTGGATTGCAATGCGGATTGCCTGTGGTTCGAAGATCTGATCGCCCTGTGCCGTCGTGCGGTCCCGACCGAAACACAAGTCATGGTCAAACGTGAGGACGAACAAGCCTTTGCCGAGTTGAACGCGGCCAATCCGATTTTTGTCGAAGATGCCGCCCGCCTGTTCTGTGCCGAATTGCAGGGTGATCACCATGTAGGGGATTTCAGGGTAATTGCCAGCCATCAGGAAAGCCTGCACAGCCATGACGCGGTATCGATTCTGACCGAAGGCCCGACCTTTGATACCTCAAGTCTGGACCCGCGGTTGTTCACGACTCTGTTCCATGTTGGCTGATTGACCCTACGGAACCTTCTGAAATAACACCGCAATTTTGGTCATTGGCGCTTTATTGCCGCAATGCAGCGAGAAATGCTGCAATTGCTTGGATTTTTGCGTTAACCTCGGCCCGAGCGCAGCTGCTGCCTGCCATTGCGGTGGTGCAGCCAGAAAGGAAGCCGGGACGTGCGACGCCTTGGACAGCCAATCCCTGAAACCGCCCTCAAGATCGGGGCGGATAAGCCTCTTTTCCCTTTGTCCGACTGCCTCGCTTTCAAAGGAGAAATAAGTAATGAATCCGATTTCCTATCCATTTGAAGTTCAGGCGGCAGCCTTCCGTGTGGCGGGCTACGCAGTGACAAATCAGATGAGGATCATGCAGATCATAACCCGCTCGGCGTTGGAGCTTCCTATGGCGCCAATGAATGCACTGCACGCCGCATCCGCGACGCCGCGACCCGCCCCTGCGAAACCAGCGGCACGAAAGATCGCGGGCAAGCCCAAACCTCCGGCCTTTAAGCGTGCCAAGCCTGCGGAATCCTCGAAAAAAGTTGCGCCCGCTGCCGCCAAGCCCAAGGCTGCACCTGCCGCCACCAAACGCAAGTTGACAGCGGCTTCTCAGTCAAAACCGGCTGCGGCACAGTCAAAACCAGCTGCGGCACAGGCCAAACCGGCTGCGGCACAGGCCAAACCGGCTGCGGCACAGGCCAAACCGGCTGCGGCACAGGCCAAACCAGCTGTAGCACAGGCCAAACCAGCCGCAGCTGCAAAGCCTGTGGCAAAGAAGGCGCCCACTACCGCAAAAACGCAACCCGCCGCTGCGGCTAAACCGGTCCCCGTTGCGGCCGAAACTGCTGTCAAACCTACCGCATCTAAGGCGACGGTTGCCAATCCAATGCCGTCTTCCAAACCTGCGCCACAAGCGGTCCGTCGCTCGAACGCGCCATCTAAGGCCAAGCCAGCAGCGGTAAAAGCGGCCACCCCGACGACTGTGGCGGAACAGCCCAAAACGCCGACCAGACGCACGCGTTCGCCCTCGAATCCACCTGCGATGCCGACACCGACGAAAAAAACTGGCGAATAGCAGGGGATCATCTGCTTGACACGGTCGGGTAGGCGCGCCAACGCTGCCCGTCATGATGGATCTTCGTCCGGTCGGATATGTGATAGGCCTGCTGGTCGCCGTTCTCGGGGCGACCATGCTGCTGCCCATGGTTGCGGACCTGATCGACGGTCGGGGCGAATGGACCGTTTTTTTTGAAAGCGCCGTCATCACCATTCTGACCGGCGCGGTCCTCGCCATGAGCTGCGCAAACGGCGTAGGGGAAGGTCTGACCATTCGGCAAACCTTCTTGCTGACAACCGGAGTTTGGGTGGCGCTGCCGATATTCGGCGCCATCCCTTTCCTGTTCGGCGAGACCGAGCTGCGCTTCGTCGATGCTTATTTCGAGGCGATGTCCGGCCTCACAACGACGGGTTCTACCGTAATATCGGGATTGGATAATCTGCCCCGCGGCCTGCTGTTGTGGCGCGGGTTGCTGCAATGGCTGGGCGGTATCGGTATTATTGTGGTCGCGATGGTGTTTCTTCCCGAACTGCGCGTGGGTGGAATGCAGATATTCCGCTCGGAAGGTTTTGAGACTATGGGGAAAATCCTGCCGCGCGCACAGGAGATCGCTGGGCAGATTTCCCTGATCTACGTGTTTCTGACCTTAGTGTGCGCGCTTGTGTACGCTGGCTTCGGCATGAGCTTCTTTGATGCGACAGTCCACGCAATGACCACGATCGCAACGGGTGGGTTTTCGAATTACGACAGCTCGTTTTCTAGATTTTCCGGCGCGACAGAGTACGCGGCCTCGGTCTTTATGATTTTGGCGGCGTTGCCTTTCGTGCGCTACGTTCAACTTGCTAACGGTCACACCGGGTCTCTGTGGCGAGACAGTCAAATTCGGGCGTTTCTGGCGACGATCCTCGTTCTGGTGGTCGTCATGTCCGTGTTCCTGACCTCTGTGTTCCCCCATCACTGGGAGCAGGCCGTGAGGGAATCGCTTTTCAACATCACATCGATCATTTCAGGAACGGGCTATGCCAGCGTCGACTACATGGGATGGGGCAGTTTTCCGGTCATGATGTTCTTTCTGATCGGACTGATTGGCGGCTGCGCTGGATCCACCGCTTGTTCAATCAAGGTCTTTCGGTACCAGTTGCTGTTCGCTTCGATTAAAACTCAGATAAATCGGATCAGAACGCCGCATGGTGTGTTCATGCCGACCTATGATGGTCGGCCAATTGGTCGGGACGTTCTGACCTCGGTCATGAGCTTTTTCATGTTTTTCGTGCTGTCCATGGGCGTTCTGTCCTGGGCGTTGGCTTTTACAGGGCTGGATTTTATCACATCGGTATCTGGTGCTGCGACTGCGCTGGCAAATGTGGGGCCGGGCCTCGGGAATCAGATCGGCCCCGCCGGGAACTTCGGCGGATTGAACGACACAGCAAAATGGCTGCTTACAATCGGAATGTTGGTCGGCCGGCTTGAACTGCTGGCCGTCTACGCAATCTTTACCGTGCAATTCTGGAGAGGCTAATGAAAAGACCCCTTGGCGCGCAAATTTCGCACATGCTCAAGGATCGGGGAGTAGATGTGATATTTGGCATTCCCGGCGTTCATAATCAGGAGATGTATCGGGGAATTGAAGAGGCCGGGATCACCCATATTCTTGCCCGCCACGAGCAGGGCGCAGGATTCATGGCCGACGGTTATGCCCGTGCAACCGGCAAGCCGGGCGTGGCTTATGTGATCACCGGACCGGGCCTGTGCAATGTCATGACTCCGATAGGACAGGCTTACTCCGACTCGGTTCCGATGTTGGTACTGTCCTCGTGCCTGGATGAATCCCAGGCTACACGGGGCCAACTGCACCAGATGAAGGATCAGCGGCTGGCTGCAGGAACGGTCGCTGACTGGTCGCTTCAGGCTGACACCGCGCCCGCGGCCTATGGGCTCATTGAGCGGGCTTTTGAAGAATTCGAACTGTCTCGCCCGCGACCCAAACATATTCAGGTCCCAATTGCTCAACTTGAGGCAGACGCCGATTCCGCGCCCTTCCCAAATCAGCCTGCGCAGCGCAACCAGGTGCTGCCACCTGATGTCGCGCCGGTTCTGTCGCTGTTGAACATTGCAAAACGTCCGCTGTTCATTCTGGGCGGTGGTGCGCGTTCGAACCTGTGGCGACAGATACTGACGCAACTGGGGGCGGCATGTTTCACCACCTATGCTGGGCGAGGGATGGTGGGAACGGGTTATGCCCTGGACTTTGGTTCAATGTTGCCAAGGCCCAGCAGCGTGGATGTAATTTCATCAGCAGATCTGGTCGTCACCGTTGGCGCCGAACTGGGTGAGGTCGATCTGTGGCGCAGTGATCTGGGTCACACCGCCCAACACGTACGTGTCGATCTTGACCCCGAAGTACTGTCGGACCGTCACCGCGCGGCCGTAAAGCTGCAGGCGGACGCCGAAAGTTTTGCCCGTGCCTTGTGGGAGGCATCAGACAGGGTCAAACCCGCAACAGGCTGGAACCCGCAGGAGATCGCCGAAGCGCGCGCCAGGTGGCGTGCCGAGGTCGATGCAGAAAGGCCCGGTATCGTACCGGTTGCGGATGCCTTACGTGCCGCGATGCCTGCGGACACCATGATCTATTCGGATATGACCCAGTTTGCCTATGTTGCAAAAGAAATCTGGGACATGCCTTATCCCCATCATTGGCATCACCCGACGGGCTTTGGGACATTGGGTTATGCTTTGCCTGCCGGTATTGGCGGGGCAGTGGCCCGACGTGGCAAGCCCACGGTCGTTGTCGCCGGTGATTACGGTTTTCAATACACAATGCAGGAACTTGGGGCCGCGGTTGAGTTAAAACTGTCTTTGCCGATCATCCTCTGGGACAATGGTAAACTGAAAGAGATCGAAGACAGCATGGTGCGCGGCCAGATCGCTCCTAATGCCGTCGTGGCGCGCAATCCCGACTTCTGCAAGCTGGCAGAGGCGTATGGCGCACTGTCGGCGGCTCCGAAGGATCTGACAGAACTGCAATCGACTGTCCGCACGGCTTTGGACGCACCTGTGCCCACTTTGATCCGAGTGACGCCGGACATTCTGTAAGCCGGGAGAGAATGAAAAACGGCGCTGCGGAGATCGCAACGCCGTTTCCTGTTCGAGCCCGATGGTTTTAATCCCAGCAGTGAACCAGAACTGTCATGCCGCTGGCCCGCCGATTCAACTCATTGGGTGAGATCTGTGACGTTCCCTGACCGGGTTGGCCGGAAACACCGGCTTTGGCCAGGACTTCGGTCAAGCTGTCCACATTCGCCGCCAGGCTGACACTGGCCGGCAGTGTGCGCCCTTCTGAAGGGTTCGGCAAAAGCATGCCAACCACATTGCCGTTTTCGTCGAAGACCGGTCCGCCGGCGTCGCCCGGCTGAGCAGACAGTTCCAGACGTTTGACACCGGTCTCGCCATTTAGTCCGCGAATGTCGGCGATCTTGCCATAGGTCAATGTTGGCGCGCCCAACGCGCCCTCATAGGAATAACCGGACACGGCAATTTCGGACTGAAGACGCGGTTGTTCTGCTTGGAATTCCGCCACGCTGATTGGGGCGAGGGTCTGGTTGGGGCGCAGAACGGCGATGCCCTGGTCGGCGTCAGACCAGGCCACCTGCGCTTCCTGATCTCCATCCAACGTAATGCGGGCACAGCCGTCCGTGATTTCTGAAACGGTCAGGACCGAGCCATTTGCGTCTGCATAAAAACCGGAACGTGACAGGCGCGGCTTGCGAACCTGAAGGCCGGAGACAAGGTCAATCCTTTGTTCCGCATTGGCACCGGCTCCGGCATCCAGAACCGCGTCCGAGGTGTCTAAGCTGGCGCGCATGGCAGCCAGAACTCGCGCCCGGCGGGCGTCGTCCCCTTCGGGCCAGACCAGAGTGAAGCCTTTGATCTTGTCATCTTTAAGCGCTACCTGCGTATACGAGACGATACCGTTGCCACGGCCTTCGATGGTGAATGCGTCGCGGCGCAACTCACGCGGGCCGGTCAGCGGAACGATTTCAAGGGATTGCATCACCTCATACAGCGCGCGCAACGTGGCCCTGCTGCCTTCCTGACTGATCAGCAGAGCCTGCGCGCCCAGTTCCGAAGTTGAACTGAAGTGGGCAAAAGGAGCCTCGTACCGGTCGAATGAGATAACGCCCAAGGGCATGTCCATGGTGATACCGGCCTGTGAATCCACATGACGTTCCATGCCAGCACTGATCAACGGCGCATTATAGTCATCCATCAGGGTCTTGCGTTGCAGGGTGGTCAGAACTCCCGTGGGTTCGAACCCGTTGAACCGCTGCCAATCCGACATCGAGCGTCGGGTTCCTGCGCCAAAAGCTCCATCAATTGTTGAACTATAGAACCCCGCGGCCTGTAACGCGGTTTGCAAATCTCTGCGTTCCTTGGCGCTCAGCAGTCGTTCACCCTGAAGGGCCTGTGAACGGGTTTCTTCCGCCGGCTGCAACGACAGGCTGGTTACAGGTTGTTCGGGTTGTGGTTCCGCCGGTGGCGTGACCACACCCCGGTCCAGGATGTTCGCGCCGACAGGCCAGAACTGCTGTCCCAGCGCGCTGGTGAACGCAATGAAGCTGTCAGAGGGAATTTGGCCCTCGGCCCGGTAGACCCGCAATACCTGTTCGGCGTCCGATCGCAAATAGGGCCCGATAACAATAGCATACCAGCCGCTGGTCAGGCGAAACCCGTTCACATCAGGCAAGGATTGGGCATAGTTCTGCGCGCGGTCCTGAGCTTCGCGCAGCGAAGGCTGCGCCTCGACCTGAACCCAGACGCCCTGGTCCTGCTGGGCGGTCGCAGCGCGCAACCCAAAAAGTAGAAACAAAAGAATTGCCGTGAAAGTACGTGTCATATTCTGCCCGTTTTATGCAGCGTTTTTTCCTTGGTGCAGATTACGCGATTTAGGTGCCCAAACGCCATGCCTGCATTACGGGGAATTTCCGGTGTGGCTGCGCAGTGACAGCCTTGGATGATTGGCCCGTTGACGCCAATTGGCCCCTTGCATAGGAAGGGCAAAACCTACCGGAACCGGGCGCCGATGCGTCCAAAGGGAATGTCATGACCGAACCGTCCAACGCACCTCGTTCATTTCAGGAGATTATCCTGAGGCTTCAGACCTATTGGGCGTCGAAGGGATGCGCGATTTTGCAGCCATACGATATGGAGGTTGGGGCAGGGACGTTCCACCCGGCGACTACATTGCGTGCCTTGGGGTCCAAGGCGTGGGCTGCAGCCTACGTACAGCCCTCGCGCCGCCCAACCGACGGGCGCTATGGAGAAAACCCTAACCGGTTGCAGCACTACTATCAGTACCAAGTGCTGATAAAACCCAGCCCGCCTGACCTGCAAGAGCTGTATCTGGGTTCCCTTCAGGCCATCGGCATCGACATGGACCTGCATGACATCAGGTTTGTCGAAGATGACTGGGAAAGCCCCACTCTGGGTGCTTGGGGTCTTGGCTGGGAGGTCTGGTGCGACGGTATGGAAGTCAGCCAGTTCACCTATTTCCAGCAAGTCGGCGGTTATGATTGCGCCCCCGTGTCAGGTGAGCTGACTTATGGGCTTGAACGTCTGGCGATGTATGTATTGGGCATCGATCACGTAATGGATATGCCGTTCAATGATCCTCAGTCGCCCAGCCCGCTGACCTACGGTGATATCTTCAAGCAAACCGAAGAAGAATACGCCCGCTGGAACTTTGACGTGGCCAATACCGAAGTTCTGCTGCGCCATTTCGAAGAGGCCGAGGCCGAATGCGCCGCCATTCTGGCGCAGGAACACGACGATCCCAAGACCGGCAAACGTATCATCATGGCCCATCCCGCCTATGATCAGTGCATTAAGGCCAGCCATATCTTCAATCTGCTGGACGCGCGGGGCGTTATCTCGGTCACCGAACGGCAAGCTTATATCGGTCGCGTGCGGGCGCTGGCAAAGCAATGTGCGGACGCGTTCGTCCAGACCGAGGCCGCCGGGTTCGAGGTCTGATGGGGCGTTTAGGCCAATCCAGGAAGCAGTGCTTTAAGCCCATCGGCGATCATGCCGATCGCGATGGCCGACAGGATCATGCCCATGAAACGGCTCATGATCACGCGCGCGTTGTCCGACAGTCGTTCGGCAAGCCAGGAAGCGTTCCAGAAGGTCGCCAGCAACAAGGCGACCACGACCGCGAAGACGCCAGCGTAAACAACGGCTTCGAGTGGGGATTTGATGTGGTGCGCATAAAGGATAAGCGTCGTGATTGTGCCCGGACCGACCAATATCGGAAAGGCCAGCGGGTAAAATGCCACCGTTTCGGGCGCCGGGTAGGATTTCTTTTCCCCGTCAGTCCCGTGGTGCGAGCTGCTTTCGTTTCCGTTCAACATATTGAGGCCGATCATCAGTACCACCAATCCACCCGCGACACGCAGGTGGTTCACACTTATTCCGAACAGGCCGAGGGCCGGGCTGCCAACAGACGCAAACGCACCCCCAAGGATCAGGCAATACACCGCTGTTTTCACCGCAATTTTGCGTTGTTCCACAGCCGGCAGGTCTTGAGTGACGCTCAGAAACACGGGCAAGTTGGTGATCGGATTCATGATCGCAAACAGCGCGCCGAAAAACCCGACTGCAAGGGTCGTTTCCATGTGGGTGGCCTCGTTTCCGCCTGTATCAGATGGGACCCTGTCCGATTTTCCGCCAACTTGAAAGAGGCCGTGTGAGCAATGACAGGTAAACTGCTGGCAATCATTCTCGTTGTTTCTGCCGTTTTGGCAGGCGCAGGCATGTACTATCTGCAAGTTTACGGCTTTTATTATGAGGTCGAGCCACAACCCGGGCAAGACGTGGCTCTGCTGGCTAAAGGGGCAGAAGCGTCAGCGCCAATCGCATATACCGATTTTCAGGCGATTGATGCCGACAGCTCTCCGATCCGGTATCGGGCTTGTTTTGAGACCGATCTCACACCGGACTTGCTAAATGCATATATTCCGGTCGAAAAACCTGAGCCCCTGACCGCGCCCGACTGGTTTGACTGTTACGATGCCGTGTCATTGGCGGATGCGCTGAAGTCCGGTCAGGCGCGCGCTTTCGTAGGCACAAAGAACATTCATTACGGGGTCGATCGGATCGTGGCCGTAACCAATGATGGCAAAGGCTATGTCTGGCACGCGCTGAACAATTGCGGCGAAAAGGCCTATGACGGGACGGTCGTGGGCGAGGAATGTCCGACCCGGCCCGAAAGCTGAGGGTGTCATGACCGACGCAGCGCTTCACGTGCCCAGTTTTCTGACCGCCACGCTTGGCATCGCGGTCTACCTGATTGGGGCCGAGATCAACGCTCGGGTCGCACTGCTTCGGCAGTTCAATATCCCCGAGCCGGTCACCGGCGGGTTGATGGCGTCTCTTTTCTTGCTGTGTCTGTATCTTGTGGCGGGGCTTGAGCTGACTTTCGACCTTGCCTCGCGGGATTTCCTGCTGGTTGTGTTCTTTGCCGGGATTGGTCTGAACGCCCGGCTGGCGGATTTGATTTCCGGCGGTAAGCCATTGTTCCTGCTTCTCATTCTAACATTGGTGACAATCGTTGCGCAGAATGCCGTCGGTGCTGCCGGTGCTGTTGCCTTTGGGTATCCGGCCCAGGCTGGGGTTCTCTTCGGTTCGGCCTCATTGATCGGAGGGCACGGCACTGCCATCGCCTGGGCCCCCGAGGTCGGCGCGGTCACCGGGCTTGAAGGCGCGACCGAACTCGGCGTGGCCGTGGCGACGCTCGGGCTTGTGCTGGCTGCGCTGGTGGGCGGGCCGATTGCCCGGTTGCTGGTCGAGGGCAAGAATCTGACCCCGGAACGTCCGGACGAAGAGCACACGGTCGGGCTGCCGGATGATGCCACCGAGGCCGAGACCAAAATCGATCACCTGACCATCATGCGCGTGTTGCTCTATCTGCACCTGGCGATCATCTTCGGCGTTTTTCTGAACGAGGCAATCGTGGCCACCGGGCTGAAACTGCCCTTGTTCGTGCCCTGCCTGATCATGGGGATCGTCATCGCCAACCTGCGCACAGCCCTGGCACCCAACGCGCGGCCGGTGTCGCGGACGCCCTCACTGGCGCTGATTTCGGAGTTTTCGCTGGGTGCGTTTCTGGCCATGTCGCTAATGAGCCTGCAGCTCTGGACCATTGCCGAACTTGGTCTGGCCATCGTCGTCATCATGGGGGCCCAAACCCTGTTTGCGGTGGCGTTCGTGATCTGGGTTCTGTTCCCGGTGATGGGCCGCAATTACCGCGCTGCCGTTCTGTCCGCCGGGTTTGGCGGCTTTGCCCTGGGTGCCACGCCGACCGCTATCGCCAATATGACCGCCGTGACCAAGCGATATGGCCCTTCGCCTATTGCCTTTATCGTGCTCCCCCTTGTATCCGCATTCTTTGTGGATATCGCCAATGCCATCGTCATCCAGACGATCGTCAATTTCTAAGGACCGACTATGCCCGACCTGCTGATCGAACTGTTTTCCGAGGAAATCCCCGCGCGCATGCAGACCCGCGCCGGTGAAGACCTGAAAAAGCGGATCACCGATGGCCTGGTCGAGGCCGGTCTGACCTATGCCAACGCCGCGTCCCTGACCACGCCGCGACGTCTGACGCTGGCGGTCGAGGGGTTGCTGGCCCAAAGCCCGACCATCCGCGAGGAGCGCAAGGGGCCGAAAGTGGGCGCGCCGGACAAGGCGATCGAAGGGTTCCTGCGCGGCGCTGGCCTGACCCGCGATCAGCTGGAAGAGCGTGATACGCCCAAGGGCGCGGTGTATTTCGCCACCATCGAGAAAGCGGGACGTCCCGCAGCCGAGATCGTGGCCGAAGTGCTTGAGGCGACGATCCGCAATTTCCCCTGGCCCAAATCCATGCGTTGGGGCAGCGGCAACATGCGCTGGGTGCGCCCGCTGCATTCGATCCTGTGCATCCTGACCGACGAAACCGGCGCGCAGGTGGTACCGCTGGAGGTCGAGGGGATCAAATCCGGCGACACGACCGAAGGCCACCGTTTCATGGCGCCGGGCCGGTTTTCTGTTTCCTCTTTCGAGGATTACGCTGCCAAATTGAAACGCGCTTTTGTGGTGCTGTCGCCCGAAGAACGCGCTGAGCACATTTGGAACGACGCCCAGAACATGGCTTTTGCTTCTGGTTTGGAAGTGGTTGAGGACAAGGGCCTGCTGGCCGAGGTCGCAGGTCTGGTCGAATGGCCTGTCGTGCTGATGGGGCAGATCGATGACGAATTCCTCGAACTGCCGCCCGAGGTGCTGCAAACCTCGATGAAAGAGCATCAGAAGTTCTTCTCGGTCCGTAATCCGAAAACAGGCCGGATCGAACGCTTTATTACCGTCGCCAACCGCGAAACCACCGACAATGGCGCGACCATTCTGGCGGGGAACCAGAAGGTTCTATCGGCGCGTTTGGCCGACGCCAAGTTCTTCTGGGAGAACGACCTGCGCGTTGCCAAATCGGATATCGCCCAATGGACCCGTGCGCTGGAGAATGTGACCTTCCACAACAAGCTGGGCACCCAAGCTGAACGGATCGACCGTATCGCCGCGCTGGCCCGCGAACTGGCACCGGTGACGGGTGCCGATGCCGATCAGGCCGAGAAAGCCGCGCGTCTGGCCAAGGCCGATCTGAGTTCCGAGATGGTTTATGAATTCCCGGAACTTCAGGGGCTTATGGGGCGGTATTACATCGAAGCCGCAGGCGAAGACGCTGCTGTGGCCGCCGCCGCACAAGAGCATTACTCGCCGCTTGGCCCGTCCGATGACGTGCCGACCGCACCACTATCCGTGACCGTAGCGCTGGCTGACAAGCTGGACACGCTGACCGGGTTCTGGGCGATTGATGAGAAGCCGACCGGATCGAAAGACCCGTTTGCCCTGCGTCGTGCGGCGTTGGGGGTTATCCGGTTGATTTTGGGAAATAACCTTCGTCTGTCACTCAAACGAGATGTATCTGAGGCTTATACCCAACTTGTTTTGGCAGCAGGCATTGATAAATTTGAAGTCGTTCAAGACATCAGCGTATTTGAAGGCCACTACTCAACTGATATTCTGAATGATCTTGTTGCGAATTCGGCGTTGCTTGGTTTCTGTGAAGACCCCCAGAAGGCTAAGGGAGACCTGCTTGCACTTTCTGAGGCGATGCAAGCTGAAGAATACGACAGCAAAATAATAAGTGAATTGCGTGACAAGTGCATGGTTAGCTGGGCGCGAATAACTGGGTTGAAATTTATTCACGTTGATGTGCCGGAGTGGGGAGAGAGCGAAGCCGACGACGCTGTGCGCCAAGAGATGGTTGACGAGTACAAACCTTCTTTGGATCGTTTTGCTAATGACCTCCTGTCCTTCTTCCACGACCGCCTCAAGGTCTTCCTCCGTGACGAGGGCATCCGACACGACATCATCGACGCCTGTATCGCGATGGAGGGGAATGACGACCTCAACCTGCTGGTCAAACGCGCCCGCGCTCTGAATGCGGTGATCGCGACCGAGGATGGTGAGAACCTTGTGCAGGGCTTCAAGCGCGCCAACAACATCCTGACGCAGGCCGAGGAAAAGGACGGCGTCGAATACTCCTATGGCGCGGATGTGAAATTCGCCGAGACGGACAGCGAAAAAGCGCTGTTTGCCGCTCTGGATCAAGCTCAGTCCAAGATCGACCCGGCGCTGAAATCCGAGGATTTCCCGGCAGCCATGTCCGCCATGGCCGCGCTGCGCGGGCCGGTGGATGCGTTCTTTGAAGACGTGCAGGTCAACACCGACAATGACATTTTGCGCCGCAACCGTCTGAACCTGCTCAGCCAGATCCGGAAGGTCTGCTCCAGCGTTGCCGATCTGACCAAGATCGAAGGCTAACCTGCTGGGCGCGCGGCGATGCGCGCCCAGAACGCCCTTGCGCGAAGGGCGCAGGCGCTTATGCTGCGGTGAAACAAAAAGGTGCCGCAGTGCAGAATAACCCGCATACCACGCTGATCACATCCGATGCACCCGTCGCCGCCAACACCCATGGCGGGCGGGCAAAATGTCTGCAACGTCTGGTCCGGCTGGATATGCCGGTGCCACGTACGGTGGCGCTGTCCTTTGAATCCGTGCAGGCGATTGCGAACGGGCACGTGCCCGATCTTGCGGCCATTCTGGAACAGTTCGATCCCGCATCTTTGCTCTGCGTGCGCCCAAGTTCCGAGGATCCGGATTGGGGCGGGCCGGGCGCTGTTCTGAACATTGGCATGAACGATGCCAGTTATCTGGACCTGTCTGCTGAAATGGGCCGAGACGCGGCGGCCGCGCTGTATCTGCGTTTTGTTCAGAGCTATGCGATGCACGTCGCGCGACTGGACCCGGACGTCTTCGACGATATCGAAGCGGATGGCCGCGAAGGGTTGAGCCTGTCATTGCGCGCCTATGAAGACGAAACCGACGAGGTATTCCCTCAGGATCAGGGGGAGCAGCTGATTGCGGTGCTGCGGTCGATGGCGCGCGCATGGGACGGGACATCTGCGCGCCTGTTACGGCAAGCCAAAGGTGCGCCTGCGGATGCCGGGTTGGGCTTGGTGATCCAGGAAATGATTCCAGGTGTCGGTCAGGGTGAGTGCGGCTCGGGCGTGTTGCAGCTGGTGGATACAACAACGGGGATGCCCCAGATCACTGGTCGTTATCTGAGCCAGAGCCAGGGCAGGGACGCCCTGGGCGAGGGTGTGTCAGCGCTGTACCTTGAGAAAGACCTGCGTGGTCAGTCGCTTGAGGACGTAGCGCCCGAAGCGTTTGCCGATCTAAAAACGCATGCAGCTCTGATGCGGGAAAAGCTGCGCGAGGAAATGCAGGTCGAATTTGTCGTTCAGAACGGCGAGGTGCACATTCTGGATGGCGTTCGGGTTCAGCGTGGCTCGCGCGCGGCAATGCGGATCGCGGTAAGGCTGGCCGAGGACGGGATCATCCCGCCGCAAGAGGCGGTGATGCGCATCGATCCGCATTCTCTGAATGAACTGCTGCACCGTCAGGTCCATCCGGATGCCGAGCGCGATGTTTTGACCTCCGGTATTGCCGCCAGCCCGGGGGCCGCGACTGGAAAGATCGTTTTTACGGCCGCCGAAGCGCAAGCTAGTGCTGCGCGGGGTGAACCTTGCATTCTGGTCCGCCGCGAGACGTCGCCGGAAGACGTGCGAGGGATGCATGCAGCGGTCGCGGTGCTGACGGAAAAGGGCGGGATGACCAGCCATGCCGCGGTTATTGGGCGGGGCCTCGGTCTTCCTTGCATTGTCGGTGCGTCAGAAATGCGGTTCCAGAACAAGAAAAAGTTGCTGACCGCACCTGACGGTCGCGTGTTCAGAACCGGTGACACACTGACTATCGACGGCAGTTCCGGGCAGGTTCTGGCCGGACAGCCGGCCATGCTCGAAGCGGCGTTGGATGATTGCTTTCAGACGTTGATGGCCTGGGCGGATGCCGAACGCGACATTGAAATTCGTGCCAATGCCGATACACCAGCGGACGCGCAGACAGCCCGAAATTTTCAGGCGCAAGGGATCGGGCTTTGCCGGACAGAGCATATGTTCTTTGACCCCGGTCGCCTGACTGTGATGCGCGAGATGATCTTTGCTCAGACATCGTCGGGACGCGCTGCAGTGCTGGAACGGTTGTTGCCCATGCAACGACAGGATTTCGTGCAGTTGTTCCGCATCATGGAAGGCCAACCGGTCTGCATCCGTTTGTTCGACCCGCCTTTGCACGAATTCCTGCCGACGACCCGCACCGGCCAGCGCGAACTGGCCGAGGCACTGGACCTGCCAGTTTCGGACGTGGAACGCCGGGTCGCCGCAATGAGCGAATATAACCCCATGCTGGGTCTACGCGGTGTCCGGCTGGGCGTGACCGTGCCTGAAATCTACGATATGCAGGCGCGTGCCATTTTTGAAGCAACTCTCGAGGCCAGCAAAGACGGCGCGCCTGTGGTGCCCGAGGTGATGATCCCTCTGGTCTCGGCTAAGCGCGAAGTCGAACTGGTCAAGGCACGCATTGATGCAGTCGCGGCCGAGGTCGCGTCGGAACAGGGGCAGGAATTCGATTATCGCCTGGGCGTGATGGCCGAAACGCCACGTGCTTGTCTGCGTGCGGAAGAAATCGCACCGCATACCGCCTTTCTCAGCTTTGGAACCAACGACTTGACCCAGATGACCTATGGCCTGTCGCGAGACGATGCAGGACGGTTCATGTCTGCATATGTGCGGCTGGGTGTCTTCAACGAGGATCCGTTTCATGTACTGGATGCGGACGGCGTGGGTGAGTTGCTACGGCTGGGGGCCGAACGTGCGCGGGCATCACGGCCTGACGTGACCCTGTCAGTTTGCGGTGAGCACGGCGGTAACCCCGAATCAATAGCGATCTGTAGGGACCTGAGCTTTGACTATGTGTCCTGCTCCCCGTTCCGGGTGCCGGTCGCTCGGCTGTCTGCCGCTCAACTGGCGATTTCGTCCAAACTTGGGGGTTGACTTAGCCCAATAGCCCTAGGATTAGTGGGTTTGGGATGGACCTGCGGCCAAAAGTTTTTGGCCTCGCGGGCAAGATTCCACTTGCATTTTTTTCAGAACTGGACGTTTGGCCTCGTCTGGGTTATGAGCCTCGTCGCGCCCGCCGGGGGAGGGTTAGGCGCGGTTTTGTGCCTGTGCGAGGTTATCTGATGAAACGCTACATAGTGGCTGTTGCCGTAATGGCAGCAACCGTGCTGCCGAATTTGTCCTATGCCGAAAGGCAGGACGTAGAAGTTACAAAAGATGAGTTGGTTGCCCGCAATGAGTTGCCGGGGCAAAGCTTTCGCGACTACTTGAAACTCTTCAAGCCGCGCAAGCAGCCTGAGCAAAAAATGTCCTTTACAAAGGACTGGTTGGACCAGCAACCAAAGGCCACGGGCGATGACGATTTCCGCTGCCTTGCCGAGGCGTTGTATTTTGAGGCCCGCGGTGAAAGTGTTCGTGGACAGTTCGCCGTTGCTGAAGTGATCATGAACCGTGTCGACAGCAGCCGATTTCCTAATTCGTTGTGTGGTGTAATCAAACAGGGGACCGGTAAGAAATACCAGTGCCAGTTCACCTATACCTGCGACGGACAAAAAGAAGTTATTCATGAAAAGCGCGCATACGAGCGTGTGTCTAAAGTCGCTCGTGCCGCGCTCGACGGCAGGGCCGACGAAATGACCGCTGGCGCCACTCACTACCATACCAATGCGGTTCGCCCGTCTTGGTCCCGCGTGTACAAGGAAACGGCACGGATTGGCGTGCATATTTTCTACCGGCACAACTATCGGACGGCCAGCAATTGACCGACGCAGCCGCGCTGGAAGCTAAATGGCGCAGGTCGCGGTGCAGCCAAATTTGCGAGCCGGGAGGCCCGCGAAGACTTTTGAAATAGGGCAAATCCCAAGATCAGCGGCAGCGTTTGCGCTGCTGCATTGTCACACGCTTTGCTATGCAGAATCTGGTATGATGAGCTGGTTCAGCGTCACTTAAGGACGCATTCGGCGGGTAGAATGGCGTTTGCATGAGTGTTATAGGCCCCCGAAACACCTAAATTAGGTGAGCAGTTCCACAGAGCCCGAGAAAGCACGCTCATGAGTTCAGAAATCCGCCTCGCCTTTGCGCATCCTTCCGAACGATCCGAGGCGACCGCATCGCGAGGTCCGCTCGACCGCATATCCTTGCGCGATCATATCGTCGAAGTTGAGATCGGCGCCTTTCAGGCTGAACGTGGCACGACCCAGCGAGTTTGCTTTAATATCGTGGTCGAGGTGCGCCCGCTGACCGACCCGATTGACGATGATGTGGACCGCATCCTGTCTTACGACCGTGTGACCGAGGCGATTGCCTTCGAGCTGGCTGCGGAACGTCTGAACCTTCTGGAAACGCTTGCCGACCGGGTGGCTGAACGAATTCTGCTTGAGCCTCAGGCGGTAAGGGCTTTTGTTCGCATAGAAAAGTTGGATCGTGGTCCGGGCGCCTTGGGTGTGGAAATCGTGCGCGGCAAAGACGATTTGCACCACGATGTCACCGAAGAAGAACGCCCGCATCCTCGCCTGGTGTTCTTGTCGAATGAGGCGATTGCCTCGGGCAATCTAACCGGTTGGATTGATCAGCTGGAAAACCGGGCGCGTCCATTGATCCTGTGCGTTGGCGCCTCTGAGCTTGCTGTTTCACAGACCGGGCATGCGATGACGCAGCGCCGGATCGATTTGTTAGCTATAGAACAGAACGCCTGGGTTCTGGCCGCACGGGACCATCGTTGCGTCGTCGTTTCGACCCGGACCGAGTTGGACTGGGCCATGAAGAATGGCCAGATCTGCGTCTGGGCCCCATCCAAGATCGTGTTGGATGCAGTGGATGGGCCATCGGCGGCTCCTTCTGACGCCGTCGCCCTTGCGGCTTGGTTTGCTGCCACTTTTGAGGCCAGCGAAATGTTGGTCATCGGTGGCGACCTGCCAAAAGAACCCAAAACGCCACTGCGCGCAATTCCGGTGACGCAGGCGCAATTGTGACGGAATATTACCGACCACTGGTCCAGCATGGCCCGTCGCGTCCTAAAAACGCGATGTGCTTGGCAGGTCAGGATTTGTGGTTCACTCATGCCGAACGTCTGATCCGTGGCGCGCCAGGCGACGTCGTTGAAACTTGTGATATTCCACGCGATTGCCTTGCTCTCCTAACCCGGTCTCGCGGCGTTGTTGCCGGGTTGGACATGGCAAGCCCGCATATCATGGGAATTCTAAACGCAACGCCAGACAGCTTCTCGGATGGCGGCGTTCATAACTCCATCGACGCGGCGCATGCTGCGGCCATCGACATGGTTTCGCATGGGGCAAGCATTCTGGATATCGGCGGAGAGTCGACCCGGCCAGGTGCGGCTTTTGTTCCTGAAGACGAAGAAATCGAACGAACCTTGCCGTTGATCCAGATGATCCGGGCGGAAACGGACGCGTTAATCTCAATCGACACGCGTAAGGTCAAAGTCGCCAAAACGGCCTATGAGGCTGGTGCTGGCCTGATCAATGACGTGTCCGGATTTACCTTTGATCCGGCGTTAGCGCCGTATTGCGCTGAGATCGGTGCGCCTGTCTGCGTCATGCACATGCAGGGAGACCCGGCCACGATGCAGGATGATCCGCAGTACGACGATGTTCTGCTGGATGTATACGATTTCCTTGCCGCGCAGGTGTTAAAGCTGGAAGCGATGGGGTTGAAACGAGAGCTGATCTTCGTCGATCCCGGTATCGGCTTTGGCAAAACCGATGAGCACAACCTGACTCTGCTGCGCAATATCAGCCTGTTTCACGGTCTGGGCTGCCCGGTCTTGTTGGGGGTGTCCCGCAAAGGGTTCATTGGCCAGATTGGGAAAGAGCCGCGCAAAGACGCCCGCGCGCCGGGATCAATAGCCGTCGCATTGGCGGGATTGTCGCAAGGTGTGCAAGTTCTGCGCGTTCATGACGTGGCCGAAACAGCTCAGGCCTTGCGCCTCTGGGCCGCTGTCCGGTAATCCGGACCCAGAAAGAGTTCATGGAGTTCATTTGATGCGCAAGCTGTTCGGAACTGACGGAGTGCGGGGAACCGCCAATACGTACCCGATGACGGCCGAAATGGCCCTGCGCATTGGGGCGGCGGTGGGGCGGTATTTCCGCAGGGACTCATCAAGCGCGCACCGTGTAGTGATCGGCAAGGATACCCGCCTTTCGGGCTATATGCTGGAAAACGCGCTGACGGCGGGATTGACCTCGACGGGGATGAACGTGCTGTTGCTGGGTCCGGTGCCAACCCCAGCCGTGGGGCTGATGACGCGGTCGATGCGGGCCGATCTGGGTGTGATGATCTCGGCCAGCCACAACCCGGCCGAGGACAACGGCATCAAATTCTTCGGTCCCGACGGGTTCAAACTGTCTGATCAGGCTGAGATCGAGATTGAGCGATTGATCGAACAAGGCGTGAAGCCGGCGCAGGCGCAGAATATTGGCCGTGCCCGCCGTGTGGATGATGCGCGGTTCCGTTATGGAGAGCGAGTGAAATCTTCGCTGCCACGCGATCTGCGGCTGGACGGGCTGAAGGTGGTGATCGACTGCGCCAACGGGGCGGCGCACCGGACTGCGCCTGAGGTCCTGTGGGAATTGGGCGCGGAGGTCATTCCCGTTGGAATTGCACCTGACGGCAAGAATATCAACCTGGGCTGTGGCTCGACCCAGCCGCGGGTGGCGGCCGAGACTGTTGTCGCTCATGGAGCGGATGTTGGCATTTGCCTTGACGGAGACGCTGACCGGGTCGTCGTGATTGACGAAACGGGACACGTTGCCGATGGCGACCAGCTAATGGCCCTGCTGGCGTCTGCTTGGTCACGAGCTGAGCAGCTGAAGGGTGGCGCTCTGGTGGCCACTGTTATGTCCAATCTTGGTCTTGAACGCCATCTGGACGGGCAGGGGTTGCGGTTGGAACGCACAGCTGTAGGCGACCGTTACGTTGTCGAACGAATGCGCGAGGGTGGGTTCAATCTGGGCGGCGAGCAGTCAGGCCATATCGTGATGAGCGACTTTGCCACAACCGGAGACGGTCTGATGGCCGGTCTGCATTTTCTGGCCGAGATGGTATTGACTGGGCGCAAAGCTTCGGAGCTTTCGCGTCAGTTCGAAACGGTGCCGCAGCTGCTGAAAAATGTGCGCTACGATGCCGGGCAGGCGCCACTCGAGACTGCCAGCGTCAGGGCCGTTATCGCCGATGCCGAGGCAAAGTTAATCGGGCAGGGCCGTTTGTTGATCCGGAAGTCCGGCACCGAGCCGCTGATCCGCGTGATGGCTGAATGTGAGGATGACGTTCTTCTGGCACAGGTCGTAGATGGCATTGTGGCTGAGGTCGAAGCAGCTGCGGGCTAACGCCCAAACAGAGTCCTTCGCAGGCTGAACCATTGGCTGATGGCCATCCCCGTAAGGATAAGCGTCAGAGCGATATAAAATCGCAATGGAATAGCCTCTGACAATATCCAGGCACCGAAGAGCATTGACCAGATCGGTACCTGATAGTTCACCAGAGTCATGAACACCGATCCTGCGCTACGAACGATAGTGATCCGCAGAAGAGTAGCAAAAGCGGTTGGTAACAAGCCCAAAGCGATCAGAGCAAGCCCGGGACGGGCTCCTTGCCAACCAGGTACGCCTTCGGTCATTAGCATGATCGGCAGCAGTATAACCGCGCCTACTAGCAGTGTCAGGGCTGCCAATGATACGGGATCGATAGGCGGGCAGCGGCGTGTGAAGATCGCCGCGCAGGCATAGCAGAGCGCAGCCCCGATACAGGCGAGTTGTGCCAATGGCTCCGCGCCTTGCCCCAATTGTGCCAGGCCGGGGCCGATCAGAACGAGAGCCCCGGAAAACCCCAGCGAAACACCAAACAAACGACGCAAATTCAGGGGCTCGTCGGAAAAGAAATGCGCCAAGGGTAAAACCATCAAAGGGATTGCCGCCATTGAAAGCCCCGCAAAGGCTGAGGGCACGAATTGCTGGCCCCAACTGAGTAACATAAAGGGCAGGGCAGAGGACAAGACGCCTATCACAATGATCGAGCCCCATAACCTGGCGTCTGGATTGGGAAACCTTCGCCCCGTGAAGCGCATCATAACTAACAGGGTGACCGCGCCTAAGGTTGTTCGCGCGGTCGCGACCGTCACTGGTCCATACCCTTCCAATGCCATGGCGACGACCATGAACGTTCCGCCCCAGATGAGGCCGAGCAGCAATATGCCGCTCCAATCTTGCTTTGTGGGTTGTTGAACCATTTCACCCCCTTATCCCGCGTTTTTGCCAGTGTCACGCGGCGAAATTGACGCAAAGTAAGTAAACGTTTACGGTAAGTAATAGCTTACGGAACTGTATTTTCCGCTTTGGGTGATCCGACCCGCCGTCAGGTGTTTGAAGCCGTGGCAGAGCGGCCCCGTGCGGTCGGAGAATTGGCTGTCGACTTGCCGGTCAGCCGACCAGCAGTTTCACAACATCTTCGGGTTCTTTCTGACGCGGGGCTGGTGGTGTGCCGGGCCGAGGGGACGCGCCGGATTTATACCGCGCGACCCGAGGGGCTTGCGGAATTGCGTGCCTGGTTAGAGCGGTATTGGACAGAGGTTTTGGACAGCTTTGCAGCCGAGATGGATCAGCAGGGGAGGGAAACGTGACGGATCCCATCGTCAAAACTGTGATCGTGAACGCCACTCCTGCGCGTGCATTTGATGTTTTCGTGAACCGGATTGCCAAATGGTGGCCGCTGGACGGTCATGCCGTGTCAGCGTTGCGCGGAAAGCCCGCGTTGGCAGTGGTGATTGAGCCATACGTGGGCGGCGCTGTCTACGAGACAATGTATGATGGCACGCGCGCCGAATGGGGTGAGGTTTTGGTCTTTGAGGATAGTCAGCAGTTGGTGCTCAGTTGGCATCCGGGTACCGACAAAGATCGCACCACTCGGGTTGAAGTCTCGTTCGAAGATTACGGAGTAGGACAAACCAAAGTGACGCTGATCCATTCCGGCTGGGAAGTATGGGCGGCAGAAGCCCTCGGCAAGCGTGGTGGCTACGACACCGGTTGGGACTTCGTGCTGGGTGAGTGTTTTTTGCGTTCAGTGAATACATAAAAAGGGCGGCCACATGTGCCGCCCTTTTCACTGACTTAAGCCAGGCTTAGTTCTTTTCTTTGTCGACCATTTTGCCGGCAGAAATCCAGGGCATCATGGCGCGCAGTTTTGCGCCGGTTTCTTCAATCTGATGCTCGTCATTGGCGCGACGGGCCGCTTTGATGGTAGGCTGGCCAACAGCGTTTTCCAACATGAAGTCACGGACGAATTTGCCCTGCTGGATGTCGTCCAGAACCGCTTTCATACGAGCTTTGGTCTCGTCATACTTAAGGATACGCGGGCCGGTCACGTACTGGCCGTATTCTGCCGTGTTCGAGATCGAGTAATCCATGTTGGCGATGCCACCTTCATAGATCAGGTCAACGATCAGTTTCACTTCGTGCAGACACTCGAAATAGGCCATCTCGGGCGCGTAGCCCGCTTCGACCAGAGTTTCAAAGCCGCAGCGGATCAGTTCAACCAGACCGCCGCACAGAACAGCCTGTTCGCCGAACAGGTCGGTTTCACACTCTTCACGGAAATTGGTCTCGATGATGCCGGAACGACCGCCACCAATGGCCGAGCAGTACGACAGACCGATTTCCAGTGCTTTGCCGGTTGCGTCGTTATGCACAGCCACCAGGCAGGGCACACCGCCGCCTTTGGTATATTCGCCGCGCACGGTGTGGCCGGGGCCTTTGGGGGCCATCATGATGACGTCGACGCCTTCTTTCGGCTCAATGAGCCCGAAGTGAACGTTCAGGCCGTGAGCGAACGCAATCGCGGCGCCGGGCTTGATGTTGTCGTGGACGTATTTCTTATAGGTCTCGGCCTGCAATTCGTCGGGCATGGTGAACATGATGACGTCACACCAGGCAGCCGCTTCGGCGATACCCATCACCTGCAGACCTTCACCTTCGGCTTTCTTGGCCGATGCCGAGCCTTCGCGCAGGGCAACAACAAGGTTCTTGGCACCCGAGTCCCGCAGGTTCAGCGCGTGGGCGTGACCCTGCGAACCATAGCCCAAGATGGCTACTTTTTTGTCTTTGATCAGGTTGATGTCGCAATCGCGATCGTAATAGACGCGCATTTGGCCGGTCCTTTCAGTTTCGATTGCAGTGCTTTTACCCATGCATTTTGCTATTGGCGAGTAGTATGAGGTTAAGTAATTTGGAAATTGGCGAAGAATAATTCGCCAAACTTAATGAAAGTGAGAAAATCATGCTTGATGATCTGGATCGACGTATCCTGCGGCATTTTCAGGCTAACCCCAGCCTGTCTGCGGCGGAACTTGCGGACCTGTGCCGGATTAGCTCAGGGGTTTGTTGGCGCCGGATCGAAAAAATGCAGGCCGCCGGGGTCATTTTGGGGCAAGAGGCCGTGATCGACTGGGCCGCGCTGGGTTACGCGGTCGAAGTTTCCCTGCGGATCACATTGGACAAGACACAACCACGCGCATTTGACGAATTCACCGCCGCCGCACGCCTAGTGGCTGAGGTCATCGAGATACAGACTTTCCTGGGGCGCGTTGATGTACGCCTGTCTGTACTGGCTCGCGATATGCCCCACTATCAGCAGGTGTACAGAGACCGTATTCTAACATTGCCGCATATCGCGGATATCGAAGCCCTGATGCATATTGCGCGGCTCAAGCGGGATGAGGTTTTGCCGGTATGATCGATCTGGATGAAATTGACCGTAAGATTCTGCGCGCATTGATTCAGGATGCAACGCAGAGTGCCGGGGCGCTGGGCCGTCGGTTCGGTCTGAGCCAGCCTGCTACGTGGCGGCGTATTCGACGGCTGGAGCAGGCCGGGATCATCAAGGGGCGTCGATTGCGGCTGAATGCCGAGGCTTTGGGATTTGGGGTCACTGTTTTCCTCGGTGTGAAGCTGGCGCGAAAGGGCCACGTCAGTCTTGAGGATTTTGAACGCGCCGTCAGCGCCATTCCTGAGGTTCAGACCGTCGAGCATGTATTGGGGCTATATGACTATCGTTTGCGGGTGGTCGCCCGCGACCTGTCCGACTTTGAACGGGTGCTTAGGCGGAGGATCATGACCCTGCCCGGGGCAGGGGATGTCGAAGCAAATGTCTTGCTGAGCGAAGAACGCCTACCGGGACCGATAGCCTGACCGCCGTCAGTAGCTGGTACGGATACAATACCCCGGGTGATGCGTCATACGCGCAAATGTCATCGGCTGCCCGTCTTTCCAGGTAGTGCGCTCCAGCTGGATCATGGAAGCACCGGTTGTGGTGCCCATGTACTCGGCCAAGCGACTGTCAGCCGAGATTGCGCAGAACGCGATTTCGGCTTCGGTAAAGGGGGACGCGTTCAGCAACCATTCATGCGGGCCGCTTTTGCTCAGGTCGGCATGCTCTACGTCAGGAACGGCTTCGATATTGATCCAACGCTCTTCCAGTTGAAACGGGCGGTTGTCCGCATAGTGCATACAGATCACGTGCAGCACGCGGGCGTCAGGCTCAACGTTGAGTTGTGAGGTCAGCCAGCCAGGGCTGTAGACAAGGTTACGTTCGACCAGCGCGTAGCGGTAAGCGGAATTTTGGCTTTCAACGGCTTGACGGGCCAGAGAAATTTCCAGCTTGGCCTGCTTTCGCGGCTCTTTCTTGACGCGGGTCCCGCTTTTGCGTTTACGTTCGACAAACCCTTGGTCTGCAAGTTCGCGCAAGGCACGATTCACGGTGGCGCGAGCGCAATTGAATTCCTCGGCCAATTGTGTTTCCGTTGGCAAAAGCGATCCCTGAGGCCACACGCGCGCCTCGATCCGCCTTTTCACCTCGTCCCGAACAACCTGAAAACTAATCCGTTTTTGCGAAGTCACGTAGAACAATACCTTTTCTATTTCAAAGTGTGCGTATCTGGTCAGAAACACGCCATGGTGTAAAGAGAGGGTGACACTATTTGGCGTCATTTCTTCATATTGTGGCTTAAGAAATATCAAATTAATACTGACAGTTACCATTGACCTCGGGTCAACGCATCGGGTTTGTCTGGCTTTACCTTCGCGACGAGACGGTGCAGAAACGAACAAACGTCAGGAAAGGACAGGAAATGCCTGCATTGCTGGAACATGTTGACCCGGATGGTCTCGAAGAGTTTTCGGTTGTTTTTACGGACCGGTCACTCAATCACATGTCGGCGAGCTTTCAGCAGGTGATGCGTGATATATCGGGGTTACTGCGCGAGGTGTATAACGCCGACGGGGTGGCTGTCATTCCGGGCGGCGGTTCATATGGGATGGAGGCCGTTGCCCGACAGTTTGCGCGTGGGGCCAATGCTCTGGTAGTACGCAACGGTTGGTTTTCCTATCGCTGGAGTCAGATCCTTGAAACCGGGGGGCTGACAGCGAATGCAACGGTGCTGAAGGCGCGGGAGACCGGTAACAGCAGTCCGTCCCCCTTCGCCCCCGCACCGATCGAAGAGGTTGTGGCGACCATTCGCGAGCAGCGTCCTGACATCGTCTTTGCGCCGCATGTCGAAACCGCTGCCGGGGTGATTTTGCCGGATGACTACGTGACCGCCATGGCCGCCGCCGCGCATGAGGTCGGCGCGTTGATGGTTCTGGACTGTATTGCTTCGGGTTGTGCCTGGATTGACATGAAAGCGACCGGCGTAGACGTTCTGATCTCGGCCCCGCAAAAGGGGTGGAGCGCATCGCCCTGTGCCGGACTGGTGATGCTGTCGGAACGGGCCGAGGCGCGTCTGGCCGAGACGACATCAGACAGTTTTGCCATCGACCTGAAGAAATGGCGTCAGATCATGCAAGCCTACGAAAACGGAGGCCACGCCTATCACGCGACCATGCCGACGGACGCATTGCGCGCGTTCCGCGATACAATGGTTGAGACACGGGATTACGGGTTCGAAAAGCTGCGTGCAGCGCAATGGGCTCTGGGAGATGGCGTTCGGGCGGTGCTCAAGGATATGGGCATCATGTCAGTTGCCGCCGATGGGTTTGGCGCGCCGGGCGTGGTGGTCAGCTATACGTCGGATCCCGAGATCCAGAACGGCAAGAAATTCGCCGCTCTGGGCATGCAGATTGCGGCCGGGGTACCGCTGCAATGTGACGAGCCCGAAGGATTCAGCACGTTCCGTCTGGGCCTGTTCGGTCTGGACAAGCTGTATGATGTCGACGGCACGATTGCACGGTTGAAACGCGTGCTGGATCAGGTTCTGTAACGCCCAGCGGGCTTCAGCGCACGCCGAGGCCCATCTGCATCAGAGTCTTCCGTACAGGTGGCAGGGAATAGAGCGCATTCAGTCCCATGGCCCGCGCATCCCGCAAAGGGCGCGCTTCGATCATCGATGCGCGGTTCAGCAAGTCGATGCCTCTGACGCGCAGCGCAATCTCGTTGTGGCGGGCCTTGTGATACGCCTCGAGCATCTGTGCGTCTCCCAGCCCTTCGGGGCGGGCTTGCGCCTGGTCCAGCAGACTACGCAGATCGCCAAGTGACATGTTCAAACCCTGCGCACCAATCGGGGGCACCACATGGGCAGCTTCGGCCATCAGGGCGACACGCTCGCCCGACAGGTGTTCAGCTGACTGGCTGATGATTGGCCAGATCGTCCGGCGTGAGGCCAATTTCAGCGGACCAAACAACCCGCAAGACCGTTCGGTCATTGCGGCCTCGAATGCCTCTGGTTTGGTGTTCAGCAATTCCACAGCGCGCGGACCGCGTTCCATCCAGACTATGGCCGAGGAGGGCTGGCCCTTCCAATCGGGCAACGGCACCAGTGTGAACGGGCCGCCCGAGCGATGGATTTCGGTTGAAACATTGTCATGAGGAACCGGGTGTGTGACGGCAAAGGCCAGCGCTTTCTGACCATAACGTGTGGTGTGGACATTGATACCCGCAGCCTCGCGCATGGGCGAGGCACGACCATCGGCTGCTACCACCAGCTTACATCGGACACGAGATCCATCACCCAGGCCCACACGCGCCTCGGCTGTGCGGGTGAACAGACTGACGGTGCCGGTGCCGGGCCGGAAATCGACGTTTGGCAATTCGGAAAGTCGCGCCACCATCTCGCGCCGCAACAACCAGTTGGGCAGGTTCCAGCCAAATGGGTGTTCGGAAATGTCAGACGCGTTGAAATCGCGCACGACACGAGGTTCGGGTACCTCTCCGCCCGCATCTACGATGCGCATGATTTGAAGCGGTGCCGCGTGGGCCTCCAGCCGCTGCCACAAACCGCATTGATTCAACAGCCCTTGGGCCGGTTGCAGAAAGGCCGTCGTACGCAGGTCCGACCCATCAACATCCCGTTCCGTGATCGGAGGCGCGGGGTCGACGCAAATCACGTCGAACCCGGCGGCACCAAAGGCGGCAGCTGCGGTCAGCCCGGCGATACCGCCTCCGGAAATCAGGATGTCACAGCTGTCAGTCATGGCGAGTATCTCCGTTGCAGGCAGACACTAGTTCCGAACTGCTGGGTGTGCCAAGTGACATCCTGTCCCGTATCTTACCCGCGTGAAATCAGGATGAGGATCAGGAACATCATCGGGACCATGGCCAATGCCGGCAAGTACAAACCCGGTATACCGAACAACATCACCGAACAGCCCCACATGCTGACGATTGCGGCGGCAGTATAAAACCAATCTCTGGCTGTTCCGTTGGCGGCATCACGTGCCAACCATCCAAACAGGGGGATTGCAAAAAACAGGCGCTGCCAGATGGGCAGGCGCCGAGGCATCTCGATCGCGCTCATGGGGGTCTCCGTTCTGTTCGCTGCTGATGCGCATATAGGGAGGATGCTGCACGTGCAGAATGAGCAGAATGTCGCAGTGCGTCAGCCTATCGCAGCCGGGCAAGAAACGCGGTCAAATCATCTGTGTGATGGTGAATGTGATCTGCCTCGTGCGGGTCCGGGGACACGTGCACAGTACGCATTCCCATAGCGTGCGGCGCAGCCAGATTGCGTGGATCGTCTTCAAACATGGCGGCAAGTTCAGTCTGTATGCCGTCCTGAGAAAAAATCGACTCAAATGCCGCCTTTTCGGGTTTGGGGCGATAACCCGCGTGTTCCACACCATAGATCGCGTCGAACAATCCGTTCAGGCCACGAGCCGCCAAAACGCGTTCTGCGTAAGGGGCCGAACCGTTGGTGTAGACGATGCATCGACCCGGCAAAGCGCGGATATGATCGGCTAACGCCACGTCGGGTTCCATATGACTCATGTCCACCTGATGTACTGCGTGCAAATAGGGAACGGGGTCCAGGTCATGTTCGGCCATCAGCCCGGCCAGCGTGGTTCCATATTGACGCCAATAGTGACTGCGCAGCCGATCCGCCTCGGGGCGGTCCACACCAATGGCCTGCACCACGTAATCCGTCATCAGCACCTCGATTTGATCGAACAGGCGCATATGCGGTGGGTACAGCGTGTTGTCGAGGTCGAACACCCATTGGGTGACGTGATCAAAGGCTTGTTTCACCATGAGTTCGGTTTAGGCCGCGCCGGTGCGGTTTTCAATGCCTGCTCTTGATCGTGGCCCCCTGTGACGGATAGACATGTCCGAACGAGGAGACAAAGACCCCATGCCCCAGAGCAAACAGTCGAACAGGGACGCCTACAGCCTGATACTCGAAGCGATTGATGTAGGTGTCTACAAGCCGGGCGACCGTCTGGTTGAAAGCGAGCTGGCCGAGCGGTTCGGCGTGTCGCGAACTCCGATCCGCGAGGCGCTGCAGAGACTCGAGACGCAATCGCTGTTGGAACGGGATGGGCGATCCCTAATTGTGGCGTCGCTGGATCACAACCAGATGGCCGAACTTTATGTGGTGCGGCGCGAGCTTGAGGGGCTGGCTGCGCGGTTGGCTGCCCGTCATGCAACCGTAGAAGAGATCAAAGTGCTGCAGGACATGGTCGCGGCCGATGACGCGTTGGTGGATGATCCAACGGCCCTGTCGCGTGCCAATCGGCGGTTCCATGAGCAGATCCATCTGGCTTCGCACAACCGATACCTGGTACAGCAGCTTGACCTCGTGCATAGGACAATGGCGTTGATGGCGACAACGTCGCTGGCCGTTCAGGGGCGCGGTGAAATTGCACAGGGCGAACACAAGGGCATCGTCGAGGCTATTGCTGCCCGCGACGAAGATGCAGCAGGGCTGGCGCTGAAAGACCATATCTCGGTCGCCTTCATGACCCGCCTGAAACAGGAAGCGGTGCAGCGCGAGAAATAAGGTGTTTGGTGGTCGGAAATTCCTCGGCTGCGTGGCCGTGTTGTGTCTTGTCCCAGAAAAATGGTTTGACGGCCAGCTCCCACAACCCCTTGTACGCAGCCAGAACTCCTAGCGGGAAATAAAGTATCATTGTCGGAACCCACGGGATCAGGAATTTTCTGTTCCCGGCCGCAACCCCCAATGTCCCGACCAGAAAATTTGCCGCCTCAGCCAGAAAAAACAGGTAGAAGCATACCGACATTAAATCGTTTTGGATGATGGCCTGAAATGGGTGGGGCAGCCCCAAATAGGCGAGCCAGAGCACCCACAAAACCGGTGCTAGCAGAAATTGTCCTACTGTTCCGAGAAAGAATGCCTGAACGCCCAGAAACCGGAGCGCCCCCAGTTCGCACAGCAAACGGCGTGGTGATCTCATGTGTACCAAATAAGTGACCATAAACCCTTTGAGCCAACGTGAGCGTTGTTTGACCCAAGGCCAGGCACGAAAATTTGCCTCTTCATATGTTGCCGTATTCACGATTTCGGTGCGATAGCCCGCGCGGCTGAGGCGGACACCCAGATCGGCGTCTTCAGTTACGTTGTGGGCATCCCAACCGCCGAGTTCCAGCAGCTTGTCACGGCGAAAAAAGAACGTCGTACCGCCCAGCGGAACGACCAGACCCAGCCTGGCGATGCCGGGCAGAACGACCCGGAACCAGCCACTGTATTCTATGGTAAAACAGCGCGACCGCCAGTTGGTGCGCGGGTTGTAATAATCCAATGCACCTTGAAGGCAGACGACGTCTTCAGGGGCCTTGGCAAAGTGGCGAACAACCGTTTCGATCTGATCCGGCATTGGCGCATCTTCCGCATCCCAAACGCCAAGGATATCACCCCGACAAAAATCCAGCGCATAGTTCATGGCACGCGGCTTGGTCGTCAGGTCGCCCCTCTTTGGAACCTCGATCACACGTATCCAGCTCGGTAATTCCACATTGGATAAGGTCAGTCGCGTTATTTCGTCCCGTTCTTCAAGTACCAGAATTACATCCAGCAATGCCTTGGGATAGGTCAGCCTTTGAAGCCGCGAGATCAGCGCATCAGCGATTTCCTTTTCCTCAAATAATGGCACCAGAATTGAGACGCAGGGCAGGCCGGATTCGACCTTCTCCGGTGGCTCTGACGGTTTGGTGCGCGGAAGCAGATAGACGATCAGCCCAGCCAGTCGGAGAACCAGAAACATGACCAACGTCAAAACCGTTGCTCCCAGCAAGAGCGCCAAACCGAAATGGGGCAGCATGGCGCATATAGTGCAGAGCAAGATCAGCAAAACGCCCGGTCCCAACCGCGAGCGAGCTGTCCATGTGCGACAGCTTTGTTCTTGGTCCACGCGCGCCTCCGCAGCCTGTGCCAGCGGTTCCGCAAATACATCTGCCAGCGCCTTGTCGATCTGACTATTGCTGGCTAGCACCGGAATGGCGGAAAGGCTTTGTTCGCGCAGCGCGTTGGCAACAGTATCAAATCGGTCGGGCCGCCAAGTGGCAACCAGAAGCAAAGGCCCGACGCGCATCCAGGGAATGACGTTGTGCTCAAGCCAGAATTCGACTGGTTTGATCGCACAAAGGGCCGGGTCTGGGGATGTTTTCGAGAAATCAGCGATTTGCAGTCCACTTTGGTCAGAAAGGGCCGCAAGGATATCTTGTCGTCCGACCCAGCCCTCGCCCACCAGTATCTCGCCCAACAGTGCGTTTTGTCGGCGCTGCAGGTGCAGGGCTTTCGCCAATTGCTCCGGTGTTATGACGCCCTGTTCCAGCAGCCGCGCGCCCAGTGGTTTTCGGGCACGGGGACTGGGAACGGGACGTGCCGGTGCCAGACGTTGAAAATTCAGTTCGACCATAAAGAAACCCTGCCGCCGGTACTGTGCGACAGGGTTGCTGAATCAGGGTTAATGTCAGGTTAACACTGAACGATAGCCAGACTAGGCTTGCGCCTTTCTGCCTGCCATGGCGTTTGCAAAGCGTTCGAACAAATAGAAACTGTCTTGCGGGCCGGGAGAGGCTTCCGGGTGGTATTGTACTGAATAAACCGGACGATCAGACATTCGGATGCCGCAGTTCGACCCGTCAAACAGCGATCGGTGCGTTTCCACGACACCGTCTGGCAGGGACTGCGCATCCACAGCAAAGCCATGGTTCATCGAGGTGATCTCGACCTTGCCGGTCTCCAGATCCTTGACCGGGTGGTTGGCGCCGTGGTGGCCGTGGTTCATCTTGACGGTCTGACCGCCCAGTGCGAGCGCCAGCATCTGGTGGCCTAGGCAGATGCCAAAAACGGGCAGGTCAGTCGTGTCCAGAACCTCTTTGATCATTGGAACGGCGTATTCGCCGGTCGCTGCCGGGTCTCCGGGGCCGTTCGACAAAAATACCCCATCCGGATTGTGCGCCAGAACTTCCGCCGCTGTTGCAGTGGCAGGCAGGACGGTCACATCGCATCCGGCCGAAGCCAGACAGCGCAGAATGTTCCGCTTAGCGCCGAAATCCAGCGCCACGACCTTGTGCACTGGTGACTCTTGTGGCTGATAGCCATCGGGCCAGGCCCAACGCATCTCATCCCAGCGATAGCTTTGGGCGCAGGTGACGTCCTTGGCCAAGTCCATACCTTCCAACCCGGCAAAACCGCGTGCAGCAGCGACCAAAGCTTCGATGTCAAAATTGCCATCCGGATCATGGGCCAGCGACACGTGGGGTGCGCCCTGCTGGCGGATCGCCCGTGTCAGGCGGCGAGTGTCAACTCCGCCAATGGCGATACGACCGCGGCGTGCCAGCCAGTCCTTCAATTCTTCGGCCGAGCGCCAGTTCGACGGTTCGGTCGGGTTCCATTTGACCACCATCCCCTCGGCGACCGGATCACCGGTTTCGTCATCCTCGGGGTTCACACCGACATTGCCGACATGTGGAAAAGTGAAGGTCACGATCTGCCCCGCGTAAGACGGGTCTGTCATGATCTCTTGATAACCTGTCATCGCGGTGTTGAAGCACAGCTCGGCCACGGTCTGGCCGATTGCGCCGAACCCGATGCCGTAGAACAGTGTTCCGTCGGCCAATGCCAGACATGCGGTGGGCTTTGACGGGGCGTTCTGGGCCATGGCGCGACTCTCCTGTTGGGTAAACCGGCGCATTCCTAAGGGGGATACGCCGCTGGGTCAAGTCTGTTCAAATTTTAGGCTATTGTTGAATTTCAATAACTTAGCACTATTTGTATCCTGTTGTGTCGCGCTTTTTGTTTAGATATGTTCGGGGTTCCGTTGCCATGGGGATGGACAGACCAAATGGATATGCGATCAAGGGTGAATGCCGCCCTGAAGCAAGCAATGAAAGATAAGCAGGCGATGCGCCTGTCGACTCTGCGCCTGATCAATGCCGCGATCAAGGATCGCGATATCGCTGCGCGAGCCTTGGACAATGAAGAGGCCAAGGGCTGCGGCGATGCCGAGGTACTTGAAATTCTTGGCAAAATGACCAAGCAGCGCAAAGAAAGTGCGCGCGCTTATGAGGAAGGTGGACGCCTGGATCTGGCCGAGCGTGAGATGCGCGAGGTTGAGGTGATCGAGGAGTTCCTGCCCAAGCAGCTGGACGATGACGAGGTGGCTAAAGCCATCCAGACGGCCATTACTGCCACCGGCGCGGGATCGATCCGCGACATGGGCAAGGTGATGGGTGAGCTCAAGACCCGGTACACCGGCCAAATGGATTTCGGCAAAGTGGGTCCTATGGTCAAAGACCATCTGTGCGCAGCGTCGAACGGCAACTAAAGATAGTTTACTGCGCGGCGGATTCGCGCAGTTTTCGCATCAACTCGTCATAAAGAGCGATGCGTTCGTCTTCGGACAGAAATGCCCCGATTTCGACTTCGCGGCCATCTCCGATGAGGGTTACATAATGTGGCACAGGTCCTCCGGTCTTGTGCATTTCCGTTCGTGCCCAATGACGGTTGCAGGACCACTCCTGATCGCCGGTTCGGGGGTCGTGATGAACCAGCCGGGCGTGGTTTCTGTTTAGCGTAAGAACTTCGAATACGCTGCGCGCGCGATAGTTCATTTCAAAGGCCAGACAAAGGCCCAGGACTGTGATCAGCAAAAAGGGCAGAAGCCCCCATAGCAGAACCGAGCCCAGGACCGCGAAAAGGGGTATCAGTCCAAACAGGAACACAGCCAGCACCACGCCCATCGCGGCGCGTGGCGGCAAGGAATTATGCGGCCAAAGACGCAGTTCCTGCTCGGCTTCCGACATCTGTTTCCAACGGTAAGGCATGGTTTGTCACATATCGCAGCGCGCACCAAAGTCGAAGGATTATTCGTCAGACGACGTGGCCAACCCGGGCCCAAGACAGGGCGTCCTCGAGCCTGTCATCGCCCCAGAACACTTCGTTCCGAACAACAAAACTGGGTGCGCCGAAGACCCCCAGTTTGATCGCAGACGCAGTTTCCGTTTCCAGCGCCTCAATTGTGTCCGGGCTGCGTGCACGGGCAAGGGTCAGCCGTGGGTCCTGCTGGCAACGATGCAGTGCTTCTGAAATTGCTTCTTCTCCGCCTGCTTCGACACCGTCCTCGAACCAGACGCGATAGAGAGACTGTGTAAACGACTTACCCCAGCCTTCTGTCATACCCAGCAAAGCAACCTGGTTGGCCAACGGGAGGTCGGAAATCGGATAGGGCGCGGGTAGTTTTGCGTGAATCTGATACTTCGCGGCGCGGCGTTCAATGTCGCGCCACATATAGGCAGATTTCACAGGCTTACCGGCAAAGGGGATGTTTTTCTGAGCAGACATGATGGTTCGCACATTGAACGGCTTCCAATGAACTGTGGCGTTATGCTCGTCGCACCATTCATCCAATCGCATGATGGTCAAAAAGCTGTATGTGCTTCCTACAGAAAACCAAAAATCGATTTCTGGCATGGGCTGACCCTCCGTCTGGCCGGGTGCATTGCCCGACACAGGATAGCCGATTTTTGTCGATCTGGCGACTGGTCAGCAGTTTTTTGGTATTGGCAAAAGTAAAACCCCGCCACTTGGGCGGGGTTTCAATCTCAGTGTGCGGGGCTTAGTGCGCGTGGCCCTTGTCCCAGTCTTCCTGCTTGGGCAGCTGCTCGAACGTATGTTCAGGCGGCGGCGAGGGCAGGGTCCATTCCAGCGTATCCGCGTATTCATTCCAGTAGTTGTTCTGGGTGATACGTGCACCACGGAACAGGGCGTAGAACACGATGCCGAAAAACAGCAGGAACGAGGCGAACGAGATAAACGCGCCAATCGACGAGACGTAGTTCCACAGGGCGAATGCCTCAGGGTAGTCGATATAGCGGCGCGGCATGCCCTGACGGCCCAGGAAGTGCTGCGGGAAGAAGGTCAAGTTGGCGCCGATGAAGAACAGCCAGAAGTGAACTTTACCCCAGAATTCCGAGTACTGACGACCAGTCATCTTGCCGAAGTAGAAGTAAACTCCGGCAAAGATCGCGAACACAGCACCCAAGCTCATCACATAGTGGAAGTGTGCAACAACGTAGTAGGTGTCGTGATAGGCACGGTCCACACCAGCCTGCGACAGCACAACGCCGGTCACACCGCCAACGGTGAACAGGAACAGGAAGCCAAATGCGAACAGCATCGGTGTCTTGAACTCGATCGAGCCGCCCCACATGGTCGCGATCCACGAAAAGACCTTAACCCCGGTCGGCACCGCGATGACCATCGTGGCCAGCATGAAGTAAGCCTGCTGGCGCAGCGACATGCCCACGGTGTACATGTGGTGCGCCCACACGACGAAGCCCAGAACACCAATCGCGATGATCGCCCAGACCATCGGCAGGTAACCGAAGATCGGCTTGCGTGAGAAGGTCGCGATCACGTGGCTGATGATGCCGAACCCGGGCAGGATCACGATGTACACTTCCGGGTGGCCGAAGAACCACAGGATGTGCTGATACAGGATCGGATCGCCGCCACCGGCCGGATCAAAGAAGGTGAACCCAAAGTTACGGTCCATCAGCAACATGGTGATCGCGCCCGCCAGAACCGGCAGCGACAGCAGAATCAGCCATGAGGTGACGAATATCGACCAGCTGAACAGTGGCACCTTGAACAGGGTCATGCCCGGGGCGCGCATGTTCAGGAAGGTGGTGATCATGTTGATCGCGCCGAGGATCGAGGAGGCGCCTGATACGTGCACGGCAAAGATCGCAAGGTCCATGGACATGCCGCCTTCGGTCGTCGACAGCGGCGGGTACAGAACCCAGCCGACGCCCGAGCCGAGCTGGTCGTTACCGCCGGGGCTCAGCAGCGAAGCCACGCCCAGCGAAGTACCGGCGACATACAGCCAGAAGGACAGGTTGTTCATCCGCGGGAACGCCATATCCGGCGCACCGATCTGCAACGGCATGAAATAGTTACCAAATCCGCCAAATAGCGCTGGAATGACAACAAAGAACATCATCAGAACACCGTGATAGGTGATCATGACGTTCCACAGGTGTCCGTTTGGCGTGCATGGATCGGCCATGAAGCCTTCGAGGCACATGTACTGAACACCGGGGTGCATCAGCTCGAGCCGCATGTAGACGGTCATCAGAACCGAGATCAGACCGGCGATCGCCGAAACGACCAGGTAAAGAATCCCGATGTCCTTGTGGTTGGTCGACATGAACCAGCGGGTAAAGAATCCGCGATTGTCTTCATGCTCGTGACCATGAATGGCTGCGTCTGCCATTTAGGTGCCTCCTGTTGCAACTGCACCGCGCTGTCGGACCTCTCCAACGCGCGGGATTCCTGATGTTTTTAGATTGCGAGGGGGCGACCTTCAATGGCCGAGTTTGATCTGGATCAAGATTAATTGTCGCGGGGCAGGGGGTGCCCAGCGGGAAATCGATCTCAGATGCCGCTTATCTGGGTATTGCCCGCGATAAATCAAGAGATGCGTCGGCATACAATTTCAACCTTGACCCACAGGGGGTAGGGCCGCAGAAGAAAGGGTAATCTCAGGACCGGAGAGCCAAAATGACAGCCTATGATCCCGAAAACATCTTTGCCAAGATTTTGCGTGGGGAAATCCCGGCATCGCGCGTCTATGAAGATGATGAGACACTGGCCTTCATGGATATCATGCCGCGTTCAGACGGGCATCTGTTGGTCATTCCCAAGACGCCGTGCCGAAATATACTGGATGCCTCACCTGCGCAGCTGACCGCTGCAATGGCAACTGTCCAGAAACTTGCCGGAGCCGCCAAGGAAGCTTTTGACGCCGACGGTGTCACCATCCAACAGTTCAACGAAGAAGCTGGTGGGCAGGAGGTCTTTCACCTGCATTTCCACGTATTGCCCCGCTTTGACGGTGTTGCATTGCGCCCACCCGGCAAAATGGGTGATTTCGATCTGATTGCCGAACATGCAGAGAAAGTTCGAGCTGCTTTGACCTGATGCTACAATGCACTGGTTCAGACCTTTTGCACACGTCGTGGTTTCAAAACGGTTTTAACACGGCACAGACGTGATCGCGTTGCTCGTCGCATGATGCGTGGAAACTCGTTTTCAAGACGCCTTGACCTACTGATGAGGTCTGCCAATCAGCCGGCTGTCGTTCTGCAATGCCATGGGCGCAATTCAAGTCAGATCCTTGCGGGCCTTCCAACGTCGGCAATGCCTCGATATCGGGTGGCTCGTCAGATTTCTTACCCCGGACATGCAGGAACGCGAACCAGCCCTGACGGCCCATTTGGTCATTGCGGGTGAGTATTGGTCACGTGCAGGGGACGTTCAGGCCGGCGTCAGCCAGATTGCGCGATCAGTTTACAATTGGTCATACAACGCTGGAGTTGGAATGCGTGGATCGGGCCTGCGTTGGTCCCGCGCGTTTCGGACATCTGGAAAGTCAAAGGTCCTAAAAAGAGAATTGCCGTTCCGATATGGGGTCGGAACGGCAGACTCGTAACCAAACACTGAACGGATTTCCCGGGCATGGCCCGCGATTACCGGTTAACACACCACTCACTCTTGAACGGTCATTACATACTACGTGGTCCGCAGCCCTTTGTATTGGGGGGAAGTGAAGAAACCCTGAATTTTAAGCGAATTTAGGTTAACGCTGGGGAAGCTTAGCTGGAATTCAGAAACAGATCGTCAACTTTTAGAAGATTGTCGTATCCGGTGGTGTTAGTCAGCGATTCGCGCTGACGTTTCTGCAAGGCTGGGCACCGGGCCTGTCTGGCTAAAAATGTCTAGGAACGTCTTTTGCAGGGCTACATCGACATCAGCCATGGTGACCGGCAGTCCCAGATCGACCAGCGAGGTGACGCCATGTTCCTGAATGCCGCAAGGGACGATTCCGGTGAAGTGATCCAGTTCCGGTTCGACATTGATCGAAATCCCGTGAAAGCTGATCCATTTTCGCAGCCGGATACCAATTGCGGCGATCTTGTCTTCGGCGGTCTGCCCCGTCACCGTCAGCGGCTTGTCGTTGCGCTGGACCCAGACGCCAACACGGCCGTCGCGGATTTCACCGGTAACGTTGAATTCTGCCAGTGCCGCGATCACCCAATTTTCCAGTTGTTTGACAAAGCGGCGAACGTCATGCCCCCGTCTGCCCACATCCAGCATCACGTAAACTACGCGCTGCCCTGGTCCGTGATAGGTGTATTGCCCACCACGTTTGCTTTCATAAACGGGAAAACGATCAGGGTCGGTCAGGTCCTCTCGCTTGGCCGAAGTTCCAGCCGTATACAGCGGCGGGTGTTCCAGTAGCCAGATACACTCATCCGCGTCGCCCGCAGCAATGGCGGCCACGCGGGCCTCCATAAAAGCGATGGCTTCGTTGTAATCGGTTAGCCCGTCGGTCGTCTTCCATTCCATGTGATGTCCTTAGACCGTCTGTGAGGTGGGGGAAAGACCTCAGGCAGCCTCGGTCAGGCAGCGTTGCAGAACCTGAGCATAGGTGTCCGTGCCCTGTGCGCCGGTCAGCAGGTATTTGCCGCCAAATACCATCGAGGGAACGCCGGAAACACCCCGGCTGGTCCAGAACTGCTGTTTTTCTCTCACCGATCCCACATGGGCGCCTGAATCCAATGCCGTACGAGCGGCCTCAGGATCCAGCTCGGCGGCCATGACCGCATCAATGAGGACCTCAATATCCGAAACGTCACGCTGCCGGGTGAAGTAGGCATCAAACAGCGCCAGTTTGAGCGGATGCTGCCGCCCCTGACTTTCAGCCCAATCCAAGAGCTGATGCGCCGCGAAAGTGTTGTAGATTCGACTTTCGTCGTTGAAATTGAACGCAAAGCCAAGTTCAGCCCCCAAGGCAGTCAGGCGATCGCGTGCCTGCTGGCTCTGCTCCGGGGTCGAGCCGTATTTCTCGACAATATGTTCGCGCAGGTTCTGGCCTTCAGGCCCCATGTTCGGGTTCAGTTCGAACGGATGCCACCGTAACCGCGCAAGCACGTTTTCCTGTTGCAGGGCCAGATCAAGTTGACGAAATCCGACAACGCACCAGGGGCAGACAACATCCGAGACAACGTCGATCTGAACAACGGGACGGGGATCTGCGGTTGTCATAGGAGGCTCCCGACACTGGCCTGAGGGTTTCATCAAGGTTAAAGATATGAGCCGCCGAAGTGAAATCAATCCGCCCTTGTTTTTGCCTCTTCACATCCTGCGTCTGTCCGTCTATATGCGCGTCTACCAAGTCATTGGCAGTGCGGTCGTGGCGGAATTGGTAGACGCGCAGCGTTGAGGTCGCTGTGGGGTAACACCCGTGGAAGTTCGAGTCTTCTCGACCGCACCAGAAACAACATCCAAGTAATTGATTTTGTTGGCAATCGATTTCATCAAGAATTCTGGTCCCCCATTTGGTCCCCCATCGGGTCAATGATTTTGCGGACCTCGGACATCCTGACAAACGACATGCTGCCGTGTTTCAGGATCGTGATTTTGCCTTCTTTGGCCCAATTGTAGATCGTGGCGCGAGAGACGCCGACTACAGACTTGGAATCGGCTGGGCGGAAATATTCTGTGTTTGTCGTCATCCGTCCTTCTCCTCCTGCTCTACAAGAGCGGCTAGGATGCGGCGTTTGTGTTCTTCGTTGGCAGCAAATTGGGCTTCAGAAGGGTCGCCAAATTCACCTTCAAGTTCTCGCGCGTATATCGTGCAGTCGTCATCCTCGTGCACATGGAATTCAGCAAATATCCGTCCTGCTGAACTGTCCTCGTCGTAGCTGATCGTATAGTACCCAAAGGGCGATACTGCCTTGCAAATTGTGCCGTGCTCATTGATCCATCGCCACACCAACGGCTTCACCTCCCGCGCCGCTTCCAGCTTGGCTTGGAGGGCATCGCGTTCGGCCTTTAAACACATGATCCGATCACGGGCCGCCGTACAAATGATCTCGTGGTTCAGTTGATCTCGCATCAACATTCGAACAGCCCCGGCAATCTCGTAATCGCTGGCCTGTGGCTTACTGATTGGGTATTCACCGCCGTTCCATTTGTAGGTGCGCTTGCGGTTTTCACGCGTCAGGGCGGTCTCTGGTGCTTTTGTATCCGTCATGGCGTGGCTGTCCTTTCCGCTTTACCCCAATGCTTGTGAAAATACGGCACACGGCGAAGGCACTTAGCGCACCATTTCTGCGGCCACGGGTGGTCCCGGATGTGGTGAAATCTCACGTCCTCGGGTCCCATCTCACCCCTCCTTGTCTGATAGGGCGCGGAGGGCGGCGGATATGTCGTCAAACTTGACCCAATTTCCGTCCAGATTTGGCGACATGCCGTCTCCGACTAGCGAGTATGTGACAAGCTCGCCCTGCAAGCCCTCACCGTGTTCTTCCCATTTCGCTAACAGTTCCCGCGCCGCCTCCTGCACCGCGTCAGGCTGGTCGCCGGGGGCTGGGGGTAGGGGCATCCCCGGATTGCATGTCGGACAGTTGGCAGCCATTTCCGCAGTCATATGGAGGCAATTCGACACCGGTGCGGACGTGTCTTGCTCGCAAAATTCTGGATATATGCCAAGTTTTACGGCGACTGATCGAATAGCGCACTTTGCCCCGTGGGCCCCTTCAACTGTTTGCAAAGCCCATTCATCGACTCGCAGATACTCGTCCCACAGAGACTTGGCCGTTTCGTGCTTCCATCCGGCCACAGGCGCGGGGGTGAGGGATAGAACGGCGTCGGCTAGACTGTAGTCTAAGTCGTCAACCCACCACTCATCTTGACAGTTGTTTGAGTGACGTCGTTTGGCAATGGCTTCCGCAATATCTTCCCGGCTTGCAGATGCGGGGCGGGTGTTGGCGATGCGATCAAGTTCTACCTTTGCAGCGTTAAAGGCCGCGCGTGATTTATTGGAATGCTTCTCGCCTGCGCTGATCATTGAATACATCAGGTCCAAGGCGGTTTTTGTTTTCGGCGTGTCCGTCATGACTTACCTATTGTGCGTGTGTTTCTAAGATGGTGTTCAACTCGTCTCTGAGCTGTTCAGCTTCCGCCAAGGACATTGAAAAAGACGAGCGCCAAGGCGTGCCGCGTCTGTGGGACACATAGGCATCTGTTCCGACTACAACTGCGCTGTCATCCTTGCGGAACGTCGCGTGTGCGTTTGTTTTCTCTCTTTCCCTTGGTGCCATCCGCCTTGCTCCTGTTGCCCCCGGTGTGTTCACGCAGGCCCTTGCGTACCGGGGGTGGTTGATATGAGCCGGGGTGTTCATCCCGCCCCTTGGTCAATGTTCTGGTGGTGGACGGTGAAGGGGATGCAGCAGGACAGGCGGGTCATGTGTCACTCTCCGCCAGTGCGCAGAGGAAATCACAGACAGGTGCAATAGGGTTTAGCGTTGGCCAATCCTCTGGAATTTCGTCAATAAAAATACGCTCGTTGTTGATCCTGGTCAGCCGCGCGCCAAGAGAGCGGGAAAGCTCCGTGGTACGCTTGAAACGGTCGGGGAAATGCTTGCGAAACAGAGCCCAATAGTCTGGGCTAGTGGCCTTGCCGCACCCTGTTTGAAGGCAGTTCGCGCACGGGAAGCCCATGCCATAGGAGCGGGGTAGCGTGAGGCCATCACGCTCAACTATCGCCAACGTCCCCGCCTTCGTAACACCTGCTTCGATCAGAGGTGCCGAGACATTGAGTTCGAAGAACGTTGTTCTCAGGTTTTCGAAGCGCTGTAACTCGCGGCTGTCCGCTGTGTACCCGAACACATGCAAATCGTCCGGACGCTGAAACTCGATACGCGGAGCAATCTTCATCTCTCCGGTACACGTTGCCCCGTTCGGCCCAGCGATGAACCGGCGGCGTGTCCAAACATCCCACACGCTTTGGTACTCAGAGGACCGTAAAATAGTGATTTCTCGGTTCAATCGGCGCTGCACATCCCGCTCAAACCGATAGTTATCCTCATCCTCGTTGTTCGTTTCGCAGCGGACAATCAGAGCGTCTGGATGCTGGCGAAGGGCAAGTTTGGCCGCGACATAGCTTGCCGCACCTGTTGACCACCAAATGAGAACGCGCCCCGTCATCCTTCCCCTCCCAGAGCAGCGGGGAAGCCGTTGTGTTCGCGGCCATCCAGAAGGCGACCGGCGGCTTTCTTGCCGACGCGGTACAGGTGTGCATGCTCCAAAATCCGAGATGGAAAACGGGCGTATAAATCGTCTGCGTGATAGCCGTCTGGAAGGTTCTCAGCTTGACTGAGTGGCAGCCACTCGCCCCATTGCTTGAATAAGAACGCAGTTCCTGCCGCCTCGCACTGGTCCCGTAGGCTGCGAGCCCAATCAGGATGCATGGGGCGGGCGTTCGGGCCGCTCTCGCCGCCGCAGATGATCCAGTCGATGCCGGGTCCAGATTGCCCCATGCCTTTGGCTGGGTTGAACTTGTGAGATCCGGTCCAATAGGACTCGCGACCACAATCAGGGCATGTAGACAGGTATTTCCCAGCGAAATAGCCACGACAACCGGAACACTGCCAAGTGATCCGCAGCCAGCGGGACACTTCTACTGACCCCAACATCGGCTCCACGCTCAGCCCCACCCACGGAATGCCCAGCTTGGCTTTCAGGTCCAGCAGCTTGGGAATGTCCCGGTCTGCCTCGTCCTGATTGACGACGGTGATCATCAGGCCGACATGCGCGGGCCAGCCACCGTTGACCCATGCCGCTGGAACCATCTGAAACACGTTGCCGATGCGCTTGGTCAGTAGGATGGCGTTGATTTCGTCGGCTCGGTCGACCTCGGTCAACAACTCGCGTCGCCACTCGGGGTCTGCCATCTTGTCGAACACATCGCAGAGCGAAGAAAAGAACACGCTGGGCTTGCGGCCATGCTCTTCCAGAAAGGCGAAGCTTTCCCGCCGGATCTTGCGCAACTTGGCCGGTGCCCCCTTGACCTTCCGGCGTGGCGCACCTGGTCCCCAATGCTGACCACCCGAGAAACGGGCGTCTCTGGCTTCGGCATAGCAGTTGTCGCAACCGGGTCCGACCTTCTGGCAGCCTTCCCACCAGTTCAGGGTATAGTCGGCCCACTCGATCTTGGTTTGCTGGGTCATGCCCTGTCCCCAAGGAGCGCGTTGATGCGATCGATTTCACGCTCAATAAGAGCTTTCGGGGTGGCGTTTTCATCGGCCTTTGATCGCAGCTTGTAGGGCACCGACATTATTAGCTTGGGATGTTGGTACTCCTTCAAGCCGTCCAGCACGTCGCGCGCGGCCATCAGCTCGGCCTGACATTTAGTCAGTAGCGCATTAGCACTGTCGATGACGTCCGCGACCTTCTTGCATTCAGCGAAATGCTCTTTGACAGTGTTTTTGCTCATATCCGTCTCTCCTCGTTCCCCCCTCCCGTCACTCACTCAGCAACGGGAAGGGGCGCCCGGCACCATGCAGGGCGTTCAGTCCTCGTCTCGCAGAACGACACCACCGCCGACCTTGCGCTTGAATTTGGAATTGCGACCGCCGGGGAGCGGGCATTTTGACTGGTGCAGACCGAAGTGCTTCGCGCGCTTGCGAGCCTCGACTGACTTCTGCCCAACGTCCCTACATGTCTTCACTTTGTGGCAGCGGTGGCGCAGAGCTCTGATATTGGTCTCGCGGTTTTCTCCGCCCAACGTCAGGGCTTCGGTGTGATCGAACTCAATCGCTTCGCCAGACGCGCCAAGTTTCACCCCGCAACCGCAACCGCAAATTCCCTGCTGCGCCAGAATGATCCGCGCCTTGACCCTTTTTGGTATCTGGGTTTCCGGCGTTGCGCCTATCCATTCAGGAACTGAGCGCCCGGTCATTCCGTCACCCCGACAATCCCGCGGCAGAAGTCGAGAACATCGGCCTTCGACTTGTCGAACTGCTCCTTCCCCATGGCCTTTAAGCTCTGGCTGTGGGGGGTGATGCAGTGAACGATCGCGCCATCGATTTTGATGATCGCGTACCCGTGGGCCATCTTCGCCATGTACCCGATGCTGCGTAGTTTTCGGGTGGCTTCTTCCGCCGAATTGAAGGCGTAGGTTTCAACGTCACAGTGCCCTGTTTTGATTAGAGCGTGTTTACGGAACGCATCTGACGATCTGGCAAAAGGAACGTTGTCCAAGCTTTCTGGGATGCTGTCCCAGAGTTCCTTGATGGTAGCCATGAATCCACGCAGGGCGCTTTTATCGCGCATATCCGCGCGAAGAGCCTCTTCCAGGGTCGTGACGTAGCCGGCGGGATAGAACCGCTCACCGTAGATCTCGAGCGGGCGCGGCCGGGTATTGAGCAGGTGCACGGACATCAGGTTGCCTCCGCCTTGGCGGCATCCTCCGCTCGGATCGAGCAGAGGTCAGCCTTGATGGTGGAAACCTTCACATAGAGCCGTGTCGCGATTTCCTCGTGGCTTAACCCCCGGGCCTTCAATTGACGAACGGCAGCTTGCCTGCGAGCTACGGTGGGCGATTTACCCTTGTTCACGCCGTAGTTGGGCTTTTGGCCTACACCGGTAAATTGACCCATGCGCCTGTTGCAGGCGGAGGCGTCGGCTTTCATCCGTTCCAACGGTGTCATCAGGCAGCCTCCAAACGTTCCAGAAGCCGGGCAGTCATCTCATCAGCCTTTGCGAGGAAGGTGGTTACCGCCGCTTTGATCTCCTCGCACTTCTCGGCATCGCGCGGGATCCGCTGCACAAAAAGCCGCATAGGTTCGGGTACAAATGGGCAGAAGGACGCGAAGTCAGCCCATTCCCGATCAGTGCACTCCAATCCCCACTGCATCTGCAGCAAGTAGTCTTTCTGGATAGTGGTGCCGGCTAACGTTCCGATATGTGTATGGGGAGCCGGGCATTTCAGTTCAAAGTAACCATCAACCCCAATCAATCCGTCTGGGCTGCATCCAGCGTTCGCGAGTTTGGGGTGATTGATAAACCCGACCTGATCGACGTTGTTTCCACTCAGCAGAGTATAGTAAGCGCGCCCTTGGTCTTCATTGGCTTCGCCATTCCTCATAGCCAAGCCTGTGAAGGTCTCTTTGCGAGCGTCTGTGACGCGCTCGGCCACCACCTCCGCCAAATATTCCTGATATCCCTTGGTTGTCGGCTTCATCATCACAGTGGCGATTTTTGACCCTGTGACCTTGCCCATACGGGCGGCGAACCATTCCTCAGATCGCTGTTCCATTAGAGTTCAACGCCCCGCTTCTTTGCTGTGATGCGAAGGTTGGAGACAACCGCGCCGTAGCGATTGCTGGGTAGTTCAGTTAGGAGGTTCACATTCTCAGCGGTTAGTACGACCGACTCGTCCAGATCGGGGATCTTATCGATCATGTCGCGCAGCTCGATGTACTGCTCCTCCGTAATGGGTTCACCCGATCCAGAGGCGTTGCCATCGTCGTCCTCGGTGGCAATGTCGAAGATCATGCAGAACAGATACCGGCGCGCGTAGCTGACGGTTGAGCCAAAGGCATGAATGCCAGTCTTGTTTACCGAACCCTGAATGCCCTTGGCATCAAGCGGAAGGTCTGCCTTGCCGGATTCCGTATGTCCGGCGTCGTGGCGAACAATCCAGCGGATACCCACATGGTCAGGCTTCTCGCTTTCCTCTGGGTAGGTCGAGAACGACAGGCCGTACTTACCGGCAATCGGCTTGCAGTCGGCGTAGATAGCCGAGAGGTCCGCGTAATTGCTCTTGGTCTGCTTGTTCTCGCGATTGCGCGCGACTGGCTTCATCTCAGCCTGCGCAGCGGCCATAGCTTCGGCATACGCGCGGCGCTGGCTCTCTGCGTCCAATTGCTGTTTCATTTCCAGCATGCGCTCGAGCTTGTCCAGGTCAGCTTCCGGGTCACGCATGATGCGCTCAATCATCGAGATATAAGGGTCAGCTGATACCAGGTGGTTCTCAACGTCGTGCGCAGCCATTGGGGCGGGGTTTTCCATCTTGGCAAGTTCGCTCATTGCAATCGCCTCCTTTCAGGGTTGCGTGGGGAATTGGCCGACCCCGGCGGGGGATTGGGATAGGGTGTGACACCCGCCGGGGTATGCTCCGCCCGGTACGGACACAGGCGAAATCATGAACAGGTAAAGAAAGATTGCGGCGAAGAATCCGAGGTCAGCGGTCATAGCGAAACCCCCGTCATCCACTCAAAGAACGCCGAATAGAGCAGGTCAGCCGCCAGTAGGGCGAACAGGCAGGTTCCAGCAGCGATCAGCATCAGCCAGACGGACGGGAGAGCGCCGTAGCGGTCTTCGCGCATCTGTGGAGCATTCAGGCGTTCGAAAGCCTGAGAAATGGTGTGGGGGACTTCCACCCCCTGTGAGCCGAGCAAACGACCCTCTACGCTTTCGGCGCTGGTAGTGCCGGCACACCGCGCAAACCGATCGTCACCGGTTGCTGTGTCCCACGTGCACCCTTCGCTATGGGTGTCTTTTCCAGATTGCCGGACTGGCACATGGGTTCCCGGCGCTCTCGCTAACCGGGCTCCGCCACCTAACGTGGGGATCTCTGTGTTCGATGGAGGGCCTTCCACCCTCTGGGGCCGGGGAGTGGCCTCTGGCGCGCACTGGATACCTTCAACACTGGTAACTGCGCCGAATTGGTCCCGACAGGAACGGACCTTAGTTCCGTGAGCAGGAGTGGCCTTGGTTGGTCCTGCCGGGTTGTGCGCCTGCTCGACAGGAGTCGGCGCGGGATTATTGGAGGAGGCAATGCGGGTCATTGGTCTGCTCCTGCGCAAAGCTTGGTCTGCGCCATCAAAAGAAGAACGAAGAGTGTGAAGCAGGAGCCAGAAAGCGCCCCGAAGATGAACAGGCCCATCGGATCACTCCGCCGCCAGAACGTTGTCAGAAGCGTCTTCCTGCTCAGACAGGGCATCCAACTGGCGATTGATAAAACCGATGCTCTTGGAGGCGAGACTTACTTCCTCGTCCCAAGTGGACAGGCGTGTCTCCAACCACATGCCGTAAGCATAGTCCCAGCGCTTGTTCGCGCGGCCCAACTGCTCAAGAAGTTCGGCCTTCTGATCTGCTGTCTTGCTGATATTCATGTCCGGTCCCTCTCGTGTCACAAGAAGGAATATAGTACATAAAAAATGTACACACAAGGCAGAAAGTACAAAATTTATGTACCCTTTAAGCTTACCGATGTAAGCAGGAATAGAATCAGCGCTTACTTATCCTTGGAAAATTCCAGTAAAACTGGCGGGCAAAGGTGGGTGCAAGATTAGATAGCAGGGCAGGCGCGTTTAGATCAGAAATTTGAACAATATCTTGCGTGTAGGGAAAACACCTTTTGACTACTTCAGATTTTCTGGCAGTCTTATGTTCATAGATTTAGAAGATCGCATTGGAGAGAAGTATGGAAAATTACCCGCCTGTCTACATGTCTGTGGACGATGACTCTTTCATTAAGACTTATGGTCTCGAACCAAGCGCTCCAAAAGAAGTCAGTGTCGATATGAGCGTGGAGGACAACGATGTGCTCCGCATGGAGCTGCCCGAACTTAAATCTACACCCAGACTAGGGGCTGCAAGTAAAATCACGGGTATTCGAATTAGCCTGCGAAGCGAAACTGTTTTTGTCGACGCGATCTACTCAGACATAATGATGAACCTGACACGGGATTACTGCTGCGGCTCCGGGTGCTGCTGTACCGCGCACCGATGTCTTTGCGATCGACGTTAATCTAATTTTGGCGATTGAATCTGTCGTCATTTGAGGTGGGCACACAAACTGCCTCATTTGACGGCGTTGCTACCCTACATTTCGCGCGCTGCGTTGTAGAACCTCGACTTCATAGAAAACCCCGCCGGGACAGGGGCAGCAAGAATAGCTGTCCTTGCAAACTCAATTGTCAGGTAGAGTGACCGCGAACGCTAAGCGGGGGCGACATGAGTTTAGAAGACGAGATCCTCAAAGCACTGGACAACATTAGCCCGGAGGCCAAGGCGTGGTCCAGCAATAGGTATATGGCGGCGCTGATTTCCGCAGCAGACGGCCTGCAGGGACAGGAGCTGCGAGGCTACATAGAGATCCTGGTCCAGCTTTCCTACGATGAGGGGGCAGGGGCCGGTTAGCTCTTTTCTTTGCTGCAATCCTCGTGGCTGGGATCGACGTGCGAGCAAAAGTAGTCGTCAACGAGTTCGCCGATGTAGGGGGTATTCAGCAAATAAAGAAGTTCAAATGTTGCGATGAAGCTCAAGGTTAAGATCAGTGACTTTGCAAACCTGGGTAGCAGGCGTATTCCGATAATCAAAAAAGCTAGTGGCACAATCATCAAAAAAATCAGAACGACGTATATGAACACTCCAAGGCGTTCTAATTTTGTCCAAGCCTCGATATTCGAGCCGGGAGGCCCAATCCACATCAGTAGTGCTGGAGCGAAACAAACCGCTAGCGAAAAAGTATATGGTGTCGCAAGAAAAGCGTACCTGATCAACTTGGTGGATTTGGACATTTGGTTACGCAACCCAGGCAAATCACGTCGGAACTGCGATACGAAACCCACTACGGCGGGAATGCTGAAGCTTACTGTGAACAAAATGGCATTGACCGCACCAGGTGAGAGGTCTGGAACGAAGGGGATTTTCCCGATTATAGATCCTACCCAAGTGGCAAATTCGTTCCACCTCAGAACGAGGATGTGAAACCCCCTCAAGAACTGGATACGGGAAAGATCGACAAAGTTGGGAACTAGTGCGGTTAGGGTCATGGCAGCGATCACGCCACGTGCCCACCAAAAGGCACTCCACCACTTCCCAGCATATTCGCCTGAAATATCCATCAAACAACCCGAGCCAAATCAATGTGTTGGTCAAGTATGTCAGCCATCTTGGCGTAGGCAATATAAAATTGGACGGACTGGGCCGCGTAAAGAAAAACCCCGCCGGAGCGGGGTGAGGAAATGTAATACAAAAAACCAGACTTTATCTGTTGTCTTCCGTCCATTCACTAATTTCCAACCCTCCCAAAGTATGAAACTCTTCACCGTTAATAGACATTTGCAATTCCAAGTACCCTTCTGCCTCAATTTTTAGTAGAGCCGGGGGCAGGTAGAGGTTGGTTGGAAACTTTGTTCCATTAACTATTAGTTCGCCAGAAGTCCTTGGCATGTCCCCCTCGAGTGGACCCTTGTATCTGATATCTACAGCATAAGTTCCAATTGGAAGACCTTCGATTTTTACCCAGGCTGAGAGCCAAACCTCTGAAGGAATAGGGGTAGTGAGAGTTTCAGAGTAAACTCCGATCAGAAGTATCTTCCCGTTGTTCTCTTGCCGAATGTCATCACAGAGTACGGTATTGAAGCGCAACTCTTTGTCTGCAGTGGTCATGTTAAGCTGGCGCCTTAATAGAAAAATGTGAGGGTGAGCTTGAGTAGTTTCCAACCACTGTTTTTTCCACAACATTCAATTGGGTGGAGTGTAATTCGGAGGGCGTTTTGTTTCCCAGGTGCTCATCCGCATCCTTGATAATCAATTCTGGTATGACGCCAATAGCCCAGCAAATCTCAGCCAAGGTTCTTTCAGTGAGGTTGTTTCTACCGCTCAATGCCCTCGAAATTACTGACTTATTTACACCTATTTTGTCTGCAATTTGTTGTTGGGTAACGCCATGCTTTTTTTTGGCGCGAATTGCTGCAGCAACAAGAGCACGGTGATTTTTCCCCATGAAAATGGCGGCAGCTTCATCTTTAGGTTCAAGTTCAAAATCAAATTCCAGTGACATGTCGTAGGTCTCCGAATACCGTCTTGGGTTCGTCCAAATCGAGCAGATCGCGAAAGTTAATGCATGTTTCCACGTGTTCGTCGTACAACTCGGGGTTTGCTTCCAACTCTGCTTTGATGCCAGCAGTAACTAGAATGAAAATGCATGGTTTCCAGAACCAACCGTAAAGCCGCAGATCGGGTGTCCGAATAACCCAAATCCCTTCTTCTTCAGGATCCATGATGTGGGGCTCGAGCTCATCTTCAAGATCATCACCACTAACATAAGCATGTACGATACCCATTGCTTGTTCTCGGGGGGACCGAGCCTTGCCAAAAAAATCGTCGGAAACTGCATGTGGCAGGTTAGCCTTGAACCAAACAATCACCTCTTTTGAGGCATACATGGTCCTTTCCGGTACTTCATGAGGCCTAAGTCCCCCTCTCATTTTAACTAACTCGCCATTTGAGGCTAGTTCAATTGCTGTTGCCATTTATGTCAACTCAAATATTACTTCAAGGGTTAAAGCATGGTAATCGTACGCACGGTGGCAACACGATTTCTTGAACCTACACACCGCTTAGGATTCGGCAATCGTGTATCGAAAATGCGTTAGAGCTTCACCAGCGCCCTAACAGTTAAGCATACATATTCTATAATATGCACACGTTTGTAGACTTAACCCGGGTCGAGAGGGGTACGACTGTCAAGCCCAAAGTGGGCGTCATTGATTCGCGCTCGAGGAAGTTTTGATTGGCAGTTTGTCCAATAAAATCCTGAATTGTATGATAAAATAATGTGATAATCGTAATAGATTATGATTCTGCACAGTATAATGTGTAGCCAACTTGTTTTTCCTTGACCGGTCAAAGACAGAAGCCCACCGTTCTAGAAACTGGATAATTCCGTCGAGGAAACAAAGCCCCAAATGCTAGTAAACCACAACATCTGGTGTGCCAGGTGGCGAGATAGTCGTGCCTGCGGATCCAACTCACCATATCTCGCGGCTGGATGTTCTGCGAATGTTCCGGTAGGGCATAAGTGCAACGTGAGAGTCGAAAAGCTCGGATCTGTCCTTGAGCGCCTGTCACAGTCCCCTTTCCGCGCGAGCGGGTTTTTACTGCTGAATTTTCAAGAGTAGGGGGATTGTATGGAGAGGTTTGCCAATTTTCGTAGTGCTGTCGTTTTTGCCGTTGGTAACAAGCTCTCAAAGCTAGGCTTTGATCTTAACTGGGTGTTTGATCCCCTTCATTGCTTGCGGTCTCGAGATTTGCAAACAAACGATCCTGGACATCCTGAGGCAGTTGAACAAACTCGCCAACGATCAGAAAATTAAAATCAATCCGGTGCTCGCGATGCAAGAATAGCATCATATCCCGGCTAGGGAAGGATCTGGCTTTTTCGGCATTACTGATGGCCGCTTTGCCTTTCCCTATTGCACTGCCAAATTGCTCCAGGCTTAGGCCAATGGCTTGTCTGGCGGCTCGCAGGCGTATCCCAGCGGCCTCCATCGACGAATCCCGAGTTCGGGCAAGTCGTTCTTTTTCCTCAAAAGTCATTCTTAATTTCTATCTGAGGTACATAAAATGTGAACGTATCCGTTTTGTTTGGCTTGAAGGTACATAATATATGTACTACGTTCGGCGCCATGATGACGGTTGAGCAAATTTGTGACGAGGTGGGGCGGAAGCCTCTCGCTGACTCTCTAAACGTAACGAAGGCAGCGATTACGAATGCTATCGCTGCCGGAAAGTTTTCTCCTCGGTGGTATCGGGTAGTTTCGGACTTGTGCTCCGAGAAGGGTATTGAATGCCCGGACGAACTTTTTGGGTTCATCCAATCGGAAAAAGCCCCAACGGAGGCCGCCGAATGACGACGGCCCCCCGGAAAATTCATTCGTACTCAAAATACCACTCACTGACATGCGCTGAGAATGCGCCGTGTTCGCGGTGTGGCCAAGGAAAAGGCATTTCCCATGGGTGACTTGCGTCGACGTATTGCGTCTCAGATGGCCGCACTGATCAAAGGCCCGTCATTTGGGTGCAATGCCTCAGCTGCGGCTGCGATTTTTGCCGCCACCGGCCAATCGGTCAGCGAGGGAACCCTGACCAAGAGAAAGCAGGGCATGTGCGGCTGGCCGATCGATGAGGTTGCCGCGCTGGAAGACGCTTCCGGGATTTACGGCGTAACAAAACTGCTGAACCGGCGCATTGAAGCGGATGACGACACACCTGACGGTTCCATGCTCCAGTACGCAGGCGCGATTAGTAAAGAAACCGGTGAGGCTGTGAACGCCATTCTGGCCGCGCAGCAATCCGACTGCGACGAAGATCAGGCGCAGGCACTCGTTGAAATAGACGAGGCTATCGAAGCCCTGAAACGAGCCCGGTCGCGTCTGGGGGAGTTTTCATGACTTTACCAGCTACAAGCCTTTCGAAGAGGAGCAATAGCTTCTTCCAGCCCGGATGTTTTGAACTCAACCGTGGTTTTGGACTCGTTGAATGGGGTAAAGCGCATCAAGACTCGATCCGATCCGATCAGTTTCTTAACAAAGGGGATCGAGCTTCCGCCGCGCCAAAGCCCCAAGGCTCTGTTGTCTGTACTGGCTTCAAAATTTCGATCTCCGGACGGCTGGTCATCAATCCGATAGTCGACAATTCCATACCCACCGTGACCCGATGTCAGATGGCAATCGGTAGCAAGGTAAATGGAGGTCGTGTTCTCCATGCATCGTATCATCAGAGTTGCTTTTTGTGGCGTACCGAACCGACCGCACTGAGCTGGTTCGTTGGAATCTATAGATACGAACACGTCAGTTGTATCTTTAAAGTCGGACGTGTCCTTTCTTACGCGCCAGTCGCCCTCATTGGGCTGGCTAATATCGGTTTTAGGCGTGCGTCCCGATGCCTTGTCATAGCAGGCAAGCCGGTCGAGGTCGTTGTCGATCGTTGCGCATTCTCCGAGTGCGAAAGCGGAATTACAGGAAATGGTAAGCGCCAAAGTTGCGGCAGAAATCATCGTCTTCATAAGAACTTCCTTGGTCTCTATTCGGCAGGAATAGTCAATCTCGCCCGAATCTACTTGGATACAATCAAGAGAATTGTGGCCATTCAATGGTGCAATTTGAGGCTGCGACATCCCGCCCGCGCCGGGGTCTGCGCGGACACCCCCTGTCAACTGCTCGGCCTTCGGGCCGGGCCTTTCTGGGGGAGGGGTGATGGGCAAGCGACCTAAAATCCTGAACCAAGAGTTTTTCCGCCTCGGCCATGTGATCGTCCGCACAACGGACCACCGTGAGAATGGTCAAACCTTCGCTCTCTATCCAGACATAGACGGCGGGGAGAAAAAGCCTTTGTTCACCGGCCACATAGAGAAGGGCATGGGAACACAGCTGCGGCGGCTGGCGCATCACTTTGACGAGCTTGAGGCGAGTTTGCCAAGGGAAGCCGATGACCATCCGCCAATGGTGAACGTCGAGCATCGGGGGGTGATTGGGTGAGTCACAAGGCCACATACTGGCTGGCAACCATTGACCCAAAAGCAATCACAGCGGGTTCCTTTCGGGTGCTGTTTCACTTGTGCGATCACCACAATGACGAGCGCAACCCCGAGAAAGCCTGCTTCCCTTCTCAAGAGACACTGAGGGAGAAGACTGGGCTGTCGAATGGTGGTCTGAACAAGTGTCTCGATGCCCTTCAGGAGGCCGGTTTACTGGCTCGGAAGAGGTCAAATATTCCCGGAACCAGGAAACCAAGAACATACTACATTTTGGGGTGCGATCAGTGGCCAGATACAAAACAAACTCCACTTAGTGGAGACAGTACAAACTCCACCCCAGTGGAGACAGAGAAGGAACTAACTCCACTTTTGAGCGGAACTAACTCCACTTTTTGCCCGAACAAACTCCACCCCAGTGGAGACGAACCGGTAAAGGAACCGGTAAAGGAACTACCCCCCAACCCCCCAAGGGGGGCGAGGAGGGGTTTTTCGAAATCTGGTTTCTCAGCTTCCCAACAATCCCTGAAACGCATCCAGGCCCGATTGGCGGCTCAAACCGAAGAGGTGGACCAATGAAATTCGAAGAGCGCAGAGAAACCGCCCTTGTCGAAATCAGCAAGTTCCTTGAGCGGTACACTCCGCCTCGCGGCATGACGCAGGACGCGCAAGACGCCGCAATGCTGTCGATTGCCGAGGCGATGGCCAGACGGTTGCCAGTCACTGGTAAGGATGAGTTCTACGCAAATCTGGAAAAGGTGATGGAGAAAGTTGCCGACACCCACAGCAGCTATGCTTGGCCTCCTCAGGGTGTGTTTGTTGATAGCGTTCCGGCGGGGTCAGGAAGCAACCGCGCGCCGCTGCAAGCTTTTAAGTCGGATGAAGTCGAGTTGGCAGCACGCAAAATGGAGGCGGGATACGGCGTTTCTGAGAGGGTGGTTTGGGGTGACTTGGGAACCCGCGCTGTCAATGCAAACCTCGTTTCTCGGGAAACCCTTGATCGGTACCGTCAGGCCAGCGTCAGGCAATGGCAAGCTGCCTATGGGGATGATGCTTCGCACTTGATGGGAGAGCGTCTTGGATCGGTAGTCTTACCTTACCTGCCAGCGACGGAGGCAGCAGAATGATCGAGCCAATCACAGCCCAAGAAATGATCACCGGATTCACCGATATGCTGCATCGCCTTGGAGGTTTCAGGGGCCGGACATCGAAACGCATCATATCTAACATTTGCTTCGAGCAGGGATGTTCGGTCTCAGATGTATTGGGGTCAATCCGCACTCGGCCAGTCGTGTGGATCAGGCAGGATTGCATGCTGGAAATCTACGAGAAAACAGAACTCTCCCTGCCTCAGATCGGGCGTTTGTTTGATCGGGATCACACCACAGTTCTTTGGGGTATCAAGCGGGCGAAAGAGCGCCGTGAAGCGCAACGGGCAGGGGGCAGGCAGTGACAAACACCTACGCGATCAACACCACGCGAAATCAAGAATTCGCCGTAGAGCAAGATTTGCTGGACATGGGGTTGCAGCCTTGGGTTCCCCGTTTTCTTGCCAGCAAGTACGTCAAGGAAAAGCGCGAGACGGTTTGGTTCGACAAGGCGTATGTTCCCAAGCTTCTATTCTGCGTAGTTCCTGCGATCTATTGGAGAGATGTGGTTGAGTTGAAGCATGTCATTGGCAAGCCTCTGGAGTTCTCTCGCCGCGACATCGAGGGCGTGCCGGCGCACCGCAACAAAGCCACCGGGGATTGGGTGGCAGAGGTCTCTGGGTTTAAACAGTTCAAAGCCGGGGTGGAGGCCGAGTACGCCGATCGCGAACGTCTCAAGGCCAACAGCGAATATGAGTGCCAATACCAGTCGGGGCAGGCGCTGATCATGCTGTCCGGCGCTTTCGAAGGCTTCCAAGCGGTCTTCAAGGATACAATCAAGCGCGCCCACGACGACTACCACAAGCTACGTGTTTCGGTGGAGATGTTTGGCCGTCAGTCAGTAGTTGAGGTCGATCCGGACAAGGTAGGTGTTGTCGGGTGAAACAATATGTGGTACCCGGTACGAGATTGTGGATCCTCGGATTTCGGATCTGAGCATGATCTCAAGGGCATCGCCCGACAAGCGGAGATAGAGGCGATAGGTCGAAGGCTCTGCTGCGGCGGGGTTTAATGTGTTCCGATAAAATTTGGCAATCCGACTGCGGGATTTCGCTGGCTCATATGCCTAAAACCTACTCAGGCTCAATGAAGTCCACGTTTAGGAAGTACTGAGCTCGGTACGCGAACATTGACGCGCTGACTCTACTACCTTGGCCGAGTTCTTCAACGCTTCCCATTGCGTGAATTCCCACGGCAGCCCCACTTTCCGCTCTCCATAGCATCCCGCTGTCCCCATAATGCGTTCCGTCGCCGAGAACATCGATGATCAAGTCGATGTAGCGATCGTCAAATATCCCTTCGACCTTTCGAACGACGCCTTCGACTGTACCGCGATGGCTCTCGCCGGTTACAGCCTCACCGTCAAAAACGCGCTGTCTTACATTTAGTACGTCACCTTCCAAGGCTCTTGATCGATAGGGCTCTTCATCGATTGTAAAAAGGCCAAAATCAGCAAAACCAAAATCGCCGGCACCGCCGTGGCCGGGGCCTTGGAAGCAATAAGCAGACGACCCAACCATGATCTGATCACCTGTATCATGGCTGTACAGCGAGATCGTGTCCTTCGTATTCTCGTCTGCATCTGGTCCTGTGAGGCAATGAGCGCAGCTTACTCCAAACGCTTGTCCGTTTTTTCTGGCGAATGTTGTAACGGACCCTACTTGAGTACGGTCGTGGCATGAGTACGGTGGACTGAGTTGCTGCTCTTTCCACCCTGAGTGAATTACCACGTCGGTAGGGACTGAAGTTTGTCCAGTAAAGAGGTGGGACGGTATCTTTTCTAGATCGGACAGTTGGTTCTCTGGAACCTTACTCCTAACGTATATGACGACAGCGCGTTCTCCAGTAACAGCTCCATCTTTTTCCCTTTGCCCCAACGCCGTGCCTACGACGTTGGGAAGCATCATTAAGTCCGCATGGCACTTTTTTCGTGCCCTACGCAGGTTTCTTAGGGAAAGTTCTTTTGCCATTGATACGGCTAGTTTATTTTTACGCGACGCAGCTGTGTTCCCGTCGGAGTGCTTATTATCTCATACAGGGCAATTACAGGTGGTTGGACTGGGGTAACTTTGGGACGGCTTGCTTTGAGTTCGCCGATCACGCTAGCAAGATCACCGCTGAGTGACCGAATTGTACTCCATGCCTCTACTGCCTCTGGAGAGAGCTTTGCTTCACCTTCTTTCTGGGATTCTTTGAATACTTCGTCCAGCATAGTTGAGAGCTGTTTTTGTTGTCCCTCCAGGCTTTTGATAACTGGGCCGAGTTTTTCCTCTGTGTTCACCGTCTTCAATTGTTTCGAGTTTGAATCCAGTGAACGTGAAATTCTCATCAATTGGTCCTGCTTGTACTGCGTGATGATCTCGTGCTCAGGATCGTCGCTAACAACTTTTGTGATTTGTTGGGCGATAGCACTCAGGTCTTCCGAAGCCTTTGTATATTCGACTTTCAGCGATTGCCTAGCCAATTGATCACGCTCTTCACGCCTGAATTCTGCGTCGGCCAATTGCAACGGCAGACCTCCCAACGAGGATATTAATTCTGTGATTTTTGGATCTGTATGCTGTCCAAGGCTCGTAAGAACCCCATCCTCAAATTTAAGATCGAGCTTGGATGATCCGACGCCTGGAATTGCTTTCGCGTAGAGAGGGTTATTAAGATCTGGCAAATACACCACTTCAATCTCGATCGGTGCCGTTTTTGCGCCCGTTCGTTTGACTAGAACATACGGCTTGGGGCTATAGAACTTGATACCAGTTTCCGGACCTTCGAGCTCTGGATCAGAATATACCGCCACTCGACCACAACCTGTTGATGCTAGAAGCGCCGCTAAAAGGCAAATTACCGACCTCATCATTTCTTTCCCTATGTTGCCAGATCAATTTTTTTTGGGGGTAAGTCTCTCCCATGGAAAGATCTAACACGTTATGCGGTAGTACCCGCATTGGCACATTCATGTAGTTGGAGTGTGTGGCTAATTGGCCAATGATCTTTGGCTAATAGCAAAAACCTGACGGAAACGAGCGGGCAAACGGACGGAAAACTGGCGGCGCTCAATCCATTCCAAAGCCAAATCCTCCGGATAACTTCCCCCCTCGGGCTGTAGCTGGCTTTGGGCAGAGACGGGGGCACCAGTGGCAGCAGGTGTCTCCGTCTCAATATTCGACACCTCAGAGAAGAACGGTGCGTTCAACTATCCGATGAAATCAACAATGGTACTTGGTTGTATGCGCAGACAACATCGTTCAGCGCATCGTTGATCTTTCGTTGAGATTTGTACTTTGTCGCAATCAGCAAGTTGGGGCCGTTTGCGTTTGCCACAAAGACGTGGCTGACTCTTACCAGATTGTCGGACGTCAAGATGAAAGAGCCATCGAACTGACGTTTTCCTGACTGAAATCGCATCATGTTTGCATTGTTCTTTCGATCTAGAACCTGCTCGATGTTGATAGGGTGGCCGGATGCGATGCGAAACCGTTTTTCTGCTCTCCTACTTGATCTGTCTCGGGTCTCGTCGGTGAACGTAGCAACGATAGCGGCATCCGAGTCACCTGGAATGTGCAATGTAAACTGATGTGCCGACGGATCCATTATTGAGACAATTAGATTTGGCCAGGACTTTGCCGATATTTCACAGGCGTTTGTTGCAGTTGCCGTTGTTGCCGCAGCCGACACACAGACGAAGCAAGCCACGAGCTTCGATTTCAAATACGATTTTTGCATAAGTATTCCTGAACGCCTGAATCAAGTAATGGAGTAATGCTCTAATCTCGACCACAACTCCTGCGCGAAATCAAGGGAGCCGAAATTGAATGCCGCTCAAACCGTTCAAATACCAATCCAATCCAGGAATAGGTTGGGAACAAAATCGGGAGAAATCCATGACGCTCACGGCGAAACAGGAGGCTTTCGCCTTAGCGTATTTCGAGATCGGGAACGCAGCTGAGGCATATCGCAGGGCGTACGATGCCTCCGAAAACGCGCGGGATTCCTGGATTTACGTCGAGGCCTGCCAGCTTCTCGACAACCCTAAGATTGCCCTAAGGCTCGGAGAACTCAGAGCACAGGCTGAAAAGCTCTCGCTGTTCAATGTTCAGAAGGCAGCGGACGAGTATGAGGAGGCCCGTCAACTTGCTATCAAAGAGGGCAACCCAAGTGCTGCCGTAAGCGCCGTGACGGGCAAGGTTAAGCTATTCGGTTTGGAGCCACCAACGAAATCCAGACTAGAGCACGTCGGCAAGAACGGTGGCCCAATCCAAACAGAAGAGGTGAGCGCGCGTGACAAAGTCGCTGGCAAGCTCGCTCGCCTTGCAGCCGGAGCAAGAACGGCAGGCGATACTGGCGAGCCTGAGTGACGACGAACTTGAAGAGTTGCTCTGGGACTGGCGGTTCTGGGCAAGGCCAAACCAGATAGCCCCAGAAGGCGACTGGCTCACTTGGGTCATCAACGCCGGCCGCGGCTATGGTAAAACGAAGGCAGGGGCCGAATGGGTTCGCGAGCAGGTCGAGGCAGGCAAGCACCGCATTGCTCTGATCGGTGAGACATACAAAGACCTTGTGGAAGTCATGTGCTTCGGTGACAGCGGCCTAGCTTCGGTCTTTCCGCCTCATCAGAGGCCCAGAATTGTCGCCAACCCGAACGTGCAAGTCACGTTTCATACGGGTGCGGTTGCCCTTGGTTACAACGCCACCCAGCCTGACCAGCTACGAGGTCCCCAGTTTGACGCCGCTTGGTGTGATGAGTTGGCGAAATGGCGCTATGCGCGCGAAACGTGGGACATGCTTCAGTTCGGTCTGCGCCTTGGTGAACAACCTCGTGCGCTGATTACAACGACGCCTCGTCCTATTCCCGTACTCAAGGAGATCATTGAGGACAAGACAACCATCGTAACGTCCGGTTCAACCTTCGATAACGCTAGTAACTTGGCAGCATCGTTCTTGCAAAAGATAAGGGTCCGATACGAAGGCACCAGACTGGGTCGACAGGAGCTGAACGCCGAGATGCTGGACGACTTGCCGGGGGCTCTGTGGACCCGGGCCATGTTCGATAAGCAGCGGCGGAACGATGCCCCAGACCTTCAGCGCATTGTTGTTGCAGTTGACCCCAGCGGCACAGGTGGCAGCGATGATGATGGAGACAGCATCGGGATTGTTGTTGCTGGTCTCGGCATAGATGGCCGCGGCTATGTACTGGCAGATCGAACCTGCAAACTGAGCCCCGATGGATGGGGCCGCAGGGCGGTTCAGGCCTATCACGAATTCAATGCCGATCGGATCGTTGCAGAGCGCAACTTCGGCGGGGCCATGGTCGAACATGTGATCCGCACCGTCGACAAGATGGTCAGCTACAAGGAAGTCGTTGCCAGCCGCGGCAAGGTTGCAAGGGCAGAGCCAGTTGCAGCGCTCTACGAGCAAGGCCGTGTTTCTCATGTCGGAGCGCATCCAGAACTCGAGGACCAGTGCTGTCTAATCGGTCCTGATGGCTACATCGGCGAAGGTTCGCCAGACAGAGCCGACGCACTTGTCTGGACACTGACCGAGTTGATGTTGGGTGAGGGAACCTACAACCTAGGAGCACTTCTCTGATGGGAACTGTCATTAACATCCGAGATGGCTTGCGCAATCTCATGGCCAATCTGGGAACCTCGCGCGACAAGGCCTCGGGCAGCGAGTATTTCATCGACGAGTTGTCACTGGAGCAGGTTCGCAATGCCTACCGTTCATCCTGGTTAGCCAAGAAGATCGTTAATATTCCCGCTGATGATGCCACACGCAAATGGCGGTCATGGTCTGCGGAAAAGGAGCAAATTTTCGCACTGGAAACCGAAGAAAAGCGGCTGGGCCTGCAAATTAAGGTGCGCACTGCCATCCGATCTGCTCGCCTGTACGGTGGTTCAGCTATCTTGATCGGCACTGGTGAAGAGGATTTGGAACAACCCCTTTCGCCGGAAGCGGTGAAAAAAGGTGGGCTCAAATACCTGACGGTGCTGGACCGTCGCGATCTGGTCCCTGGTCAGATCGACTATGCTGTGGCGTCGGATGATTTCGGGCTACCCGAAGAGTACACCCTGACTACAAATGGCGGTCAAAACTATCGCATTCATCCTTCCAGGCTCGTGATCTTTTTGGGGGCTGAGCGACCGGACAGTGGCGCCGCACGTCATGAGCCTTGGGCCGACTCAGTATTGCAGGCGACCTTGGATGCACTGCATCAAGCTGACGGGACCAGCGCAAACATCGCTTCTCTCGTATTCGAGGCCAAAGTCGATACAATCGGCATCCCGGATCTGAGCCAAAAACTCAGTAGAGCCCAGGATGAAGCTGCGGTTTTGGAGCGGTTGCGCCTTGCAGAAACCGCCAAGAGCATCAACGGCACTCTGCTGCATGACAGCCAGGAAATTATTGGCCAGAAAACCCCCAGCTTTAACCAGTTACCCAATATCATGGATCGGTTTTTTCAGAACGTGTCCGGTGCGGCTGACATCCCGGTCACCCGCCTGTTTGGCATGTCGCCTGGTGGCCTAAATTCCACAGGCGAAGGTGATCTGAAAAACTACTATGACCATATTCAGTCGCTACAGGAACTGGATGTGGCGCCGTGCATGGGACTGCTGGATGAAGCGCTGATCCGCAGTGCTCTTGGTGGTCGACCAGATGAGGTACATTACAACTGGCGTCCGCTTTGGCAGATGTCTGAAAAAGAGCGTTCAGAAGTCGGCAATAAGACGGCACAGACCTTCAAAACGGTCTACGACATGGACGTCTTGCCGCCTGAGGTTCTGGGCAAAGCCGTCGTGAATGCCCTGACTGAGACAGGCGTTGCGCCCGGGCTCGAGTCGGAGGTTGAGGAATTTTATGCCGGATCTGACCGGGTCAACGAAGACGATCCGACAGACGCTGACCTGAACGACGCCATGCCGCGCACGTTGTACGTTCATCGCAAGGTCAAAAACGCTTTTGAGATCGTCGAATGGGCAAAAGCACAGGGCTTCGAAACTACGCTGCCCGGAGACGATCTGCACGTGACCATCGCGTTCAGCCGCCGTGCTGTAGATTGGATGGCAATGGGAGAGACCTGGCAATCCGAGATCGAAATACCGGAAGGCGGCGCCCGCCTAATGGAGCGGTTCGGTGATGCCTGTGTCTTGCTCTTCACTTCCTCCGAATTGTCTTGGCGACACGAGGAGATCAAACGGCGTGGTGCGACCTGGGATCACCCGCAATACCAACCGCACATCACGATTAGTTATGCACCCGATGCCCCTGATTTGGACGACATTGAGCCTTACACAGGTAAAATCGTCTTGGGTCCGGAAATCTTCCGGGAAGTGAAGGAAGACTGGTTGGAAGGGCTCGAGGAGGCCTGAGTAGGGCTAAGAGGACCAACAGACATGTTCAGATTTTCCGACGCGGTCACTGTCAGTGGCACGCGTAAGACCAATGACGGTTATTTGATTGCCGACGCCTTTGCTGTTCGCACCGGCATTCAAGTCTATCGAGGCGAAGAGGTGGGGTTGGCAGATCGCGACACGGTTCGTGTCTACCGTCCTGAGGACGAAGTGCGCGACCCGGCCAACGTCACGACATTCAGCCATGCGCCTATCACTCTTGGTCATCCGGAGAAGGTCACTGCGGACAACTGGAAGGACTTAGCGAGAGGTGAAGTCAGCACGGAAGCCACGTGGGACGGAAACAAGATCAAGCTGCCGTTGATCATCAAGGACGCAGAGGCTGTGGCTGCCGTAGAAGGCGGAATGCGCGAACTCTCCGCGGGATATACCTGCCAGATCGAGTTTGTGGACGGCGTGACCCCCGAGGGCGAGCCGTACGACGCGATTCAGCGCGACATACGAGTAAATCATCTCGCCATTGTGCCTAACGGCCGAGCGGGAGCTGAATGCCGTATCGGTGACGGTGCGGATAAATGGGGCGCGGCCCCAATCACCCCGAGCAGTAAAAAGGAGAACAAAATGTCCGATGCTCTCAAAACGGTGGTGCTGGGCGATGAGGCCGCGCAAGTCGCGGTCGCCGACGCTGCCAAGGTCGAAGATTTTAAGGCCAAAAAGGCCAAGGAGATTGCGGATCTCAAGTCGACCCACAAAGCCGACATCGAAGCAAAAGACGAAGAAATCGGCACTCTGAAGGCCGATCTGAAGAAAGCGCAAGACGCTGCCATGACACCGGAAAAACTCCGGGATGCAGCCAAGGCGCGTGCCGCGCTTGAAACTACTGCAAAGGCTGTAGCTGATGGCATCGACCTCAATCTGGGTGATGCAGATCTGCGCAAAGCAATTGTTGCGGCCAAGCTTGGCGATGATGCAGTCAAGGATGCCTCAGACGCTGAAATCACAGGCATGTATCGGGTCATTGCAGCGGACAGCGCCGGCGGTGGCCGAAGCGACCCCCTGAAACAGCCCATCCAGAAACGCACCGCCGATGGCGGCGCCGATCCCTGGGCAAAATTCAACAAGAAGGAGGCCTGATCCATGGCACCTATCACGATGGGCAAGCTTGCCGCCGAGTTTGTTGCCTCAGAAGCAAACAACTACCGCAGCCGCGACCAGGTCACAGTTGACGCCACTGGTGGCGCTCTGGAGCCCGGCACAATTCTTGGCAAGGTGACCGCAAGCGGGAAGTTTGTTCGCCATGCCGCCGGCGCTTCCGATGGCAGCGAGAACGAAGCCGGGATCCTGATGTTTGGTATTGGTACGGTCGAGGAAGAACGCACGATCATCGCGCGGGATGCAGAGGTTAGCCAAGCAGATCTCACCTACGAAATCGGTGCTGATGCCGCCCAGATCGCAGCGTCCAACGCTGCTCTGGCCGCGCTTGGCATCATTGTCCGCTGAAAGGAGGCCTGAGCAATGGCTACTATGGATGTATTTAACAACTCTGCCTTCTCGACCACATCGCTTACCGGCATGGTCAACAAGGTGGATTTCGTTCCTTCGCTGCTGGGCAGCCTGGGTATCTTCGATCCCATGCCCGTCCGGACCCGCAACGTGTTTGTGGACCGCCGCGATGGTCAGCAGGTTCTGATCGGAACTTCGGCTGATGGCGCGCCGCCTGAAGAACTGAAGAACGATGACCGTGACGCGGTTCCGCTTCGCACCACGCGTCTGGCAAAGAGCTTCACGCTCTACGCCCACGAGGTGGACGGTATTCGCGCGCACGGCTCTGAAACCGAGCTTGAATCGGTTCAGGCTGAGTACCGGACACGCACTGAACGCCTGATGGGCGACATGGACCTGACCCATGAAAACCATCGTCTTGGCGCGCTGCAGGGCATTGTTCTGGACGCGGATGGCTCCACGGTGATTTATGACTACTTCACCGAGTTTGCTGAAGCACAGGCCGCGGCGGTTTCGTTCGAACTCGATGTGGCGTCTACGGACGTGAACGGGATATGCAAAGGCATTGTCCGCGCAATGTCCCGTGCTGCCCGTGGGTCGTTTGTGCCTGGCACACAGGTGCACGCTCTGGCAGGCGATGCGTTCTACGACGCTCTGATCAGCCACGCGAATGTCGAGAAGTTCTACATGAACTGGCTTGCCGCTCAGCAACTGCGTGAGACCAACGCTTTCGAGGCCTTCCGCTTCGGCAACATCACGTTCCACAACTACCGGGGAACAGATGACAACTCGACTGTCGCGATTGCCGACGATGAGTGCAAGTTCTTCCCGGTTGGGGCGCGTGACGTGTTCAAAGTGGCTTATGCGCCGCTGGAGTCCATGGACTTCGTCAACACACCCGGCCGCGACCGGTACATGATGAATGTCGTGGATCGTGATCGTAACATGTGGACCAAAGGCGAGATTTACAGCTACCCCCTGTATATGTGCCAACAGCCCCGTGTTTTGCGTCGCGCGACGTTGACCTGACCTGGATAGCGGCGGGCTGGGCTCGCCGCATATTCACATTCGTGGAGAAAAGGCATGAAACTAAACACTGTGAAAATCACCAATCCGGGCACCAAGTCGGTCGCAGTTCGCGCTTATGGTGGACTGGAAGGCATTGCACCCAAGCGATCACGCGTTTGCAAACTGACCGATGAATCTGTGGCTGCGGCAGAGAAAGCTGGACTGGCGCTCAAGTCTGTCAAGGCTGACACTCCCTTGGGTTACATTGAGGATGCCGCTGAACCGAAAGCCAAGGCGTCTGAGAAACAGGCGAGCTAATGTACGGTTCGATTACTGGTTGGCGCGCATACGCGCTTGCGAGAGGCGACAATGCGCCAACCAGCGCAACGGACGCTGATGCAACAGCGGCATTGACCCGCGCGTCCGACTACATTCAATTCAACTACGTCCAGCACTTTGCTGCTGGATACAATGGCACGTTTCCCACTGTTGAAGGCGCCGCATACGAGGCTGCCAATCTTGAACTGGCAACGCCTGGGTTCTTCAATACCACCTTCACGCCAGACCAACAGAAGGTTCTGACAGAAGTGAAGGGCATCAAGTGGACGCCCGTTGGTGACGCTTCCGGTTCGGACGCAGCACGTCCGGTGTCAACGCTGGTGCATGCCATGCTAGAGCCGTACATGCTTGAAGGCATCACAAGGATTGCGACGGTATGAGCGTAGATTACCTTGCCATTGCCGCCGAGGTCGAAGCCGCTCTGACGGAGGTTGGTATAGCCTCCGTTCTGGTGCGCTGCGGCGATTGGTATGAATCTGAGCATTCACCGACGTTCGGTCCCGAGACCCGACACAACGTGACAGTGATGATCGACGAATTCACGCTGATGGAGCAGGCGCCGAGCCATGTTGAGATTGGCGACAAGAAAGTGATCATGAGCGCTGACGGGCTGGCAATCACACCAGGCACCGAAGACTGGCTCGAGATCAACGGCGAAGAATACGACATCGAAAACGTGGATTCCTTGGAACCAGGTGGTGTTTCGGTATTGTATGAAATTCAGGCGCGCAGGCGCATTGACGAGGGGTAGGGATGGCCAGAGACACCCGCCGCGCATTTCTTGAACTGCTGAAGCAGTTGGAGCCACAGGTTCAGAATGCTTTCATGGAGGCGTTCGATGATATCCGTTCGCCCGCGCGTCTGACGGCGTTGGAGGCGGCCATCGAGCGCGGGGATGCGCAAGGTGTCTTTGATGCGCTGAACCTACGGGATGAGTTCTTTGCGCCGCTGGATCGTCAAATCGAGAACGCATTTTACCAGGGAGGCGTCTATCAACTGTCGGGTTTGCCAAAAAAGCCCTCGACCGTTGGCGGGCCGCTTGTGGTCCGGTTCAGCCAGAGGAACCCTCGGGCGGAGAGCTGGGTACGCCTGAGAACAACAACACTGATCCGGGAAATCACAGAGGACCAGAGGGTCGGGATAGCCCGAGTGATCGAGCAAGGATTGGCAACAGGCCGAAATCCCCGTGGCATAGGCGTTGATCTGGTCGGACGGGTTAGCCGCGGCTCAAACAGGCGCACAGGCGGCCTGATCGGGCTGACATCGCACCAGATGGGCTATGTGGAAAGAGCGGCAGCCGAGTTACGCGATCCGGATCTGATGCTCGCTTACTTCATACGACAGCGCAGGGATCAGCGGTTTGACCGTACCGTCGCAAAGGCTCTGCGCGAAGGGCGTCCGGTAGCTGAGGCAGATATCCGAAAGATCACGGGTCGTTACTCCGACATCCTCTTGGCGTACCGGGGCGAAACCATTGCCCGGACAGAGACAATACAGGCGCTCAACGCTGGGCGAGACGAAGCGATCGAGCAGTTGATCGAAAGCGGTGAGGTGCCCCGTCAGGCGGTCAAGCACAAGTGGTCAGCCACTCTGGACGGTCGCACAAGGGACATTCACCGATCAATGCACGGGCAAGAAGTTATCCAGGGCCAACCCTTCACCAGCCCGACCGGGGCGCAGTTGCTGTTCCCGGGAGATACGTCACTCGGGGCAGGCGGCGGCGATGTGATCAATTGCCGTTGTTATGCGCAAGTTTCGGTGGACTGGTTGTCTCTGGCAATCTGATGGCAGGCACATTCACGGCGCAGATCAGGAACTGGTCCGAGAAAGCCAAGCGCAACATCGAACTGGTGGTCAAACAGTCCGTGCAGGACGTGTTCGAGATATCGCAGAGACCTGTCGCACAGGGCGGCAACATGCCCGTCGACACCGGGTTCCTGCGCAACAGCTTTGTTGCCACGCTGAACGGTTCAACAGCGCTGACCGGAGCCGACGCCTATGTTCTGGCACTTGCGGGGTTCGAGATTGGCGACGTGATCTTTGGTGGTTGGACCGCAGGATACGCCATCCATGTCGAATTTGGCGCGCAGGGCAGGGCACCACGGTTCTACATGCGCGGGGCTGCCCAGCAATGGCAGTCCATCGTCAACGCAAACGCAGCAAAGCTGAGGAATTGATATGACCGTTACAGCAGCCCAGAAAGCGGCCTTGGATTACATCGAGAGCCTGTCGGGGCGCCCTCAGACGATCTTTCCGAACCTGTCGGACAAAGGGAAAGTGCCACGCTGGGAGGTATTCGAGGGTCCAATATCTCAGTCGGTCAACACCCTGAAAGGCCAGGTGCAGGCTGATTTATTGCTACAGATCGATGTGGTGACCAAGGGTGGCAAAGGCAGCAAAGATCAGCGAGACCAGGTCCAAAAAGTGCTGGATGCTTTCCCTCTTCTGCGGAACTTCGGAACTTGCCAGGTCATTCTTCCTCCGTCCGTCGGTGGATACCGCAAGGATAAGTCGGGCAGCTATCGGGCGTCCGTTACGGTGTCATATCGGGTGCTGCGGGTCTGAGGAGGGATGACGTCAAAAGTGTACAGTTACGCGATATGTAAATGCACACTTTTCTACGCGGCCTCTAGTGGCTCGGAAGGGCCTATCCTTCGCGTTCGCCAACTCCGGGATGACAGACACCGTAGAGACTATGAAATCGCTGGATCTTATAGCGACCAAGCCATCCGTAGCTTGAGACAAGCCCCTTAACGAAGCGAATGTTGATCGCCTTTGCATCGTCCAGGAGTTCCCGCACTTGGTCAGAAGAGTCCATAAAGAGCGCATCACAGGCAAGTTTCAGGTCGACTTGTTCATAGGGAACGTTGGTTTCCCCCCGCCGACCGAAGGTAAAGGTTAGCTCGCCGTTGTCTGCCTTGTGGTACTGAATAGGCGACCAGCCTGCTAGTGGGCCGGGATAGCTCCAGTCGAAAATCAACTGGTCATCGAACACGCGGCAGGCACCATTCTGAACTTGAACTGAGTAAATATCCGACAACGTGCTGTCTTCAGTCTGAAAAAAACGAAAACCGACCCGGTAAATATCATCGCGTGTGACCCCTTCCGGGGGTGCCGGCAGTTTTGTCAGCACGGAGCCGCATAAAGAACGAAGCAGCGTTCCGTTTATCTGAATTTGAGTCTGGTCCGAGCCTCGAACCCGTTCGGGGTTCACTGTTACATCCAGCGCGCTTTCGCCTAACATGCTGGACCATTGTGGATTTATGCTCAGCCACGTGAGGTTGCCGCTGGTGTATCTCGGACCGACCTGAACATCAGCGTGTCTGTCCAGAAAAAAATGCTTGGCCAATACAGCCAAGATGGCCACCGCACCGCAGATAAGGGCGAGCTTGACGCGGGAGTTCTTTTTGGGTGGGTCTTTGGGAATATCTTCGAACGGCGACAAATTCTGAGTTCCATAATTCTTGGTTGGAAGAAAGCGATGAGAAGGAACCAATATGCTGATGCGCTGGTCGATGCTATTTGAGATGTTCGGCGAGATCTTGGTCTGTCATTGGGTAATCTTGTTCGGGCGCAAGGTGCGGATGGAGCACGGAGCCTGCGTGTATATGTGGCGGGGCAAGGAGTACTCGATCTAAGTCATCCCTTACTTACAAGTCAGTCGCCAGAAGAGGGCTTGCGGGTGGGTTTGCTGGGGAGTTCGGGAGTAGGGTTTTTGGTGTCGCCGCCGGAAAACTTCTTGTGGACGGGCTTAATTGCTTCAGACGTTGCCCTGTCTTTGACGAAGTTTGGCGCAAATTGCCTTAGACCCTCGGCGATCTCATCAACGGTGAATGGGCTGCCCTCTTCCTTTTCAGAGGTTTTTAATTCGTTCGCCACTTTCTCTAGGAGATCCGCCGTTTCTTTCCCGTCGAGTTTTCCGTGTTCGCTAAATACTTCCGCGAACTCATCTACAGCAGGACCTGTTTCATCCATCAGGGTGCGGATTATGCGGGCGATAAGGTGAGCCGGATCAACTTTAGGTGCGGGGTACTTATCTTCGAGCGCTGAGACGATTTCAGCAGAAACACTTCTTCGGTTCTCATGCGCAGCATCTTCGATGCGCTGCTTTAGGGAAGCCGGAATCATAAATTTGTATTGAACGCGTTCTTCTTGAGCCATGGTTTCTATCTGGACAAAAAATGTACTTGACGCAATGGGGACATTAAATGTACCTATGGTACATAACTTGTACCAAGGAGGTCAAATGAAAGGAAAACAGTTCAAATTGGTTCTTCCGGATGATGTGAAGGAATGGCTTGCCTCGCAGGCGGAGAAGAACCTTCGCAGCCAAAGTAACGAGGTCATTCTCGCGCTTCGAGAGAAGATGGAGGCCGAAGGTGGGGGAACCGCCAGAGGAAACGAGACATGAGACCTGAGAAAAGCGAAGGGCCACGCAGTTTGGCGACCCGTGACCCTTCTAATGAAATCTCTCTAGGAAAGAGGACTTTCGAAATGAATGTACTACCAAAAGTAGTGAAAAACAACCACCACGACTGTGGACTTGTCACGAACGACTTGAAGACGACTTCGCGCTTGATTGCTGAGAAGTTCGAGAAGCAGCACGGCCACGTGATGCGCGATATCCGTAAGCTGATCGAGCAAAATCCGGAGTGGGGTGTCTCCAATTTTGGAGAGACCCCGTATATTGACCAACAGAACGGTCAAACCTACCAGATGTTCGAAATGACACGCGACGGGTATTCGATGCTGGTCATGGGGTTTACCGGCAATAAGGCGATGGAATGGAAGATCAAGTTCCTCAATGCCTTCAACGTCATGGAAGAACAGATAAAGGCCTCTGGTGGCTTCTCTGTACCGCAGACATTCGGAGAGGCTCTGCAATTGGCTGCTGATCAGCACAGGCAGATCGAAACCATGCAGGCCGATGTGATTGCTCTTGATAGGATTGCGAATGCTGATGGAAGCCTGACCATCACCGAAGTAGCAAAGAACCTGGGGATTCGCCCCAAGGACGCTTTCACCTGGCTCGGTCAGAACGGCTGGATCTACAAGAGACCGGGCGGTTCGGCATGGCTTGGCTATCAGAGCAAATGCAACGTTGGCCTGTTGGAGCATAAGACCACCACGGTCTTGCGTCCGGATGGTTCGGAGAAAGTGACCGAACAGGTGCGCGTGACCGCCAAGGGTCTAACCCGTCTGGCAAAGCTGATCCCCGGTGTGGCGCGGGAGGTCATGGCATGAAACGGAGAGATGTACTTACCGCCGTCGCTCTGATCCCGGCATCAGCTGCAACAGCATTCGTGGCTCCGGTCAAAGAGCCACGAATGCCCGATCTACCGGACCAGTGGTGGAAGAAAACGACCACCCAGATCGATCCGCATGTCGATTGGTTGGAGCGCTGGAAGAATGAGGTTGCAAAGGATGAAGCCATCTGGGCGCGGGATGATCTGACCGACCGGCAGAAAGAAGACCTTGCCTTCGAAATTTCTGATGAGCGCATTCGTCTCGTTGAGTTAGCGGCTCAAACACCTGCGCAGACAAAGGAAAGCGCAGCCGCGCTGGCGACCATGCTGGATTATGAGTTCGGTACCAATTCAGACGGCCTGGATGAGCGCCTGACTCGCAACCTCGTGATGAGCCTCAAAGCAATGGCACGGGCAGGGGGGGCTAATGGCCGAGCACGGCCTTTTGTCTCGATCTCGAAGACGCAAACGATTGGTTCAGATATCTGGCTGATGCGTAAGGCAAAAGAGACGGCCCTTCGGGGCTGTCTCGTTCTACTGAGAGCCTGGGAGCCCGAGAGTTCTGAACACTTCTGCGCAAGCTGGGGTAGTTAACGCTCTAAATTCATCATCCTCGTACTCGCGATAACATGCGGAAACCAGTGCGCTAGAGTAATCTCTTGCTCTCTGTATTTGTAGGAGCCTGGCATCTTCCTTGGCCTGTGCCTGTTCCATAATCAGTTCTTCTGATTTGAATGCTCGATCTATGAAGAAGAACTCCGCGCCATAGGCAGCTTGTAGGCATCTGACGCCTCTGGCTTGGTTTTCAGCGCCAAGGTGAAAGTTACGACGACTAATGAGCTCTTCTGCCATTAGAGCAACGCTATCGTCATCGTTCGCTTCCAAGGATTCGACGCACTGCCTTACCAGTTCAGCGTGACTGATATCCGAATACTGGCCTGAGAGAGCAGGGCTTGAGAGGCAAACAGTGATGCAGATGGCGGCAACACTTCTATGCAAGATCAGATTCATAAAAAACTTCCTCAAATTTATGAAACCAGACTGATCACTTGTGGGCTGAAAATTCAACCCGCAGGCGAAACCGCCCATATCCCGGCCCTTGGGCAAGGCCGTGAACGAGCGCTTTGAAGCGCCCAAGCCCTTAGAAGGAGCCCAACCATGGCAACTGGCGACACATATGTCGAACTTGGAACGAAGCTGAAGATCGCACCCGGTAAGCCAGCGACCGAAGACCAGGCTGGCTATGCTGCTCTGTCCTGGACAGAAATCGAAGGCGTGATCAGCCTTCCGGAGCGCGGTGATACTATCAGCGATGTCAGCGAACCAACATTGAAGGATGGTCGCGTTGAGCATTTCAATGGGTCCAAAGACGGCGGCGTACTGACGATACCTATCAAGTACATCGAGGGCGATGCAGGGCAGGCGGCCTTGGTTGCGGCGGCGGGCACCAACTCGACGTACAGCCTCCAAGAGGTCGATGCCGATGGCACACAGGCGCACTTCTACTACGGTCGTGTTCAGTCGGTGATGCGCCGCGAAGCTACCCCGAACAGCTTCAAAGGATATTCATCCAACATCGCCGTGAATTCTGGCCGATTTACCGGAACCGAGGAAACCTGATGGATCTGAGCAAATATGACGTTCGATCGGCGGCAGAAGAAGGCGCTGACCTTCATTTGAAACACCCGGCAACAGGTGAGAAGCTGTTTGCAAAGGACGGGAAAACGCCGTTCACAATTCGTGTATTAGGGCGAGATGCACCTATTATCCAAGAAGCGGTCAAAAACGCAAACGAGCGGCGAGCCAAGGGCGACATTGATGAGCAAGAAGCTACTCGCATGGTTCTGGCATCTGCCGTGGTTGGATGGCATGAGGAAATGGAACTTGACGGTAAGCGACTGCCATACAACAGCAAAAACGTCATGACCCTGATCTCTGATCCGCGCTCTGACTGGATTGCGGAACAAGTCACGCCTTTTTCGCTGAGCCGCCGGAATTACGTGCAGAACATGAAGAGCGTCTGACGCTCTGGGCTAAGACCTTTGGGTTCTGGCATGCCAGACCTGGTAAGGAAAAGCGCACCCGGTGGCAGATACTTTCCGCCAATAACAAAACCGAGCCGCAGCTACCCCCGACAGAGGCAGTAGAATACCTTATTTTCGCTTTCGTTGAGGCTGGGATGGTGCAGGGCACTGGGTACGGACCCATTGCCCTCACCTGGCAAGAAATTCACGCGTATTCCCGTGCAACCAAGGCCATCACCGGCCCGTGGGAATGCAGAATGATCCGCAAAATGTCTTTATCTTATCTCGATGGTCAACACATCGGGGGCGATGAGTTTGGCATTCCACCATGGAGCCCCTGAAATGGACCTAGCCCGTCTGGGAATTGAAATAGATAGCAGTGACGCTCCCAGGACAGCCAAGGATCTGGATGGCGTCACTGCTTCCGGTGCTCGGGCAGAAAAGCAAAGCAATAAACTCGGCGCTTCAACAAAAGTTGCCAACGATACAGCTCGGCGCGGTCGCACGGATTGGAGGAATATTGGCCTGCAATTCAACCAAGTTTCCCAACAAACAGCAGCTACTGGCAATTTCATGCAAGCGTTGAGCATCCAATTACCGGATATTTTGCTTGGGTTTGGAGGCATTGGCATTGCGGCTGGTATCGCGGCACCAGCTATCGCAAATCTTGCGGCTTCATTCGTGGGAGCCAAATATGACGCTGAGCAGCTTGCAGAAATTCTCGATGACCTGAGTGGCGGCGTTCAGGCCTTTAAACGCGCAGCCCTGGATGGCGCTGATTTAGCCGACCACCTGGCTGAGGAATTTGGAGATGTCACCGCTGAGACGATAGAACTTGCAGAGCGCATCCAACAGCTTCGCATGGCCGAGATTCTTATCGACGCTGCCAATGCAACGGATCAGCTTTCGTCGAAGTTTGACACTCTTCTGAGTTCTGAATTGGCGAACCTTGAGCGGTTTTTCAACGAATTCGAATATACTGGCGAGCAGAGTGCCGCTGCTGCCAAGAAATTCGCTGACCAGTTGGAAAATATGCGAATAGCAGAAGGTCCCAAAGAACAGCTTGATGCAGTTCGGGGATTGTCGGACCAACTTCTGGAAGCTGCCGGAAGCGCGGACGAAATGACTAAAGAACAGCGGGACTATTACTCGCTTTTATTGCAAACTGAGAAGCGCTTAAGTTTGGTAGTTAGTTTGACCAGTGATGTTGCTGGAGAAACCGGAAGGGCGGCCGATGAAGCAGAGAAGCTTTCCAATAACCTCTTAGAAGCATTGAGCGCAAAGAACCGCCTGGACTCTGACTATGATCCCGGATCGCAGGGTGTCGAAGGTGGTAGGGGGCGCGTTATTCCAGGCACTACTGACGGAATGTTGGCGGGCCTGGGCGGCGAATTCATCGACCCTGACGCCAATCGCCGCAGTAGACGTGGTTCCGGTCGCTCCGGTGCAGAAAAAGAGCGCTTGCGTATGCTGCAGGAGGCCAAGAGCCTTTACGATGAAACACGCACTGAACTCGAAAGGTACAACATTGAGGTCGAGGCTCTGAATGACCTCCACGATTCCGGCGCTATCTCGACTGAAACGTTCAACCGCGCCATGGTCGATGCCAAAAAGAAGTATGAAGACGCTGCACGGTCAGCGAGCGACTTCTCTCTGGTCAACGAAGGGTTAGCCGACGGGCTGTCAGACATCATTTTCGAAAGTGAGTCGCTTTCGGATGTTCTGAGTGACCTTGCTAAGAGCTTGGCACGAGCAGCGCTTGAAGCGGCTGCGCTGGCTGCTTTCAACAGTCTGTTTGGGGCTATTTTGCCGGGGTTCACGCCAACTGGAACGGCAAAAGTACAAGTCCCGTCGGCCTACGGTGGTGGGTTCACTGGAAATGGCCCGCGCGTTGGCGGAATCGACGGAAAAGGTGGCTTTCCCGCGATCCTCCATCCAAATGAAACGATCATCGATCACACACAGGGGCAGAGCGTAGCCAATCGTTCTTTCAGTATTGTCATAAACAACGCGCCAGAGGGCAATCATCAGGTTCGCCAGTCGCCAGATGGCTTGGCGCTGGAAATAACGCTCGAGCGTAAGGTGGTAGATGTGATGGCCGGTCCACGTGGCGAGCGTGTCATGCGCGACAAATACGGCGTCAAGCCAACCGCCAGGGGAGGATAACTATGCCAACCTGGCCAACCTCGCTTTCTTTTTCGCCGCTTGTACCTAGTTATCAAGGACAGCCAACGGATGCCGTCTTGCGCACATCGATGGACGCAGGTCCGGATAAAACCCGCCGACGTTTCACGGCTGTACCAAAGAATATGAGATTCACATTGCCACTAATGACGGTGGCAGAGTTCGACCTGTTCGTAACATTCTTTGAAACGGATTTGGAGCATGGGGCGCTGTCTTTCACAGCCGATCATCCTCTGACCGGGATCCAAGGCAACTACCGGTTCACTGCGCCATACCAGGAAAGCCTGAAAGGGCAGGGTGTATCGGTTCAGGTTGAAGTGGAACTTCTGCCATGAGGTCCAATCTGACCACCCAAATGCTGACCGCCATGCACGCGCAAGAAACCGGCGAAGTGGTTTTGCCTCTGGTGACGTTGTCTCAGACCGGTTGGGCCTCGCCTATCCGCATTGTGCCCAACACGGTTGCGATCACGCATCTGGGCAATGACTTTCTGCCGCTGGCATTTGAAATCTCGTTGCCGGATGAAGAGGCCGAAGGCGTGCCAATCATCAACTGGCAGGCAGACAATGTGGATCGCAGTCTGGTTGCGGCGTTGCGAACTGTTCAGGGCGTGGTGCAGGCGTCAATTGTCTGGGTGCTAGCCTCTGATCCGGACACGGTTCAGATCGGGCCGCTGGATGCCGAAATGCGAGCCAGCCAATACAATGCGCAAACGATCCGGGGGACGATGGGAATTGAACCCATTCTGGACGCCCAATTCGGGTCAATGGTCATGAACCCCAAGAACACACCAGCCCTGTTCTAATGCACTGGTCCGATGCCTGGGTTGGCCTGCCTTACCAAGAGTTGGGGCGGGGACCGGACAGCTATGACTGTCTTGGGTTCTTCATGGCGCTTCAACGGCAGAGATACGGGCGCGTGCTGCAATACCCGATCTGTTCAATGAGCGAGGCCGCGCGATCCGGACTTGCTGCACAGGTGCGCCCGCAATGGCGACCGGTCGAGGTGGCGCACGAAGGCTGTGCCGTTCTGTGGAAAGTGCGCGGATTTTCAGTGCATGTCGGCTTCGCTCTGGACGCGCGGCGCATGCTGCATGTCTCGGGTGAAGTGGGGGAAAGCGTGATTGAGGATTTCACCGCTATGGGCTGGGGCGGAAGATTGGAGGGTATCTATGAATTCCGCGGCTGATTGTTTTGAGGTCGCGGCTTTCGACCATCCGTTTGTTGGCCGTCCGAAAACGTCGGAGGTCCATCAAGGCGCAACGATTGCCGAGATTGTCGCCGCGCAGGGCATAGAAAGTCATCTGTTGCCGACTGTTCAGGTTGTGTTGAGTCGTGGTGTCAATTCTTCCGTGGTTCCGCTGGACCAGTGGGCGCGCGTTCGTCCGAAAGCGGGTTGCCATGTTTTGATCGGGCCGCGTGTACATGGGCCTTTGGTGGGGGCGCTGGCGAGCTTGGCGCTTGCACCTGCTGCGGGGTATGTGGCCAGTACCGTGTTTGGCCTGTCAGGGCTGGCCTATGCCGGGGTTTATGCGGCTATAACTATCGTGGGATCGCTGCTGATCTCGGCGCTGATACCTCCGCCCAGCACGCCGGAGCGGGCGCAGGACAACCCCAACTACACGATTACCGGTTCGTCCAACGCGGAAAACCCTTATGGCGTCTATCCAACCGTTCTGGGGCGTCACCATATGTATCCGCCCAAAACCGCCAAAGGTTTCACCTCGGGCGAGGGCGACACGATCTACTACCATGGGCGCTATACATTCGGTTACGGGCCGGTTGCGTTGGAAAGCCTGCGCATCGGCACCACGCCCATCACCGAGTTTCAGGATGTAGAGCTGGAATTCCTGAATGTGAACCGCGCCGAAACCTTGGCAAAAATGCCTGAACTAGCATCTAAGGTCAGAGGTTGGCGGTATGGCTCGCAGGCTATGCAGCTATACCCCGATGATGTGGCCGAGGATGTCTATTCGGTACTGTTGAACCCGCGCGAAAACGTCGTTCGTCAGACGCAAGATCGGGCGATTTCGGCCACTGTCGATGTTACCTTTCAGGGGTTGATCTACATCGACAATAAAGGTCGGCGGCATGAATTTGGTGTGACGGTCGGCTTTCGGTATCGAAAGGTGGGCGCAACGAATTGGGTCAACATCGGGCACCGCAGGTACTACGGCAAAACCGATTCCACAAAAAGGTTCACTCAGAACATCACGTTCCCTGAAATGGGAACATATGAGATAGAGGTCACCCGGATTTCAGGCGACTCGCAGTGGTGGCGCGGCATCGTCAAGGAAGACGTGTATTTGACCGCTATACGCACGGTGCAGACGGGCAAGGTGCCCAGTCATCCGGATATCTCGGAAGTGGCTGTGCGTATTCGGGCAACCGAGCAGCTGAATGGACCGCTGGATAGCCTGAACGGTATCGTCCAGCAAATGGCGTCGGTCTGGACGGGAAGTGGCTGGACGGCGCTTCAACCTGTCAGGCATCCTGCGTGGGTCTATGCGCGTGCCCTGACCGGGCCGATGCTGGCCAATGCCGTTGCCCCGGCGCGGTTGCAGCCGGACGATCTGTTGGCGTGGGCAACGCAAGAGCCGCACTGGACCTGTGATGCAGTTATTGACCAAGCGACGACCTGCGCCGAAGTTCTGGACCTGATCTGTGCGGCCGGTCGGGCGCGGCGCACTCTGCGCGATCTGAAGTATTCCATTATCCGCGATGGTGGTGCGGGTCCGGTCGTGCAGCAATTCAGTCCACGCAACAGCTATGGTTTTGAAGCGTCGATCACCTTTCCGAAGGAAATCCATGGCTTCCGCATGCGGTTCATTTCAGAGGCGCTGGACTGGCAGCAAGACGAGCTGATTGTGTATGCCGATGGGTATCACGTGGGCAATGCCACCGAACTCGAAACGATGGACCTGCGCGGGGTTGTTCTGACCAAGGGTGAAAAGTCAGGCGGCAACGTTTGGCGTCTGGGTCGGTATCATCTGGCGCAGGCTAAGCTGCGACCGGAAGAATTTTCATGGTTCAGCGATCTTGACCACCTGCGCGTGCAGATGGGCGACAAGGTGCGACTGGTCCATGATGTCCCGATGATTGGCGTCGGGTCGGGCCGCATCAAGGCGATGACAGGAAGCGGCGTTCTGCTCGCTCTGACGCTGGATGAAGATATTTCGGTTGTCCCCGGAACGTATCGAATGATCATTCGGCGCGCGGATGGGTCCGAGTTGACTATTTCGGCGCAGCCGCCCAGCGGGGCTGGCGGGCAGTGGCTGGTTTCCGGAACACCTGACAGCGAAGGTGTGGCGGTTGGTGATCTGGTGTTGGTTGAGGAAACACAAGAAAGCCTTGAGGTGCTTGTCAGTTCGGTTCGCCACAAAGGCGATATGCAGGCGCAATTGACGGGTGTTCCAGCAGCGCCGGAAGTTCTGTTGGCTGATCAGGGGGCAATCCCTGACTATGTGCCCAATATCAGCAAGGTTGCCCCGCGTGAGAAATCTGCGCCCCCACCTCCGCAGCTCGTGGCCGAAGACTTCGAGTTTCAGGGCGATCCGGTACGCGCGACATGGGTTGGCGAAGTAGAGGCGCAGGATCAATTTGCCACGGCCAGTTTTGTTGCGGTGCTGACGGAAGTCTATTCTGGTGCGCGATTGGCGCGGGTGGAAACAGGCAATCCCAAGATTGAACTGCCCGTCCCAGATTTTGGTGAATACAAGGTTGAAGTGTATTCCAAGCGCTCAGGCGGGGAACTGTCTTCGCCGCTGGTGTTGGCGGTCACCTATGACACGTCATATGAAACTCCTGCGGATGTCGAAGGTTTCAAGATTCGCGTGCTTGGCGATCAGGCGTTTCTGGGTTGGGATATCGGCGCATCCAACGTTGCCTATTATCATGTTCGCCATTCACCTGATCCAACTGCTTCTTGGAATGAGGCGCTGGACGTTGAAACGGTGATCACTGGCAATTCGACAGTCGTGCCTGCGCTGGCTGGTGCGTACTTCATCAAAGCCGTTTCGGTGTTCGGTTTCTCGTCCACAAGCGCGATGATGGTGACGTCGAATACCCTGAACTTGGCGCATTTCAACGTTGTCCAGGCGGTTGCGGCTGAACCCGGTTTTGCTGGCACTTACGACCCGGCAATTACCCTTTGGCCGAACGGCCTGACGATGTATTCGGACTCTTCGGTTTACGACTGGCCCGACATCTTCGCAGTGGAGAATATCTTTACTGAAGGCGGCGTGCCCGAAGAAGCGTTCTATGAGTTTGGGCAAATCGTTGATCTGGGCGGGGTGTACACGTCCAGGGTATCAGGTGCGCTTCAGGGCTATGGCGACCTGACGATTGACTCAATCTTCAACTGGCCTGACCTGTTCGCTGTTTCGGATATCTTCGGCGGTATTGACGATCTGTGGCGTCTGACGTTGCAAATCGCGACGACAAATGACGATCCAAACGGATCGCCCACATGGTCCGGTTGGTCAGATTTGGTGATCGGGGATTATCAGGCGCGGGCTTATCGCTTCCGGGTGCGGTTTGCCACAGATGATCCGATGATCGCGGTCGTGCTGACTTCGGCCTCTGTCACCGTTGACATGCCGGATCGGGATGTAACCGGTGATGATATCGCATGTCCGGCAGGCGGTGTTCAGGTGGATTTCAATCCGCCCTTTATGGCAAAACCTGTTGTTCTGGCAAACGGGCAAAGCCTGCCGACCGGGGCTGTCACGCTTCAGACCAATGTGACCCAAAGCGGGTTTCATATCGCCTTTGAGGATTCCTTGGGAAATCCAATTGCGGCCACCTTCGACTATCACGCGGCAGGATATGGCCGCGATGTTTCCACACCTTAAGGAGTAGTTTATGGCGCGTTTAGATTCGCTGCCCATTGCAGCGCCATTCAGCGGCGCCAACTTGGCGCAGTATGTCAATGAACTGGTGGCGGCTGTTGTTTCTGGCCACCACGATGTGAACCTGCCGCAAGGCGCTGAAAAGGGTTTGATCCGGGCAAAGGACGATGGGTCGGGCGGCATTCAGATCACGCTCTATGACGGAACACTAGAGCATGAAATTGGCATATGGACAGCGGCGGCGGGTCTGAAGCTGACAGCTGCTCGGGGCGTGGCCATTGACGTGACCGCACCCGTCGGAATTTTGGCTTATGATGTGCCTGCCGGGGCTCGGGGATTTCGGCTTAAATTTGACACGTTCTTGCCTGTTATTGATGCCGCCACACTCAAGATACAGGTCGGCCAGAACGGTGCGAGCGGGGCCTTCATTACCAGCTCTGCTTATAGGTTTGTGGGCGTCAACTTCAATTCTTCAAGCACCAATAATTACGAGAATACCAGCACGTCCAGCATCCCGGTTTCCGGGGTGTCGTCCAATGCTGCCCCTGAACATAGAAAAGGGTACGGCGTATTGGAGGCTCAGGGTTTTAACAGCCCCGATGTGGCTCCCAACTTCATTGTGCACAGGTACTTCTACGATGAAGCGCTGCCCAACAGTGTGGGTAGCTCACTGTGGGCAAGAATGAACGGCGCATCTTTTGTGAACTGCAACGCTATCCGATTGTTCTGCGACACCGGCAACATCGCTGAACTCAAAGGAAACCTTGAGTGGGAGTATTAATATGGAAGCCCTTGTGAACGGCAAGTTGGTGACTTTGGACGCGCAGCAGGAACAGGAAATCCAAGACTTGTGGAATGAGAGCGCTGCGAATTCGTTGACGCTGAAACGAGCGGATGCGTCGTTGAGTCGTCGCGATTTCTGCAAAGGTCTAAAGGATGCCGGTATACTGCCGCCAGCAGAAGCCGCAGCAGCTGCACGGGGAGAGTGGCCCGCCACGTTTGCTTCCTTTACCAGCGGTATGACCGACGATCAGAAGGCCGACATAGAGATAGAATGGTCAGCGGCGACAACGATCCGATACAGCCACCAGACAATTCTAGATTTGGCGCTGATCGTAGCGGGTGGGGATCAGGCCCAAGCCACTGCTGTTCTTGATCAACTTTATGGAATTTCGTGATGATAAAATCACCGCCTTGGTGGGCGCATGCGGGGAATGTGAAGCGTTCCTGTGAAGACCTTGAGGCGGTCACAGATCCACATGAATACGAAACGGTTCTTGTGAATGCCAAGGCGCAAGCAATTGCTCTGGCCAGCAGCCTCGGGGTCACGGTAACGCCATGACCACCGCCATCATCGATCACGCGGATACTCTACTTGAGTTAGCGTCTGTCCCGTCGCGGCTCCTGAACGTACTGACCGGCGGCTCGGCTGACCTGACTTTTTCTGCTCGGTCCTACAAAGTTGACCTTTGGACGGTACCGGTCATCAACGCGATTTTCTTCTGGCAGGACAACCATTGCCAATGGGCATGAGAGAGAGAACTGGAGCGCTCGCGGGCCAACGTGGCGTGGGCTGAAAGGGTGAGGCGAAATGACAATGATTGAGAACAGCGAGCGCGGCATCACGATCACAAAGGGGCTTGCGTGGACTATAGTGAGCGGGTTGGTCGCGGCTGGTATTTGGCTGGGAATTCAGACCGCCACAGCAACAAGTGGCATCGCTCAGATACAAGACGGCTCTGACCGCAAGGAGGACAAGATCGAGAAGGTCGAAGCCCGGGTTCGCAGCCTCGAAATGGGTTCATCAGAGCGTAAGGCAGCCTTTGGGCACGTGACATCTGAGTTGAACGAAGTGCAGCAGCAGGTGCGCGAAAACAACCGCCTTCTGCGACAATTGCTGCAGCGTTCCCAGGCTGACTTCAACCGGTAACTGACACCCCAAAACTGAACCCAATCGCCCCGCCTGCGGGGTCTTTCACGTTGGAGATACAGCATGAAAACCGCATTTGATCTCGCAAAGAACGACCTTGGAACGTGGGAGTGGGGCAATGGCCACAACCCGAAGGTCCTGCAGTATTTCGAAGATGTGGGGCACAGATGGGTAAAAGACGATGAAACAGCGTGGTGCGCCGCTTTTGTTGGTTCAAAGCTGAAGCGGGCAGGGCTGCCCCATACCGGAAAGCTAAATGCGCGCTCCTATCTCGACTGGGGTAACCCGGTGGCTATGGAAGATGCGCGCCCTGGCGACGTTGTGGTTTTCTCTCGGGGCAATCCAAACGGTTGGCAGGGCCATGTCGCGTTCTTTGACAGGCAGACCAAAGACCACATTCACGTCCTTGGTGGCAACCAGCGGAATCAAGTGAACGTGACGGCTTATCCGAAATCTCGATTGCTGGGGATACGTCGCCTTCCGGACGTCCAACCTGTTCCAGAGCCTGAGTCCAAGAGCCTGGCGGCATTCTTCCAATCCATCTTTTCCGCTCTCTTCAAAAGGAGAACCTGACATGGGCCTGACAATCCGAATGGCACTTTACGCGATCTTTGCCGCGATGGCTGGCGAAGGTCTCATCTTGTTCGACGCAGAGGCTGGCACGATCACCATCAAGATTGATGATCTGGTCCTCTTTGGGTCCGGCGTTGTCGGCTACTTGGGGACTTTCGCAGTCGGTCGTTGGGCCAAGGCGCGTGGTGGCGCCACCTAATGCCTGCCTTCCTCGCAGCACTGCCTTTGCGCCGTCTCGCGCTTTGGGGTGGGGTTCTGGCTGCATTCGTCGCTCTGGTTCTCTGGCTGCGTCACGACGCGGTTGAAGATGAGCGCGCCAAGGCCAGCGAGCGGCGCATCGAGCACATCCTGAAAGCAAGGGAGAGACGTAATGAAGCCCGTGATCTTGGTGACGACGCTTTGCGCGATGAACTTCTTGACTTCGTGCGACCAGGTCCGAGGTAACGACGCGTTGTTCAAGGACGTGGCGCGCAAACCACCGCTGACAGAACACACCGTCAACTGGCTGGTCGACAACGACCGCTCGTTTGCCGAGTGGACTCTGGAAATGGCTCAGGCCTGCAAAGATCACGGGTGCCCGCAATGAGGGGTATTTTTACGCTTCTGTTGCTTCTCGGCGGCCCGGCTTTTGGGCAGATCTGCGCATTGCGGGATGAAGTGACCGCAAAATTGCAGAATGAGTATTCCGAAGAACTGCGATTCGGTGGCCTGCAAAAGACATGTGGTGCGCAAATGGTCATGGAGGTCTGGGCCTCGAAGGAAACCGGCACCTACACCGTCCTTGTCACGCACCCGAACGGGATCAGCTGCATCGTGGCTTCAGGCACTGACTTTTTCGAGGCCGCCGAGCGGACAGAGCCAGTAGGTGACCCTCTCTGAATTCCCCCGCGTCGGGGTGCGGCGCATTTCCACATAAAACGGAGCAGACAAATGGCTGCAAACCCTTGGTTCATGTACGACCAGGCTGCCCTAGCGCATGCAAACGGCAATATCGATTTCGACACCGACTCGTTCCGCATGGTTCTGGTCAGCGCGGTCTATACGCCCAATCAGGCTACAGACGACGCTTGGTCCGATATCTCGGCAAACGAAGTTGCTAACGGCAATGGCTATGCCACGCATGGCAAATCCCTGATCATGGCCACCAGCAACCCTTCGGCGCGTGTGACACAAATCGACTGTGATGACCAATCGTGGGCCGCTTCCACCATCACGGCCGCTTACGCCATCGTCGTCAAAGATGGCGATGCAAACGGCGCGCTGGCCGCGGGCGACATCCCGGTCTTCTGCTGTGAACTGGAAGACGGTGGGACCGTGTCGACCACCAACGGCACGTTGGCTGTGAACATCAACGCCAATGGCATTTATCGCATGACGCTCGCCGCAGCCGCCTAAGGCAGTGGCGTGACAAGACAGATGCAAGGGGGCGTGATCGATGCAGATTGACCTTCGCGCCCTCTTGCACGGCCATCGTTTGAGCATCCGGTCGTGAAATGACCATCACGCTTGAACAGGCCCTGCCAGTCGTAGCCGCCCGCACCAAGCGGCAAGAGATGGTGGACGCCCATTTCAACGGCGACCCAGAGGCGGCATTCACTGGCTTCACGGCAGCCGAGATCGCGGGGTTCACGACCCAGACCGCAACCAGCATGTCGGACTTGATGTCGAAGATTTCCGCTCTGGGAATCAACGATGAGGTCAAGATTGAACTGGCGTGGAACGGGACCAGCTCGACAGGCTCGACGGGTAATGGACCCGCGTCCGGATCACTGACGGCAAACGGCTCCGTTGATTGGGGATACAACCGGCCCGGTCAGAAGGTGTACATCACGCCTGCCAATGGGTTCTCGCCCATTTGTCAGGGCACGCAGGACACCGACAACGTCACCTTCATGGGCTTGAGCCGTCTGCATATCGACGGAGTGACGTTCCAGGATACGGAAGTGAAGATCGATCGGTCTGCCAGCTATCCCGCGCTGACGATGACGGCAGTGACAATCTGCACTTTCAACGGCTCCGGCCCTCAAGGTGGGTATGCGCTGAGGTCACTATCAGCCCGTCTCCTGCACGTTGCCGGAAACAAGTTCGACGGCTGTTCAGGCAACATCAACCAGCGCTGGAACTATGCCCGGATTTGGAACAACGAGTTCGTCAATTCCGAAGACAACGACATTGTCGGCAACCGGCAATACGACCAAAGCTATATGTCCGGCTGGAAAAGCAGCACATGGATCGCGGGCAACACCCTGCACAACGTCAGCGGCAACAATCCCGGTTCGGGAAACCACTGCGACTTCTTCCAGTTTGGACACCTGAATGATGGTCATGATGGATATTCGCAGCTCATCGAATTCAATGTGGTTCACTTCAACCGCCCAGCCGACGCCTACAAGTCCCAGGGTGTCGCCGCGTTTAGCTACGATGGTGACGGGGAATGGCTGGTTCACAACAACATCATTCTTGTCGCCGGATACTGGGGTATCCTAATCAGGGATGGGAACGACAACGCCGACAAGTTCATCATCAAGAACACTGTCAGCCGCACGGGGCACGGCGGAGACCAGAACACCTACCAGGCTGTTATCGGCGCAAAGGTATCGACTGGTTCTGGTTCTCTTCTCATCGAGGATAATTACTTTGCCATCGGGCACCTTCCGACTGGTGTATCGGAGTCCAGCAATACAAACAGCGGCACCATTGCCGACGATAACGTCGATTGTGATGCGCGCTCATCGGCACCGGCCGCAGACGCCCCCGAGACACTGTTCAAGGGGACGAACTGGAGCACGAACGGCTCTGGCTGGAACACCTTTGACACGGGCGAAACCGGGCTTGGCCTTGTCGCCGCAAAGCAAGCCATTGTGGACTTCTTCGAGCCCGAGGCAGGGTGGGGTGTAGACGCAGGGCCTGAAGACCCGGCGCAGTGGCCGACGGATTACCAGAACTTTTCCGGTGGAACGGGCGATGCAACAGCCGCACCAGCGGTTGCCAGCATTTCCGGACAGGGATTTGCCCCAACGATAACAGCGGATGCGAGCGGAGGAGGCGGCGGCGTGGCAACTCCAACACGTGTGGGCGGTGAGAAGATCCTAACCGGGATCGATGCCAACGAAGCGACGGTTCAATACAACGTTCAGGACACGGCTAACCTTATAGTTGCCCGGATTGCATTCGAAACCAACGGATCAATTCCGGCCGTCTTTGACGAAATTTCCTTTGGCGGCACGGCCATGGCTCAGCAGGCAGCGGCCAGCAACTCGCGGACGCAATCTGTCACCGCGTATCTCAAACCGACCGCGACAGGCTTGCAAACATTTGTGTTCAGGCTGGCAAACAGCGAGACCTTCCGGGGAATATCCGTCGAGCTGGAAGAGTATTCCACACCGGACAACACAACGCCTGTGGAGGCGGAACAGCCCAGCACCGGCGGGAATGGGTCCACATCGGCATCCGTTTCGGTGACGACACTGACCGATGAAGCCCTTGTACTTGGGGTAATGGCCTATCAGGGCGGCGATATCAGCAATGTTGTCGCAACATCCGGGACGCTTGACTTTCCAGCGCGATCATCAGGCGCCAGTGGGTTTCAGGATGTTTCCGCGGTGTTCATGTCAGATGTGCAGGCCACCGCAGGCGCAACAACGCTGGCCTTCGATTTTTCCCCATCCGGACGTTACACGTTTTCGGGCATCGCCCTGAAGCCTGGCGCAGCGGCCAGCGCGGACGCAACCGTCAATCCGGGTGCCGGGTCTGCCTCGGGGCTCGGGTTCGCCCCGGTGGTTGCCATCGATCACGCCGCCTTACCGGGTTCTGGTAGTGTGGCGGGTCAGGGGCTTGCTCCTACGATCACAGCGGCCGCCAACGCAACCGCAGCGCCGGGAACTGGTTCTGCAGCGTTGCAGGGCTCCATACCTACGGTTTCGGCTTCCGTGGCCACGAACCCCGCAAATGGTGCTGTAAACGGGCAGGGCAGCGCACCAGACGTCACAGCAAACGTGAACGCGGACCCAGCAACAGGATCACTCAGCGCGACCGGTTTCGCTCCGCAGGTATCAACCGATGCGAACGCGACGGCTCAACCGCAAACGGGTTCGGCATCCGCTGTTGGGTTTGCGCCGGCTGTCACGGGTGGATCGAGCGCAACGGCTCAACCAGGTGCTGGTGCGGCAACAGGGCAGGGCGCAGCACCTCAGGTCACCGCCAACGCCAACGCAGCCCCGGACACTGGTACAGGCACCGCACAGGGCTTTGCGCCAGACGTTTCCGCTGCAAACGGTGTGATTGCCTTTCCCGGCACAGGCTCGGCCAGCTCAACAGGGTTCGCACCTGATGTATCCGCAGGGGTGTCGGTTGCCATTTCTATCCCGGCGGGCAGCGCAGGCGCGCAAGGCGCAATTCCATCGATCGCCGCGTCTTGCGTCGTGTTGGTTCCTGCGGGCAGCGCCACGGCGGCTGGTTTTGCGCCATCGATCTCCCTGCTCGGTGCTGATTTCAGCACCCCGGCCGAGCGGACAATTTCCATCCCGGCAGAAGACAGAACACTAAGGATTGCACTATGAATAAACTGATCAAAGATCCGGTCGCCGTGCTGGACTACAAGTTCGACTGGTCGGATTGGCTGGCCACGAATGGCGACACACTCACGGATCATGAGATCACTTCCGGGCTGACAGTTGTGTCAGAGTCCCGAACAGCAACCGAAGTCATCGCATGGGTGTCTGGCGGGGTTGTTGGTGAAGAGTACGAAATTGATTGCCGGATCACGACCGCAGCGGGACGTCAGGACAGCCGTAAGATCATATTGCTTTGCATGGATCGGTAACCTGAATGGACGCTAGGTCAGACTTCGATAGGTTCTTCCGGTGGGTTCTTATCCTCGGTGTTATCTATTTGGTCTCGTATGCCGCCGGATGGTTCATCGGGGCTTTCCTCGGTCTCGGGTACTGGCTCATTTTTCTTTAGCCATTCGATTACTTCATAAACCGGATGATCTCCGCTAAGTTTCTCTATTAGATCGAGGACGCCATTCACGCCGTTTATGGTACCAAGTGTCAGTCCTCCGGCAACTGCTAGAAATCTAAAGTTGAGGACTTTTGCTAGCCAAGAAACGGCTTCCTTCGGGTTCTCTGTTTGATACGCTGCCTCAGCAAGTTCTTTGACTTTTGGGTCAATCTCTTCGGCCACCCGTAGAACGCTATCCTGGCCCTTCTTTTCGACGGTGCGTTCAAATCTTCTCGCCTGTTGTCTCGTAACGGGAATGTCAGCCAGTTGTTCCAACGAACGTCGCTGGAAAACGGCAAATGCCATTGTGGCCCTAGAACTATTCCCAGGAATCCTCTGGATCACACCGCTATGTGAGATCGTGTTTTGAGTTTCGGCGATGCCACCGCATTTCGGGCAGGATTCTGAATTGCCCTCCATGAGTAGTTCCGATCCGGTTGGAGGGTTAACGTGGGCGATGCCGACCATGACAGATTTGAAGACGTGTCCGCAATCGTGGCAATAAGCTATGGTCATAATCGGCTCTAAGGTACTTTCAGAAAATGGCTTTAGAATCGGTAGGATGCTCGCAATCTTGGCGGCCCTTCAGTTCGGAGTCCATCCATTTGCCAGATCACACTTCCCGGCGCCGGGGTACAGGCGCGTTTTCTCAATATGAAAGGGCCGCGATAGCCGAATATTGTTGCATCCCAAACATTCCGACCTTTTACTCAGCCCGGCCCGTGTGGTCGGGCTTTTTTCGTTTGATGGCTTCCAGATCATTGGGTCCGCGATCAGGTCATCAAGGCGACCGGATCAGGCACACGAAGGCCAAAATAGGAAGAGGCTAAAATTGACCGAAGAAACACGTGAACAGATCGAGCAAAGGATTACGGACGCTAGGTTGGCGCATCAAAAGAGGACTGAATTCCTTGATTTTGCCAATCAATCCGCTCTTGACCTAACCTCACATGCAATAAAGGCGTTTCTTCTCATAAACGGCGGTGCGGCAGTCGCAATGCTGGGGTTTGTCGCAACAGTTTCGGGAAACAGGGCGGCGATGCAGTTGGACGTACCAGAGATTGTACAAGCATTGGTCTGGTTTGCATGGGGCGTTGGCTCGGCCGCTCTGTGCGCAGGGCTGGCGTATTGCGTGATGTATATTCAGGCGATCGAGGCCAGCAAGGCTCAATACATATGGGAGCATCCATATGTCGTCGACAAGCCCTCTGCAAAGTGGTGGCTATTCTTGCACAGCTTTATCCATGTGGTCGCAGTAGCGGCAGCGGTCGGCTCTCTCGTTTGCTTTGCTTTGGGAGTTAGGAACGTGGCGAGTGCCATCCTGACAGTTGTGTAGATAACCAGTAGGAGTTTGATGTGACGAGACCTATAGATCCGAAGGACGCGCCGAAAGATGGGTCGCTAGTTCTTTTCTACGTGATCGACGGCGATAGAGAAAACATGGTGCCAGCTAGATTTGATGCTGAACTATCAGAGTGGACTACAAAGGACGGTCGTAACTTTGATGTGGGAACAGCTAACGCTGCGCAAGTCATCGAAGACGGTTCACAATAAGGAGTAAGACAGCAGTGGTTTGGGGTTTCGTGCTTGGAGTGATTGTCGCTTGGGCAGTTGATCCGTCAGACCATGTTAAGAGCATTTGCAGGGCGCTGTTTACGGCGCTCCTCCTGCTCACCGTACTTGATATGGCGTTGATGCGAGGAACCTTTATTTTCGGTCCGGCCACTAATATTTTGTTTTTTGGAGATCTAGACGGCACTTTTTGGAGGTGTGAAGATTGGCAGACAGAGCCCGAAGGGCACTACTGCGCTGATTAACAATAAGGAGTTCAATATGTTTGTTATTGCTGTGATTTTGAAAGATGACCAAGTGATCAAGCGAGTTCAGCTACCTGTATCGGGTGACGGAATTGACATCTCGTCTCTGCAAGATGAGATGAACCGCATTCGAAGAGAAGGTGTGGAAGTTTTTGACCGAATCTCTGCAACGTTCATTTCGTCGTTGGAGTGAAGTTGTCATGAGCTAAAGCGATGGTTCAACCTATTGCAGATTGAAGGATTTTACTAATGGGTTTTTTTGAACTTGCTGCGCGATGGAGGTTTGTATTTTTGGCTCTGACCATAGCGGCAATCGTGCTGCTCCTTTCTTTGTCATTTCTTCGTGGAGAGCAAATTGTTGCCCCATCAGGGCCGCCTTCGACAATTGAGATCATCACAGAGATTTCTGCAGCTCTTTTGCCTTTGCTGAGCGCTGCCCTTTCCGTGTTGGGTTTTGTATCCCAGTTCTACTTTAATAGACGAGCGGACAGGCGAGAGGAGAGAAAGCTTCAGATTGAAGAGGCTAAGTCGACTTTTAAATCAGTAGACGACGAATAGGAGGGACGGATGTCTGCTCTGCGGACTAAGCAGACCTTCACCCCAAACTCGATTTCCGGTTGCTGGGGCTCAAATGAGTTTGATCTAGGCTGGAAGCTTGAATACTCTCTTAAACCTCTTATCCGCATCCAAGTCCTCAACTTTCTTTGCGACATTCCGCCATTCTGACCATTCTTTACCAGCTGAATGATATTTTACCGCGATAGTTCGAAAATTCGCGTAAGCAGCAAGGTATCGCTTGTTTCTCTTGGAGAGCTCTGGCTCTAACTCCATGAACTCTTTAGCTGTTTCGTATTGGCTCAGGGCTTTTTCTAAGTCTCCAGAAAACAATTCGATGTCTGCGAGCAATAAGTTGAAGCCGACTGATTGGGGTGCGCGCGCAATCAATTGATTAACGATTACTTTCGCTTGGACGAAGTCACCTTTCCGAGCGAGTTCTTGCGCCCTGAACACTCTAAAACTGTTGAATAGTTTCATTCAGATTAGGTCTCACTGTTTCTCGACGTAGTTTAGCATCCAGCCTCGCTCCAATCAAAGCGGTTACACTTTGGGCTCGTAGCGGACATTCGAAGTTAACAATAAGGAGGTACGGATGTCTGCTCTGCGGACATAGCCGCCGTTCGAGGCGCTGAACTTATTGCGATGAGCAAACTAAGTCTGTTCGAATAACCACTCGGTCGCCCCAGTAAGTTATTTTGGGGGTTAGACAGATGTGCAACTCGAACCAGCAGTCCTCCAAACCTATCTCAGGCATCGCCCATGCGAATCCGGAGAACTTAAACTCGGGACCGTTCTGTTCTTTCACTTCGACAGGCCAAGACTCTGTTTTTTCACCATAAATCACATCAACGGAGTTTTGTCTTAATTGCTTCGCTGTTAGTGTGTAGTTGCCATTGGGGAAATCAAACTTCAAAGTATGATTTCCAATCTCAGCGATGTCATCATCGTCAAAACGGTGCCATTTCTTCATGTCGTGACTATGTTGAAGTGAGGTGCAATCAGCAAGCTCAATCCAGTACGAACTGGTTGAGTAAATTGGGCTCAGACCGGTCATCTGACGGTTTCAGTAGGTCATCAGGTCGGTTCAGACGGCATCAAGGTCGGCCTAGCGGACGAAGTCGCCTTTCGCAGTAGTGCGGTACGCCAAGAGAAAAGCAACGCTATAGTTTGCAGCGCATCGCAGCTCGCACTTCGCCGACAAAAAAGAAGTATGTCTGTTCAAAATGAAGCGAATAAGTCAAAATTTCTTCCGGTTTTCGAATCGCTGAACGCAAAACTCTACTGGCTTCTTTACTCGTCCTTCCATTTTCGAAAGAAATGATCTGAGCGTTTGGAAACAGATTGATTGCGTCGACAATGCCACTTTCTGTTACAATTGGTTGCGATCCAGATACGTTTATGACCTCACCATCAAAATCTAATTCTACGCATGACTCGTGGTTTGTTTTTATTATTGATGTGATCGGCGCTGAATATACTTGTCCAGGGTATTCCAATCCTACCAAAAGTTCATTGCCCGGTTCCAGATCATCAACAGCGCAGAGGCTGCCATCCGCACGAACCACCTTAGTTCCCGAAGCTAGACATTCATATCCCTGACCCGGGAGCGGAAACCAACTTTCTAAATCAAGTTCACATAGCCTTTGAGCGCGCGTCTGTGTGCTGGTACGGACGGTAAATGCTCGCTTGGCGCCACCTTTGGTGCACTCGAAATGATAATTCGAGTCTCCATTGATTCCGGTCATGTCCTTTTTCTGGAAAGCGCAAGGCATAGAAATCCTCCGAACTAAGCTGTAATAAGTTAACATTTACTTGTTTCAGATAAAGTGTTTCGGCGGTTCGGTCCACTAGTCTTATTAGAGTGATGCCGAGACAGTTAACACAACCAAAACAGAGCGCTAGGTTTGGGCTCAAAGCGGATAATTGAAGTTCAACAAAAAGGAGCCTTGTCGCGCGCACCTGACTGACCCTTATCGCGGCATGACCAACTGGCCCAACCGAATCCCCTTCGATCTCCACAAAGAACTAGAATCCCGCCCGGTGACGGACTGGGAAGCAGCTTTACGCGTCTGGGCTAAAGCCCACGGGCTGAAACTCAAGATCCAATGGTATCCGCAGCTACAACGGACAGTAGCCGATCTGCATTCACGTAGGTACACCGCCAAACCGCAAGACCATTGGGCGGCAATAAAGGAATGGCTGGAGCGCAAGGATGTACCGGCACCGGACAATCTCCCACGGTGGCCGGAGCAGGAATCAATGCATCGGCATTAAGGCTAAAAATCAGTTGTTTGTGCCGCGAAGTGGAACCACTTTGGCGTTTACGCCCGTCACAAAGTCCGCCCACTTCTGCATGGCAATCCGGCGCAGGTCGAGCAAGTCCGAACGCGCATAAGCGCGCTCCGTTTTCCCACCGATTTTGTGGTTCAGAATGGTTTCGGAGACTTCCCAAGAACAAGCCTCTGTCTCTTGAACCCATGTTTTGAAGCTGGCTCGGAATCCATGTGGGGTTCCGCCCGCTTTCATTTCTCGCAGACACTTTTCTACAGCGGCGTCAGTGATAGGTTTCTTCCCTGTTTTGCCTGGGAACAAGAAGTGCTGACCAAGTTCTTGAGCACTGACGATGAAATCGGCCGCCTGGATGGGTAGGGGGACGCGAAAGTCCGTCACTTTCCCCTCGAGACCTTTGATACGTTCACTCGGCACGGTCCATACATCCCCATCGAACTCTGGCAGTGCGGCCTGCTTCGCTGCATCGATCCGGACAAGGGTCAGAATAATCCATTGATTGCACCGGCCTGCCGTGGTGCCTCCGAGGGTATTATACAGCGCAGGGATATCTCGCCAGTGCACCGAAGGCATGGGTGTGGTTTCATGGTTCACTACACCCAGCATCTCTTGGGCCGCGTCCACCGTCTCTGTGTCTGTTGGGAAACCCATCAGGCGCGCAGACCTGAGAACGATTCGGATGCGTTGGATCGTCTTCTCGGCAGTTGGATGCTTGTCGCGCCATATCGGGCGAAGAGCGTCAACGATATCCCATTTACTCACCTTAGACCCGGCTTTCTTGCCGAATGCAGGGATTGCGTAAAGATCGATCGGACTCCGCCATCGCCCACGCGTCCCTTGACCGCGCAGGCTTTCTTTGCGCGCCTCGAACACTAGGTCGACAAGTTCAGCGAATGTCGGGTCATCCCGGTCTCGTTCCGCCACTTCTGCGGCCTGTTGTTGACGCCGGGTTTCAATAGGGTCGTTGCCAGCTGCAAGAACGGCGGCCCATTGGTCTCTTATCTTGCGAGCCTCGGACAAGGATACAACAGGCCACTGTCCCAACCCCATCTCCCTGCGCTTACCAAGGTGCGAATACCGATAGATCCACTTGCCGGACCCGTCTTTCTTTCTGAGGATCAGCCCCGCTCCGTCCTGTAGCTTTCCGTCGCCTGCATTCTTGATTTGGACTTGCGTGAGCGCGTTCTTCATCCTGGTCCCCCATCTGGTCCCCCACTTGGTCGCTTGCTGTCGATGATTGTCGTTAGACAGTATTAGACAGCCGACTCATAGGTTATTGGGAAAAAGAACGAATTTTTTAGCGTTGGTCAACGCTCATGGTCAGAAGTTTGGGGCGTCTCGACCGCACCAATATCCTGAAATTGTTGGAATCCCTCTTTTCTCAGCTAAGGCGCGCGCCTTTTGGGTCGAAGCGATACGTGCGGTCCGGGGTATATCCAAAGCGAATGGGTTGGCCTGTATTCACCTGATGCTGACCGAACAGCCGCGCCGTAATTTGATGGTCTTGCATCATCGCGACAACATTGGTGTCACCGCCCAGGTGTTCGACATGAGTGACATTCGCGGTGATGGGACCTTCATCTGACAAAAACAGATCCTCGGGGCGGATTCCCATTGTTGTGTCCGCTCCATCGCCCAGTAGGCTGGCAGGGAAGAAATTCATTGATGGCGCGCCAAGGAATCCGGCGACGAACTGATTGGCGGGGTTGTTGTAAAGTTCCATCGGGCTGCCGACTTGCTCGACGTGGCCGTCGCGCAAAACGACGATCTTGTCTGCCAGTGTCATTGCTTCGGTCTGGTCATGCGTTACGTAAATCATCGAGGCATCGAGTTGCTGGTGCAAATTGGCGATCTCGAGCCGGGTGTTCATGCGCAATGCCGCGTCGAGATTGGACAGCGGTTCGTCAAAGAGAAACAGCTTGGGTTCGCGCACGATGGCGCGACCGATTGCGACGCGCTGACGCTGGCCGCCGGACAGCTCGGACGGGTAGCGGTCGATGTAGGGTTCAAGGTTCAGCATCTTGCTGGCCTTGGTGACCCGTTCTTCGATCACCTGTTTGCTCTGACCTTCCTGCTTGAGCGCAAGTGACATATTCTTGCGCACGTTCAAATGGGGATAGAGCGCGTAGCTTTGGAACACCATCGCAATCCCGCGCTTGGAGGGCGGGGTGAGGTTCATTAGCTCGCCGCCAATACGCACCTCACCCGAGGTGACATCCTCGAGCCCGGCAATGACGCGGAGCAGGGTGGACTTGCCGCAGCCCGAAGGGCCTACAAAGACCACGAACTCTCCTTCATCCACTTCGATGTTAATGTCTTTGAGAACCTCAACGGTGCCAAAGGATTTACTCACGTTATGAAGGGTCAGGGCAGTCATAAGGTCGTCTCTTTCAGCGAAATGGGCTGGCCGGTACGGATACTCTCATCAGCGGCCAGACATATGGCAAGGGATTGGACGGCGTCATTCATGTGACGGGTCAGGTCGATATCTTCGGCAATGGCGCGCAGCATATAGGCCTGCTCGGCATCGCAGAGGTCTTGATGGCCGGGCTCGTCGGGCATGTCGATCAGCCGATCGCCATCAGGGCGGTGGACAAGGATGCCGCCGACCTTGGTGTGGCCATCGATATCCGCCGATGCGCCTTTGTTGCCGTCAGTGATAGAAACCGACCCGTTGGGTGATACGATATCTTTCACGAAGAACGCTGTTTCGGACATCATCGGGCCCCAGCCAGCCTCATACCAGCCGACTGATCCGTCCTCGAAAACAACCTGAAACTGGCCGTAATTATACATGTCCGAGGCAATCTCGTCGCTCAGGCGCAGGCCCATGCCGTGGACGCGCACCGGATCGGAATCGGTGATCTGGCACATCACGTCGACATAGTGGACGCCGCAATCGACGATGGGTGAGGTGGTCTGCATCAGCGCTTTGTGAGTCTCCCATTCGGCGCCGCTGCTTTGCTGGTTCAGGTTCAGACGGAAGACATAGGGGCCACCCAGATCGCGTGCCTCGGCTATCAGACGCATCCATGAGGGGTGGTGGCGCAGAATGTACCCGATAACCAATTTCCGGTTGGCCTCTTTGGCTTTTGCCGCGACGCGCTGGGCGTCTGCGACGGTGGTCGCCAGTGGCTTTTCCACGAAGACATGAGCGCCGGCCTCCATCGCCGCGCATGCATAGTCTGCATGGCTGTCGGAATAGGTTGCGACAACCACCAGATCGGGTTGAGTTTCAAGGCCTTCCTCAAAGGTCTTGAAGTATGGGTAAGCTTGTAGTTCGGGCGGCAAATCGATGACAGACCGATTGATCAGCCCGACGATCTCTGCATCCGGATTTCTGTGTAAAGCCAGCGCGTGGCTTAACCCCATGTTGCCGAGGCCTGCAATGATGACTCGGGTCATTTGACGGCTCCTGATGTGATGCCTCGGATCAGTTGACGCGAGAAGATGACATAAAGAACCAGCACCGGAAGGATCGCCATGCTGAGCGCCGACAGAACCGCGTTCCAGTCGGTAACGAACTGACCGATGAAAACCTGGCTGCCCAGCGTAAGTGTCTTGGTTTCCTCAGACGGGGCCAGTATCAGCGGGAACCACAGGTCGTTCCACATCGGGATCATGTTGAACACAGCCACTGTCGCCATGGCAGGGCGAACCAACGGCAGAACCAGACGAAAGAAGATCGTGTATTCAGACAAGCCGTCCACACGTCCGGCATTTTTCAGGTCGTCGGATACCTGGCGCATGAACTCCGACAGGATGAATACCGCCAACGGCAGACCTTGTGCCGTGTAAACGAGGATCAGAGCCCACAGCGTGTTGACCAACCCTGTCGCCACCATCAGCTCAAGAATGGCGACGGTGCCGATGCGGATCGGGATCATGATGCCAAGCGCCAGGTACAGCCCCATCAAGGTATTGCCCTTGAACCGATATTCGCTGAGGGCAAAGGCGGCCATTGCGCCGAACAACAGGATGAAGGTCAGCGACACGACGGTGACGATCAGCGAGTTCTGGAAATAGAGGAAGAAATCTCCCTGCTTCATAACGGTTTGGTATCCGATCAGAGAAAAGCTCTCGGCATCGGGCAGGGCGAGCGGTTCGCGAAAGATGGCGCGACGGGTCTTGAAACTGTTGATGATGATGACGAAGACCGGGAACAAAGCGATCAGCGTGTAGATGATCAGCGCCCCGTGCATCGCAGCGGTGTTTAGCGGGTTTGTACGAGCTTGGTTCATTTGCCGATCCTCACAATTGATACCGGCGCATCCGGGTCTGGATGCCGAACAGGTAGATACAAACACCCACGAGGATGATAGCGAACATGGCGCCGGCGATGGCCGAGCCCATATGCGGGTCGCCCAGTTGCAACTGGAAGCCAAAGAAGGTGCGGTACATGAATGTGCCTAGAATATCGGTCGAGAAATCTGGCCCCGCCAGCGCACCTTGCGACACATAGATCAGGTCGAACGCGTTGAAGTTACCTACGAAAGTCAGGATCGAGATGATGCCGATCGAAGGCAGGATCAGAGGCAGTTTGATTTTCCAGAAGGCCGAAGTTCCGGTGATGCCGTCGATTTCTCCGGCCTCAAGGATTTCTTCGGGGATCGATAAAAGGGCGGCATAGATCAGCATCATCGGGATGCCGACGAATTGCCAGACCGAGACCAGCGCCAGCGTGGTCAGCGCGTATTCTTCCTTGCCCAGCCACGGCGCAAACAGAGATTTCAAACCAACCGCGTCCAGCATCGAAGGCGCGATGCCCCAAAGAGGTGAAAGGATCAGTTTCCAGGCAAAGCCCACAATCACAAAGCTAAGGATCGTCGGGATAAATATTGCAGACCTATAAAGTGCTGCAAACCGCAGGCGAGGGTGCGACAGGATCGCGGCCAGAGCGACGCCGATGGGGTTCTGAACCAGCATGTGAACGAGAAAGAACCAGAAGTTGTTGCCCAGAGCATTCCAGAATTGCTCGGACCAGATCGGGTCGAAGAACAGCGTGCGGAAATTCTGCAGCCCGACATAGATGCGGGTCTGATCAATCTCTGTGAACAGTGCAAGGCGCAGGGTGTTAAAAAGGGGGAAGATCATCACCGCCGTGTAAACCAGCACAGCGGGTGCCAGGAATACGGCGATATGCCATCTGATGCGGCGGGTCTGCATGGGAAACTCCGGGGAAAGGTGCCGGACGCGACGCGGGCGCGCGTCCGGGAATTGTACAGTCAGATCTTACTGATGCGGCGCGTACCAGCTGGCCAGACCGTCCTGAAGCTGCTGACCCAGTGCTTCGGGTGTTTCGGCGCCCTTGATTGCGGCAACGGATGCGCCCCAGGTCTCGTTTTCCAGGTTCGGCGTGCCGCGTGACAGGATTTGGTAGGTCGACCGGATCGTGCTTTCACATTCATCACGCCAACCGACGATTTCCTTGGCCAGCGGATCTTCCAATTCGACCGGAGTGCTGGAGAGCGGGAAGAAGCCGGGCAGGGCGTTGCCAAAGATGCTGGCGAATTCCGGGCTTGCGACCCATGCCAGGAAAGTACGTGCGGCTTCCTGGTTTTCGCTGGCGGCATTCATGCCAATGCCAATATCGGTGTGGTCCGAAATGTAGCAGGTATCGCCAGCATTCTGAACCGGCGGCTTGAAAGCGCCCATTTCAAAATCGGCCTGCGTGTTGAAGCCTGATATTTCCCAGCTGCCCGCCGGATAAACTGCGGCGCGACCCAGCGTGAACAGGTTCTGGCTGTCTGGATAGGTTTGTGCCTCGTACCCGTCGCCCAGATAGGGCCCCCATTTAGCTAGCGTTGCATAAGGCGCAACCCACTGGGGATCGGTCAGTTTCTGTTCGCCCTTGATCAGCGCCAGACGGCCTTCCTCGCCCTTCCAGTAGTTCGGCCCGATGTTGTTATATCCCATGGTGGCGGCTTCCCACTGGTCGTTGGTGCCCATGGCCATCGGGATATAGGTGCCGTCTTCCTTGATCTTTTCCAGTGCAGCAAAGAACTCGGCCTCAGTAGTCGGGACTTCGATACCCAGCTCGTTGAACGCGTCCTTGTTGTAGATGAACCCGTGGATCACCGATGCCATAGGCACGCAGAAACTGGCCGAGGCATCATCGGTTTGCCACGCGGATTTGGCGACGTCCGAGAAATTGTTCATGGCGTCCAGATCGGACAGGTCGGTCAGGTGGCCCGCTTCATACAGTGCAAGCGAGGCGTCGAAGGGACGGCAGGTGATCAGATCGCCCGCCGATCCGGCCTCGAGCTTGGAGTTCAGTACGGCGTTGTATTCGGCCGGGGCCGAGGGGGAAAAGACCACCTTAATGCCGGGATGCTCGGCTTCGAAGGCCGGAATGATCTTGTCCTGCCACAGAGCCAGATCATCATTGCGCCAGCTTTCGATGGTCAGGGTGGCGTCTTGGGCATAGGCGCCACTGGCAACGAGCGCGGTGCTCAGCAAGGCCAGACTTAGAACTTTGCGTGTCATTTGGTTTCTCCCAGGTTGATAGTTTCAATGTTTTTATTCAGTCGTTCCAATGCGGGGCGAAGGTGGTTGTTGGACTCTCGCAGCAGTGTTTGTGCAGTTTCAAGCGACCCGGCGCCCGCAGCCAGCAGGGCGGCGCATTTGAGGTTGCCGTCGGCCTCGGCCAGCGCCGTTTCCGCGCGTTCGGGCGTGGAATCCGTCAGCCGACACACGATCCCGGTTGCGCGGGCTCGCAATTTGTCGTTGTCGGCGCGCAGGTTGATCATCATGCCGTCCTGAATATGACCCAGTTCCACTGCCATCAGTGTCGAGAGCATGTTCAGCGCAATTTTTTGCGCAGTCCCCGCACCCATGCGGGTCGAGCCGGAAATGAGTTCGGGCGGTGTCGACAACAGGACCGCGTGATCTGCCAGTTGCAGCAACTGCGATTCTGAATTGTTGGCAATCCCGATCACGGTCGCCCCCATGTTTCGAGCGATCTTGGCGGCAGCTATCGTATAAGGTGTTGTCCCGCTGGCCGAGACGGCAATCATTGTGTCCTTACGGGACAGGTCGGCCAGTTCCATCTCCAGTGTGTCCGAGGTATCTTCGGCATCGCCGGGCATCTCTGACCCTGTGGGCAGGCCACCAGCCATGTGAATGCGAATTTGGTTCGCCTGAATAGAGAATGTTCCGCCCAACTCCAGCGCGTCCGACGCTGCCATAAGGCCCGAAGATCCCGCTGCAAGGTAATGCAAAACACCGCCGGATCGAATTGTGCTGGCCATGGCCTGCGCGCCTGCGCAAATCTGATCGATCACGCCCAGCGGGGCTTTGGATGCCTCGGCCTGTGATTGCCCCAGCAGTGCGGCGACATCATGCAGAGGCCGGGCGTCCAGTCCGATGGCGTCCTGATGCAACTGTTCCGTCACTGGCGTGATCACGTGATTCTCCCTCCCTAGGCTTCTGGCATCATACCTTTTAGATACCATTAGTCTACCATTTTGTTTACGTCACAAAATTTTCACCTATTTTGCCCTATTTTTTGCATTTGGTCATATTTAGGTCTTCTAAAATGATCAAAGGTATTATAAAGGTACTTGTATGACTAAAGCCTCAGATACCATGTACCTCGCCGTCGATGGCGGCGGCACGCGGTGCCGCATCGCTCTGTTCGATGGCGCTGTGATCCGGCAGATCGAGGTGGGTGCGGCAAACGTTTCTACTGATTTCGACGCAGCATGTGCGGAATTGAAGCGCGGGCTGGGTATGCTGGCCGAGCATGTCGGGACTACCGTCGCCATACTTGCCCAAGCGCCGGCGTATCTGGGGTTGGCTGGAATAACCGGCGATGCGCTGGCCGATCAACTGGCTGCAGCGTTGCCGTTTCAAAGGGTTCGTATTGCCGATGACAGGGCGTCGGCCTTGCGCGGGGCCTTGGGGCCTGAAAGCGGTTTTGTTGCTCATTGCGGGACCGGTTCGTTCATTGCGGCCCAACGTGCTGGCGAAATGCACTTCGCCGGTGGGTGGGGGCCGGTTCTGGGGGATCAGGCGTCGGCCCAATGGGTTGGGCGGCTGGCATTGTCCAATACGTTAGAGTGTACGGACGGGCTGACTGAGCAGTCCGAAATGGCGGACAGGCTGTTAAAGCAGTTCGATGGAGCTGCAGGTGTTGTCCGGGCAGCCGCCGACATGTCCCCAACGGAGTTCGGCGCATTGGCGCCGACCGTCACGGAATTCGCCGCCAAGAGAGATCCAATAGCGGTGATGATCATGCAAGAAGCCGCCGAATACCTTTCAGATCGGATATCCAAAATGGGGTGGGTGCCTGGTATGCCAGTGTGTCTGACGGGGGGTATTGGCCCTCAATACGCGCCATATCTGCCGGTAGACATGCAATCCGACCTCGTTGAACCGCTTGGTGATCCAATGGCCGGTGCGCTGGCGCTGGCGCGCGCATTTCAAGAGGAGATTGAAAATGAGCGTTGCTGATTTTCTGCGCCCTGAAGGCTGGCTGGGCCGGACCGCCGGTCCTCGTTATGTGCAACTGCGCCAGCGCCTCGAGCAGGGGATCGAGGACGGTATTCTGCCCCCCAACAGCTCACTGCCGCCCGAACGCGAAATTGCCGAACTGACTGACCTGTCCCGCGTTACCGTGCGAAAGGCCATTCAAGAGCTGGTTCGCAAGGGCGCGATCGAACAACGTCAGGGGTCCGGTTCTTTTGTGCGCGAACCCGTGTCGCGCGTCGAGCAATCGCTGTCACACCTGACATCCTTTACCGAAGACATGGAAAGGCGCGGGCTCAAGACCACATCCACATGGCTGGAGCGCGGGATTTTCCTGCCGTCGCCCGAAGAAATGATGGCTCTTGGCTTGTCGGCTGGTGAGCAGGTCGCCCGCATTCACCGGCTGCGCGAGGCGGGTGGTCGCCCAATGGCGCTGGAACGCGCAGCCCTGCCTCTCGACATATTGCCCAATCCGACCGAGGTTTCGGGGTCGCTTTACGCAGTGCTGGAGCAATTGGGCCATCGCCCGGTTCGAGCAATACAGAAGATTTCAGCTATTAACCTTGAAGCGACGGAAGCCGAGCTTCTGGACTGCGCAGAAGGTACCGCGGGGCTGCGAATCCAGCGCACCTCATATCTCGAAAGCGGACGGGTCGCGGAACTGACCCGATCAATCTATCACGGCGAAGCCTACGATTTCGTAGCCGAACTGCGCCTGTCAAACTGAAAGGCCCGGACCATGTCCAGCGAAACCACTCAGATGCGCAAGGAAATAAATGAAATTCCCTGTGCTGTGGACCGATTACTTACCCACGACGCGGGTGCCATAGCAAAAGCTGCCGAGGAAATCCGGGCGCGCGATCCACGTTTTCTGATTTCGGTCGCGCGTGGTTCGTCAGATCACGCCTGCAGCTATCTGAAATACGTGTCCGAGTTGCTGTTGGGCTTGCCGATGGCGTCGGTCGGACCTTCGGTGAAATCCATCTATGGCGTCGACATGCGCTGTGAAGGCGCCTTGTGCATCGCGGTTTCGCAATCCGGGCAGAGTCCAGACATCGTTCAACTTACGAAGTCGCTGACAGATGGGGGCGCGTATTCCGTTGCCATCACAAACGACACCAGTTCCGCTTTGGCCGAGGCTGCGTGCTCTGCATTGTCGATCCATGCGGGACCGGAGCTGAGCGTTGCGGCGACCAAGACCTTTGTGACTTCACTAGTGACAGGTCTTTGGCTGCTGGCAGAAATCAAACGCGACGAGGCTCTGTTAGCCTCGATCCGCAGTCTGCCCACGGCCCTTGAAGGGGCCATCACTTGTGATTGGAGCGCGGTGGTCGATGCTGTCGATGGTCAGTCTCTGTTTACATTGGGGCGCGGAACCTCTTGGGCTATTTCCAATGAGGCGGCTCTCAAATTCAAGGAAACCTGCCAGATCCACGCCGAGAGCTATTCCTCGGCCGAAGTTCTGCATGGCCCGGTCTCAATTGTCGATCAGGGTTTTCCGGTGCTTGCTTTCTCTTCAGGCGATGCCGCCGAAGCCAATATTGCCGAGGTCGCCGATGCGCTGGCGGCCAAAGGGGCGCAAGTATTTGCGACCACTGATAGGGTGGCACAGGCGACACCTTTGCCGCATATACGCACATCGCATTGGATGACCGATCCGGTCACGTCCATTGCGTCCTTTTATGGTATGGTTGAAACCGTTGCCACGCGGCGCGGGATAAATCCGGACACACCGCGCCATCTGAAGAAAGTGACAGAAACAGTATGAGCGCCCAGCCGATAACCTTTGCGGGCGGGCCGATATTCGACGGCAAATCCGTACGTACCGGCCACGCAGCGCGGTTTGCAGAAGGAGTGCTGCAGGCGCTGATCCCCGAGGCAGAGATTGCATTGGGCGAAAATGTTGAAGACCTGACAGGCGATATCCTAAGCCCCGGATATGTCGATCTGCAGGTAAACGGCGGCGGCGGCGTCATGTTCAATGACGACCCTTCGGTCGCAACACTGGCGCGTATCTCATCGGCCCATCGCTCGCTGGGTGCGACCTCGATCCTGCCGACGCTGATTACGGATACGGCTGAAAAGACCTTTTCGGCGATTGACGCTGCAATTGAAGCCGTCAATACAGAAGCGCAAGGCATCGCTGGTTTGCATCTGGAAGGCCCGCACCTGTCGGAACGTCGCAAGGGGGCCCATGATGCAGCGTTGATACGGCCCATGGAGGAGGCCGATCTTGCCCGGATTTTGATGGCGGCGCAGGTTTTGCCAGCGCTCATGGTGACACTGGCCCCTGAAAACGCCACCGTCGATCAGGTGGAAGCAATGGCGAAGGCCGGTGTGATCGTGTCACTGGGCCACACGGATGCGCCCTTTGACACCTGCATGGCTTATGCTCGGGCCGGCGCGCGCTGTGCCACCCATCTGTTCAACGCCATGAGCCAACTGGGCAGCCGCGAGCCGGGATTGGTCGGGGCAGCATTGTCCAGCGGTCAGATGTCTGCGGGGATGATCGCGGATGCCGTCCATGTTCACCCTGAAACGATGCGTTCAGCTTGGGTGGCTAAACGTGGCCCGGGCAGGATATTTCTGGTGAGTGACGCCATGGCAGTGGCTGGAACGACCCAAAGCGAGTTCCGGCTCGAAGGTCGCCTGATCCGGCGCGAAAACGGTAGGTTGACGTTGCAGGACGGGACCTTGGCAGGGGCGGATCTCGATCTGACAACAGCTGTTAGAATTCTCGTGGCCGAGGTCGGCGTTTCGCTTCCTCAGGCCCTTGGTGCTGCCACCAGCGTTCCGGCCGAGTTCATTCAGAACAGCAAAAAAGGCCAGCTGCACAGATTGTCTGACGCGATCAGGATCGCGCCGGACCTGTCAGGGGCAACTCCTGCCATTTCTTTCTGAACGTTTGTTCGGATGTAGCCTTGCATCAGTCCCAGACGGGTTACGCGCTGGGCGCATTTCCCCGCTCGCCGCGACTATTCGGGTTGTGTAAGAAGGAAACTGAGTAAGTTTCCGGAATGCCATAGATGTCTCAGACCATTACCGTATTCACAACGATGAAGAATGAAGGCCCGTACATGTTGGAATGGGTGGCCTATCATCGCATGTTGGGCGTCGATCATTTTGTAATTTTTACGAATGATTGTGAAGACGGCACAGACGACATCGCGCGCAGGCTTGAGGAAATGGGATGGGCATCTCATGTCGACAACAAGGTGGCTGAGGGCGGCAACCCGCAACACCAAATGCTGCGGCGTGCACGGCGGCACCCAAAAGTGCAACAAGCGGTCTGGCTGATGTGTCTGGATGTGGATGAATTCTGGAATATCCGTTGTGGAGATAACAATTTCGCCGCTTTAATCGAAGCGGTTGAGGAAAAAGCAGCACAACCTGTGGACGCGATTTCCTTTGCCTGGAAGCTTTTTGGAAGTTCCGGGAATATAAGCTTGGAAGACAAGCCCGTAACACAGCTTTTCTCGATGTCCGATCTGGAGTTTCCACACCATTCCGGGCGGGCTTATGGGCTGAAAACCCTCTTCCGAAACAACGGCAAGTTCACGCGTTACGGTCCACACCGCCCTAAAGGCATGGAAGAGGGCAAGGAACACGAAGTTGCCTGGTCGGATGCCGGTGGGAACTTGTTTCCCGCCGCCGACATTGGTTGGCGCGCATGGCGCGGGTTCGACCATTCATTTGGCCGGCTGCATCATTATTCGGTACGATCATTGGACGGGTTCCTGATCAAGCGCGACCGCGGGCGGACCAATCACATCAAGGTGGATCAGGGCCAATCCTATTGGCGGGATATGAACGCCAACAAGGAAGAAGACCGCTCGATTCAGCCTGTGGCCGAGCGGGCCATCCCACTTTTGGCCGAGTTGAAGGCTGATCCCGATCTGGGGCGGCTGCACGCACAAGCCTGTGACTGGCACCGCAGCAAAGCCTCGGAAATCAAAATGCGGCCGGACTGGGTCGAATTCCGCTCCTGGTTGGCGGATAATCTTGTTTGAAACCCATGGTAGATGACCTTTCCAAAGATCAGCTCCAGCCCGAGCATCCCGACCGAAGGACGGGATATGAGCGTATCCTGACCGATCCGGCGCCGCCCTGGTTTGTCGAATTGTACCCGGGCGGCAGCGGATCCGGTTTCCTGCAAAAGCTGGACCGGCACGCGATCCTTTATCATCAACGCGACACGTCCCGGCTGGTGGTCAGCTTTGACAATATTGCCAACGTTAACGATCTGTCATTTGCCCGGGAACCATGGGGGTGGAAGTTCTTTCGCGATATAGGTTGGTCGCATCTTGGCGTTATTGCGCGAACCAAGGCCTGGTATCGCGACCCAGAAATCATCACTTATCTTCAGGCCAAGGCGACCGAGGGCTTTTTTGAACAGTTCGATCAGGTCGTGTTTGCCGGCGCGTCGATGGGTGGGTTTGGTGCGCTTGTGTTTTCTGCGATCGCACCGGGATCGATTGTGATCGCCTTCAATCCGCAAACCACCCTGGATGAGCGGTTGGTTCCCTGGGAAACCCGATATCGGTTTGGTCGTGTACAGGATTGGGATTTACCGCTGAGTGATGGGGCTGAAACACTAGGTTCCGCACGCAGGGCTTATGTTTTCTATGACCCGTTTTTTGATCTGGACCGGCGACATGCGGCTCGCTTGCAGGGATCAAACACGACTCTGTTAAAAACCTGGTCTTCGAACCATTTCGCGGCGCCTATGTTGCGGAAGCTCAACCTGTTGAAGCCTGTCATGCTTGGGGCAATGGACGGCACCTTGGAGCCGCCGGAATTCTACCGGATGATGCGGGCCCGGCGCACGCTGCCGATGTATATGCGCGGTGTTGAAGCGTACGGCAGCGAACGCCATCCAAAGCTGGTCAGCAAAGCACGCAAGAGGTTCCAGTCACTGCGCCGTCAATTGGCGGCAGAAACCGCCCGGAAGTCGCAATGACGTCGGAAACGGGCTTTTTTATAGGCCAGCGCAAGGACAGAATGGGCGCGCGGCTTCTTATGATGCTGACCTGCATTCGGCTAGCCGAGGACTTCAGTGCGGACTATCGGGTGAACTGGTTCCCACAGGGGGCGGATGCACCGGAACTTGACCACCCGCAGGAGTTGTTTTCGAAAGACTGGATGGACGGGCACTTTCTTGACCAGAAAGAGTTCGATTCACTCAGCAAAAACGCCTTGCCAGTTTGGGCTTTTCAAAGTGACCCGTCCCCTGAACGGCTTAAGGCGCACTTGGCATCGGGCCGCTCGGTATTGGTCGAGGAAGGGTTCGAGGTTCTGGCCTTTCCCTGGGAAGATATCGAAGCCATCCGCCCACGTTATCGGCAATTCATTCATCGGATCGGATTCACTGATCAGATACGCGCTATCATGGAGCGGGCCGATGACAAACTCTCAGGACAGGGCGTATCGGCCTATCACATCCGGCGCGGTGACATTCTGAACGGGTTGCCCTGGAAGCACACGACATGGCCAGCCAAGATTGAACCAGAGGAACTTTACGAAGCACATCTGGAAAAGACCAAGGGGCAGGCTGCAATCATGTTTTCGGATCAGCCGGAGCTGATCGCTCGATTTCAGCAACGCTTTCCAGAACTGATGCAAATGGCGGATATAGCTGACCTCTCCAGTCTTACACGTGCGCAGCGCGATTTTCTGGAACTCTACACGATGTCTCGGGCCGATCAGGTGATCGCGCCGTTTATCTCGGCCTTTTCGATGGCTGCCGCGCGGGTCTCCGGCCAACAGAGAAAGGTTTTCCGCGACGTCCTGTCCGAAGACGAACTGCAGATTGCCAATGCCCGCGTGATTGCGCGCGCAGCAAAAGGGCCGGGCGCATTTCTGAATACCTCTGAAGCTGCGCATGTCTATTCCAAGGCGGTGCAATACCTCATTGCGCAGGACTTGTGCCAAGAGGCCTACGAACTTGCCCAACCCATTCTTGATGCAGGTGCGGACAATGCGTTTCTACCACTGCTTCAGGCATTGAACTGTTTTTATCTGGGCCAGTGGCAGGAAAGTGAGGCTCTGGCGCGTCAGGGTCTTGAGAACCAACACCTCTGGCCCGAAGACCACGCGGTTCTAAGTGCATTGCGCGGGGCCATTCTGGGGGCTCAGAAAAAGCGTTGGGGGGCGAGCCTTCAGTTCGGAAAAGCGTTCTGGGCCAAACCCCTGCGGCCCGATGTTGTCGTGCTGGGTTCGCGAATGCTGTATCGTGATCAGCTGGCTTTCCGTTTGTTTCCTCCTGTGGACTGGGCGTTGCAGCGCAGCCTGCGCCAACGCCGATTTCCACCGTTCAACAATTTGTATCTGGTGCAGCAGAAAGTGCTCGCTCGACAGCCCTGCAATTTTGACATGATCCTGATGGATTGGTCAGAACTGGCGCTGGATCAACGGGCAAGACGTTTGTTGGGCGATGGTCCGCGCCTGGCTACTTTGCAGGCCGGTCTGGACAACGTCTCGGATATTGCTTCTGAAGACCCTCAATTTAGAAGCTTCGCATCGGTTCTGCAGATGCGGATGGGTCAACTGTCTCCGGCAAAGGCCATAGACAGCGCTCGGCAAGTTGTGGCTGAACGCCCGGAAAATGCGCTGTATTACAAACGGCTGGCCGAGTTGTACGAAACCGAGGGAGATGCGGGGCGTGCGCGCCGCACCATGGCCGAGGCGCTGGCCTGTGACCCGGAAAACCCTTTTCTCGTATTTGCTATGGGGCGTCTGCTGGAAAGGCTCGGTGCGTCTGAGCAGGGGGAGAATCAGATTTTGCAGGCTGCGGATATGGACGAGGGAACGGCTGCAATTCAGGGTCTGGCCGGGCAGATACTTTTGCGGCGCGGCAAAAAGGGAAAAGCGCGTCCTTACCTTCGAAAAGCCAGTGAACTGTGCCCGACGTTCAAACGCTTTGCCAATCAACTGAAAAGGGCTGGGAATTGACGTTTATTACCGGATTAAGAACGATCCTGAAGCGGTGATAGTCGTTGGTTTGTCCGGTCAGTGTGTTTAATCTTCAACAAAAATCAGGCAAGGCGCGCAGGCGCAACAGGGAATGAGGCAATCTGAAATGGCAGAACAGGATCCGCGATTTGTCAGCGTAACGCCGATGAAAAACGAAGGACCCTTTGTGCTTGAGTGGGTGGCGCACAATCAGGCAATCGGCATTGATCAGATAGTGGTCATGACAAATGACTGCACGGACGGCACCGATGCTCTGCTTCAAAGGTTGCATGAACGTGGGATCGTGACCCATGTGGATAACAATTCCCACCGTCGGACCAGCCCTCAGAAACGAGCCTACAAAACATTTCTTGCGATGGAAGTGGCGCGTCCGCAGGACTGGGTCATCGTCATCGATGCTGACGAGCTTATCAACGTAAAGACGGGGGACAATACGTTGAAAGCCCTGACCGATGCCATTCCCGACGCGCGAACGATTTCGATGACTTGGCGGCTGTTCGGCAATTCGGGCGTCGTCAAATACGAAGACCGGTTTCTGACCGACCAGTTCACACGGGCTGCGCGGGAGAATACCAGAAAACCGCATCAGGCCTGGGGTATCAAGACGATGTTTCAACGCGGTTTGTGGGACACTTTGGGCGTGCATCGCCCCAAATTTTCGACCGTGGAAACCATGTCGGAATGTCACTGGTACAACGGGTCGGGGCAACCCATGCCGGATCGGTACTTCACTGGCAGCTGGCGGTCAGCTCGGGATTCCGTCGGCTACGAGTTTGTACAGTTGAACCATTATGCGCTGAAGTCCTGCGAAAGCTACTTGGTCAAAAAGGTGCGCGGCCGCGCGCACCATACCGGGGGTGATCTGGGCCTGGAATATTGGAACATCATGAACCAGAATGCCGTGACCGATCGTTCCATTGATGCCGTGGCCAGGCGCAAACGAGAACTTTTTGATGCGCTGCTTTCTGATTCCGAGACGGCGCGCCTGCATCACGCGGCTTGCAATTCGCATCAACAACAGATCACAGAGCTGTTGAGTGAGCCCGATATTCAGGACCTGATGGAACAAATGGCCAGCGCCACGGACCCAGCGGCGTGAGAAATGGCAGCGTAATCTTAGATCGCGCCACGCAGATTGACGCGCCGGCATCGAATAGGCGCAATGCCCAAGAAACACCCATAGACAAAACGCGAACGAGGAATTGAGCCAGATGCCAGACAACTACAAAATAGGCATGCTTTGGGTGGAAGGCCCGCTGAGTTTTCTCGAACAATTGTGCATCGTTTCCTTTTTGCACGCAGGCCAAGGTGTCAGGCTCTACGTTTACAATAATGTCTCCAACATCCCGGACGGTGTCGAAGTTCGAGATGCGCGCGAGGTTCTGCCGGATGAAGACTTTGTCATACACGGCCGAACCGGAAGCCCTGCTCCCCATGCAGACAAGTTCCGATATCGTATGCTTGCGCAAGAACCCGATCTGATTTGGGCAGATACGGACGCATATTGTATTAGACCTTTTGTACCCACGGATGGCCACTACTATGGCTGGATTACGGCTTCTGAAGTCGCGAACGGTATAATGAAGCTGCCGCCAGACAGCCCAACCTTGCAAGACCTCATTCGGTACACGGAAGACCCTTATGCGATCCCGCCCTGGGTCGCCCCACGCCATAAGAAAGCGCTGATTGAGGCGAAGGAAAGCGGCAACGCGAAACATGTCGGTGAAATGCCCTGGGGTGTGTGGGGACCTTCTGCCCTGACCTGGCTCTTAAAGCGTCATGGTGAAGACAAGAACGCTATGCAGTCACATATTCTGTATCCCATTCCCTACGAAAATCGCAGGGTCATGGCGCGCGCAGGTGGAAACTTTCAACAGTTCATTCAACCTGACACAGTTTCCATCCACTTTTATGGACGTCGGATGCGCCCTTTCTTGCGGAACCGTTTTGACAGTATTCCTCCTGCGGACAGTCTGATCGGGCAGCTAGTTGAGAAACACGGTATCGACCCGGCCGCAGCTCCGATCTAAACGATTCTACCCGATGTGGGGCTGGATGATGAAGTTGGCGCCTATCGGTCCGGGATTGACACGGATCAAGCCGAATACGCGACATTGTAGGCCGGATCACTCAACCTGGATCTCTTGCCGCAATCGGCCTGTGGTTTTGTCGAAGATCAATATCCGGTTGTCATCAGTCACAACGGCGTACCAGTTGTTTCCAATGGTCACCGCTTGAGCTTTGGCACCGTCGGGCAACTCGATCTGCTCAGGTAGGGTGGGTGTGCGGTCCGATAAGCGGATGACAATCAATGCGAATGTCACTAGAACCCCGCCAATCATCACCGCGGTCAGAAGCATGACCATGCGACGCAACAAGCGAAGCTGTGGCGTCTCCTGCGGCTCCAGAGGTTCGGAAGGGTCTGTCATGGGCACTCGCCTGATTGAGTTTCATATTGCGGCTGCACCGCCGCCTCGTCTTGATAAGGCGCTTTCACGGGATGTGCCAGATGGCGAGGCCCTGTCGCGAACGCGGCTGGCCCGCCTGATTGGCGAAGGTGCCGTCCGCGTGGACGGTATCGTGGCGGCGGACCCGAAGGCGAAAGTAGCCGAAGGCGCGCATATTGAGATTTCCGTGACCGAGGCCGAAGACAGCCATATCGGACCTGAAGATATTCCGCTGCAAGTTGTCTACGAAGACGCGGACCTGATTGTGGTGAACAAACCGGCAGGCATGGTTGTGCACCCGGCGCCCGGATCCCCAAGTGGGACTCTGGTAAATGCGCTGTTACATCATTGCGGCGATGGTCTGTCAGGCGTGGGTGGGGTGAAACGGCCCGGCATCGTGCATCGCATCGACAAGGACACCAGCGGCTTGCTTGTCGTAGCCAAGTCTGACGCGGCCCATCAGGGGTTGGCAGCGCAGTTTGAAGCGCACACTGTCGAACGATACTATCGCGCGATTTGTTACGGCATTCCGGATGCAAATGATCCGCGCCTGCGCGGGATCAAGGGCGTCAGTTTCGAACCCGGCAACATCATGCGCCTGACAACACAACTGGCGCGGCACAAGACTGACCGGCAGAAACAAGCCGTTCTGTTCCACGGTGGGCGCCACGCCGTGACGCGTGCTCGGGTCGTCGACACTTACGGAACGCCCGGCACGTTGGCGTTGATAGAATGTTGGCTGGAAACGGGCCGGACACATCAGATTCGTGTGCACATGGCCCATGCCGGGCATGGGCTGGTCGGTGATCCCGTCTATGGTGGCAAACGGAAACTGGCCGCGCGCGCATTCAGCCCCGAGACCGCCGAAGCTGTCAGGGAATTTCCACGGCAAGCCTTGCATGCGGCGGTGTTAGGGTTTGAGCACCCAGTTACCGGCAACATGTTACGGTTTGAGGCCCCGCTTCCGGATGACATGGAAACCCTACTGAACCAGTTGCGTGCGCCGTTGACATAATGTGCAAAGGCCTGTGAAGAAGGCAGTTTTAGCTTTTCTTAATCAATGCTTAATTCCAGACTGTTAACAAATCCTCTTGAATGTATCGGGTCTGGTACCCATATCCCATGTTAAGGACTTAAACATTTGTCCAAGGGGCAGAAATAAATGGCAAATTACACAAATCTTCCAGCGCCCACGCCTGAAGGTGGGCTGAACCGCTATATGCAGGAGATTCGCAAGTTTCCCCTGCTGGAGCCGGAAGAAGAATATATGCTGGCCAAACGCTGGGTCGAAGAACAGGACACCGAGGCTGCGCATAAGATGGTTACATCCCATCTACGGCTGGCGGCCAAGATCGCTATGGGCTATCGCGGCTATGGTCTGCCGCAGGCTGAAGTGATTTCCGAAGCCAACGTGGGCCTGATGCAGGCGGTTAAGAAATTCGACCCCGAAAAAGGTTTCCGGCTGGCGACCTACGCGATGTGGTGGATCCGCGCTTCGATCCAGGAATACGTCCTGCGTTCGTGGTCGATGGTCAAGCTTGGCACGACCTCGGCTCAGAAAAAGTTGTTCTTTAACCTGCGCAAGGCCAAGGCACGCATCGGTGCGCTGGAAGAAGGCGACATGCGTCCGGAAAACGTCAAGAAGATCGCAGAAGATCTAGGCGTAACGGAAGATGAAGTGATCAGCATGAACCGTCGGATGTCTGGCGGAGATGCTTCGCTGAATGCGACCGTCGGGTCCGAAGGCGAAGGAACCATGCAATGGCAGGACTGGCTCGAAGATGAAGATGCGGATCAGGCCGGTGATTACGAAGCACGGGATGAGCTGGAAGCCCGCCGGGAATTGTTGGCGGCTGCTCTGGATGTGTTGAATGATCGCGAGAAGGACATCCTGACCCAGCGCCGTCTGATGGATCAACCGGTCACATTGGAAGAGCTGAGCACGCAGTATAATGTCAGCCGTGAACGCATTCGTCAGATCGAGGTTCGGGCATTCGAGAAACTGCAGAAAAAGATGCGAGAGCTTGCCCGTGACAAAGGCATGCTGGGCAAAGTCTGAGCCACTACAAGAATTTTGAAGAAAGCCGGGCCAATCTCGATTGGGCCGGCTTTTTCGTGCAGACACGGGGCGACTTAAGTCATGACAGAATGGTCCTGCGTTGTTAGAAGAACGGGGTCACGTTTGCGCTAACGCTAGCGGCAGCTCAGATTTCGGGAGGGGGGATTATGCAGAAACCGGTTCATTGGGGTGTTCTTGGTGCCTCGAAATTCGCGCGCCAATTCATGACACCTGCGATTCATGCAGCAAATGGCGCGCGGTTTGCCGGGTTGGCCACCTCTGATCCGGCCAAGGCAGAGCCTTTCCTCAGCTTCTGTCCCGAAATGATTGTCCATGACAGCTATGATGCCCTTTTGTCGGACCCTGCGATCGAGGCTGTCTACATCCCATTGCCCAATCACCTGCACGTCGAATGGAGCCTGAAGGCGCTAGAGGCGGGCAAGCATGTGCTTTGCGAAAAGCCTATGACAATGCGGGCCGAGGAGTTTGATCAGCTGATCGCCAAACGGGATCAGACCGGATTGCTGGCGGCCGAGGCATACATGATCGTGCATCACCCTCAATGGCAGTTGGCGCGTAAACTGATTTCCGACGGCGCAATCGGACGGCTGGCGCATGTCACCGGTGCCTTCAGCTTCGACAACCGTACCGAGGTGCAGAACATCCGAAACCGTGCCGAAACCGGAGGGGGCGGGTTGCGGGACATCGGTGTTTACGTGATCGGAGGCGCGCGATTTGCCTCTGGGCAAGAACCAGAAGCCGTGCAATCCGCGATCCGCTGGGAAAACGGCATCGACAGCTTTACCGAAATCCGTGCTCAATTCCCGGATTTTACCTACTCCGCTTATGTCTCGATCCGCATGCACCCGCACCAAGAGATGGTGTTCCACGGTGAAAAGGGCGTTATTCGTCTGACTGCCCCGTTCAACGCGCGCGTATTCGGGGAGGCGCGCGTGGAATTGCATCGCCCCGGGCTCGAGGTGCAGGTCACGCGGTTCCCGGGCGACGATCACTATAAACTGCAGGTCGAAGCATTTTGCCAAACAGTTCGAAACGGCGATGATTACATCTGCCCGCTGGAATTTTCACGGGGTACTCAAGTGGTGATTGACAAGGTCTTCGACGGAGCCGTTGCACTGTAATCCGATTACTTGCCAACACGACCCTGGCGCGTCTAACCTGTTCCTCACCCAATCAGGAGGGGACTTATGGCCGGTGGCTGGGCACGCGACGGCGCGGTGAGCGAACAGATCGAGGCTTCCATTACGGATGAACTTGCGCGGATGCAGGCGCAGAAACGCCCTGTGGGCGAAAGCCTGACCCATTGCGCCGAATGCGAGGAACCTATCCCCGAGAAACGTCGACTGGCCTTGCCGGGCGTCAAGCTGTGCCTTGACTGTCAGCAAGACCGGGACGGTGCGTTCAAGGCGCGGGGCGGTGTCAATCGCCGCGGATCAAAGGACAGTCAGCTGAAATAGGCAGTGTCAGGAGCGCGCAGTGCAAGATGGTTCAACCAAAGCTCAATCGTGGTTGCAAAACGGTCTGCTGCTTGGGTTTCTGGCCGCTTTTCTGTGGGGTACGCACAGCGTTATCGTCCGGTACCTGACAAGTGATCTGGGTGGGTTGCAGATTGCCGTAACCCGGTTGTTCATTGCGGCGCTGGCAATCTACGCGATGTTGCGTGTTATGGGGGCGCGGGCCTCGATCCGTTTCGATGACTGGAATTTTCGCCTGGCCGTTTTTGCCACGGTCGTGAACTACATCCTGTTTCACATCGGCCTTGAGCATACGGGTGCGGCCAATGCGATGGTGCTGGAAAACACCGCCCCGTTCTTTGTGTTGGTGTTTTTGTATTTCTTTGCCGACACGCCCATTGGGCGTACAGAATTTGTCGCGACGGCGTTGGCGATATTAGGTGTGTTTTTAACGGTCTATCAGGATTTTCAGGGCGGCGGAGAACCCTTGCTGGGTGATCTGATGGAAATCGGCGCGGGGTTCAGCTGGGCCGTGTTTCTGATTGCCAGCAGCCGCGCAATGCGATCCTCGCAGTCGACCGCAGAACGACTGAATTTCCTGTTCGGAATCTTTCTGTGTTCGGGCGTTCTTTTGGTGCCGTTGGCATTGTTTTCGCTGCAGATTCCCAGCGCCAACGATGTGGTGTTCCTGATCCTGCTTGGATTTTTTCCGACCGCATTAGCGTATTACCTCTGGTATGAGGCGGCGGCGCGGGTTTCGACACTCACGGCAACGTTGTTGTTTGCCTCGTCGGTCGTGTTTACTTTTGTCAATTCGGCGGTGTTTCTGGGCGCAGCCATTACACCGATGGCGATACTGGGGGCCGTATTGATCGTGGCGGCCATTTTCCTGACTTCCATGAAAAAGACCGAAGACTGAAGGGGCAGGCCGCAAAGACCTGCCCGTTATCGTGTCAGCCTTCCATCGCTTCCAGCTCGTCAATAAAGCCGGAAATCATCGACAGGCCCTTATCCCAAAATTTCGGATCGCTGGCGTCCAGGCCAAACGGGGCCAGCAGTTCGGAATGGTGTTTCGACCCTCCGGCGCGCAGCATTTCAAAGTACTTGTCCTCGAAACCTTCGGCACCACTCTCGTAAACGGAATAGAGGGCGTTCACCAATCCATCACCGAATGCGTAGGCGTAGACGTAGAACGGCGAGTGCACGAAGTGGGGGATATAGGCCCAGAAAGTCTCGTACCCGTCCATGTATTCGAATGCCGGGCCAAGGCTTTCGGCCTGAACGCTCATCCACAAGGCGTTGATGTCATCGGGGGTCAGCTCACCCTCACGCCGGGCTGCGTGCAGTTTGCATTCGAAATCGTAGAAAGCGATCTGACGCACGACCGTGTTGATCATGTCCTCGACCTTGCCGGCCAGCAGAATTTTGCGCTGTTCCGGTGTCTCGGCCTGGTCCAACATTTTACGGAAGGTCAGCATTTCGCCGAACACGGATGCGGTCTCGGCCAGTGTCAGGGGCGTCGATGACAGCATCTCACCCTGATCGGCGGCCAACACTTGATGCACGCCGTGGCCCAGCTCATGCGCCAGGGTCATCACGTCGCGCGGCTTGCCCAGATAGTTGAGCATTACATAGGGATGAACCTCGGTCACCGTGGGGTGGGCAAACGCGCCGGGGGCTTTGCCGGGTTTCACGGCAGCATCGATCCAGCCTTTGGAAAAGAAGGGCGTCGCGATTTCACCCATGCGTGGATCGAAGGCGTTGTAGGCGTCCATCACCGTTTTCTGGGCCTCGGCCCAGTTGACGATCCGAGTGTCTTCCATTGGAAGGGGCGCATTGCGATCCCAAACCTGCATGACATCCAGACCCAGCCATTTGCGTTTCAATTCATAATACCGATGGCTGAGCTTGGGATAAGCAGCGACAACCGCCTCGCGCAGGGCTTCAACCACTTCGGGCTCGACATCGTTCGACAAGTGGCGCCCCGTTTGCGCAGTTGGCATGTTGCGCCAGCGGTCGACGATTTCCTTTTCCTTTGCTTGCGTGTTGTGCACGCGGGCAAAGGTTTTGATGTTGTCCTGAAATACTGACGCGAGTTCCCGGGCGGCCGCCTCGCGCTTTGCGCGGACCTGCTCGGTCAGCAGGTTCAGAGTGCCTTCGATGTTCAGTTCCTCACCATCCACGGTGAATGTCAGCCCGGCGATGGTTTCGTCAAATAGACGTTCCCACGCATCGCCAACCACGCCCAGATCGTGCAGAAATTTCTCCAGCTCGTCAGACAGCTGGTAGGGTTTCATAGCGCGGATGCGGCGGAAGACTGGCTCGAACCGGGCCAGCGCAGGATTGGCGTCAAAATGCGCTTGTAGAACGTCGTCTTCAATGCGGTTGATCTCGAGTGTGAAGAAGACCAGTGGCGTAGTGAAGACAGTGATTTTTTCCTGCATGTCCGACAGAAATTTCGCGCGATCTGCATCGGTGGTGAGCTGATAATAGCGCAGCCCGGCAAAAGACATGATGCGGCCTGCAATGGTATTGATCTTTTCATTGCGGTGCACACACGTCAGCAAGCTTTCGGCGTCCAGTTCGGCCAGTTTGCCTTCGTAATCTGCTGCGAACGAGGCGCATTCCTTTTCCAGCCAATCCAGATCCTGGGTTAGTTCCTGCGCATCTTCGGAGGAATAGAGGTCGGTCAGGTCCCACTCTGGCAAGTCGCCCAAGTTTTCGGCGCCGCCGATTGCGTTTGCGTCACGGACGGGAAAGGGTAGGTCGCGCATGGAACACCTCGAATTGAATTGTTTGCCAACATTTAGGTGTGCGGCGCTAGGATCACAAGCCGACTGATGCGTCCGTGACCCCGCGGATCATTCGCCTGAAAACACCGGCTCGCACGGCCGATCCGAACGGGCTGCGAGGAAATGTGCGGCAAGCTGATCGAAGACAGGACCGCGTACATTGAGTGCTTCCATCAACACCTCATGCTCGCCATCCGGGATTTCCACCAGAGTGCCGCGCGGCCAGTTTGCCATCCGCGCACGGATCGCTTTTCGATCCACGATTTGCTCGTGACCGCCCAGGAAGGTGAGGCAAGGTATATCGGGCGCCGGCTGATCCATAAGCCACGCGCATTCATCCAGCGCTTCACGTAGCCAGATGGTCGACGGTGCGCCCAGAGCAAGTTCTGGATGCGCAGTCAGTTGATCCTGCATCATTTTGTACATCGAGGGGTCGCGCGTCAGCATATTGCCTTCGAAAGGTTGTGAGGCGACGTAGCTTGCAAATGACGTCGTGGGTGGCTTCTTTTCTCCCAGCCCGAACCTCGGTCCCCAATATGCGGTCAGGCGACTAAGGGGCTTCATGAGTGGTGTGAAAAAGATACCCCACATCGGACCCGTAAAGGCGCAGGCCGCAAAACTGTTGGTTTCCAAGGCAGCCCTCAGCCCGATTGCGCCACCCATCGAATGCCCAAGGACATACCACGGTTTCGGTAAATCCAGCCTTGCGGCCAAATCCAAGGTCGCACGAACATCATGCTGATAGTCCGTGAACTTCTCGACATGTCCCACGCGCGGGTCGTCCAGCAACCGGTCGGCCAGACCCTGACCGCGCCAGTCCACAGCGAGCACTGCAAAGTCGCGATTCACAAATTCGGCTGCGCTATCGCCATATTTTTCTATGTATTCCGTCCGGCCTGGAAACAGCATAACCGTTCCAAGCGCGTCGCGATCCGGGAGCCAGTGCCCTACACGGATACGAATGCCATCCGAGGTTTTCAGCCAATGCGCCGTACCACCGTCGGGTCCGCCGGCCACATCTTCAAAGAAAGGGGCCGGCGATAACTCCATCAGGCCAGCACCGAGGCAAGTTTCATGGCAATTCCCATATCTCCATCCACGCTCAGCTTGCCGGACATGAACGCGCCTGTGGGGTTCATCTCGCCGCTGAGGATCTGTTCGAATGTGTCGGCATCCGCGCTTAGGGTGACATCCGCATCCTCGTCGCTGACCCGCGCGCCGTCTGCATCCAGAACGATAGCCCCCAGATCGGCGATAGAAAACTTGGCCGAAGCGTCAAAAGCGCCGCCCGCCAGTTTTTCGTTCAGCGCGGCCGCCGCTTTTTCAAGAATTTCGCTCATGGTCTTCCTCGTTTTGTTTGTGCGCCGTGAATGGACATCCCCGGTCGCAACGCTACACTGAACGTTGTTATGAGCATTGCAAGTACCAAACTCAAACGTATCGTGGCGGCAACGACTCTCCTAGTCACGATTTCCACCAGTTGCATTGCGCAACAAGGTGACTCTCGGGATGAGGCTGCGCTTTTGCAGCAGCTGGCGCAGGCTACGCCGGAACAAGCTGTCGGCATTGATCGCCAGTTGCAGGCATTGTGGTCGCAGTCAGGTTCGGCATCGGCGGACCTTTTGCTCGAACGTGGACGGGAAGCCCTGGATGATGGTGACATCAGCGCAGCTATCGAACACTTGACCGCGCTGACAGACCATGCGCCCGATTTTGCCGAAGGCTGGCATGTCAGGGCGTCCGCTTTTTTTGGCATTGATCGGTTTGGCATGGCGGCGGCGGATCTGGAACATGCCCTGACACTGAACCCGAATAATTACGAGGCTATCTACGGGTTAGGCCTTATTTTTGAGATCGTGGGCAGACCTCAGCAGGCCTTTGAGGCCTATTCCCGTGCGCTGGCTATACATCCCCATCACGAAGAAGTAACCAATGCCCTGAATCGGCTGAAGCCTCAGATTGAAGGCAAGGCACTTTAAGGTCCGGGGCAGGGGGCAAAGGTGAACGGGTCATCCCGAATCGTGGCCGTTCTCGGTCCGACAAACACAGGTAAAACCCATTATGCGATTGAACGCATGTTGGGTTACCGAACTGGTGTGATCGGCCTGCCGCTGCGGCTGCTGGCGCGTGAGATTTACGATAAGATTGTTGCGATCCGCGGTCCATCCGTCGTGGCGCTGGTCACGGGTGAAGAACGGATCGTACCGCCGCGTGCCCAGTATTGGGTTTGCACAGTCGAGGCGATGCCCGAGGCAATGGGTACGGATTTCGTGGCAATCGATGAAATCCAGCTGTGCGCCGACCCCGAGCGCGGCCATGTGTTCACGGATCGACTGCTGCGCGCTCGCGGTACCCACGAGACACTGTTTCTGGGTGCCGACACCATGCGAGGTCCTATAGCGGCGCTGGTACCCGAAGCACAATTCGTTCGACGGGAGCGGATGTCGCAACTGGTTTATTCCGGGTCAAAGAAGATAAGCCGTATGCCTGCACGCAGCGCAATCGTCGGCTTTTCGGTTGAGAACGTCTATGCGATCGCCGAATTGCTGCGCCGTCAAAAAGGTGGGGCAGCTGTGGTTATGGGGGCGCTCAGCCCGCGCACGCGAAACGCACAGGTAGACTTATACCAGAATGGTGAAGTCGATTACCTGGTCGCTACGGACGCTATCGGCATGGGACTTAATCTTGACGTGAACCACGTGGCGTTCTCGTCTCTGAGTAAATTCGACGGACGGCGGATGCGTCCTCTGGCGCCAAATGAGCTGGCGCAGATTGCAGGCCGGGCCGGACGTGGCATGTCCGATGGTACCTTTGGTGTCACCGGAGAAGCCCCGCCACTGGACGAGGGTGTCGCTCAGGCCATCATGGACAGCCGGTTTACGCCGATTAAAAAGCTGAACTGGCGGAATGCTGCTTTGCGGTTCGGGTCAATCGATGCGCTGATCGATTCCCTTGAGGTCGGCCCAAACGACGAACATTTGATGAAAGCGCGGCCTGCCGACGATCTGAATGTACTGAAATCGCTTTCGCAAGTGGCTGAGATTGCGGCACGTGCAAGCGACGGGCAATCTATACGTTTGCTATGGGATGTGTGCCGTATCCCCGATTTTCGCGGCATCAGCCATGCCGAACACGCCAGTTTGCTTGAAGTGATCTATGAACATCTGCATGAGCGCAGCGCGATCCCCGATGACTTCCTGGCACGTCAGATTCGGCGCATCGACCGAACTGATGGCGATATTGACGCATTGTCCAAAAGGTTGGCATATATTCGCACTTGGACATATGTTGCGCAACGAAACGGCTGGGTGCGTGACGAATCGCATTGGCGCGCCGAAACGCGCGCTGTAGAAGACAGGTTGTCGGACGCTCTTCACGAACGTTTGACTCAGAGATTTGTGGACCGGCGCACATCCGTATTGCTGCGCCGGCTCAAACAGAAGGAGGCCCTTTTGGCCGAAGTAAATGACAAGGGTGAAGTGACCGTCGAAGGAGAATTCGTCGGTCGTCTGGAAGGGTTCCGGTTTACCCCGGACAAAAGCGCGCAGGGAACCGAAGCGAAAGCTCTGAAATCGGCGTCCTTGCAAGCACTCGCGCCGCAATTCCATCTGCGTGCCGATCGCTTCTACAATGCGCCCGATACCGAAATTGATTTTACCGATCAGGGCGGCCTGATGTGGGGCGAATATGCCGTCGGCAAACTGGTTGCCGGGGCAGAGCCTCTCAAGCCGATGGTAGAGGTGTTTGTGGATGAAGCTGCCGGCCCGGACGTGGAACAGAAGGTTCAGCGTCGCCTGCAACACTTCATTGACCGAAAGGTTGCCGCGCTGTTTGAGCCGCTGCTGAACCTGTCACGGGATGAGGAACTGTCAGGACTGGCCAAGGGTTTTGCCTTCCGCATGGTCGAGGCGCTGGGCGTATTGCCTCGTGCCGGGGTCGCGCAAGAGGTCAAGGATCTGGATCAGGACGCACGCGGTGCGCTGCGCAAGCACGGCATCCGGTTCGGTCAGTTCACCATCTTCATGCCGCTGTTGCTGAAACCTGCGCCGACGCGCCTGCGTCTGGTGCTTTGGGCGCTGGCTGGTGGCTTGCAGGAGTTCCCGGACGCGCCGCCTCCGGGCCTGGTTACTGTCCCCGTCGCCAAGGGTGCACCCGAAGGCTACGATACAATGTGTGGTTACCGCGATGCCGGCGAACGTTCGATCCGTATCGACATGCTCGAACGTTTGGCTGACATGCTGCGTGCCGAAGACAGCCGTGGCGGGTTTGAAGCCAAGCCAGATATGCTGTCCATCACTGGTATGACCCTCGAGCAGTTTGCTGACCTCATGCAAGGATTAGGTTACAAGGCCGAGAGAAGCGAGCGTGAGAAAGTCAAACCGGTCGCGGTTGAAACGGTCGAGGCGCCTGAACAAGCGGTAGCAGAGGCGACGGAACACTCTGACGCCGAAGAAACCGCGGTACCGGAAGTCGCGTCCGAAAAAGCCGCGACACCCGCCGAGGAGCCAGCCGAGGCCACCGAAAGCACCGAGGCGGCAGCCGAGGCACCGGCGTCCGAAACAGCTTCGGACGAGCCCGAAGTCGAAGTGTTCTACACCTTTACCTGGGGTCGTCAGCGCCCTGCCAACCGTGGACCGCGCCGCGAACAGCGGCAGGGGCAAGGCAAAGGTAAGCCGCGCGGCAAACCTCAGGATGGGCGCGGCAAGCCGCAGGCCAAGAAGGGGGGCAAGCCACAGGGTGCCAAGTCCTTCTCGTCACGGCCTCCGAAGAAGGAAAAGGCGATCGATCCAGACAATCCGTTTGCAGCAGCGCTGATGGGTTTGAAGGACGGTAACTAATCCACGATGGCTGAGGCTCAGGCCAAGCTGCGGATCGACAAATGGCTGTGGCAGGCCCGGTTCTTCAAGACCCGTAGCCTGGCCGCCAAGCAGGTCAGCGGCGGTCATGTGCGCGTCAACGGAAACAGAATCCAGAAACCGGCGATGGCGGTCGGCCCTGGCGATGTTCTGACGTTCTCTCAGGGGCGCGTCGTACGCGTCGTGCGCATCGAAGCCTTGGGCGAACGGCGAGGGCCGGCGCCCGAGGCGCAAACGCTCTACACTGACATGACGGAAAAGCAGGACGCGCCGCCTCGAAATCCGGGTTTCGAAGGAAAAGGTCGCCCGACCAAGAAAGAACGGCGTGCGCTTGATCTTTCTCGCACCCCAAAGGAGTGATCTTCTCTTGAAGACACAGGCAGACTGAATTAGCTAGTCGCCCAAGCCGTAAACAGGAATTGACCCATGACCTATGTTGTCACCGAAAACTGCATCGCCTGCAAATATACCGACTGTGTCGAGGTTTGCCCGGTGGACTGTTTCTATGAGGGCGAGAACACACTGGTCATCCATCCCGACGAGTGCATCGACTGCGGCGTTTGCGAGCCTGAATGCCCCGCAGATGCAATCCGCCCCGATACCGAGCCGGGAATGGAGGAATGGGTCGAATTCAATCGGAAATACTCTGAGCAGTGGCCGGTGATCGTCACCAAAAAAGAACCTTTGCCCGACGCAGAGGAACGCGACGGAGAAGAAGGCAAGATGGAGAAGTATTTCTCCGAAGCCCCCGGCGAGGGCGGCTAAGCGATTCGCCGTCAAAATAGCAAGCTGGCAGGCAAGCTGGGATGCGCAAGCACTTGATAATGCTGCGTTTCAAGCGCTCGTTGGTCTGATGACCTTTTGGGTGTCGCAATTTTGTGATATACTTACTACCTGAATGATGACTGAGACTGGGATGTGCTCCGTAAGTATGCTCACTTTGGAGTTTTAAATTTGTGACAGAAAGCCAAGTGACGGCGCCTTGGACGGCACCGCCTTCGGCTGTTTTTTGTCTGGATCACAGTCTGCAACCAAGGATGAATGTGAATGTCGAAGTCGAAAAAGCTTGAGTTCCGCCCGAACGATTATGTTGTCTACCCTGCGCATGGCGTGGGTCAGATCATCTCGATCGAAGAGCAGGAAGTCGCGGGATTTTCGCTTGAATTGTTCGTCATCTCTTTTGAGAAAGACAAAATGACGTTGCGGGTGCCGACCAACAAGGCAACCGAATCCGGTCTGCGGTCTCTTAGCTCGCCAGACGTGATTAGCCAGGCAATGAAAACGCTCAAAGGCAAGGCCAAGGTCAAGCGGGCCATGTGGTCGCGTCGGGCGCAGGAATATGAACAGAAGATCAATTCAGGCGACTTGATTTCCATTGCCGAAGTGGTTCGCGACCTGCACCGCACAGACGATCAACGCGAGCAGAGCTATTCCGAACGTCAGCTGTATGAGGCCGCGCTGGAACGTCTGACTCGCGAAGTCGCCGCGGTCTCGGGTGCTGATGAGATATCGGCGGCCAAGCAAGTGGATGAGGTTTTGACCTCGCGCGCTGCCTGATTTCCGAGAATACAGATATGCGCCGCCCCGATCAGGGGCGGCTTTTTTGTGCACGATTGCTTGGTCTGACGCCTCTTTGCGGTTAATTTTCCTGTCAGAGTAATGGTGTACGGTGTCCAAATGAAAACAGCGGTCAAAGCGCTCTATATCGGCAAGAGCCCTGTTTCAGTCTGGTTTCGATACATTCTGATCCTGTTTGACGCAGTTTCGATAATTTTTTTCGTGTCCACTGCAGCCATTCCGCACGGGCCGGGACTAACGGTCGCCAGTTGGGGCGTCGGTTTTATCATTCTGCTGGATTTCCTAGCGCGCCTTTGGATTGCCAAGGATCGCTGGAAACTACTTAGAAAGGTATACACGCTTGCTGATCTCGTCGTGATCATCTCTCTTATTCTCGATCCGTTCCTGACCGGAAATCTGGCTTTTCTGAGGATATTGCGAGCCCTACGTCTGATCCACTCGTACCATCTGTTGCGGGATCTGCGCCGGGACAGCAGCTTTTTCCGAACACACGAGGATGCGGTGATCGCCGCCATCAACCTGATGGTCTTTGTCTTCGCCACTTCGACGGCGGTTCTTGTGTTCTTCATTCCAGATAACAGCCAAACGCCTTACATAGACGCGCTGTATTTCACGATGGCAACGCTGACAACGACCGGGTTTGGCGACGTCACATTGGCGACCCCAGCTGGCAAGATGTTTTCTGTGTTTATAATGGTGGTTGGCGTTGCGTTGTTTGTCCGTTTGGCGCAGGCAATTTTTATGCCGCAAAAGGTACGTCACAAATGCCCGAGCTGCGGACTTTACCGTCACGACCCGGACGCGGTGCATTGTAAGCATTGCGGCGGGACCTTGCGGATCGAAACCGGTGGTGTGGTTTAGACCATTGTGGTCAGCGCCAGAAGAAAGGCGATTTCGGACAAGGATTGCGTTGCCCCGAGAATGTCGCCCGTCTGGCCTCTGATTTTGACCTTGGCGAGCAAGGCGACGGATATTGCCGCAGCGGCAGCGCAAAGGGCCGGAAACCATGTGAGCCCGCCCAGGAGCAAGATGCTCAGAACGAGGGCCAGCGCGAAACTGGTGAAAACGGCACCAACCTGCGGAGCACCGACCGAATGGCTCAACCCTGATTGGCGGGCATTCGGCAAAGCGCACATGACGGCAGGCATAAAAGATCGCGAAAAGAGGCAGGCGGCGAGAATGCCAGCGAATATCCCGTTGCTTAGCAGAGCGGAGACAGCTGTAATCCGCAATAGTTGCGCAAGGGTCAAGGCCAGAACACCATAGGTTCCAATATGGCTGTCCTTCATGATCTCCAACCGACGTTCGGCGGTGAAGCCACCCCAAAGCCCGTCAACGGTGTCGGCCAGACCATCCTCATGCATGGCCCCCGTGGTTGCGATCAGTACGGCGACGACCAGTGTGGCAACGGCCAATTCTGGCAAGCCCGCTGTCATGCCGACCCAGCCCGCGCCGCAAGCCAGCGCGCCGACGACTAGTCCCGCGACGGGGAAAGCCCACGCCGCCCGGGCTTGTCTTGCAAATACTCTTTCGGGCAGCCGAGGAATCGGTAAGCGGGTCAGTAAGACCAGTGCCAAGGGTATATCCCACCGTGAAAATGGGGCCGTGTCGTTTTTATGCACTCCCAGGCCTTTCCGGGTCTTGTTGCTTTCCCAACATTGGTTAAACACGCAGGACCACTCTGATGCAACGAGGCTTTGAATGCTGCCCGAACTCGAAGATCTGAACAGTTTCCGAAATGCCTTAACCGGCGCGCCTGACACCAATCAGGCTGCACGACAGGCAGCGGAAGAGCGAAATGGCCAGTTGACCAAACCCCCAGGCGCTTTGGGGCGTCTCGAGGATTTGGCGATCTGGTACGCGGGCTGGCGCGGGGATGCGCAGCCGAAAATCGCCGCGCCGCAAGTTATTGTGTTCGCTGGTAATCACGGGGTGACCGCTCAGGGTGTTTCGGCATTTCCACCTGAGGTCACCGTGCAGATGGTGATGAACTTTCAGCACGGCGGGGCGGCGATTAACCAACTCGCCAAAGCCGCGGGCGCAAAAATGGATGTACACGCGCTGGATCTGGATCAACCTACCGCGGATTTCACCCAAGCTCCGGCGATGAGCGAGGGCGAACTGGTTGCGGCTCTGCGCACTGGTTGGCAGGCCGTTGATCCGCAGGCCGATCTGTTGGTGGTTGGTGAGATGGGGATTGGCAATACAACCCCAGCGGCCGCAATTGCTTGCGCTCTGTTTGGCGGTGACGCGGCGGATTGGACCGGACGGGGAACTGGTGTTGATGATGCTGGTCTGGCCAACAAGACCCGCGTAGTGGCCGAGGGTGTAGCCCGGCACGGGCAAACGGACGACGGTCTGGATATCCTGCGCTGCCTGGGCGGGCGCGAGATTGCGGCAATGGCGGGCGCCATAGCGGCAGCGCGTGTTTTGCGTATACCTGTCATTCTGGATGGCTTTATCTGTTCGGCGGCAGCTGCCTGTCTGGCGCGTGTCTCAGCGACCGCATTGGATCACACGATTGCTGGCCATCAAAGCGCGGAGGGTGCTCACGGCGCGCTGCTGGCAAAGCTGGGAAAAGAACCCTTGCTGAGCCTTGGCCTGCGATTAGGTGAAGGGTCCGGCGGGGCTTTGGCGATCAATATTCTGAAAAGCGCAGTGGCCTGCCATTCCGGTATGGCGACATTTGCCGAAGCTGGTGTCTCGGACGGCTGATCAATGGGCCTGACCGGGGCTGAGCCGCCGGTCAGGCTGATTTCTTGGCGTGTTCTTCCGCCATTTCCAGAAGAGCGGTTTCCAGATCCTTCTCCAGCTTTTGGGCCCGTTCGATGTACTTCTTGTTTTCTGCGGTTGGCATTCCCGGAATCCACAGTTCAGCCAGTTCACGCACCGACATCCGGTCGTGATGATAGAATGTCTGCTCAGCCTGCGCAGCCTCGTATTCGCTCAGCCCAATGTTCTCCAGCACATAGCGGCCGGCCCGAAGCGAGCCGTCGAACATTTCCCGCACGATGTCGTCGGCCCCTGCCTGATACAGCTCGTAAACATGGTTGCGGTCTTTGGCGCGAGCGATGATGTGCAAATCCGGCCGTTGACGTCGTGCATAGCCAACGAGACGGGTCACTTGTTTGTGGTCATCCATTGCGGCGACCAGAACGGCGGCCTTTTCTATCCCGGCAGCCCGCAAAAGCTCGGGGCGGGTGGGATCACCCAGAAAACCTTTGACGCCGAACCGACGCATCAGCTGAATTGTCTCGATATCGTGGTCCAGAACGATGGTTTTGAAGCCACTGGCTTGCACCAGCCGGTTCACGATCTGTCCGAACCTGCCAATGCCTGCGATGATGACGGGGCCTTTCTCGTCGATTTCATCCGGCTCGACTTTTGGACTGCTATCGCCAATGCGGCGGCTGAGCAGATCAAAGAAGATGAACAGCAGCGGAGTAATCAGCATTGTCAGCGCGATGATCATCAACAGTTTTTGCGACAGGTCCGGGGGGATTACGTTCTGCTGCGTGGAAAAGGCCAACAGGACAAAGCCAAATTCACCCGCCTGCGCCAAGCCAAGAGTGAATAGCCAGTGATCGCGCCCACGCAGCTTGAACGCTCGTCCGACAATGTAAAGGATGACGCCCTTTGCCAGAATGACCAGCAAAGCCAAGCCAATCAGATCCAACGGATCAGCGAAGAAATAGCCGATATCTATGCCAGCGCCGACCGTAATGAAGAACAGGCCGAGCAAAAGGCCCTTAAACGGCTCCAGATCGCTTTCCATCTCATGCCTGAATTCCGAACTTGCCAGAACAACCCCGGCCAGAAATGCGCCAAGGGCAGGGGACAAGCCAACCAGAGTCATAAGGAAGGAAATCCCGACAACGATCATCAATGCCAGCGCCGTATACATCTCGCGCAGGTGGGCGGCGTGGATGAAACGGAACAGGGGGCGGGTCAGGTATACCCCCGCCAGCACCACGAAAGCGACAGCACCAATTGTAACCAGAGTGACAGCCCAGCCGGGCAACCCTTCGACCAGCGACAGCGTTTGGTGATAGTCGGCGTCGTGCGGCAAATCGGTGCCGCGGTCAATCGAGCCATCGCTCTGAAAGTGAACGACTTCTGGCAATGCCAGCAAGGGCAGGAACGCCAGTATCGGGATCACGGCAATGTCCTGAGTCAGCAGTACCGAAAATGTTGCCCGGCCGCCATTTGTCTGCATTAAGCCCTTTTCGGACAAAGTCTGAAGCACGATCGCTGTCGACGACAACGAGAGTGTCAGTCCCACGGCAAGAGCAACCGACCAAGGGTGGTTCGCGTAAAATGCCACGGCTGCGATGGCTGCAGTGGACAATCCAACCTGCAAACCGCCCAGTCCCAGCAGTTTGTCGCGCATATCCCATAGGGCGCGGGGCTCCAACTCGAGACCGATCAGGAACAGCATCATGACGACGCCGAATTCCGCGACATGCTGGAGGCTTTCCGTCTCGGCCCCAACCAGTCCAAGGATTGGGCCGATCGCGATTCCGGCCGCTAGGTAGCCCAGCACTGAACCCAATCCCAAACGCGCCGACAAGGGCACGGCAATCACCGCCGCAGCCAGGTAAATCGAGGCCTGGTATAGGAATTCGTTCATTTTTGTCCTTCCTGTGTGCCTATGTCGGCAGTGGCGCGTCGCGTTTCAGTTGATCCATAACGATCTGGCTTTGAATCCTCGCAACTGCAGGATGCGGTAGGATCACCTCGTGAAGCAAGCTGTTGAGCGCGGATAGGTTGTCGCAATAGACATGCAGCAGATAGTCTGCCTCACCCGTCATCGTCCAGGCGCTGCTGATCTCGGGGCGGGCGTTGACCATACGGGCGAAACTGGCGGATTGCTCGGGCCCGTGCGTGCCCAGATGAACCTGAATGAAACCCTGCACATGCAGACCCAGCTTTAGCGGGTCCAGCCGGGCGGTGTAGCCGGTAATGTATCCTTCGGCCTCCAGCCTTTGACGCCGACGACCAGCCTGGCTGGCCGACAAGTTCAACATCTCGCCCAGTTGATGCGCCGTCAGATGTGCGTCCTTTTGCAAAGCTGACAGCAGGCGTGTGTCTGTCGAATCCAGCATATGCGGGGAATCTCCGAATTCTGCCAATACCGCGCGAGTTTTGCGCGTTTGAATCAAGTTTACACAAAAACAACGCGCAGAAACAGCGCCGATTAATGCGTATTTTTGAATCAGCAAAGAAATTCCTGTTTTCTGAGGAGACGCGCCATGGGTCCATTCCCGCACAACGCCCCGAAATCCGTAATCAGCGAAGAAAATCCAGCCGGAACCGACGGGTTCGAATTCGTGGAATTCGCCCATCCCGAACCGCAGGAACTGCGCGACCTGTTCGCACGTATGGGGTTCGAGTATGTCGGTTATCATCGCGACACACCCTCGGTCGAGCTGTGGCAGCAGGGCGACGTCACCTATATTCTGAACGCTGACCCTGACAGCTTTGCCGCGAAGTTTGTGGCCGAACATGGCCCCTGCGCGCCTTCGATGGGCTGGCGCGTTGCGGATGCGAAGAAGGCATATGAGCATGCCGTCTCGAAAGGGGCCGAGCCTTACGATGCCGCCGACAAAACCATGGATGTACCGGCGATCAAGGGTATCGGCGGTTCCCTGATCTACTTCATCGACCAGTATCACGATACGTCGCCTTACAATCAGGAGTTCGAGTGGCTCAAGCAGTCCAAGCCGGGTGGTGAGGGGTTCTATTACCTCGATCACCTGACCCACAATGTTTTCAAGGGCAACATGGACAAGTGGTTCAAGTTCTACGGTGACTTGTTCAACTTCAAGGAAATCCGCTTCTTCGACATTCAGGGCAAGTTCACCGGTCTCTTCAGCCGCGCGTTAACCTCGCCCTGTGGTCGCATCCGCATTCCAATCAACGAAGACCGCGGAGAAACCGGTCAAATCGTATCTTACCTGAAGAAGTATAACGGTGAAGGTATCCAGCACATCGCTGTCGGCAGCGACGACATCTATGCCTCGACCGATGCGATTGCCGAGAATGGTCTGAAATTCATGCCCGGACCAAACGAGGCTTATTACGACCTGTCTTACGAACGTGTGTCCGGACATGACGAACCGAAGGATCGAATGATGAAACATGGCATTCTGATTGACGGTGAAGGAGTTCTGGACGGCGGCGAGACAAAGATCCTTCTGCAGATATTCTCGAAAACGGTGATCGGCCCGATCTTCTTTGAGTTCATTCAGCGCAAGGGCGATGACGGTTTTGGCGAGGGCAACTTCAAAGCTCTGTTCGAATCCATCGAGCGCGAGCAAATCGAGTCGGGCGAAATCTCGGCGGCCTAACTTTTGGCTTCAAATACGGAGCCCGGCGCGCGCAGTACGACCCAGGTCCAATGGACCTTGGCGCGCCGGTTTTCTCTTTGCACCGAGTTCCTATGCGACAATTGCGCGACGCGAAGGTCAAGTTGTCGCGCTGCTTCAAGTAGAACGACCACGGAAACGGCAAACCCCGGACGCGTCGATTGGCACGGACCATGGCGTATTGAAAGTATCAGTTTTCCATTGATTTTGAGCGCTTTGGACAACGTTCCTAGAGCGACTTTCTGATCGTCAGGCGGAAGGTGATGAAAGACCCCTGTCGCCAGGATGGCATCGTATTGTGCACCTTTTGAACACGTTGCCGGCAAGCCGGGCAGCCGGTCATCAAACCATTTGATTTTGCAATGCGCGTACCTTTGCCGACCCGCCTCACGAAAGGCCGCCACTGGTTCCACCGCTGTGACCTCGCACCCGCGATCAGACAACCAAGCCGCGTTGGTACCGGGGCCGGCCCCGACGTCCAGCACTGTACCGCCTGTCTTGGGAAGATGAGGTGCCACTGGCGACAAAACCAACTCCGGCTTCACCTGCTCATAGGCCGTGACGAGTTCAGGCGCTGCCCGTTCGTAACCTGCGATGATCTGCTCGGCGTAGCCCTGATTGTCAGCCACGCGGCAATTTCAGCGTAACGTTTTTTCCGCGCTTTTGGTAACGCAGTTCGCTGTCTCCGATGGCGATCACGTTACCACCGTCAATCCTGTCCCCGACCTTAAGTTTTTTGTACCGGCCGCTGGGCAGGCGCACCAGCGCGCGTCGATTGGCGGGCGTGCCGTACACGCCGATCAGGTTGAGTTTTCGCAGGTTGATGGCGTTGTCGATCGTGGCCTGACGGGCGACTGACGCCGTTGACGGAATTTTTGGCGCAACCGATTTCGGTTGGAATGATCCCGCTTCATCACCATTCGAAACTACGTTGGCCGTTGATCCGAGGGGCGCGCTACCCGAACTGGGGTTTTGAGTGGCCCGGGCGGCAAGGCTTGCCGGTCTGGTCTTGGGGCGTGGCACACGTACAACGGCTAGCGCCGTTGGAGTGAAGTCAACCACTGGCTGTTCTTCAATAAATTTCGGGCGCAATTTCGGACGAACCGTCGCCAATTCCTCAAGAGACCGCCCGCCAAGCTGGCTCCGCTCGAACAGATCCACCAGGTTTTCAGGGCGAGGTCGGGGGCGGAAGCCTGCGAGTCTGGTATCGGTATCCTCGATCTCGGGTTCACTCTCGGACCGTACCGGAGGTTCAGGCGGCGCTTTGGGTGGTGTACCCTCAAAAACCAGAATTCCGTCTGGGTTTAGTGTACCTTCCGGGCTGGGTGTCACTAGCCCGCGATCATCCAGATTGAGTGGCTGGCCCGTCTGACCAGGCAAGGACACCGTTTCGAAAGGGGCGTCACTGTCCGGATTGTCCAGCGGGGGCAGGGCGACCGAATCCTGAGACAGGTCTGACCGGTCGATTGACGCGAGGTAGATCTCATCCTCGTCCAAAAGAACAGGCGGTTGCAATGCGTTTGGAGGTTTCGGCGCGGTCCCTGTGAAATCGCGAAAAACGATCTCGGAACCAGCCTCGGGTGCGACGTCTTCCATCAGCTCCGGTTCGACGGTCAGCGCCTCAAGGATCGCTGCGTCAGTGGGATTTAGAGCCTTGTCTTCCTCTGATGACGGTTCAGGGTCGGCTTCGGTTGCGATTTCTTCGACCTGTTCCGGTTCAACTTCCAGAGCTTCAAGGATCGCTGAGTCTGCGGGGGAAAGGGTCGCTTCCTCATCCGTCGAAGGGGCTGGGTCGGTCGCAGGTTCAGGGAGACTGGCGACCTGTGGCAGGGACGGCTCTTCGACCACAGGTACTTGCGCGGCCTGTTCGGTCGGCTGTTCACTTTCTGGAGTCGATCGCATCAACGACCAAGCTCCAGCGACCATACCAAGAACGACCGACGCCGCTATGACAGGAATTACAACTCGCTTCAGATCGAAGGTTCTCGCGTCGAACCCTGCGCCAGTGGGTTTAGCAACCGTGACCTGAGGCCGAAAGACCTCGGGTTCCGCTGAACCGGCAATCGGGTGGATAGGAACCGAGGATGCCTCGGGTTCAGCTGCATCTGGCGCGGCGTCGACCTGGGTTTTCGCCTTCGCCGGGGGTGAAGTTTCGCTCTCCGCCGGCAGGGGGTTTAGGTCAATGGACGGGCCGGTCAAGGCGTCCCCACCGGTCGTGCTGATAGTGAATGCCCCGGGGATAAACCCGTGATCTGCCGCAAATTCGCGCGCCTCGTCCAGTGTCTGCAGGGCGACGGCTAAAACCTTTGTGACCGGTCCTTCTGTGATCGTGACGTGGGAAAGCTCGGCCAGGGTATAGGGCGTGGCAGCTTCCAAAGCGTCGCGAACCTTTTGGTCCAGCACTTCAGGACTCAGCCCCTCCGAGTCGACCGTCAATACCCGCACTTGATCTTGTGGGATGATCAACTTGCAGTTCAAATCGTTTTCAATTGCGAATCCCTGATCGCGCAGGGCTCGAATCCGATCATTCAGATCGGGAGCATCCAGCGGCGTAGATCCGATGCTATACCAGTCGCCATCGGACCGGTGGTGCAAGGAAATCCCGTTTTCGGAAAAAGACAGCGCAAAGGCAGGTTTCATAATCCGGTGGAACCACATTTGTCAGTTTCAATGCAAACACCTTGGCATCCGCCCGGTGAGATTAGAGCAGGAACCCGCCGAGGGAAAGGAAAAGGCAAGCTGCCCCCTTGTCTGGCAAAGCCATGCCGCCCCATGTATTGAGTCAGAAAAAAGGAGAGAGCACCTTGAAGACACTTGCTTTTCTGGCCGCGATGACCGCAGCGATCGCGGCGTTGCCCGCCCATGCGGAAGAACGTCGCATCACTGTTAGCGGATCGGGGTCAGCCCTGTCAGCCCCTGACATGGCGACTATCACGCTTGGGGTGACGAACCAGGACAAACAGGCGTCAAACGCGATGCAGGCGACGTCAGATGCGGTCACGCAGATTCTGAGCCGTCTGAACGAGATGGGGCTTGAGGCACGCGACGTTCAGACTCGTGATCTGTCGCTGTCCCCCGTCTGGTCCGGTCGACACAGTTCGGATGGCGCGGCGCCCGAGATCACAGGTTTTGTGGCCTCGAACAGGGTATTCGTCCGCGTACGTGACTTGGATAATCTGGGGCAGATCATGGATGCTGTCATCCGCGACGGTGCCAATGACTTCGGCGGCCTGAGTTTCTCGGTGCAGGACTCCAAACCGCTTGAAGCCAAGGCCCGCGCAGATGCTGTTGCGGATGCTCGTGCCAAAGCCGAGCAACTGGCCCAGGCTGCCGGGGTCACTCTGGGAGAGGTCGTTTCGATCAATGATCAGGGAGGCGGTCCTCGCCCCGGTATCCAGATGCGCGAGATGGCGATGGCCGACGCGGGAAGCGTTCCCGTGGCAGGCGGCGAAATTTCCGTATCGGTCAATATCTCGATGGTGTTCGAAATATCCGAGTGACCCTTAAGACCCGGCGCGGGCCTTCAGCGATTGAATCTGTTGGCCTGCACTATCAAAATTCTCTGGCGCAAGCCACGCTTCGAATGCTGTGCGAATGCGCGGCCATTCCCGATCGATGATCGAATACCAGGCCGTGTCCCGGTTGCGCCCCTTGTAGTGGGTGGCTTGCCGGAAGACACCTTCGAAGGTAAAGCCCAACCGTTCGGCAGTGCGACACGAGGGCGCGTTCAGTGCGTCGCATTTCCATTCGTACCGGCGATAGCCCAATTCGTCGAAGACGCGGCGCATCATCAAATACATGGTTTCGGTTGATTGAGGTTTGCGCTGCAACAGGGGCGAAAAATGGATGTGGCCGACTTCAATCGCCCCCGCCGACGGTGTAACCCGAAGGTATGAGGCCATCCCCACCGGTGTTTCATCGGCATCCAGAACCGTATGGAACATAGGGTCGGCGTCAATGCAATTGCCGTGCACCCACTCGACGAAATCGCTTTCTCTGTCAAACGGGCCATAGGGCAGGTAGGTCCAGTTGCGCCCATCCGCATCTTTGGCAAACGCCCGGTACAAGCCGGGCGCATGCCGGTTCACATCCAGTGGCACGACTGAACAGAAACGTCCCTGCATCGGCGTATAGGGCGGTGTCGGACGTGGAAAGACGTCCGGCACCGGCAAGCCGATGGGTTGTCCAAGATCGTTGGTATCGTGCCCGGAAACCATGCTTCAGGCACTGGCCTTGGACAGGGCCTGATCCAGATCGGCGATCAGATCGTCCGCGTCCTCGATCCCGATGGACAAGCGCACCACGTTGGGGCCAGCACCCGCGGCCTCTTGCTGTTCCGGAGTCAGCTGTCGGTGCGTCGTCGAGGCCGAGTGGATGATCAGCGAGCGGGCGTCACCCAGATTCGCGACATGGCTGAAAATCTCCAGCGCATTGACCAGCTTGATGCAGGCGTCATAGCCACCCTTTACGGCAAAGGTGAACAGCGCGCCTGCTCCCTTTGGATAGTTCTTTTTCACCCGGTCACTATAGGGCGACGAAGGCAGGCCCGCATAGGTGACGTATTCGACGCGGTCATCAGCTTCGAGCCATGCGGCGATTTTCTGAGCGTTCTCCACGTGGCGTTCCATACGCAGGCTAAGCGTTTCGATCCCCAGCAGTGTGTAATGCGCGGCCTGTGGGTTCATCGTCATGCCCAGATCGCGCAGACCAATGGCAATGCCGTGGAAAGTGAAGGCCAGCGGGCCAAAGGTCTCGTGGAATTTCAACCCATGATAGGCCGGTTCCGGTTCGCTGAGTGACGGGAACTTGTCATTTGCCGACCAGTCGAATTTGCCCGAATCCACGATACAGCCGCCGGTAACTGTACCATTGCCGGTCAGGTATTTGGTAGTCGAATGCACGACCAGAGTCGCGCCGTGCTCGATCGGGCGGCAGAGGTAGGGCGTGGCCGAAGTGTTGTCGACAATAAGCGGAATGCCTGCCTCATCCGACACGTCTGCTAGAGCGCGGATATCGGTTACATAACCACCGGGGTTGGCGATGGATTCGCAGAACACTGCGCGGGTATTTTCGTCGATGGCATCCTTCACCGCGTCAAGATCATCGGTGTCCACGAATTTCGCAGACCAGCCGAACCGTTTGATGGTCTGGCTGAACTGCGTGACCGTGCCGCCATAAAGGCGCGTCGAGGCCACCACGTTACAGCCCGGACCCATCAGCGGGAATAGCGCCATGATCTGTGCTGCGTGGCCGGACGAACAGCAAACCGCACCAACGCCGCCTTCCAGCGTCGCCACGCGCTCTTGCAGCACTGCCACGGTTGGGTTGGTCAAACGGGAATAGATGAACCCGACTTCTTGCAGGTTGAACAGGGCAGCTGCGTGGTCGGCATCGCGGAACACATAAGCCGTAGTCTGGTAGATTGGCGTCTGGCGAGCCCCGGTTGCCGGATCAGGGCGGGCTCCGGCGTGAATTTGCAGCGTATCAAAACCGTAAGTAGGGCCGTCTGACATCTTGGAAATCTCCTGTTGGAATGTGAGTTGCTGAATCTCTAGGCTATTGATCGCTAGCGCACAATGTTGTGATTACCGCTGCCACAGGCCCTTGGACTTGATGGTCTTGCGGATAACCTGTTCGCGCTGAGGCAGGTTGGTCTGGTCGAACATTGCGCGGATCTTGGCGCCCTTACCCTGAATGACCAGCTTTTTGATCGGGTCATAGGTTTTCAGGACCTTCTTGATCTTGTTCGGCGTAGAAACGGCTTCCAGCACCTCGATCACATGATCACTTTCACGCGCATAGAGCAGAGGGAACAGGCGATAATGGCAGCTGACCGATCCGTCCAATAACCCGTCGGGCAACACGTTGCGCCCGCCGCCAAAGGAGTGAATGACCAGAGGCAGCACAGCTTGATCCAGCCAAGGGTCCAGATTTTGCCCTGTCAATTCGGGGATTGCCTCGTCCCGGACGATGCGGGCGAAATCCAGAAAACGTTCGCCGAACAGACGCGGGCATTTGAAAAAGAAATAGCCCGCGTTGAAATACAAGTAGCGCCGCCAGTAACCCTGCGGCTGCGACGTGTCTTTCGAACTTTCGAAATCCAGCCCGAACCGGTCATACATTGCGCGCCAGATCCCTTCATAGCCTGGCCCGTAAAGGGTGGGCTTAGGCCATGTCCCCTCAACCTTCAGTGATGCGCCGGGACGTTCGAAATCAAACGGCACATCCATCAGTTCCCCGGTGATCAGCGTGTCACTGTCGAAGAGAACGAACGGCTCATCCTCGGGCAGGGCTAATAAGGCTTCGATCTTGTTGCCTTGCGGATAGCTGTCGCCAAAGACCTTAGACTCGAACGGGACGATTTCGACGTCCAGATGATCCAGAGCTTTCAGGACGTCTTCGTTCCGAATGCTGGGGTCTTGTCGCCAAAGAGGGCCAGCCTGCGGAACCGCGACCATCAGGCGCCCTGAAAACTGTGGTGAGGAGTGGCGCAGCGAAGCGGCAAACAGCACGGCCTCGAATTGCAGACGATTGTTCTGCCCGATGACGGCAACGTTGAACTTCGGGGGCTTCGCCTGCATGCACGTGCTTTCTTTTTGAGTATGTGGGTCGGGGCACTGCTGATCCGGGATTACAGTAATGGGCATGGGTCGTCAAAACCCGATCCGGGCTGAAGTTTGAAAATTCTGAACGACAAGCCATGTAAACAGGTGTGCAAGGTCAGGAGAGCACTTATGCGGGTCAATGCAGATTTTACCAAACGGGTGGCCGTTCACTTCAATGACACCGAATGGGTCGCATCCCCTGCGGCCGGGGTTGAGCGCAAGATGCTGGACAGGATCGGAGCCGAGGTTGCCCGGGCTACCACTATTGTACGCTTTGCCCCCGGCAGTGCCTTTGACGCCCACACGCACGACGGCGGAGAGGAATACCTGGTTCTCGACGGCGTCTTTCAGGACGAAACCGGCGATTTCCCGGTCGGCAGCTATGTGCGTAACCCGCCGACTTCGTCGCACACTCCTTCGGCCAGCAAGGGCGCGACGATTCTAGTAAAACTGCATCAGTTTGATCCCGCTGACCGGACCGAAGTGCGCCGTTCAATCGACGGTGAAAGCAATGTGAACCTGTTTCAAGACGCGCATGAGCGCGTTCAAGTTCAGGAATGGGCCGCTGGTGAAACCGTCGAACTGGACGCAGCCGAAGGAATGGAGGTCTTTGTGATCGAAGGCGGCTTTGTCGAAAAAGGCGAAGAATTTGCGATCTGGGATTGGTTGCGCCTGCCTCCGGGAACGCAGTCCGAAGCGACCGCTGGGGCAGGCGGTGCCCGCGTCTGGATCAAATCCGGGCATCTTAAAGGGATGCTCTGATCCAGGAATTGCACTTTTACAGTGCGTTTCTATGGAAATCCGGGCTGATTTGCCTGGATTTTTCATTTTTTGACCATTTGGCAAATTTTACCAATTGATAAAAAATCAGAATGTGGCAAGCTGGGGGCCATAACAAACATATCTACAGGGAGTAGAGTGATGGCACAGGGCCAGATGGCACCCGGGATCGTCTCCGGGCGGCTTTCCAGCGATGAGCTGACCTCGAATTTCACCGATCTGCATCCGCCTTTGGCGCCGCATGAGGCCGCCGTGGCCGCAGACCGCTGTTATTTCTGCTACGACGCGCCATGCGTGACGGCCTGTCCGACGGACATCGATATTCCATTGTTCATTCGTCAGATTCAGGCCGGGCAACCTCAGGCAGCGGGTCGCACGATCTTGGAGCAGAATATTCTGGGCGGTATGTGTGCCCGCGTCTGCCCGACGGAAACCCTTTGCGAAGAGGCTTGCGTGAGAGAGGCCGCCGAGGGCAAGCCGGTTGAGATCGGGCGATTGCAACGCTACTCGACTGACACTGTCATGGCGTCTGGCGATCATCCGTTCGAACGCGCGGCGTCCACCGGCAAGACAGTTGCCGTGATCGGGGCGGGGCCGGCTGGTCTGGCCTGTGCTCACCGTTTGGCAATGCTGGGGCACGACGTGGTGATTCATGAAACCAAGCCTAAGGCGGGCGGTCTCAACGAATACGGAATCGCGGCCTACAAATCGACCAACGATTTCGCACAGGCCGAGGTGGACTGGCTTTTGAAAATCGGCGGCATTGTGATCGAGACTGGCTCGGTGCTCGGCGAGAGCATCTCACTGGACGGTCTGCTTGAAAATTATGACGCCGTGTTCCTGTCCATCGGGCTGGCAGGGGTCAACGCGCTAAAGGCGCAGGGCGCAGAAAAAGATGGGGTACGCCACGCGGTCAATTTCATCTCGGATGTGCGGCAGGCCAGCGATCTGTCTGAATTGCCCGTAGGACGAAACGTGGTTGTGATTGGTGGCGGCATGACCGCAGTGGACGCGGCTGTAAAATCCAAACTGCTGGGCGCTGAACATGTGACCATTGCCTATCGCCGCGACCGCGACGCTATGGGCGCCAGCCGGTATGAACAGGATCTGGCCGCCTCACATGGTGTTCGCATCATGTGCAACGTGCAGCCCGTCGCGGTTCACGGAAACGGAGCATCGGCAGAGATTGAATTGGAATATACCGCCAGCCAAGATGGCAAGTTGACCGGAACCGGTGAAACGATCCGTGTACCGGCGGACCAGGTTCTCAAGGCCATCGGTCAGACACTGGAAGGGGCGCCGGAAGGGTTGGCTCTGGACGGCAACAAGATCGCAGTCGATGACGCTGGTAGAACATCGATGGCCGGTGTCTGGGCCGGAGGTGACTGTGCTGCAGGTGGGGAAGACCTCACCGTGACGGCTGTGGCCGAGGGCCGGGATGCGGCGATGGACATCCACGCAACGCTCGTTTCGTGATAGGATGGGGCATTCACCCCATCCAATTCGCAGCTGAGGTATTCTCATGTCCCAGATCGAACAAGCTGTTGCTCAACACTACACAACCGGTGCCCTGACCGAGCGCGTTCGCGCGGCGTTAGAGGCAAGTGGCGTCGATCCCGATGCTGCGACGGTCGCGGACCTCAAGGCAGGGGACGAGTTCCATACTGGTGGCGTTCAGGCGACTGATAACCTGTTTGCGCAGTTATCGCCGACCCACGCAACTCGTGTACTGGATGTCGGATGCGGTATCGGTGGGACGTCGCGCTATATCGTGGATCGTTATGACTCGACGGTGACCGGGGTCGATCTGACGCCGGAATTCATCGAAACTGCGACCGAGCTAAGCGATCTTGTCGGGCATTCGGATAAAGTTAACTTTCTCGTCGGCAGTGCCTTGGACATGCCAGTGCCTGACGCGGGCTTTGACCTTGCGATCATGCTGCATGTCGGCATGAACATCGAAGACAAGGCAGGGCTGTTTGCCGAAGTCTCCCGGACGCTTGCTACGGGCGGGACATTTGCTCTGTTCGATGTAATGGGTGGCGCGGTGGCCGAGCCGCTGGAATTCCCTCTGCCGTGGTCGACCGTGGCCGGAACATCTTTTGTAGATACGCCAGATGTTTACCGGGATGCAGCTACAGCCGCGGGTCTGCAACTTGTGGCAGAGGCCGACCGCTCGGAATTTGCCGTTGAGTTTTTTGAGGACGCCTTCGCGCGCATCGCCGAAAGCGGTCCGGCCCCGTTGGGCATCCACCTGATGATGGGCGAGACGGCGCCCGAGAAGTTCCAAAACTACGTCACAAACCTAAAGGCCGGGCGGATCCGCCCGACTGAAATGATATTCAAGAAAACCGGCTGAGCCGGGAAGGGAGAAGCCATGGCCGATCTGACGACAAACTTTCTGGGCATCTCAAGCCCAAACCCCTATTGGCTGGCCTCCGCGCCGCCGACGGACAAGGAATACAACGTACGCCGCGCCTTCGAGGCCGGATGGGGTGGCGTTGTATGGAAAACGCTAGGAGCCGAAGGGCCGCCGGTCGTGAACGTCAACGGGCCACGCTATGGTGCGATTTATGGTGCGGATCGTCGTCTGTTGGGGCTGAACAATATCGAATTGATCACGGACCGTCCGCTTGAGGTGAACCTTGAGGAAATGGCACGGGTCAAGGCGGATTACCCGGATCGTGCACTGATCGCCTCGATCATGGTGCCGTGTGAAGAAGAGGCGTGGAAAGCCATCCTGCCACGCGTGGCGGAAACCGGAGCGGACGGGATCGAGTTGAATTTCGGCTGCCCGCACGGGATGAGCGAGCGCGGTATGGGCGCGGCCGTTGGGCAAGTTCCGGAATATATCGAGATGGTCACGCGCTGGTGCAAGAAATACTACGACCGCCCGGTCATCGTGAAATTGACGCCAAACATCACAGATGTCCGCAAACCGGCAGCAGCTGCCAAGAACGGCGGTGCAGACGCGGTGTCGCTGATCAATACGATTAACTCGATCACCAGTGTCGATCTGGACACGTTCAGCCCCGAACCTTCAATTGATGGTAAGGGCAGCCACGGAGGCTATTGCGGGCCAGCCGTCAAGCCGATTGCCCTGTCGATGGTGTCCGAAATCGCGCGGGCCGAGGAAACACACGGTTTGCCCATTTCTGGTATTGGCGGTGTGACCACCTGGCGCGATGCAGCTGAGTTCATCTCCTTGGGTTGTGGTAACGTGCAGGTCTGCACTGCGGCAATGACTTATGGGTTCAAGATAATCGACGAACTGACGGCGGGTCTGTCCGAGTGGATGGATGAAAAGGGCTATTCCAACGTGTCCGAGATAGTCGGGCGTGCCGTACCAAATGTGACGGATTGGCAGTACTTGAACCTGAACTACGTGGCCAAGGCCAAAATCGATCAGGATCAATGCATCAAATGCGGCCGGTGCTACGCTGCATGTGAAGACACGAGCCACCAGGCGATTTCTGTTTCGCCGGATCGCGTGTTCGAGGTGAAAGACGAAGAATGCGTGGCCTGCAACCTCTGCGTCGATGTCTGCCCGGTCGAAGGGTGTATTTCGATGGAGCCGATGGCCGCGGGCGAGGTTGATCCGCGCACGGGTGAGGTGGTGCAGCCGGACTACGCCAACTGGACCACCCATCCGAACAACCCGATGGCCAGGGCGGCGGAATAGTCATATTCCGCAATGGCTTATGACACGAAGTGAACGAGGGCTGCACTGCAGCCCTTTTTCATGGCGTCAGAAGTTTTCGATACACCGTGTCTATAAATGGTTCGGCGCCTTCGAATGGATCTTCGTCACCAAGGATCGCCCGAACCTGGACATCAAAATCCGCATAATGCTGCGTCAGTGCCCAGATTGAGAAGATCAGGTGATAGGGATGAACCCACGCGATCTGTCCCTGATCCATCCAGTGCGTGAGAACCTTGGTTTTCTCATCGACCAACGATTTCAGATCATTTGACAATGCGTCGTGAATGCGCGGTGCGCCTTGAACCAGTTCATTTGCGAACAGACGGCTTTCGCGCGGCAACTCCCGGCTCATCTGAAGCTTGCGATGGATGTAGGACAGGATTTCCTCTAGGGGATCGCCGCTCTCGTCCAGATCATGCAACGGGGCCAGCCACGTCTCCAACAACCCAGAGAGCAGCGCGGTGTGGATCGCCTCTTTCGACGGAAAATAATACAGCAGATTCGGTTTGCTCAGCCCTGCTTCTGCCGCGATCTGATCTACAGTCGCCCCACGAAAACCATGCGCTGAAAACACATTCAAAGCAGCTTCGAGAATCGCTGCGCGGTTCTTTTTCTGAATTCTCGTCGGTGCACGGTCTTTGGGCATGTTTCCCTGTCGTCTCTTTTTCCGCCAAGCGAGCACCAAATATGCCGAATTTTGCGGCGGTGCCATGCAATTTCTTGACTGATGTCGAACCCGTGATAGCGTGAGTTTGACCAGATGGTCAAATCAAGACACCAAAAGCGAGCCAAATCGCAAGCAACAGGGATAAGACTATGGCAGCTCCAGCTCAGAATCTCAGGATAAATGGCGACAGGCTTTGGGACAGCCTGATGGAGATGGCAAAGATTGGCCCCGGCGTCGCAGGCGGGAATAACCGGCAGACGCTGACGGATGAAGATGGAGAAGGGCGTGCGTTGTTCCAGAAATGGTGCGAGGACGCAGGTTGTACTATGGGCCTCGATCAGATGGGCAACATGTTCGCACGGCGCGAAGGGACCGACCCAGAGGCACTTCCGGTCTATGTTGGATCGCATCTCGACACACAGCCCACCGGCGGGAAGTACGATGGTGTATTGGGTGTGCTGGGCGGATTGGAGATCATCCGAACCCTCAACGACCTCGGCATCAAGACGAGGCACCCGATTGTGGCGACGAACTGGACCAACGAAGAAGGCACGCGCTATGCCCCGGCTATGCTGTCCTCGGGCGTTTTTGCCGGTATCCATGCTCAAGACTGGGCATATGATCGCGAGGATGCCGAGGGCAAGAAATTCGGGGACGAACTGAATCGCATCGGTTGGCGCGGCGACGAGGAGGTCGGCGCGCGCAAGATGCACGCTTTCTTTGAGTTGCACATCGAACAGGGGCCAATTCTTGAGGCCGAAGGAAAGGACATCGGCGTCGTTACACATGGTCAGGGCCTGAGCTGGACGCAGGTCACAATTACCGGAAAGGACGCCCACACGGGTTCAACCCCGATGCCCATGCGCAAGAACGCTGGCTTGGCGATGGCGCGCGTACTGGAAAAGGTCGACGAGATCGCCTGGTCCCATGCGCCCCACGCGGTCGGAGCGGCCGGACATATCGACGTCTATCCGAACTCGCGCAACGTGATACCGGGGAAGGCCGTGTTTACTGTCGATTTCCGATCACCAGATTTGAACGTGATCACGGACATGGAAAACCGCCTGCGTGTCGCCGCCGAGGATATCGTTCAAGAGATGGGGTTGGAGATCGAATTCGAGAAAGTCGGCGGCTTTGATCCGGTGAAATTCGACGAAAGTTGCGTGGCAGCGGTGCGGGATGCTGCCGAGCGGTTGGGTTATTCGCACACCAATATCATCTCAGGCGCCGGTCATGACGCTTGCTGGATCAACCGCGTGGCACCCACTGCGATGGTTATGTGCCCCTGCGTCGATGGTCTAAGCCACAATGAAGCCGAGGAAATCAGCAAAGATTGGGCCGCAGCCGGCGCCGACGTTCTGTTTCACGCCGTCGTTGAGACAGCAGAAATAGTAGAATAGAGGCGCCGCGAGTACAGCGTTGCCCCGTCAGAAATTGAACAAGACAGAGGCGCAAAGCGCCCGCAGGGAGAATAGCATGTCAACTGTGATCAAAAACGGAACCGTTGTTACCGCCGACCTGACTTACAAATCGGACGTGAAGGTCGAAGGCGGCAAAATTATTGAAATCGGGCCAAACCTGAAAGGCGACAAAGAGCTTGATGCTACCGGGTGTTACGTCATGCCGGGCGGCATTGACCCCCATACACACCTGGAAATGCCGTTCATGGGGACCTATTCCAGCGATGACTTCGAAAGCGGCACGCGGGCGGCGCTAGCTGGCGGTACCACGATGGTGGTCGATTTCGCTCTGCCCAATCCCGGCGAAAGCCTGCTGGACGCGCTCAAGCGCTGGGACAACAAATCGACCCGTGCGAATTGCGATTATTCCTTCCATATGGCTGTTACATGGTGGGGCGAACAGGTCTTTGACGACATCAAGACAGTGATCGAACAGCGTGGCATCAATACCTTCAAGCACTTCATGGCTTATAAGGGCGCGCTGATGGTGAATGATGACGAACTCTATGCGTCTTTCCAGCGCCTTGCCGAGCTGGGCGGGATCGCCTTGGTGCATGCCGAAAATGGCGATGTTGTTGCAGAACTCAGCGCCAAACTGTTGGCTGAAGGAAACACCGGACCCGAGGCGCATGCCTATTCTCGCCCGCCACAGGTTGAAGGTGAGGCCACCAACCGCGCCATCATGATTGCCGATATGGCCGGCGTGCCGTTGTATGTGGTGCACACATCCTGCGAAGAGGCCCACGAGGCCATCCGCCGGGCCAAAATGCTGGGCAAGCGGGTGTGGGGCGAACCGCTGATCCAGCATCTGACGCTGGATGAAAGCGAGTACTTCCATCATGATTGGGACCACGCCGCCCGCCGGGTCATGAGTCCGCCATTCCGCAACAAGCAGCACCAGGACAGCCTGTGGGCAGGTCTGCAATCCGGTTCTCTGAGCGTTGTGGCCACCGATCACTGCGCCTTTACGACCGATCAGAAACGGAGTGGCGTGGGTGACTTTACCAAAATTCCGAATGGGACAGGCGGGCTTGAAGACCGGATGCCAATGCTATGGACGCACGGTGTGGGAACGGGTCGCCTGACGCCGAACGAATTTGTTGCTGTTACTTCAACAAATATCGCTAAGATATTGAACTGCTATCCGAAAAAGGGAGCTGTCCTTGTGGGGGCGGATGCCGACCTGGTTGTTTGGGACCCTGAGAAATCCAAAACGATCAGCGCTGACACGCAGCAATCTTCGATCGATTACAACGTGTTCGAAGGCAAAAAGGTCAAAGGCTTGCCGCGCTTTACCCTGACCCGCGGGCAGGTTGCCGTGCATGACGGTGAGATCCGCACGCAGGAGGGCCACGGAGATTTTGTCGCGCGCGAACCTAACAGCCATGTCAACAAAGCCCTGAGCACCTGGAAAGAGCTGACCGCTCCGCGGCCGGTGGAACGGTCAGGCATCCCGGCAACGGGCGTTTGATCTGCAGGGGCCGCTCGACCGGCGGCCCAAACACCACTCTTTTCAAGGCAATGGAATGAATACTGAAAGCACAACGCAGCCCGTTATTGAGGCAAGGCAGCTGGACCTGACTTTCCAGACCAATGACGGGCCGATTCATGCGCTCAAGGACGTGAACCTGACCATCGATAAGGGCGAGTTTGTTAGCTTCATCGGGCCATCGGGATGCGGCAAGACCACGTTCCTGCGCTGTATCGCGGCCCTTGAAGCACCGACTGGGGGTAAGCTGACCGTCAACGGCATGACCCCGGACGAAGCGCGGCGAAATCGGGCCTACGGGTATGTGTTTCAGGCAGCAGGACTGTATCCATGGCGCACCATTGCCAAGAACATCAAACTACCGCTTGAGATCATGGGATACTCGGCGGCAGAGCAGGACGAGCGTGTCAAGAACGTTCTAGAGCTCGTTGATCTTGAAGGATTTGGAGGGAAGTTCCCTTGGCAGTTGTCTGGTGGGATGCAGCAGCGCGCAAGTATCGCGCGTGCATTGGCTTTTGATGCCGATATTCTGCTGATGGATGAACCCTTCGGTGCTTTGGATGAGATCGTGCGCGATCATCTGAACGAGCAGTTACTGGCGCTTTGGGCCCGCACGGAAAAGACCATCGGGTTTGTGACGCACTCGATCCCCGAGGCCGTGTATCTCAGCACCAAGATCGTGGTCATGAGCCCGCGTCCGGGAAGGATTACGGATGTGATCGACAGCCCGCTGCCCAAGGAACGGCCATTGGATATTCGGGACTCGTCTGAATTCATCGAAGTAGCACACCGAGTCCGCGAAGGGCTACGGGCCGGGCACGGAGATGAAGTCTGATGCGACGTCTTAACTTTAAAAAGGCGAGGTCGTTATGAAACAGATAATCGCCGTTTTGACAGTAATCGCCGCAATAGTCGTGCTCTGGTACGGGTCTTGCATCCCGATGAATATCAAAGGTGTGCTGACTGAATTGGAACGCGCAGGTGCCGAGGTTCAACCGCCATCCGCCAAGGATCGACGGGATATGAACGAATTCGGCCTTGCGTGGAACAACAGTTTCGCCATTCCGTCCACGTGGGAACAGGATCGGCCCCGATTGCCTGCTCCGCACCAAGTCGGCATCGAGATGTGGGAAACGATCGCCAAGAAGAAGATAACCTCAAAACGATCGCTGATTTATCATGGCTGGGTCACCCTTAGCGCAACGATGCTGGGATTTGTCATCGGAACAGGGCTGGGAATTCTGTTGGCGGTCGGGATCGTGCATAGCCGGGTCATGGACCTGTCCGTCATGCCGTGGGCCATCGTCAGTCAAACCATACCGATCATTGCTCTTGCACCTATGATCATCGTGGTTTTGTACTCGGTGGGCATTCAGGGGATCATTCCGAAGGCAATCATTTCGGCTTACCTGAGTTTCTTCCCGGTCGTTGTCGGCATGGTCAAAGGGTTGCGTAGCCCGGATGCGATGCAATTAGACTTACTGCGCACCTATAATGCCAGCCGCTCGCAAGGGTTCTGGAAACTGCGGCTGCCAGCGTCGATGCCGTATCTGTTTACGTCTCTGAAAATCGGTATCGCGGCGTCTTTGGTCGGCGCTATTGTCGGAGAGCTGCCGACCGGTGCGGTTGCCGGGCTGGGCGCGCGATTGTTGGCGGGTAGCTATTATGGTCAGACGGTGCAGATATGGTCGGCCTTGTTTGCTGCCGCAATTCTTGCGGCATGCCTTGTCGGACTACTTGGGCTCATTGAGCGTTCTGTCCTGACACGGATGGGGATGGCGCAATGATTATGGTTTCGTTTGCATTTGGGTTGTGGCTGCTTGGCTGGTGGCTGAACAGTCGATTGGCCAGTGGACCGCAAGCTGACACACGGTTGGTGCGGTTTCTGGCGCCGCTTATCTTTGGCCTGACCGTTATAGGAATCTGGGAGTTGGTAGTACGCGGGCTCGAAGTCCCTTTGGTTATCTTACCTGCACCATCGCTCATTGCGGCGCGCTTTGCCGACAGTCTGCCGGTTCTTTGGGCCGATTTCGTGCAGACCATCATCAAAGGCGCGTTGAGCGGATATCTAATCGGCTGCGGCGCAGCATTCCTGATGGCCATTGCAGTGGACCGCTGGGATTTTCTACGGCTTGGCCTTTTGCCTGTAGGAAACTTTGTGGCGGCGCTGCCAATTGTCGGAACAGCACCCATTCTGGTGATGTGGTTCGGGTTTGACTGGCATTCCAAGGCGGCCGTGGTTGTGGTGATGGTTTTTTTCCCGATGCTGGTGAATACCGTGGCCGGATTGCGCGAGGCGACAGCGATGCAGCGTGACCTGATGGAGACCTACGCGGCGACCTATTGGCAGAGCTTTCTCAAACTGCGTCTACCTGCTGCGATGCCATTCATTTTCAACGGGTTAAAGATTTCTACCACTCTGGCACTGATCGGCGCTATCGTGGCCGAGTTCTTTGGCTCACCGACATTGGGTATGGGCTTTCGGATCTCGACCAGCGTCGGGCAATTGTCGCTCGATATGGTCTGGGCAGAAATTGTTGTGGCGGCGCTGGCAGGGACGGCGTTCTACGGCTTGGTCGCGATGATCGAAAAGGCGGTGACCTTCTGGCATCCGTCGCAGCGTGGATAGGAAAAAGGAATTCAACAGACCCCGGTAACGGGGCTCAACAAGCAACTAGGAGAAATGAAGATGAACAAGCTACTCAGCGGGGCGGTTGCCGCCTTTAGCCTGGCAGCCAGCGCGGCGCTGGCAGCGGATGAGGTGACACTGCAATTGAAGTGGGTCACTCAGGCACAGTTTGCGGGCTACTACGTGGCCAAGGACAAAGGGTTCTATGAGGAAGAGGGGCTGGACGTTACCATTCTACCTGGTGGTCCCGACATCGCGCCGACGCAGGTCATTGCTGGTGGTGGCGCGGATGTGACCGTCGAATGGATGCCCGCCGCGCTGGCGGCGCGCGAAAAGGGACTGCCGCTGGTCAACATCGCGCAGCCGTTCAAAAGCTCGGGCATGATGTTGACCTGCTGGAAGGATGCCGGGATTTCCTCGCCCGAAGATCTAAAGAACCGCACATTGGGGGTCTGGTTCTTCGGTAATGAGTTCCCGTTCATGAGCTGGATGAGCCAGCTTGGCATCGACACCGGTGGCAAAGGTGAAAACGGCGTCGAAGTTCTGAAGCAAGGCTTTAACGTCGATCCATTGCTGCAACGTCAGGCCGATTGCATCAGCACCATGACCTACAACGAGTATTGGCAGGTCATCGATGCAGGTGTCAGCCCGGATGAACTGGTAACCTTCAAATATGAGGATCAGGGCGTCGCGACGCTGGAAGACGGTCTTTATGTGCTGGAAGAAAACCTGGGCGACGCTGCTTTTGTCGACAAGATGGAGCGTTTTGTTCGTGCTTCGATGAAAGGTTGGAAATACGCGGAAGAACATCCGGATGAGGCCGCCGATATCGTTTTGGAGAATGATGCAACAGGTGCCCAGACTGAAGAGCATCAAAAGCGCATGATGGGTGAGATCGCCAAGCTGACGGCAGGTTCGAACGGCGCGTTGGACCCCGCGGACTTTGAACGCACAGTTGGCACGTTGCTGGCTGGTGGTTCGGACCCGGTCATCACCAAGCAACCCGACGGTGCCTGGACTCACCAGATCACGGATGCTGCGCTGAACTGATTGCGGTACTTCTGTGCGATTAACAAAACGCGGCCCGGATGCGGGCCGCGTTTCTCGTTGTAGATGTCGGAAATGATCCTGTACTTGGATTGAAATCGGTTTAGTATTCTCCTGTAAATTATGGCATTTCACGCGAAATGCATAAACAATGGTAGAGAATGCAGGGATTTGCATCAGAATTCAGTTCAGCATTGGCTCTGATCCTGAGTGGCGATTCAGACCTGTGGGCAATTGTGCTGCTTTCACTTGAAGTTTCTATCTTTGCAGTCCTGATTTCGGCTGCGATTGGGATGCCTGTTGGTGCAGCTCTGGCGGTCGCCCGGTTTCCGGGGCGCCGGATTTTGATCGTTTTGATGAATGCATTGATGGGCTTCCCGCCGGTGGTTGTTGGCTTATTGGTTTATTTGATGCTGTCCCGCTCTGGTCCGCTGGGTGTGCTGGAGCTGCTTTATACGCCCACAGCGATGATCATCGCACAGGTCGTGCTGGTAACTCCGATCATCGCTGCCTTGACGCGGCAGGTGGTTGAACTGCTTGCCGAAGAGTATGCAGAGCAGTTGCGGTCATTGGGCGTGTCCCGTCTGGCCTCCGTGCCGGTGCTGCTGTGGGACGCACGGTTGGCGCTGGTGACGGCTTTGCTGGCTGGCTTCGGGCGCGCCATTGCCGAGGTCGGCGCGGTGATCATCGTCGGCGGCAATATCAATCACGTCACACGTGTCATGACCACGACCATTGCGCTGGAAACGTCGAAGGGCAATCTGGCTTTGGCACTTGCGCTGGGAGCCATCCTGATCGGTATCGCCATTGCCGTGAACGCAATGGTCAGCAGTCTGAGCCTACGCGCAGAACAAGAGGGGCTGCGCCATGCGTGATTTGGTAACAGGGGTGTCAGACAGGCTTGAGGTGCAAGGCCTGCGAATTGCGCGTAAGGGTAAAACTCTGCTGGACGTGCAAAAGCTGATGCTGGATGGACCCGGACCCACGTTGATACTGGGTCCGAACGGATCGGGCAAAAGCCTTTTGCTGCGGTGCCTGCATGGCCTGATCTCACCTGATCGGGGCAGAGTTCTCCAAAGCGGCGCTCAATTGAACGCAGAACACAAGGCACGGCAGGCTATGGTATTCCAAAGCCCGGTGTTGTTGCGTCGGTCCGTTGCCGCAAATCTGGAATTTGTTCTGAAACGTCAGGGACAGCCTCGCGCGGCCCGCAAATTGCAGATCACCCAGTTGTTGTCCGAAGGCGGATTGGACGACAAGGCACGGCAGGCAGCGCGTTCTTTGTCTGGGGGTGAGGCCCAGCGGCTTGCCATTCTGCGTGCTTTGGCAACCGGGCCAGAGACTTTGTTTCTGGACGAACCAACAAGCGCACTGGACCCGAGTGCGACGCAAAAGATCGAGGACATGATACTGCGTGCGTCTGAACGAGGCGTACGCGTTGTGATGGTGACGCATGATATCGGGCAAGCCCGCCGTCTGGCGGCCGATGTGGTGATGATGCAGGGCGGCCAAGTGGTTGAACACGGTGCGGCCCTTCAGGTGCTGGAGAAACCGACAAGCCCCGCTGCACGCCGATATCTGGCCGGCGGGCTGGTCACGTAGTTTAAAAGAAAACGGAGAAATCGATGTTCCGCGCAATTTTCAGCGCTGTTTTGATCGCGCTTGGCTTGGCTCCCGCGCAGGCTGCGGCCGAAGAGCCGTTTCTCGTGGTGCAATCGACCACCTCGACCCAGAATTCCGGTCTGCTGGACTACATCTTGCCCGGGTTCGAGGCCGAGACCGGAATAGATGTCCGCGTGGTCGCTGTGGGCACAGGGCAGGCGATCCGAAATGCGATCAACGGGGACGGGGATGTCCTGTTAGTCCATGCCAAACCAGCCGAAGAGCAGTTCGTGGCCGACGGATGGGGGGTTGAGCGTTTTGACGTGATGTACAACGACTTTGTCCTTGTCGGCCCGATGTCTGACCCGGCCAAAGTCAAAGGTGGCAACAACATCGTCGCCGCTCTGACAGCTATAGCGCAATCTGAGGCGCCTTTTGCCTCGCGCGGGGATGACAGCGGGACCCATAAAGCCGAGATGCAACACTGGGCCAGTGCCGGTGTTGATCCGACCGGCGCGTCCGGTGCGTGGTACCGCGAGACTGGGTCTGGCATGGGCGCAACACTTAACGTGGCGAGCGGAATGGACGCCTACGTGCTGACCGATCGAGCAACATGGCTGTCATTTGGAAACAGAGGGGACTTGGGTGTTTTGGTCGAGGGTGACCCGCGCCTGTTCAATCAATACGGAGTGATCCTTGTTAACCCCAAAAAAAACCCTGGTGTCCGTGCCGCAGCGGGGCAGCGGTTCATCGACTGGTTGACCGGGCCAGACGGTCAAGACGCAATTGCGTCTTACAGCCTTGACGGGGCGCAGCTTTTTTTCCCGAATGCACGGTGATTGGGCCCGCCGCCCGCGCCTGCGGCCGGGATGTTTGGGCGGGGATGAAGCCTATCAGCCGCTTGCACCGCTGTGATGGATTTTGCCCATCTTGGTGATGTCGTACCCACCAAGTTCTGCCGCGCGGGTTGAGAAACGGTCGCTTTGCAAAAACTTCAGGAGCTTTTGCATCGGCGGATCAAAATACGCGCGGCGCCAGATGGCCAGGTCCAGCCTTTCGGTGTGTGTGGGGACAAAGCTCAGACCGTGAAACCGGGCGAGGGCGCCAAGACCGAAACCGGCTTCGGCCTTGCTGTCGCGCAGGGCCGTAGCAAGCTCTTCTTCCGTGCGGGCGCAATCGGGAAGGGCGGCCAGATCAGCGCGGTCCAATCCGTTCGCGGCAAGTTGAGCGTCGAAAAGGTGCTGGCTGGCGGCACTGTCCTGTCGCAAGATGACGCGGCGCCCCTTGAGGTCCTGAAACCCTGAAATGCCAACAGTGTTGGGGGCCAGCAACAGGCCTCGTTGACGTTGCGCGACTTCAACCAAAACAACGGGCGCCTCACCAAGTGTTTCTCGCAAGGATTGCGCATTGAAACCGTTGTCTTCGTGGATGTGCAGCACAGCCGCCTGAGCATCGCGAACCTTCAGCCGTTCAAGCCCGTCAAACGAGCCGTCATAATAGGTTGCCAGCCCCGATCCGCTTTCGCGCAATGCCCAGTCCAGTAACGGATCGTGGCTGCCTGCAACAATCGGCGGCAATGGTGGCTCGGCGACCTGCGGGCCGGATCGGGACGCGTTGAGCCAGGCAACGATTTCGGCTTTGGGGAAAAGCAGTTTACCCATGGCCCGAACGCAGGGGATTTCACCTGAGGAGGCGAGGTCATAAGCTTTCCGCTCGCCGATGCGCAGCATATCGGCCAGCTCGCGGGTGGTCAGGTACTGGGGCATTCAGTCGAGACGCACAGCCGAACTCGTGCCCGCGTCCGCTGCACTGAACCCGATCTGGTTCAGCACAAAGGGGGCTGCGAAGGTTATGACGACCATCGCTGCGACGGCGGCAAGAAAGGCTTTCATAGTTTCCTCCGGCTCAGTTCTCGGGCGCCGTGGCGCGGCGCAGAAAAGTGATCAGATCGGTTCGGTCCTGTGGTCCCGTTATCCGTTGCATCGGCATCTTGGACCCCGGAATGTAGTGATCCGGTCCTTCAACGAACAGAGCGTTTATCGTGTCTTCATCCCAAATGATATCAGAGTCTTGCAGGATGTCCGAGTATAAATATCCCGGCACAGACCCCGCTTGCCGCCCGAAGACACCGTGCAGGGTAGGACCAGCGCGCCTCTGTCCTTTGGGTGTCAGGCTATGGCAGATCGAGCACTTCCGCGCGAATTGCCGTTCACCGTTCCCCATCTCTTCAGGCTGCTTCAGGAAATCCGGTTGGGTTGATGCCATCTTCGTATGATCCCCCAGCGAAGCAACGGGCCAGCTGTACATCGCCTCATCCAGCCCTCCGGCATGAATGTTTTGACCATCATTGGAAAACGCCAGCGCCCAGACAGGCCCTCGCAGCGTTGCACGAAAATCCTGTGCAATGCGCCAGTCTGCCGTGTCGATCACCATGATAAAGCCCTGTCCGTCGCCGACAGCCAACATCCGTCGGTCCGGGCTAAGAGCCAAAGCAAGGATGGGACGGCGCCCGAGGGAAAAGTCGCGTTCTTCACCGGTGGTCAGATCGCGAATACGGGTAACGCCGTCGACCGCACCATAGGCGATCCAGTTGTCCTGCGTGTTTAGGATCAATTCGTTGATGCCAAAACCATGTTCGACCAATCGTTCTCGCTCTTGGCCCGTAACTATGTCCCAAAGACGCAATGTCCCGTCCATGCCAGCCGAATAAAGCTGCGCCCCATCCTGAGAGAAGACAACTGCATTCACGCCACTGCCGGTTGGGCCAAGTGTTTTCGTCTCGGACCCGTCGACGGGCCAAATTCCGATGGTCCCGTCCCAGCTGGCCGTAGCGACATGGGTCTTGGACGCAGCGATTTCGACGATTTTGCCCGCGTGCTGTCCTACGACCTGTCCGCCGGGCCAGCGCCTTAAGGTGAAATCGTCACCGGCCGAGTAAATCGCGGTTCCGTTGAAAACGACCGTGTTGACGGCAGCCTCATGCCCTTCAAGCCATTTGGGTTGGCGTCCTGACCATAGGCCGACCGAATTGTCGAAACTGGCGGTTGCAATTCGCCCATCTGAAGACGCGGCGATCCCCATGATGGGGCCCCCATGACCCTTCAGCGTATAGAATTCGGCATACGCCGGAAGAGGCAGCAACGCCAGGACACACAGCAGATTGCGCATCTATTCAGCGGGCGAAGCCGCACCCTTGCTGGCTTCGTTTTCCTGCACCTCTTCCAACCAAAGCGAATGGTGCTCACGGGCCCATTGCTCTTCGACTTCGCCGGTGCCCATAGCGTCGAATGCACCTTCCATTCCGATCGAGCCGAGATAGATATGGGCCAGAATGATCGCGATGAAGACATAGGCGATCATGACATGCCAAACTTGGGCATATTGCATCTCTTCCTGCGGGGACATCTGCACCGGAAGGTCCAATCCCATCATTTGCGGCAGGCCGGTTGCATTGGCAATCGCGAAGGTTTTTGCGAACAGAGGCATCTCGAACGGGAAAAGCAGCGACAAGCCAGACAGGCTGATCGAAACACCCAGCACGATGCAGGCCCAGAAGATGATTTTTTGACCTGCGTTGAATTTCTTGGCTGCAGGGTGACTGTCCTTTGTGAACAAACCGCCTCCTGCCGCCAGCCATCTGAGGTCAGTGCGGTTGGGAATGTTGTGGGCGATCCAGGTCACGGTGACGATCACGAGCCCCAGCATGAATGACCAGGCAAGGTTATTGTGCATCCATTTGCAGCCCTGTGCGATGGCGGCGAAACCTTCTTTGCCGAAAATCGGGATCAGGAAGTCGCGACCATAAAGAGTTAGCAGGCCGGTGAGACCCAGGATCAGGAAAGATCCGGCAAACAGCCAGTGACCAAACCGTTCGAAGCCGGAAAAACGGGTGACGGTTCGTCCTGTCTTTTCCCCGTCGATCCGGATTTTCCCTCGGATCAGGAAGAAGAGCAGCAGAACAACAAGCATTCCACCCAAAATATAGGTGCCATATTCGCGTAGTGGGCCGGTACGGAAGTTTAACCACCAAATGCCACCGTCCTGAATCAAGACACCCGCCGCGGGCCCTTTGGACGAGACGGTGACATCTGCCGAGCCGTATCGGAGGGCGCGATACACGTCGCTGTCCGAGGCGACGCCACGTGTTCCAAGCTGCCCCAGAAGACCCTCTGCGTTGCTTTGACCTGTATTCCCGGATCGATAACTGTTGTCGATTTTTTCGCCGCGTTGCCGGGCCAATATGTCTTCCAGAGTTGTCGCGCCGCCCGTGGCGCTGCGGTCAGGTTCCGAAACAACCTCGGTGTTTTCCTGAGCCCATGCAAAACTGGCGAGGAAAAGTGGTATCAGCAGCAATTGGATCAGGCGCATCTGTTATAACTCCTGTGTCATCCGGGATTAACGGTCAAAACCGCCGACTTGTTCGTGAAAGACAGCGCCAACCGGAGTGAGGGTTGCGCGTAGATCGTCACTCACCGGGCCGTAGACGTCCAGTTGAGTAGGCGTCAAAATGGAGAGGAACCGCTCGGCAAAATTGGCCCCAAAGTTCTGCATATGGATCATGGCGTCGCAGGAACTGGCATAACGTTCAAAGATGTGTACGGCAGACCCACTGCGATGCCATTCATAAGATTTAGCACCGCTTTCATCCAACGTCACGGCGACCATTTCTGCCATGAGCGCATTAAAGGACGCGTCCTGATCAGCGTGCAGCTCAAGTTTTAGCGTCCAATAAATATCTTCAGTCATGAAATGCTCCGCGCGGGTAGGTCATGCCAGTTTAGTTCGGCGGCAAATGTCTGACCGAACAGAGACAGCCCCGGGGAAGATCACGGGGCCGTCTTATTTCAGACGGTGTTAACCGTCTTTCTGGTCGTAGGCCGTACCCCAACCCCAGGCGCCGGAACCAAATCCGCGCGCTACGACGCGTTCCCGGTAAATGGCGGACACCACGTCGCCGTTACCGGCAAGCAGGGCTTTGGTCGAACACATTTCGGCGCAGATGGGCAGTTTGCCTTCGGCGATCCGGTTGCGACCATATTTGGAGAACTCTGCGTTCGAATGGTTCTCTTCGGGGCCGCCGGCGCAGAAGGTACATTTGTCCATCTTGCCGCGCGATCCGAAGTTGCCAGCCTGCGGATACTGCGGCGCGCCGAACGGGCACGCATAGAAGCAATAGCCACAACCAATGCACAGGTCCTTGGAGTGCAGGACGATCCCTTCTTCATTCTGATAGAAGCAATCGACCGGGCACACCGCCATGCAAGGCGCATCCGAACAATGCATGCAGGCCACCGAAATCGAGCGTTCGCCCGGGTTGCCGTCATTGATCGTCACCACCCTGCGGCGGTTGATGCCCCATGGGACCTCGTGCTCGTTCTTGCACGCGGTGACGCAGGCGTTGCACTCGATGCAGCGTTCAGCGTCGCAGAGAAACTTTGCTCTAGCCATTAATCGTCCTCCTTACGCTGCCGAGATTTTGCAGAGAGTACACTTGGTCTCCTGCATCTGGGTCACTGAATCATAGCCATAGGTCTGGGCCGTGTTCGAACTTTCACCCAACACATAAGGATCAGCTCCGGCAGGGTATTTGTGCCGCAGATCCTCGCCCTGGAAATGGCCGCCAAAGTGGAATGGCATAAAGGCCACCCCGGCACCGACCCTGTTGGTCAGCATCGCCATTACCTTGACCTTTCCGCCCTCGGGACCTTCGACCCAAACCTGTGACCCGTCACGAATACCAAGATTGTTGGCATCACGCGGGTTGATCTCGACGAACATGTCCTGCTGAAGCTCGGCAAGCCACGGGTTAGACCGTGTTTCTTCACCGCCGCCCTCGTACTCGACCAGACGACCTGACGTGAGGATTATTGGGTAATCCTTTGAAAAGTCGTTCTTTTGGATCGAAGCATAAAGGGTGGGCAGGCGATAGGCCTGACGGTCCTCGTAGGTGGGGTAATCCTCGACCAGATCTCGCCGCGGTGTATAGAGCGGTTCGCGATGGATCGGGATCGGGTCCGGGAAAGTCCAGACAACCGTCCGCGCCTTAGCATTGCCAAACGGTGCGCAGCCATGGGCGATAGCAACCCTCTGGATGCCGCCTGACAGGTCGGTTTTCCAGTTGGTTTTTTCAGCAGCCACAGCGTCGATTGCCGCACGCTCTTCGGCGGTCAGGTCGCCATCCCAGCCGAGATCCATCAGCATTTGCATGGTAAACTCAGGATAGCCGTCCTGAATCTCCGAGCCGACGCTATAGACACCTTCGGCCAGCAGGTTCTGCCCGTCCCGTTCCACGCCAAAACGGGCGCGGAAGGTCAGGCCGCCTTCGGCAACAGGCTTGGACATGTCATAGAGGTTCGGTGTCCCCGGATGACCCATTTCCGCCGTACCCCAGCAGGGCCAAGGCAGACCGTAGTACTCACCATCGTTCGGACCGCCAATAGCTTGCAGCGTCGTTCTGTCGAACATGTGCTGGTTGGCCATGTGGCTTTTCAAACGTTCCGGAGACTGACCAGTGTAGCCGATCGTCCAGAGGCCCGAGTTGAACTCACGCGTTATGCTTTCAACATTCGGGGTTTCCGGGTCTTCCATCTCGATATTGCGGAAGAACCGATCCGCCCAGCCGAATTTGTTGGCGAACTTGGCCATGATGACCTCATCCGGCAGGCTTTCGAACAGCGGATCAACCACTTTGTCACGCCACTGCAACGACCGGTTCGACGCCGTGACAGAACCACGGGTTTCGAACTGCGTACAGGCTGGCAACAAGTAAACGCCATCGGTTCGGTCATGCAGAACGGCGGAAACGGTGGGGTATGGGTCGATCACGACCAGCATGTCCAGCTTCTCCATGGCCGTCTTCATTTCCGGGCCGCGCGTTTGCGAGTTCGGCGCGTGGCCCCACAGAACCATGGCGCGGACATTGTTGTCCTGATCCATGTTCTCGGGGTCTTCCAGAACACCGTCGATCCAGCGGGAAACAGGGATGCCACGCTCATTCTGCAGCGGCTTGTCCTTGCCTTCCTTGTCCTTGATCGTTGCGAACTGACCGGCAAGCCATTCGGGTTCTTCACCCCAGACACGCGCCCAGTGACCCCAGGCACCTTTCGACAAGCCGTAATAGCCGGGCAGGGTGTGGGACAGAACACCAAGGTCCGTCGCGCCTTGAACGTTGTCGTGGCCGCGGAAGATGTTGGTGCCGCCACCCGAGGTGCCCATGTTGCCCAGTGCAAGCTGCAGCACGCAGTAGGCGCGGGTGTTGTTGTTGCCGTTTGTGTGCTGCGTTCCGCCCATACACCAGATCACCGTGCCGGGACGGTTGTTGGCCATGGTGCGCGCAACGCGGCGCAGTTGCGATCCGGGCGTGCCGGTGACGCGTTCGACTTCATCCGGGTTCCATTTCCGAACTTCATCCCGGATCTGGTCCATGCCCCAAACACGGGTGCGGATGAATTCTTTGTCCTCCCAGCCGTTGTCGAAGATGTGCCACAGGATACCCCAGATCAGAGCGACGTCTGTTCCGGGGCGGAAGCGGACATATTCATCCGCATGCGCCGCTGTGCGCGTGAAGCGCGGGTCGCAGACGATCAGCGGGGCGTTGTTCTGCTCTTTCGCGCGCAGGACGTGCAACAGCGACACGGGGTGCGCCTCGGCCGGGTTGCCGCCGATGATGAAGATGGCCCGAGAGTTGTGGATGTCGTTATACGAATTGGTCATGGCGCCGTAGCCCCATGTATTCGCAACACCCGCAACCGTGGTCGAGTGGCAGATGCGGGCCTGATGATCCACGTTGTTCGTGCCCCAGTAGGCAGCGAACTTACGGAACAGATAGGCCTGTTCGTTGTTGTGCTTGGCCGAGCCCAGCCAATAGACGCTGTCTGGACCGGATTCCTCACGGATGCTCATCATGCCGTCGCCGATCTCGTCGATCGCCTGCTCCCAGCTGATGCGCTTCCACTCGCCACCTTCCTTTTTCATCGGATACTTGAGGCGGCGCTCGCCATGGGCATGCTCGCGAACCGCGGCACCCTTGGCGCAGTGTGCACCCAGATTGAATGGGCTGTCCCAACCGGGTTCTTGCCCAATCCAGACGCCGTTCTGTACTTCGGCAATCACTGTGCAGCCGACCGAACAATGAGTGCATATAGATTTGATATTTTCGACGGCCTGATTGGCCGCTGTCTGGGCGCTGGCTGGCGTCACGGTTCCACCCGTGGCGCTGATCGCGGCGAGGCCGCCGATCGTCAAGCCCGATCCACGCAGGAACGCGCGGCGATCGACGGTTTTTTCGCCGACCTGGGACAGGATACTTGTCCGCTGGGGGCGTCTCGCAACCCCGTTGGTCTTTTTCCTAAGCATTTCTTTCCTCCCTTGCTGGCCATGTAAGCCATGGCTGGCTTGGTACTGCTGATGCCGACGTCAGGGCCAATCGCAACCGTCAGTCGGAGGCGACGACGTCCGGTTCAGAACCGGGCGCTGTCCAGATAGGCGCGGGTATGCGCAGTGTCCTGAATGCGGGTTTCGTCCGTCGGCAGCTCGGCTGCCTCGGCTTTCCCGGTCAGGCTGGCTGCGGCAACGGCAGCTGGTGCTGCGGTTCCGGCCAGTTTGAGGAAGTCGCGGCGCGTGGCGCCTTCTTCCTTGGTCTTGCTCATGGGGTCCTCCTCTCCCATTTGCGATCTAGCGCCTTTACTGGCGCTGGCGAGTGGCGGATCAAGCCGCCGTCATTCGGAATGCCTCTCGCTCAATCTCCATGAACACACGACCGGCCGTACCGACCGACGCATAGAGGACCGAGTTTTCAGCGGCTTCCAAATCCGAATAGAAATGTGCGGCCCAGGGGCCGATATGCTTGTTCCAGAATGTTTTTTGTTCGTCCAATGAGGCAGGCGCGCCAAAGCGACCGATGATCATCCCCGCCATCATCTCCATCAGCGAGGCGATGTTGTCTTCGGGTTCGAACACGTTCTGCGCCCGCGTAATCCCGCGGACGGCCATGTCATTGCGCAACTGCGCCAAAGGCTTTTCGTTCAGGAACCCTGTCAGATAAAAACTGGCGTAAGGCAGCAATTCGCCGCGACCCAACCCAATGAACAATGCATTGAATTCCCGCTCGGCCGCCGCTGGCTTGGTTACCTTGGCGACGCGAGACATCGCCTGGATCGCCTGACCCAGTTCGCTGTCGTCTCCGGTCAGGCTTGAAACCTGTTCCAGAAGCATCTGATCCGGAGGGACTGCCAACAGAAGCCCGAGAAAGTTGTAGAAATCCGCGCGCAGGCGATCTTCGGCCGAAACATCCAGATGTTGCGCGTTGTTTGCGGTCATTGGGTTATCCTTCAAATTCAAATTTCATACGGCGCGGGGCATAGGGATAATCGACTTCTTCGACCTCTTCGGTTTCGGCATATAGAACCGGTTCCTCGACCGGCTCCCCCATTGGCTCAGGATTTGGCTCGGGTTCCGGGACTTCGACCTCAGCCTCGGGTTCGTCTTCAACTGCTTCTGCCGCCAATGTCTCGACATGGGCCAACATGCCTTTGCCCACCTGATAGGCAGTCTGGATGTTCTCGAGCACGCAGGCCGCGTCCGTATAATCCTCGCCGTAATCAACCAGACCATCCACGTTGGCCAGAACCGGGTTCAGCCGCCACAGCCGGCGCAAAGCGCGGCGGCGAAGACGGTCGGGAACGGCTTTTGCCATGAACGCCGAAACATCGTCGCCCGTTTGCAGGTGGTCCGGGTCCGGCAGGTTCAATTCAGCGAGAATCTCAACGTCGCTCTTTTCTTCAAGTTCAGCTTGGTGAGCGGCCAATGTCTGGGCTTCGACGGCCTCGCATTCAGCCTCAGTTTCAGCCCGCACAGCGGCCTTGCGACGAGACCAGAAATCGCGGGCTTCGGTCATTGCACAACCCTCCGCGGCGCTCGGTAGACGTCCGAGGCTTGACGAATGCGGGCGTCGCCCCGGCCGTCTTCGACCAGATCGATCCGTTTTTTGTCACGGCGACGCTTTACAAAGACCTCGTCGCGATGATGCTGCAAGGTGAAATCCCGCACCCATGCGATCAGCCCATCACTCATCGGGATCTTCTCGACGATCTCTTCACCGGTATCGGCGTAATCCTGACCTTCGAAAGGAGACGCAGTGACTAGAACGGCGTTCAGTGGGCTGTCCCCGTCCAGCTCGTCCCGCAGGACCAGATAGAGTGACGGCTGTCCGTCCGACAGGTTCACCATATAGCTTTCGGTTTCGTCTGCCCAAAGAGTAAGGGGCAGGGTGGCCGCATGGTATTCCACGGCCTCACCCTCGCGGCGCAGTTCCTGCCAGTTCGCGGGACCCGCGCCGGGTAACGCAGCGACGGCACGCCAACTCCACTTCGCCCAGCGAGTAACCCCGGGCGTTTTGCGTACAACAACACCAACCGGCATTTCGATTTGACTTGCGGCCTTGGCCACGCTTCCTCCCCGAAAAGGCTCTCCCCTGCCTTCTCTTAGATGTACTATGGTACACAAAACGACTGCGTGCCAAGTCTGCATCGAGCGCAAAGGTCGCTATCACAGATTATTTATTCGTTTTTGAGCGCTGAACCGGCGAGCAGATTGGACCGTGATGAAAATTAGTGCACAAATATTGGTTTCTTTGATCCCGCCGCATTGTCACCATCAGGTTTAGGTCTAAGCTGCTTGCAATGGGAACGTGTGTGGGGAGAAAAATGGCGACCAAGATTTTGCTATGCGACTGCGCGGGGTCGCAATCGCTGAACCCCGATGAGATTTCCACGGCCTGTGAAACGGCTTGCTCCAAAGTTCATACAGCACTTTGCACGCGCGAGTTGGAGGCGGCGGCGAAACTGTTGCAGCCGGGTGAGCCAATAGTGATCGCCTGCGGGCAAGAGACCCAGGTTTTTAGCGAACTGGCGGAAGAGCTGGGTGTTGACCAGCCTGGATTTGTCGATCTTCGGGATCGGGCGGGATGGTCCGATCAGGGCCATGAGGCGACGCCAAAGATGGCGGCCCTTGCTGCCGAGGCGCTACTGCCTCAGCCCGAAACCCCCAGTGTTGATGTCATCAGCGAGGGGACATGTTGCGTCATCGGCCCCGGTGACTTTGCCTTTGACTTGGCTGAACTTCTTTCCGAGAATCTGGCTGTCACGGTTCTGGTTACGGATGCAGCGGAACCGCTTAGCCGCGCATTTGATGTGGTTCGTGGCCGACTAAGTGGTCTGACCGGTGCTCTGGGCGGCTTCACCCTGCGTCTAGATCAGGTGCAGCAGTTGGAGCCCGGCGGGCGCGGTGCTTTTGGGTGGAGCGCTCCGCGGGATGGGGCCACTTCGCGTTGTGACATCGTCGTCGATCTGACAGGGGACACGCCTCTGGTCGCAGCACCAGAGAAACGCGAAGGCTACCTGCGGGCGGATCCTCGTGATGCGGTTGCCGTGGCCAAGCTGGCTCTTGAAATTGCGCAACATGTCGGCACCTTTGAAAAACCGCTTTATGTGCGGCTGGACGAAGCGCTCTGTGCCCATTCTCGGGCCGAGCAGGTGGGATGCTCAAATTGTCTGAACGTCTGTCCCACAGGAGCGATCACACCTGCGGGTGAGCATGTTGCTGTCGACCCAATGATCTGCGCGGGATGTGGTGAGTGTGCGGCCCTTTGCCCCTCGACCGCGATTACCTATGAAGACCCGCCGGTGTCGGCGCTGCTGGCACGGATGCATATTCTGGCCCGTACCTATCGCCGTGCTGGCGGCACGGCGCCGCGGCTTTTGGTGCATGACGGCCACGGGGCGCAGATGATCCGACTTGCCGCCCGATTTGGCCGGGGTCTGCCTGCAGATGTCATTCCGCTGGAACTTAATGGCGTGTCCGGGGTCGGACACGCGGAAATGCTGGCAGGTCTGGCGCATGGATTTGCGCGTGTGGATGTTCTGCTGTCCCCCAAAACCGAACGCGATGCGCTGGATCGGGAACTGCCGCTGGCGCAAGCTATTGCCGGACAGGCGGTGTTGGGCTTGATCGATGTTGCGGACCCTGATGCCCTTTCGGATATCCTGTACGGTCAAGAGGTTCTCACGCCCTTGACCGATCCGGTCCTGCCGCTGGGTAACCGGAGACAGATCGCGAGGCTATCCGCACAGGCTCTTAACCCCGGGACGGAGGTGCCATTGCCTTTGCCCGAAGGTGCTCCTTATGGCGCGATTGCCGTGAATACGGATACCTGCACCCTGTGTCTCAGTTGTGTGTCCCTGTGCCCTTCGGGCGCATTGGCCGACAACCCGGATAAGCCTCAGTTGAATTTTCAACAGGACGCCTGCCTGCAATGCGGGCTCTGCCGTACGATCTGTCCGGAACAGGCCATCACACTGGTGCCGCAACTGGATCTCAGTGATGCCGCTCTGTCTCAGCGGGTTCTGAACGAGGAAGAACCGTTTGCCTGTATCGAATGCGGCGCTTTGTTCGGTGTGAAATCAACCGTCGAACGGGTTATGGAAAAGCTCTCGGGCACGCATCCGATGTTTGCCACTTCGGAACAGGCCCGGATGATCCAGATGTGCGATAATTGCCGGGTTAACGCGCAGTTCCACAGTCAGGATAATCCATTCACGTCGAAACCCAGGCCGCCCGTTGTGACCACCGAGGATTACTTCTCAAAGCGCAAGGATCACTGAAATTGAAGTGGGGCGCCCAGATCGGCGGCGCTGAGGGCTGCGACAAAGGCCACAATGGCCTCGAGGTCGCCCATGGTCATCTCGACCGGATGAATCGGAGATGGGCGTTCCTTGGAGAATGGAGGGGTGACGTCCTGGATCTGTGTGAAAGCGGGATGGGGGTTCAAAGCAAAGAACGCCTGAAACCGCTCGGACCAGTCCGGCAGCGCGCGCAGGACGGAAAAAGACGGTGTCGAACCCAAACCGTTCATCCTGTTCTGTGGGCCGATGACATGACATCTGCCGCAATGGGTCATCGACAATTCCTGCCCCAGACTGACATCGCCTTCAACGGTTTGTTCATCCTCGACAGAAACGACCTCGAATCTGGCGCTGAACGGCGCACCCTGCGGAGGGGCAAAGCTTTCGACAGTGCGCTTACCGATATCGGACAACAACCAGTCCCGGAAACGGATCTGGCGGGCATTGTCGTTGGTGCGCAAATGGTAGGTGACGCCGTCACGGGCAAAGACCGGATCGCCGGGTGGCGCAGGGGACAATGACATTTCACCATTTTCTTCCGCGACAACGCGTATCCCGGTCTTGAGAGAGAAGCGCGGAAGGATATGTTGCAAAAGGCCAGAGGCCGAAACCTCTTCCGGGGCCGCAAGGCCAAGCGCCTCCTGCGACAAGGAAGGGCTGGCAGAGAGCGTCAGGCTCAGGCACAAGAGAACAAAGCGCATGGCCCAGCCTAACGGCCCACGGGCAAATGCGTCAAATAAGCAGAATGAGACGGAGATACATGCAATGAGCGGCGACTGCTTTCTGTCGATACGCAAAGCGCGCACCACGGTGCAGATCAAGGGGAATGACGCATGAGCATCCGTGATGCGGTTCTGGCGAACCTGAAAAAGATCACCGACCCGGTTTCCGGTCAGGACATTGTCAGCGCGGGGATTGTGCGCGCGCTGAACGTCGAAGGCGACACTGTGCGCTTTGTGTTGGAGATCGATCCTAAACAGGCCGAGCGTATGGAGCCGGTGCGTGCCACTGCCGAGCAGGCGGCGCAGATGGTGGACGGTGTGGCCAATGTCTCGGCTATGTTGACCGCGCATTCCGACAAGGCTCCGCCTGATCTGAAGCCGAAACCCAAGCCGTCACAAACCGGACCCCAGGCTGTGCCCGGTGTGGATAGGATTATTGCTGTTGCCTCGGGCAAAGGCGGGGTGGGCAAGTCCACAGTCTCCGCCAACCTCGCCTGTGCGCTGGCGGCTGAAGGGCGGCGCGTGGGCCTGCTGGATGCGGATGTTTACGGACCGTCGCAGCCACGGATGTTGGGTGTCTCGGGCCGTCCCGCCAGCCCCGATGGAAAGACTATTCTGCCGTTGCGCAATCACGGCGTGACGATGATGTCGATGGGGCTGATGACCAATGAAGGGCAGGCTGTTGTCTGGCGCGGTCCGATGTTGATGGGTGCGCTGCAGCAGATGATGAGTCAGGTGCAATGGGGCGCGTTGGACGTGCTGATCGTCGACTTGCCGCCCGGCACCGGTGATGTGCAACTGACGCTGAGCCAGAAGTTCAAAGTAGACGGTGCTATTGTCGTTTCGACCCCTCAGGACGTGGCGCTGATCGATGCCCGCAAGGGGATCGATATGTTCAATCAGCTCAAGACGCCGATCGTCGGGATGATCGAGAACATGTCCACCCATATCTGTTCAAACTGCGGGCATGAGGAACACGTGTTCGGTCATGGCGGTGTAAAGTCCGAAGCCGAGGCGCTGGGCGTTCCGCTGCTGGGGGAAATCCCGCTGCATCTGGATATCCGAGTGGCGGCGGATGGCGGCGCCCCCATCGTCGTCAGCAAACCCGACACTCCGCAGGCCGATGCTTTCCGCAAGATCGCCCGTGACATGATTGCCAAGGGCAACGCATGAGTGAACCGGTCTTTCCCCCTCTGCTGACGGGCCATCCGGTGCAGGGTGTGGAGGATCCGTTTGAACGGGCCCAGGCAATGGCCGCGCTGGGCTGTGAGTCCGGCGCTGTCGTCTACAACATTCAGGCCGACCGTCTGAGGGTTGCAATTGTCTTTGCCCCTGAGGTCGCCTTGGCTGATGCCATGGCGATGTTGCCGCTGTGTGCTTTGGGCTTTCAGAATGCGTTGGGCGCACTCGCCCCGCCTGAAGTGGCTGTGCATCTGGGATGGGACGGGTTGATTTGTGTGAACGGAGCGCGCTGCGGCCAGTTTCGCGCTGCCGCCTCTGACTGTGAACCGGGCGAAGCACCCGATTGGCTGGTGATCGGCTGGGAACTGGCGCTGCTGCAAACAGGCGATGCACCGGGTAAGACACCGGATGTGACAGCTTTGTATGATGAGGGATGCGCTGAGGTGTCTTCCACGCAGCTGATCGAAAGCTGGTCACGGCACATGCTGACTTGGCTCAACCGCTGGCAGGAGGATGGCAATGCGCCTCTGCATTCCGAGTGGATGGGTCTGCTGCGCGGCGTTGGCGAGCCGATTGACGGGCGGGGTGTGTTTCTGGGAACAGACGAACGGTTTGGAATGTTGATCCGTGACGGTGCGGACACCCATCTGCGCCCCCTAACGGATTTGCTGGAGGACACAAGATGAAGCTCGCACGAGCCATTCACTTCGACGAAAGCGATATGAACGTCTTTCATGTCCCGGCTCGCACCGGCGAATGGTGCATCTCGGGTGGGTTCGAGTTTTCCAACTGGGGTGAGGGTGATCTTGAAGGCAAGGCGCGGCAGGCCTTTGCCAATGGGTGGCTGGGATTGGAAACCTTTGGTCGTGTAACTTTTGTGGCGGTGACGCAGATCGAATCCGCTGAGCAAGAACAGATCACTCAGAATCTGGCCGAACATTTTGTGCGAATCTATGGTGCACCATCGGTCGAGGCCGCGTTGGGCGTGGCGCGGGCCGAGTTGGACCATATGTCCGAACTGTGCGAGGAGCACGCGCCAAACACGCTGCTGACCGTTGCGCGTGAATTGACCGGGGCAGGGGTGCACGAGGCGTTTCGTGTGATCACTCCGCAGGATGCACAGCTGGAAGCCTTGGCCGTGCACGGCTCTTTGGACGAATAGCCTTCAGAACAGATCGGCGAACCCGCCGAACTGACCACGTTTGAAAATCAACCCCTGACCTTTGCGGTACATGACCTTGTCCACATGACCGACCAGGATCAAGTGATCGCCGGCCTCGTGACAGTCGTGAAGGCTGCAGTCGAAACGGGCCAGACAACCTGCGAGTTGCGGTCGTCCGGCCTCATCGAGCTGCCATTCCGCGTGCGAGAAATCCAATCCGTTACGGGCGAATTTCACCGCCTGGTCCTGCTGATCCTGCGCCATTACATGGATCGAATAAGATTGGCAGGTGCTGAAAGTATCAAACCGGTTCGAGTCCCGAGCCAGGCACCAAAGCACCAATGGCGGGTCCAGAGATACGGACGAGAACGAGTTGACGGTGATGGCGTGCGGGCCATTCTCCGTATGGGCCGTAACGACCGTGACCCCAGTGCCAAAACAACCCAATGCCTCGCGAAAGGCCATGCTTTGGTCCGGGTTGGGCATAAAGGTCTTTTCGGTCATTGCACGCTCGTTCACTGGGCTCGTCTCAGGTGCCACGCCGTGCCGGGATTGTCCACGAAAAGCTAGGTCAAGTTCACATCTTTTTGGTCAGTTCAGATCTTCCAGCAACCGCCCGTGTTTACGGGTTTCCGCGATAACATCGCCAAAGGTAACCATGCCGCGGGCCGAAAGCATCGGCAGCATCCGGACCAGAACCTCGGCAGTTGCCACCGCATCGCCCAGAGCTGTATGCCGCAGTGTCTCGGGGATGGAAATGCCAAGTCGGTCGCATACCGCATCCAGGGTATGCGTTTCGCTGGCTCCGAACAGAACTGCCGAAAGCAGAACTGTGTCCAGAATTGGGTGTGTCCATTCCACTTCCATCTTGTCCGCGTGGCGGCGCAAAAAGGCCATGTCGAACGGCGCGTTGTGGGCCACGATCACGGCGTCACGTGCAAACTGGTGAAAACTACGCCCGGCACTGGCGATATCAGGTGCGCCCTGTACCATTGCGTCGTTGACTTTGTGTACTTTGGTCGAGGCAACAGGGATCGGAATGCCAGGATCGACCAGAGTATTCAGCTGCTCGCCTTCAACGATCTTTCCTTTCACGACGCGAACTGCGCCGATCTGCACGATCTCATCCTTATGGGGCAAAAGCCCGGTTGTTTCCGTGTCAAATACGACGAAGATCAGGTCAGACAGCGCGCGGTCTTCAAAGACATCATCGCCCGGCGTGTCCAAAAGATCGAAATCGTATACCAGCGGACGGGCATCGTCGGGCGGGATGCGAGCAATGCTGTCTTCGAAAATCAACATATACCCCGGCGCATCACCAAGCGGTTTCATCCGGGCAGTGTAAGTTTGTCGCCCGTCAACGCTGGTCAGTGTGCAATAGACATCCATGCCGGTTTTGTTCATCTTGGCATAAGCATCCGTCAACCCGGTGCTTTCGAGATAGTCAAACAGCGATGCATTTAGTCTGGGATGCGCGATTTGCGCCAAAACCTCAGCTGCTTGCGCGTCGTAAAGAACAATCTGATGCTTTGGTCCGGCCAATAACATGGCGACGGGAATTTCGGTCAGCAGCGCGGTCAACCGCTGCTTTTCGGTGGCCAGGTGGGCGGTCTCGGCAGCAACGGCTTCGGCTGTGTTCATCGCAGTGTCGGCCAGTTGTTCCGCCAACCCTGCAGCGGCCGGGGCCAGGTCTCCCAGATACCGCGCTGCTTGCAGATCCAGCTCTGTGCTGACACCGGCGTGTGCCCGGGCACGCAGCTGCGCCGACAGGCGCTCGATCGGTTTCGCCACGTTGTCATCAAACAGAAGCCAGACGCCGACGATCAAGCCCAGAAACCCAAAGGCGATCAGAAGCCCTGCAAATACGTAGGCGTCCAACAGGTCTGGGTTGCCGACCCTTTGATAGCTGATCCACAACGCGGTCGAACTGACGAGCAATCCTCCGACCGCCAACAGGCAGAAGAACAGGAAAATCCGCAGGCGTAGGCTCAGGTGGTTAAACATTTTCAGACCCCGCAGGTCGCCTCGATGACCGGGTCGCCAGAGCCCGCCACAAACCAGTCGGCGTTCAGAAGACGCCCGTCATCGGCAAATTCTGCTCCATCGGCCAGTGTGGCCCGGCTGTTTTCGACACAGTTTACAGCAATCGGCATTTTGGAAACCGGAGCCCAGCGGCCAAAGAAATACAGATCGACCAGGCGCTGTTCCGGAACACTTTCGTTGGTGCGCACCGACACGGTGTCGATGGCGGCAAACCGGTCCACGAAGGGCACCGCATAGGTCCAGGGGCGATAGAGGGCGCGGCTCTCGACCTCTTGCACAATGGTCAACTCTTCCGGCAACTGACCGCGTGTTCGATCATACCACGAATATTCGCTGGAAATGGTCATGGCGATCATGCCCACACCTGCCGCCACAGGGGCAGCCCATTTGGGCAACCGCCCTCCGGTCAGCTTGTTTGCCACCATGACGATGCCCGCAAAGGCAAAGCCTGCAAAGACTGTGCCGATCAATTCCAGAAACATGTCGTCTCTCCGTTCTTCAGCCGCATGTTAACCCAGCATTCCCTTGCCGTGGCCGACCGCGGATTGCATCGTTTTTACCACGACGAAGGCATCGCGCAGATGACTTCGCTCAAAGTCCGACAATTCGGACGGTGGCAGGTAGTTGTCAGGCTTTTCGCCGGACTTGACCAGCCGAACTTGATGGTCCAAGCGCGTTTCCGCGATCAGGTCATACGCGTCCAGCAGATCGTGTGCCCCAGAATGGCTGAGCACGCCCGCCGCTTCGGCAGCTTTCAGGCGCGCACGAGTGTTCGCTTCGGTCAATTTGCCCTGCAAGCTGTAGACACGAGCCAAATCAACCACCGGCACCACGCCGTTGTGTTTCAGATCCAGCGTGTTGCGATGCTCGCCCGAGCGGATGGTGGCAAACCCGCGCAACAACCCCAACGGCGGCGTGTGTTTAAGAGAGTTTGAGATCATGTGCGCCACAAAGATCGAGTTCGCGTTGGCGGCGGCCAGCGTATCGGTCTGCAAGTCTGTGAATAGTTCGAACGCGCCGCCGATGGGGCGCAGGTCAAACATAACCGAGGCCAGCATCTGTGCCTCGGGGTTGGGCTTTGCGATCCACCCCTGGAAATAGTCGCGCCAGACCCGTACCGGCTGACACCAGCGCGGATTGGTCGCCATCATGTCGCCAGGGCAATAGAAGTACCCGCAGATGTCCAGCCCGTCTGAAACAAACTTCGCAAGCTTCGCGAAATAGTCCATGTCCGCATCGGTTACGCTGTCATCCAGCATCAGGCAATTGTCCTGATCCGACACACCTGTCTGTTCCTGCCGCCCCTGTGAACCGCACGCCAGCCACAGATAGGGCACCGGAGGGGCGCCGAGCTTGTCTTCCGCCAGTGCAAGTAAACGGCGTGTTGCCGTGTCAGCAATGTCCGTAATCAAGCGGGTTACGATTTCGTGGCGGTTACCGCCGGCAACCAACTGTACCAGGAGTTGTGGGATTTCGGCCGTGACACTCGCCATGTCCTGTGCCGTGTTCGCGCGCGCAATCCGGCGCACGAGCTCGCCCGAACTGACCGCCTGATAGTGGGTCAGGTCTGTTTGCGTTACAATTCCAACCAGCCGACCGGCTTCAGAGATCGGAATATGACCGATCCCGCGCTCCATCATCACGTGCAGAACATCGGAACCTATGTCATTGGGCGACAAGGTAATTGGGTTAGCCGTCATGATGGCTGAAATCGGAGTGTTCTGCGGTAGTGCCTCCGCTACGAACTTACCGGAAATGTCCCGCAAAGTGGCAATGCCCAGCAGCGCTTCATCCTCAGTCACGCAAAGCGAAGAAATATGTCTGTCGCGCATCATCTGCGCTGCCTGTTGAACCGACGTGTTCGGAGGGCAGGTGGCCGGGTCGCGCGCCATCAGCACGTCAACGGCGCTGGTGGCCAGGCTCTGCGGACCAGCGCGCTGGCCGCGCGAGCGATTGAAGAATTTCGCGACCACATCGTGTTCGGAGATCAAAGTGTGCACCAGGTCGGGCGGTAGCACGATCAGAATGGAAGGCGTATGCGCCCTCGCTTTGGTTGCGGCCTTGCCATCTTTCAGCAAGCCACGTTCGCCAAAGGAATTGCGTAACCCCAAATGCGAAACGACTGCGCCGTTCTCATCGGTAATTTCAATCTGACCTTCATAGATGACGAATACGCCGGGCAGGGGATGTCCCAATTCGTAAACCGCTGAATCCGCCTCGATTTCCCAGACCTTGATCTGACTGGCAAGGTCCTCCAGCGCGTCTGCGGAAAGGGCGTCATACGGGTGTACGGATTTCAGAAACCGCGTGATCTCATCATGGGACAGGGGCATTGTGTGTCTCTGGAATTCTGAAATAAAAGCCCCGCCCGGTGGAATGCCGGGCGGGTACAGTGGATCGAAGGATACGGTCAGAGACGTTAGCCGCCGACCGCATCTAACTCAGTGATCCTGAGCTGCGCCCGCACCACGGGGAATGCGTACGCTTTCGACCAGATCTTTGATCTCCTGCGGTGTCTCTTTGGTCATGCCTGCAACTACGTAGGCAACCGCAAAGTTGATCATCGCACCGATGGCGCCGAACGAGGTCGACTTGATCGGACCCAGAAGCGGATCAGCATCGGTGAACGAGTTGGTGCCCGGAATGAACAGCCAACCCTTGTGCAGGAAGATGTAGACCAGTGTCACGGTCAGACCCGCCAGCATACCAGCAACCGCGCCGGTGTTGTTGATGCGGGTCGAGAAGATCCCCATCATCAGCGCCGGGAAGATCGAGGCAGCCGCCAGACCAAACGCCAGAGCAACCGTCTGCGCAGCAAAGCCCGGTGGGTTCAGACCCAGGTAGGTTGCAACAACGATGGCTACGGCCATTGCGATCCGCGCCGCCAGCAGTTCACCCTTTTCAGAGATCGACGGGTTGATCGCACCTTTGACGAGGTCGTGGGACACAGCCGACGAGATCGCCAGCAACAGGCCCGCAGCGGTCGACAGAGCGGCCGCAAGACCACCGGCCGCAACCAGACCGATTACCCAACCTGGCAGGTTGGCGATCTCGGGGTTGGCCAGAACCAGGATGTCACGGTTGAACTTGGTCAGCTCGTTACCGACCCAGCCTTTTTCTTCCGCAATTGCCTGCATGGCTTCGGACTTGTCGTTGTAGTACTGGATTTTGCCGTCGCCGTTCTTGTCTTCCCAATCCAGCAGACCGGTTTTCTGCCACGTGGCCATCCAGTCATAGCGCGGATCGTTGTCGATCTCTTCGACCGATACGGCGCCACCTTCGATGCCACCGTTGGGCCACATCATGTCGGTGATGTTCAGACGAGCCATTGCGCCAACCGCAGGGGCGGTCAGGTACAGCAGCGCGATGAACACCAGCGCCCAGCCAGCGGACCAGCGTGCGTCAGACACTTTCGGCACGGTGAAGAAGCGCATGATCACGTGCGGCAGACCGGCAGTACCGATCATCAGCGACAGCGTGAACAGCACCATGTTCAGCGTGTTCGAATGGTGTGCTGTGTACTCGGCAAAGCCAAGCTCGGCCACGATGGCGTCCAGTTTGGTCAGCAGCGGCTCACCACCTGCGGCATCACCGAACAGACCCAGCGCCGGAACCGGATTTCCGGTCAGCTGCAGCGAGATAAAGATCGCCGGGATGGTGTAGGCGGTGATCAGCACGCAGTACTGAGCGACCTGAGTGTAGGTCACGCCCTTCATCCCACCAAACACCGCATAAGCAAACACAACGCCCGCGCCGATCAGCAGACCGGTGGTGTTCGATACCTCGAGGAAGCGGCCAAAGGCCACGCCAACGCCGGTCATCTGACCAATAACGTAGGTCACCGACGCCACGATCAGACAGATCACCGCAACGATACGTGCGGTCTGGCTGTAGAAGCGATCACCGATGAATTCAGACACGGTGTATTTGCCGAACTTCCGCAGGTAAGGCGCAAGCAAAAGTGCCAGCAGCACGTAGCCGCCTGTCCAGCCCATCAGGAACGAGCTGTTGTCGTAGCCGGTAAAGGCGATCAGGCCCGCCATCGAGATGAACGAAGCTGCCGACATCCAGTCAGCCGCTGTCGCCATACCGTTGGTGACCGGGTGGATGCCGCGACCCGCGGCGTAGAATTCAGATGTGGAACCCGCGCGGGCCCAGATCGCGATGCCGATGTACAGCGCAAAGGACGCGCCAACAAACAGCAGGTTAATGGTAAACTGGTCCATGCTGCTTAGTCCTCCTCAACACCGTATTCGGCGTCCAGCTTGTTCATGCGCCAGGCGTAGTTGAAGATCAGCACCAGAAAGACCAGAATCGATCCTTGCTGAGCGAACCAAAAGCCCAGATCGGTGCCGCCAACGGCGATACCGGACAGCAATGGACGCAGCAGAATGCCGAATCCAAACGACACCAGCGCCCATATCGCGAGGCTGATGTAGATGAGGCGCAGGTTGGCTTGCCAATAACCCTTATCGGCGTCGGCAGCCTGCGCGGAGTTTGTCGAATTATCCGCCATTGCGGGTTCCTCCTTCGCTTCCTCGTTTGGCGACCCGGAGCAATACTCCTCCAGTGCGTCGGGTCGCTTCTCGATTGTGCCAAACGCCTGGTTGGCGTCGGGCAAAACTCCACCGGTCCGCCAAGGCGGGGCCTTTGAAGTATTCTGTTGTAGGATCAAAGCCCGGAGTGTTGGGCTTATCTCCTCCCCTTAACTCATCGCGTCGCCGACGATCTCTTCCAGATCGCGTGCAATGTTTTCGATCTTGCCCATGGCGTCGGTGCGTTTCAGCACACCATGGTTCTGGTAGTAGTCGATCAGCGGCGCGGTTTGTGCGTGATAAGCCTCAAGGCGTGAGGCCACCGTTTCGGCATTATCATCGGCGCGGCGCTTGAATTCGGTATGGCCGCAATTGTCGCATTTGCCCTCTTCGGCAGGTTGTTTGAACGTGTCATGGAACCCTTCGCCGCAACCTGCACAGGTGTAACGGCCCGAGATACGGGTCACCATTTCAGCGTCTTCAACCTCGAGGCTGATGGCCGCGTTGATCTTTTGGCTTGCCGAGGCCAGCAGGCCATCCAGGGCTTCGGCCTGAACTGTGGTGCGCGGAAAACCGTCCAGAATGACGCCCTTGGCGCAGTCCGGTTGGGCCATGCGGTCACGCAGGATGGCGATGACGATCCCGTCACTGACCAGATCGCCGGCTTCCATGACGGCTTGCGCCGCTTTTCCGGCTTCAGTTCCCGCTGCGACGGCTTCGCGCAGTAGATCGCCAGTGCTGAGTTGAACCAGACCGAACTTGTCTTCGAGCATACGGGCCTGTGTACCCTTCCCGGCACCCGGAGGGCCGAGAAGGATCAGAACAGTGGGTGTGGTGATTGTGGCAGCGTCCATCACATCCTCACTTGCCTGCACGGTTTTCGATCAGGTCTTCGACCACCGACGGATCGGCGAGTGTCGAAGTATCACCCAGCGAGCCAAAATCGTTCTCGGCAATCTTGCGCAGGATACGGCGCATGATCTTGCCCGAACGGGTCTTCGGCAGGCCCGGCGCCCACTGGATCACATCGGGGCTGGCTATAGGTCCGATCTCGGTCCGGACCCATGTGCGCAGCTCTTTGATCAACTCATCGCTGGGTTCGCGGTCGTTCATGAGGGTGACGTAGCAATAGATGCCTTGCCCTTTGATTTCGTGCGGATAGCCAACAACAGCGGCCTCGGCAACGGCGGCATGTGCTACCAGCGCGCTTTCAACCTCGGCTGTGCCCATGCGGTGACCCGAGACGTTGATCACGTCATCTACGCGCCCGGTGATCCAATAGTCTCCGTCCTCGTCGCGGCGGCAGCCGTCGCCAGTGAAGTAATAGCCCTTGTAGTCGGCGAAATACGTCTTCTGGAACCGCTCATGATCGCCCCAGACGGTACGCATCTGGCCGGGCCAGCTGTCCTTGATGCAGAGCACACCTTCGACTCCGTTGCCCTGGATCTCGACACCCGATTGCGGGTCCAGAACCACCGGCTGAATGCCGAAGAAAGGTTTCATGGCCGAGCCAGGCTTCATCGCGTGTGCACCCGGAAGCGGCGTCATCAGATGGCCGCCGGTTTCGGTCTGCCACCAGGTGTCGACGATGGGGCAGCGGCCGCCACCGACAACTTCGTTGTACCAATTCCATGCCTCAGGATTGATCGGCTCGCCGACCGTGCCCAATGTGCGCAGATCGCTCAGATCGCATTTCTCGACCCATTCGTTGCCTTGCCCCATCAGGGCGCGCAGCGCGGTCGGGGCGGTGTAGAACTGGTTGACCTTGTGCTTTTCGCAAACCTGCCAGAATCGGCTGGCATCGGGATAGGTCGGCACACCTTCGAACATCAGCGTTGTCGCGCCGTTGGCCAGCGGACCGTATACGATGTAACTGTGGCCGGTGACCCAGCCTACATCTGCCGTGCACCAATAGACATCGCCTTCGTGATAGTCGAAGGTGATCTCATGCGTCAGAGCAGCATAGACCAGATACCCGCCCGTCGTGTGTACAACACCTTTGGGTTGGCCGGTCGATCCAGAGGTATAGAGAATGAACAGAGGATCTTCTGCACTCATCTCGGCGGGTGCACAGTAGTCATCCGCCTCGAGCGCCATTTCATTGTAGTCATAGTCGCGGCCATCGATCCACGTGGTCTGACCACCGGTGCGCTTGACGACCAAACACTTCACAGTGTCCTTGCAGTGCAGCAGTGCCGCGTCGGCATTTGATTTAAGCGGCGTTTTGCGCCCACCGCGCGGAGCCTCATCGGCGGTAATTACAACTTTTGCGTCGCAGCCATTGATCCGCGCGGCCAGAGCGTCAGGCGAGAAGCCTGCGAAAACGATCGAGTGGATCGCGCCGATCCGAGCGCAGGCCAGCATGGCATAGGCAGCTTCGGGGATCATCGGCAGATAGATGACGACACGGTCACCCTTACGCACGCCCATCGATTCCAGAATGTTGGCCATCCGGCAGGTGCGGCGGTGCAGTTCGGCATAGGTAATGTGCTCGGCGGCATCGTTTGGATCATCCGGCTCCCAGATGATCGCGGTTTGATCGCCCCGTGTTTTCAGGTGCCGATCCAGACAGTTGGCCGAAACGTTCAACGTGCCATCGGCATACCAGTTGATCTTAACCGACCCGAAGTCGTAATTGACGTCCTTGACCTGCGTGTATGGCTTGATCCAGTCAACCCGTTTGCCGTGTTCGCCCCAAAATGCATCAGGATCACTCACCGAGGCCGCATACATGTCGGCGTACTTGTCAGCATCGACATGGGCGCGCGCGACGGTTTCTGCGGATGGCGGATAGGTATTGGCATCTGCCTGGGCAGCGGTAGTCATTTTTGAGGCTCCTCCCTCTGGACTGGATGATATTGGACCGTTTTGCTCGCCGATTAGGCAAAGTCGACCCTGTTCCTCCCCAACTTTGGATAATACGGAGTTCTGAAAAGAAATAAATAAATTGCCGTAATCCTTGGATTTGTTTGTAAACAAATTTTTGAAGGCCAGGGAATTTTGTAAATAAATACTGATGTGCGTGAAAAAATAACACAAAAACAATTGCTAACCTGTAAAAAAATCTATCACGTCAGGCTACCTATTTTGTGCGTGCCGGTCAGGGCTAGCGCTCTTTGTCTAGCTGAATTGTCTAAACTGGCACGTTTCCGATGCAGGGGTTGGCACATCCTAAGGTTGGCGCTAGCTTTACCTCCAAGCGCCTCGGGAGGGGGCGCACCAAAGGGAGAAATCATTATGAACAAGATGTTGAGCGGTGCAGTTGTCGCCGCCCAGAGCATGTCGTTTGTTACCCAAGCGGCTGCAACCGAATGGAATGCTTCGGTTTGGGGTAAGCGCCGGGCCTTTACCGAACATGTGGAAAAGCTGGCTGAGCTGGTCAGCGAAAAGACTAACGGTGACTTCACCATCAATGTCAGCTACGGCGGTTTGTCCAAACCGCGTGAAAACCTGGACGGAATCGAAATCGGCGCCTTTGAAATGGCACAGTTTTGCGCGGGTTATCATCGCGACAAAAACCGGGCGATCACCGTCCTGGAATTGCCGTTTCTCGGCGTGAATACGCTGGACGAAGAGGTGGCGGTCAGCCACGCTGTCTATGATCACCCGGCGGTAAAAGACGAGATGGCGCAGTGGAACGCCCGGATCATTATGACTTCGCCTATGCCACAATACAATCTGGTGGGTACCGGTGATGCACGTGACGAACTGGCGGATTTCGAAGGAATGCGCGTGCGCGCCACAGGTGGTTTGGGTCAGGCGTTCGAAGCCGTAGGCGGTGTGCCGACATCCGTGCCTGCAACCGAAGCCTACAATGCTATGGAGTCTGGCGTTGTGGATACCGTGGCCTTTGCCCAGCACGCGCATCTGTCCTTTGGTACGATCAATGAGGCTGATTGGTGGACAGCGAACCTGAACCCGGGGACGGTTAATTGCCCGGTTGTTGTGAATATCGAAGCCTATGAATCCCTACCTGCCGAGCACCTTGAAGCTTTGAACAGCTCGATTGATGAAGCCATTGACCATTACCTGGCCAACTATGGTGGTCTGTTAGAGCAATGGGACAGTGTCTTGGACGAGAAGGGCGTCCAAAAAGTAATGATCGACGACGCCGTGATTGAAGAGTTCCGCGCCAAAGCGGCGGACCCGATCCGCGAGAAGTGGATTGAAGATATGTCCGCTCAGGGCTTGCCAGCGCAGGATCTCTACGACCTGGTTCAGGCAACGCTGAAACAACAACGTGGCGGCAACTGAAAATCCAGACCGGGTGCCACCTGGCACCCGGGTTATTCTTTCAAGATAGAGGGTCACGGGGATGGCAGGACAGGCCACGGTGCTGGAAGACGGCAGTCTTCTCAGCCGTCTGGATCAGCGACTATTGAGACTTGAGCGGCTTTTGGCATTGATCAGCGGATTTGCGGTGTTCGGCCTGATGGTTCTGGCGGTCGTGTCTGTCAGCGGGCGAAATGCCTTGAACGCACCGTTGCCGGGTTATGTGGACTGGATCGAACAGGCCATGCCGCTGATTGCCTTTTTGGGCATTTCTTTCGTTCAACGCGATGGCGGACACATTCGCATGGACATCGTGATCTCGCGCCTGACCGGGCGGGCTTTGTGGTTTTTCGAATTGATTTCGATCCTGCTGATCCTCGCTTTGATGCTGGCTTTGGTGTGGGGCAGTTGGGCTCATTTCGACCGGTCCTTTGACTTTGGTGCACCACTTTGGAGCCGAGACAGCTCGATCGACATTGGTATCCCGATCTGGCCTGCCAAGCTGCTTGCCCCCATAGCCTTCTCCGTTTTGTCCGCACGTTTGGTTCTGCAAGCATGGGGTTATGGCCGCGCTTTCGTTTTGGGGCTGGAAACACCGGTTGCTGTCCCGCTGATCCAAGACGCTGCGGCGCAAGCAGCGGCAGAGGCTGAACAGTTCGAAGGGCGCTCATAACTCATGGACACGATAGAAATCGGACTTTGGGTCACGGGCGGCATGTTGGCTCTGGTCGTGGTCGGGATGCGCGTGGCGTTTGCTGCCGGACTTGCCGGGCTTGTAGGACTGATTTGGATATTCTGGGCCAAATTCGGCTATGATCCGGGGCGGTTCGGCAAGGCGGTCACGGTCGCCGTCAAAACAGCAGGGCAGGTGCCTCATTCCAAGGTCGCTTCCCATACGCTCAGCCTGATTCCAACCTTTATCCTGATCGGTTATCTGGCCTACTACGCGGGGCTGACCCGGGCCTTGTTCGAAGCCGCCAAACGCTGGGTGGCATGGGTGCCGGGTGGGCTGGCGGTGTCGACCATTTTCGCCACCGCCGGGTTTGCTGCGGTGTCGGGTGCTTCGGTCGCAACGTCGGCAGTGTTCGCTCGGATAGCTATCCCAGAGATGCTGGCCGTGGGATATAACAAACGCTTTGCCGCTGGCGTGGTCGCCGCAGGAGGGACGTTGGCTTCGTTGATCCCGCCCTCTGCAATTCTTGTAATCTATGCCATTATTGTCGAACAGGACGTAGGAAAGCTGCTGCTTGCAGGCTTCATCCCAGGGGCTTTTTCGGCGGTGATTTACGGATTGTTGATCGTCGGAATTGCCGTGATTTTCAAATCCGTTGGCCCTCCCGTGACTGGGTTTACATGGAAAGAACGCTTTGCTGCTTTGCCGGGCGCATTGCCGATCGTAGCTGTCATCCTGATCATCATCTGCTTTGTCTATAACCCCTTCGGTGAAAAGGCATGGGGCACTCCAACCGAGGGTGGCGCCATCGGCGCCTTTATCGTCTTCTGTTTTGCCCTGTTCCATGGCATGCGTTGGCCCCAGTTCAAATCGGCACTGCTGGAAACCGCCAAGCTGACCGCCATGATCTTTGCGATCATCTGGGGTGTTCTGATCTACGTGCGCTTTCTTGGGTTCGCCGACTTGCCTGGCGCGTTCTCCGACTGGATCACGTCGCTGCAGATGTCGCCCATGCTGATCCTGATCTGTATCCTGCTTGCCTACGCGGTGCTGGGCATGTTCATGGACGCAATCGGAATGCTGCTGCTGACCTTGCCGGTCGTCTATCCTGCAGTCATGGCCCTGAATGGCGGCGAGGCAGTATCGGCCGCCGACAGCGCCTTTGGTATGTCGGGCCCGATGTGTGCGATCTGGTTTGGCATTTTAGTTGTGAAAATGGCTGAGTTCTGCCTGATCACGCCCCCTATCGGCCTGAACTGCTTTGTCGTGGCGGGTGTGCGCCCTGATTTGAGTGTTCAGGACGTCTTCAAGGGTGTTACCCCGTTTTTCGTAGCGGATGCTCTGACTATAGCTCTGCTCGTGGCATTCCCGGGCATCGTCCTCTACCTGCCGTCACTGGCCGGATAAAAAAGACCCCAGCGAAAAGCTGGGGTCAGTCAGTCGTCAGAGAGGGTTCTTAGCTTGCCCGCATCAACATCCCAAAAAGGTCTCGTGGATCGTCAGGGTCTGCCAGCATGTCCAGAGATTCATAGAAATCAGTGCCTTCAATGGCAGTCTTGATGTATCGAAGCGCCGAGAAATCCTCGATAGCAAATCCGACGCTATCGAAAAGAGTAATCTGGCGATCATCGGTGCGGCCTTTGGCCTGCCCGGTCATGACTTGCCACATCTCAGTGACGGGGTGATCAGCTTCCAAAGCCTGAATTTCACCCTCGATCCTTGTCTGCTCCGGATACTCCACGAAGATGTCTGATCGTAGAAGGATGTCCCGGTGCAACTCGGTTTTGCCAGGGCAGTCGCCCCCGATCGCGTTGATGTGTACGCCGGGTCCAACCATGTTATCTGTCAGGATCGTTGCGTATTTCTTGTCCGCCGTGCAGGTCGTGATGATCTGAGTACCCTCGATAGCGTCTTCGGGGGTTTTGCAGGAGACAACCGTCAAGCCTTTTCCCGTAAGGTTCGCCGCGCATTTGGCGGTCGCATTGTGGTCCGTATCAAAAAGACGGACTGTATCGATTCCGCACATCGCCTTGAACGCAAGACACTGGAATTCGGATTGCGCTCCGTTACCGATCATCGCCATAGTTGTGGCCGATTTCGGTGCCAGGTACTTGCCAACCATCGCCGATGTGGCCGCGGTACGCAAAGCCGTTAGCATAGTCATCTCAGTCAGCAGAGTGGGGTAGCCCGTATAGACATCTGCCAGCAGGCCAAAGGCTGTCACCGTTTGCAATCCTTCGGACGTATTCTTTGGGTGACCGTTGACATATTTGAACCCGTAGGCCTCGCCATCCGAAGTCGGCATCAACTCGATCACCCCATGAGGTGAATGAGCCGGGATGCGAGGGGTCTTGTCGAAGCTTTCCCAACGTTTGAAGTCAGCCTCGATCTGGGCGGCGATCTGGGTGATCATCGCCTCGACGCCGATGTGGTGAACCAACCGCATCATGTTGTCGACGGAAACGAATGGAACAAGCGCCTTGTCAGAAGGTTGCATGGGAATTCTCCTAGCGGCGTGACAGGTGGATGCCTGCGATCATGCAGCGCACCGACCCACCGGCGGTTTCGATTGTTGGAACGGAAAGCGGCAAGGGTGACGCGCTTGCTTCGATCACGGCAAGCTGATCGGGCCTAAGCGCGGCCAGCGCGCGGCTGGACAGGGCCAGCACCAGACCATCGCGACCGGCCAGTTCGATGGCATTGCCAGCAAATTCGGCGATCTGTTCGTGGCTGAGATCAATAACGGTACGCCCGGATTCTTCCAGCCGGGCCTGCACCGTCGCCCTGCGTTCCCGATCGGTGATCATGTCCAGGCAAATCAGGGCGTAATGTGTGCCAATGCCCATCAAAACGTTGGTGTGGTAGACGTCCCGACCTTGCGCGTCCCGTGCTTCAAACGCGATGGGCTCATAGTTGAAGTGCGTGCAAAACCGCTCAAGCAACACTGGATCGGCACGATTGGATTTGACCGTGTATGCGATACGGCCCACGTGATCCAAAACCATGGCTCCGGTGCCTTCCAAGGCAAGATCGTCCGGTTCAAGTCCCGAATAGTCGATCACGTCCTGCACGCGATAGTCGTGTTTCAGCATCTCAATCACATCCATTCGGCGTTCGCGCCGACGAGACGGGACAAACATCGGATAGATCGCCACATGCCCACCCGGATGCGTAGAGAACCAATTGTTCGGGAACACGCTGTCAGGGGTATCGTGTTCACCGTGATCGTCAAACACGTGGACGGTTACGCCAGCTTCGCGCAGTTGCTCGACCGCACGGTCATGTTCGTCGCGGGCTGCGGCCGAGGTGGCCTCGGAGGAACGATTTGCCAGCGTTTGAAAGGCGTTGTCGTCGCGAGTTTCCGGATTGGACGCAAAGGCGTGGGGGCGGATCATGACGACGGCGGAAGGTGCCTGAAGGGACAGCATCAGAAGCTCCGTGTTACGCGGTCGAAGATGCGGCGGCCCAGCAGTGAAGCCGCCAGATCGACCATCAGTTTTGCGGTACGGCCGCGTTCATCAAGGAATGGATTCAATTCGACCAGATCCAGCGAACACACAAGGCCACTTTCATGCAGAAGCTCCATGACCAGATGCGCCTCGCGCTCGGTCGCGCCGCCGGGAACGGTGGTGCCGACAGCGGGCGCGACGGACGGGTCCAGAAAGTCGACGTCCAGTGAAACGTGCAAAATCCCGTTCGCAGCGCGCACTTTGTCCAGAAACGCCATCAGCGGTGCCTTGATCCCGTGCTCGTCAATGCTGCGCATGTCGACCAGCATGGCATGGTCTTTTTCCAAGGCTGCACGTTCTGCCGGGTCGACCGAGCGTAATCCGATCATGCCGACACGGTCGGTGGAAACAGGTGCAGTCAACGCGGGAAATGCATCGAATCCGGGCTGGCCCGTGAAATAGGCCACTGGCGTGCCGTGTAGATTACCGCTGCCTGTGCTGTCTGGCGTGTGAAAATCGCTGTGGGCATCCAACCAAAGAACGAAAAGCGGTCGTCCGACGCGATCTGCATGCGCCGCCATTCCTGCGACGGTTCCCATCGACAAAGCGTGATCGCCGCCCATGAATATCGGTAGTCCGGTCTGCGAAGATTCCTGCGCTGTACGGCTGAGCGCGCTGGTCCATCCCACGCATTCGGGAAGGGAAAACAAGTGCGGGTGCTCGGGGATGTCCACCAGATCAGGGTGGATGTCTCCGATATCCGAAACGTTGTGCCCAAGGTCTGCAAGGGCTTGTGCGAGACCCGCGACACGATATGCGTCAGGGCCCATTCGGCACCCCTGCCGTTGTTTTCCGGCGTCCATTGGCACACCGGCAAGAATAAGGTTCATTTTGTCCATATGTCTATCTACCGACACAAGCTGGGTTGCGAGAAGAGGGCAAAATGTTCAAATTGAAAGGTAGAAATACGAAATGGAAAGTAAATTTGGACGATTTGGATAACAGATTGCTGAACGCCCTTCACAGGGACGCCCGCGCATCCCTGTCTGAACTGGCCGAGGTGTTAGGGGTGACTCGCACGACGGTACGCAGCCGCCTGCAACGCCTAAAGCAATCTGGTGAGATTGTAGGCTTTACCGTTCTGACCCGGCAGGGCGTCGCTGAAAGCTCGGTGCGCGGACTGATGATGCTGGAAATTGAAGGCCGGGGAACCGAAAGGACCATGGCCCGGATTGCCGCAATGCGTCAGGTGCGGGCGGTTCATTCGACAAATGGCAGTTGGGACCTGATTGCCGAGATCGGCACCGAGACCCTGGCCGAGCTGGATGAAGTTCTGTTTCAGATCAGGCGCATGGAAGGTGTCACGCGGTCTGAGACCAATTTGTTGTTGTCCACCCGCAAGGGACGGTATTGATTGCGTTTCGTCGCACTTTGACCGAGGCGCAAACTGTGCCAAGGTTCACCCATGGCCAAAATACGCCCCTGTTGTCATGCAGTTGGGGCACGGGTGCATAACCGCGCAGGAGCAGAGGCGTTCACCATGAGCACACAGGAAACCGGCGAAGACCCACGCGCCATACGCTGGGCCGAGAAGGTTACCGAGCTTTTGGAAAAGCCCTGGGTGCGTATTGTCATCCCGATATTGGTTACTCTGATTGCATTGACGGTTTTGCATGACCTGTCGTCTCATGTGAAATGGGTGGACGTCAGGACGGATATTGCCGGCACATCTTGGAAAATCATGTTCTTTGCGATGTGCTGGACGGCGATCAGCTTTGTATCGCTGTCACTATATGACGTGTTCGCAGTGCAAAGCATTGCAGGCGGCAAGGTGCCATTGCCGGTGGCTGGCATGGCCGGGGCAAGCGGGTATGCCGTGTCGAACTGTCTTGGCTTTTCCTACATAACCGGCACAGCGATCAGATACCGGATCTACGCCTCGCTCGGGCTGGACCTGGGGCGCGTGGCGGGTGTCATCGCCACGTCCTGGGTCGCGTTCTGGATGGGGTTGGTCCTGATATTGGGCATCCTGCTGACCTTCCACCCGGATGGTGTGGCCAAAGTGCTGCCGATCAGCGAGACAACCGAAACCGCGATCGGCCTGTGTCTGCTGGCCGGGTTGGCCGTTCTGTTCATCTGGCTGTCAAGCGGCGGGCGGCGGCTGTCCGTTGCGGGGTTTGGGTTTAATCTGCCCGGCGGCAAGCTGGCCAGTCTGCTGACACTCGCAGCATTGGGGGATCTGTTTGGTGCCTCGATGACGCTGTATGTCTTGATGCCGGATGATCTTGGGGTGGGTTTCCCCTACTTCTTTACTGTCTACGTAGCGGCCATCGCGGTTGGCATCCTCAGCCATGCTCCCGGAGGCATTGGTGTTTTCGAGGCCACGTTGATTGCCGGACTGGGCGCATCGGGGCGGTCCGACGTAATCGCCGCGCTGCTGCTTTATCGCGTTGTATACACTTTCCTGCCGTTTGGTATCGCCACTCTGTCGATTGCGATTGCCTCGACCTTGACGCAGAGGAACCGGATTGGCGGCGCTGCAACGTGGGTTTACCGAGTCATCCGGCCCATGGTACCGATGGTGGCCGCCGGCGTTGCGGCAGTCGCCGGGGTAACCCTGCTGGTCTCGGGCGCGTTGCCAGCCGGGTCACAAAACCTGGGCGTCCTGCGAGAGGTCTTGCCGCTCTCTTTTGTCGAAGCTTCGCATCTTGCGGGCAGCGCCGTTGGGGTCTTGTTGCTGCTTGTGTCGCGTGGGTTGTTTCGAAAACTCTATCGGGCGTGGGTCGTGGCCATGTTTCTGATGGTAGCGGGTTTCTTTGCGTCGCTTGCCAAGGGGTTGGACACGCATGAAGCCCTGTCGATGCTCGCCACGATCGGGCTGCTGGCGATGTTCCGTGGCGCGTTTTACCGGGTCAGCGGCGCTTCGATATTTCGATTGAACATCCCTTGGCTGGTCAGCGTCGTTGTCTTGCTAGCGGTGATTTTCTGGGTGGGCCTGTTTGCCTATTCCCACGTTGAATATCAGAATGCCTTGTGGTGGGATTTTGCCTGGAACGGCGACGCTTCACGGTTCCTGCGCTCCAGCCTCGTGGTGGCCGTGATTGTCGGCGTTGTGGCAGTGAACTCTCTGTTCGGACGTGAGCTTCCGACCCCTGTACGAACTGAAATCCCCGAGGTCGTCGAGCGCTTGGTGATGGAGTGCGAAGACACCGAGTCGCAGATTTCGCTGACCGGTGACAAACAGTTTCTGATTTCCCCGGATGAAACCGCCTTCATCGCTTATGCCGATACCGGCAACGCGCTGATCTCTAAAGGTGAGCCGGTGGGCGATGAAAAAGCAGGCCAACAATTGATCTGGCAGCTGCGCGAAATGGCGGACCGCGAAGGCAAGCTTTGTGCTTTTTACAGTGTTTCCACTGAATACCTGCCGACATTTTTGGACCTCGGTCTGTCGATCCTGAAAATCGGTGAGGTCGCGCGGGTGCCGCTAAAGGATTTCTCGCTGGATGGCAAATCCCGTAAACGGTTTCGTCAGGCCAAGAACCGGGCCAAGCGCGAAGGGTATGCATTCGAGATTATCCCAAAAGAGAATTTGGCTCCGGTCTTACCCGAATTGCGAAAGATTTCTGACGACTGGCTGGCGCAGAAGGCGGGTGAGGAGAAAGGGTTCGCCCTGGGTGGGTTTGATGACCAATACCTGTCCTATTTCGACCACGCAGTGCTGCGCGATGGCGAAACCGGTAAGATCATGGCATTCGCCAACCTCTTTCAGGGGGGAAACAAATCCGAGCTCTCGCTGGATCTGATGCGATACGAACCCGACAGTCCAAGCTTTGTCATGGACGCATTGTTCGCCGAGATGATGGTCTGGGGGTCCGAGCAGGGGTTCCACTGGTTTTCGCTGGGCGCCGCGCCGTTTTCAGGGATCGAAAACCGGCAGCTGGCCTCGCTGTGGAACCGCATTGGCGGGTTCGTTTACGAGCATGGCGAGCAGTTTTATCACTTCGAAGGATTGCGCGCGTTCAAACAGAAGTTCGACCCGGAATGGAGCCCGAATTATCTGGCCAGCCCCGGAGGGCTGGCTGCACCCCGCATTTTGTATGAAGTGAACATCTTGATTTCAGGCGGATTGCGCGGCCTGACGAAATAGGGGTCAGTTCAGGCTGGCGCGGGTTGGTGTCTTTTCCAGCAAATCGCCCCAATCCGTGCGATACGCCATTTCGGCAAGCACGGTTTCGGGCAGGAATTCCCGGTTTTGTCGGATTTGCCAGCCGCCGCCCAGACCTTTGTAGACCGCAACCAGATTGCTGGACACTTGCTGACGCGCCTCGATCAGATTGGCCTGAGACCGCAGCAGCGCCGTTTGCGTGTTCAGGATGCGGGAATAGCTGGCGATGCCGTCGCGGTACTGATCAACGGCGATTTCGGCCGCCTTGCGTGAGGCATCAACGCTTTTCTGATAAAACGCCACCTGCTTGCGCGCCTCGCTATAGGCAACCATAGCGCTTTCGACTTCGGAATAGGCTGTCAGAACGGTGTTCTGATAGTTCGCAATCAATGCTTGGTATGCGGCATCCTGCGCCCGTACGTTGTTCTGAATCCGACCATAGTTCAGCACGTTCCAAACAACCCCGGCGCTGGCCAGCCCCGTGTTGCTGCCGGAGCTGAACAGATCCTGCCCACCCGAAGCCTGCAATCCGATTGCCCCGGACAGGACGAACTGAGGATAGAGATCTGCAATCGCAATGCCCACCTGCGCCGATTGCGTCGCGGCTGCCAGTTCGGCAGCGCGCACGTCGGGACGGCGGCGCAACAGTTCGGCGGGCACCCCGACAGCCACGTTGGACCGCGCCGAGGGGATACGTCCCGAATTGCCCAGTAGGCTGGTCATGCGTGAAGGCGTCTTGCCCAGCAACACGGCCAAGGCGTTCTTGGCCTGTTGCAGGTCGCTTTCCAATTCGGGGACCAGAGCCTTGGTGTTGTTCAGCAAGGCGAGGGACTCCTGCACGTCCAGCTCGGTCGTGACGCCGTTGTTGAAGCGCAATTGGGTCAGATCCGCCGATTCCTGCTGCAGTTTGATGTTTTCGCGGGCAATTCCCAGTGCTTCTTGCAGCGACCGGATATTGATATAGAGCGCAGCCACATCACCGGTCAGCGTCACCAGCGCGTCGTCGTAATTTGCCACTTGCAGCGCCAGATTAGAGCGTGCCGCCTGAACCCCGCGCCGTTGCGCGCCCCAGACGTCCAGCTCCCATTGCGCGTCAAACCCAACCTGTGAGGTAGAAAATTCGGTATCCAGCGGGATAATCCGCCGGATATCTGAAACCGGTCCCAGATTGTCGCTGATCCGACGCCGCTCAAACGAGCCTCCGACCGCCTGTGACTGGGGGTAAAGCTCTCCGAAGGCTATCCCCAATTGAGCACGGGCCTGCAGGACACGCGCGCCTGCGACCTGTAGTGACAGGTTCTGAGCATAAGCTTCGGCGATCAGCTTGTTTAGCGTTGGGTCGTTGAACGTCTCCCACCAGCGCACCACCGGTGCACTGCGGGAAGTCAGCCCGCTTTGACCTGCGCTGGGGCTGTTTACCTCGATCCATTGTTTCACGACCGGAGAATTCGGGCGGACGAAATCCGGACCAACCGGGGCACAGGCGGCGAGTGTGGCTGCGCAGAGGGCCGAGCCCAACAACCGGCGGAGTGTCATGGCGCGCATCCTCAAATATCCAGCGGTCGGATGAAGTTGGCGAAGGAATAAAGGCGAATGTTAATACGCCTCAGGAACTCGAAACTTTTGCCCATGCCCGTGTAAATAGCCACGGCCGCATGTCCGCCGGCCGGGAAAGTATGCCCCTCGGGCACATCGACCGAGATTTGCACTGCGATCCGCCCAGGAAGCTTGGGCAACTCGAAGCCGGGTAGGCGGCCAGAAGGCAGGTACTGCCCCTGCCTGGTGGCCCACCAGATCGCCTCGACCTTGCCGGTCAGGATTTCACCGGGGTAGAGGTCCAGCGCGACCTCAACCGGTTGGCCGGGTTCAACGAATTTCAGGTTTTGCTGTCGATAGGTGGCAAGGATGTATGGGTTTTCCTCTGTCACGAAACTGGCAATGGCGCCCAGGCGAATATCACCGACCACCAGACCGGGGCGCGCCTGTTGAGAAACGATCATGCCATTTTCGGGCGCATAGATCGTTGTGTTTTCAAGGAAATACTCAGCTTCGGCCAGTTGCGCCTGCGCTTGCAGAATACCGGTGTTCACACCGTCGATCTGTGAAGCCTGAGCCAGTTTCGACTTCTCAAGGTTGGCTTCGGCCTGTTTGACCTGCGCCTGATCTTCGGTGACCTGTTCGTCCCAGCGATCCAACTCGTCCTGCCGTGCTCCACCGGCCGGGACGAGGTTTTCATACCTTGCCTGCTGCGTCAGGGCATAGGCCAATTGCGCGTTGGCGCGCTCGACTGCTTCGGTCGAAGCGATCACATCCTGTTCGAGTATCTTGGCGTTTTGTTCGGCAGCCACCAGCTGTGCCTTGGCATTGTCCACCGCTAGCGAAAAGACCGTATCGTCAAAACGGTAAAGCGGATCGCCTTTGCTGACCGGAGCGTTCGGCTCGACCAGAACTTCGGTCAGAATCGTCGGTTGAGTCAGTTTGGGTACGAGCTGGATGGTCGACCGGACCACGTGGCTGTCGACCGAGAATGGTTGAAAGAACCGCAGGGCAACAAGAAAAATCAGCAGCAGATGGGCACCGACCCAGAAGGAAACGATCCCCCAGGCGATATTGAATTTCAGCCACTCCATCTTGAAGAAGATGAACCAGACGAAAATGATGTAGAAAAGCGTGATGCCTAGGGCAACGAACATAGTAATTAGTTTCCCTTGGCCTTAGCTTTGCTGTGTCTCGTCTGTATCGAGCCGGTCCTGATATTCGGGTTTGATCTTGCCGCCCAGTCGTTTGATCTCATCGCGGATCGCATCACGCTCCTCGTCCGGGCCACGCCGGATGTCTACCGTCACTCCGTCGTGGAATGCCCACATGAACGCGTGAACCCAGGGTACAACGGCCAGAAAACCCATCCAACCCATGATCTTGACGGCCTCGGCATGCGGGTGGTTGCGCTTGATCGCAATGCGTCCAGGCAAGCCCATGAGGAAAAGAAACAGTCCCATAATAGCGGCCAGCAGCAGGATGAGTGCCACAAACGTAAGGTAGTCGTAATATTCCAGTGGTTGTCCCAGAAGTCCCATGCTCACGCCTCCTTATGGGAAGGTTGTTCTATCCTCAGTTGTTGTTGTCCAGTTCGTCAATCAATTTGTAGCTGGTTGGAGGATCTGCGCAAATGCCCGGACCGCATTCCAACAGTGTCGTTCCGGCATTCATTACCGCCAGCCCCAGCATGACAAAGAAAGCGATCTTGGCGAGTTTGTTGCCTCCGAACCGCGGTTCGGCCCGCGAGCGATCCACGTATTGGCGATCAAACAGCAGCATGAAGGCCGTGCCCAACAAGATCAGGAAAAAGCAAATCGCAGCCCACGTATAATAGTGCAGCCCCAATACCGGAGAGCCATAATGACCAGTACCCGGCACGATATGCAGCAGGATTTGCCGAACCGCGACGCTACCGCCGAAAAGCGCTGCAATAAGCACGATCGCATAATGCTGCGGACGTGCGCCATAGAGAAGGTTTAGGCCGAGACCAACACCGACCGCAACGAAACCGACCCGTTGCAGAAGGCATAGAGGGCAGGGAAGCTCGTAGAGTTTCAGTTGGTAGAAATATGCCAACGTCAGAACAATGCAGACGGCCAGCATTCCAAGAGCGTTGAGGGTTCTGGACAATTCAGGTGTCATCTCGCGCCCCTCACAATTGAATGGTCAGCTGGCTGGTGGCGTGGAACTTCAGCCAATACACACTCAACGCCAGCGTGACAAAAAACAGCACGTTGGCTACCTTCGTCAGATTGAAGTAATTCAGTCCCATTGTGACCGTAAGTAATGCAAATAAAAGCGCAATCATGGCCCGGTTCTCCCCTCCCGTGCACAAGTTTCAATGCTAGGGATAGTGTCAGGACCATTGGTATCTGGCAAGAAGCGGCTGCCAGAATTCGTGTTATATGCGAAAGACGCCTAATCGCATAGAACGACCGACGTCTGCCAGTCGCGACAGAGTCGAGGTAGATCGCCGGGCAGGGGAGCGTCGGTATAGACTGTATCGATGTCCGACATCGAGGCGATACGACCGGGTGCCGTTCGCTGGAATTTTGACTGATCGGCAACCAGGCATGTGTGTCGGGATTGTGCAATGATTGCTTGACTGACCTGCACTTCTTGCAGGTCGAAATCCAGCAAATCCCCGTCCGCATCCAGCGCGGAACAGCCGATGATCGCGTGGTCGAATTTGAACTGCCGGATCGTGGATGCGGTCAGGTCCCCCACAAGGCCGCCGTCCGACCGTCGCAGAACTCCGCCGGCGACGACGATCTGACATTCGGGGCTGTCTACCAGAATATTCGCCACGTTCATGTTGTTGGTCACAACCATCAGGTTCCTGTGGCCCAACAGATGCCGCGCGACGGCCTCGGTCGAGGTGCCGATGTTCAGAAAGATCGAGCTACCGTCGGGAATATCTGCAGCGCAGCGCTCAGCGATGCGGGTTTTGACCTTTTCGTTAAGGGCGCGGCGGTCTTCATAGCCGATATTGGACACGCCCGAACGCAGAACGGCGCCTCCGTGGACCCGATCCAGCTTACCCACCTCTGACAGCTCGGAAAGGTCACGGCGGATCGTTTGGACGGTCACGCCGAACCGGTCCGCCAGATCGTCGACGGCTACTCGACCTTCGGCGCTGGCGATTTCAAGAATGTCAGTCTGACGAAATGACAAGGACATGGCAGGTTCCCAAAGATGATAGCTTTATTCGTTTTTGTTCCTTTTTAGGTAGATGGCAAGCAAAACGTGAGAAATTCTCGAATGAAGCCCTAGTTTGTGCTGTAAAGCGAAAGAAAACGAATAAATACGTTGACCTTCCGAATGATGTTCCAATTAATGCCGATGACTATCGTCATCAGGGAATCATCTGACATGCAGCCTCAGGAAGATCAGATCAAAGACCTCTTTGTCATTGGTGGCGGTATCAATGGATGTGGTATCGCGCGGGATGCCGCGGGTCGGGGGTTGTCGGTAACATTAGCCGAGATGAATGACCTGGCGTCGGCTACATCTTCCGCCTCGACTAAACTGTTTCACGGCGGGCTGCGGTATCTGGAGTATTTTGAGTTCCGGCTAGTACGCGAAGCCCTGATCGAACGCGAGACTCTGCTGCGGGCCATGCCGCATATCAGTTGGCCTATGCGGTTCGTGCTGCCTTATCACGCCGACATGAGGTTTGACGCGGAAACGCCCACCTCGCGCGTGTTGAGCACGGTGATGCCCTGGATGCGCGGACGCAGGCCAGCTTGGCTGATCCGTTTGGGGCTTTTCCTGTATGACAATCTGGGTGGGCGGAAAATCCTACCGGGCACAACGTCGCTGAACCTGCATTGCGCTCCGGAAGGCGATCCATTGCACAGCAAATTCGAGACGGCATATGAATACTCCGACTGTTGGGTAGAAGACTCCCGGCTGGTCGTCTTGAATGCTCGAGATGCTGAAGCGCGCGGTGCGCAAATTCTGGTGCAGACCGAAGTTCTCTCGGCCGAGCGCAGTGGCGATCTGTGGAACGTCACCATTCGAGACCGGGCTAGTGGCGAGACACGTGTTGTCGGCGCGAAAATGTTGATCAATGCAGGTGGCCCCTGGGTTGGAGACATCATTCAAACCAAGATCCGGTCAAATTCGCGAGAGGGCGTGCGCCTTGTGCGGGGCAGTCATATTGTGACTCCGAAACTCTATGATCACGACAGATGTTACTTTTTCCAGGGTGAAGATGGCCGGATCATTTTTGCGATCCCCTATGAGCAGGATTTCACCCTGATCGGAACAACGGATCAGGATCATCCCGACCCAGACCAAAAGCCTGAATGCACCGAAGCCGAGCAGGATTACCTTTGCGCCTTCGCATCAAAGTACTTTGAGCGTGCCGTGACGCGCGATGAGATCGTTTGGACCTATTCCGGCGTCCGGCCTTTGTATGATGATGGGGCCAGCAGCGCCACGGCTGCAACGCGGGATTATACGCTGAAAGTAGATGCGGAAGGTGGAGCTCCGGTTCTGAACGTCTTTGGCGGCAAGATCACGACCTATCGCCGCCTTGCCGAAAGCGCGTTGGACAAGGTGGCGACGTTTTTCCCGGACTTGCCCGGGCCCTGGACTGCTGGTGTCGCATTGCCCGGAGGGGATTTCCCAGTTGAGGATGTGCAGAACCAGATCGACGGATTGCTGACGGACTACACGTTTCTGAACGCAAAATGGGCGCGTCGCCTGATCCGCGCCTACGGAACCGACGCGCGAGCCATTCTGGGCGACGCGCAGGATGCCATTGACTTGGGCGAAGATTTTGGTGCCACGCTCACGGAACTGGAACTGGTGTGGTTGATGGACAAGGAATACGCCCGTAAGGCCGAGGATGTGATCTGGCGTCGCAACAAACTGGGTCTTCGCCTGAACGCGGATCAGGTTGCGCGGATAGACACGTGGATGGTGGATCGTCTGCAACCTGAAAAGGTCGCTTGACGGCTTCGGATAATTTGCACGTTTTCAACGATTGGGCGTTTGACGCTTGGCCAACGGGGCATACCGTGTTAGCCATCTGACACGGTCGGCAGACACCGAGGCGTCGCTGCTCTTTTCCAGAGTGCTAAACCTGCCAGAAGACATAAACGACATCGCATACATCAGGGCGTAGTTTCGTTAAGCCAGCGACCAACGATCGAGCAAAACGCCCGACATGGATGCATGATGACCAAAGTCTCTGTTCCCCTTCACACCGATGATTTGACAGCCTTCGTGCGTGCTTTGTCCCGTCAACTGGGAGATACAAGCCCGTCGCACCTGACCTTGATGAACATGGTGGCCCGCGCCGCGGGGTTTCAAAACGTTCAACATATGCGATCCGCCAATGCGGCGCGAAGACGGCTGAACGCGCGAGAAGATCAGCCCGCAACAGATATGCGTACGGTTGAACGCGCCCTTCACCGGTTTGACGAACTGGGCCGTTTGCGTGAGTGGCCGTCAAAGCGGTCCGTGCAAAACCTGTCGCTCTGGGTGCTGTGGTCAGGATTGCCTGCTGGGACGTCTTTTAGGGAAAAGGACATCAACGCGTATCTGTCCCAAGAACATAATTTTGAGGACCCGGCCACGTTGCGCCGGACCATGATATCCAGCGGGTTGTTGACCCGGCAACGGGACGGAACGGACTATCGCCGGGTCGAACAGGAACCTCCGGCCGAGGCAAAGGCGTTGATCCGAGCAGTTACCTCCCGCCGCCGTGCGCGTTCAGCTTAGATCCGCGCTGTGTTGTAAAGCCAAGGACTAGTATCCGAAAGAAAAAGCCCCGCGTTATCGGCGGGGCTTTTTCTTGTGTTTTTTCGGGTTTAGGCGGCCTCTTCGGTCGGGTCCGAATCGTTCTTGGTACCCTTTACCCATTCTCGCAGGCTTTGCATCAAGGCATACAAGACCGGGACCACGATTACACCAATCAGCGTAGCAGCCAGCATCCCGCCGAATACAGCCACGCCGATTGCCCTTTGGCTGGCCGCACCGGCTCCGCTAGCCGCCAGTAGTGGCACAACGCCCAGAAGGAACGACAGTGCGGTCATCATCACCGCGCGGAAACGCTGATGCGCGGCTTCAGCCGCCGCCTCTTTGATCGACAGCCCTTTGGCACGCTGCTCCATCGCAAATTCGACGATTAGAATGCCGTTCTTTGAGGCAAGACCGACAAGCATGATCATCCCGATCTGCGTGTAAAGGTTGATGTCGCTGCCCACGATTGCCACCGCCGCAACCGCGCCAAACAAGGCCACGACGACCGACAACAGAATGGAGACCGGCATGGTCCAACTCTCGTATTGCCCAACCAGGAACAGATACCCAAACAGGATCGCAAGCCCCAGAATGACGATCACCAGACCACCCGAAGCCAGCTGCTGCTGCGCTGTGCCGGTCCATTCGAACGCATAGCCAGGGGGTAGGGCGTTTGCCGATTCCTCGGTCATCACGTTGATCGCATCACCCGTCGACAAGCCCGGAGCGGGAACAGCCGTAACAGTCGCCGACCGGAACAGATTGTGACGCTTGAGCAGGACCGGGCCCAGCACGTTCTCCACGTCGATCAGTGTACCCAGTGGCACCATCTCGCCCTTTTCAGACCGAACATAGAGGTTCGAGATATCCTCGACATTGTCACGATATGTGCCGTCAGCCTGGATCATTACGCGGTAGACGCGACCGAACAGGTTGAAGTCGTTTACATAGTACGAGCCCAGTTGGGCCTGCATTGTCTGGAAAACCTCTGCCACCGACACTTGCAGTGTCTTGGCTTTCTCACGGTCCAGATCAACAAACAGCTGTGGAACATTGGCGCGGAAGGTGGTGTAGGCCTGCGCGATTTCGGGCCGTTGATTGGCGGCATAGACAAAAGATCCAACGGCTGATGCCAAATCCTGCGGTGTGCCGCCTCCGGTCTGTTGTACCTCCATTTCGACGCCGGCGGACATGCCGAGGCCCTGAATCGGGGGCGGGTTGAAGGCGACGATCGAGGCTGCGGATTCGCCGTAGGCGATGGCCAATACCTTGGCGAGGATGGCATCTGCGCTCAGATCATCATCCTGACGTTCGTCCCAGTTGGTAAGGTTGACGAAAATTGCCGCACCGTTTGTTGTGGTGCCGTTCAGCAGCGAAAAGCCGTTCACGAGAACCGTGTTGGCGACGCCTGGGATTTCGCGAATTTGATCGTCGACCCGTGAGCTGATGGTTTCGGTGCGTTCCAGCGTGGCGGCATCCGGCAGCTGGATGTCAACGAACAGATAGCCGTTGTCCTCCAGAGGGATAAAGCCACTGGATGTGTTGGACATGATGGTTCCGGTACCCATTGCGAGCACGACAATCACGCCCAATGCTGCGACTGGCAGGATGAGAAGTTTCCGTACGATCGCGACATAGCCGCTGCGTACGGTGCCGATGAAGCGCTCAAAAGTAGCCAGCACCCCTTTGGGGGGGCCGGACCTTGCCTTCAGCACCAGTCCGCATAGGGCCGGAGACAGTGTCAGCGCGTTAATCGAGGAAATTACAACCGCGGTCGAGATCGTGACGGCGAACTGCGAATATAGCCGCCCCGAGATGCCAGGCATGAACGTCACCGGCACGAATACAGCCAACAGCACGAGAGTTGTCGCAATAACAGGCCCGGTGATCTGCCCCATAGCCTTGCGGGTAGCCTCGGCCGGAGGAAGTCCTTCGTCTGCGATAATCCGCTCGACGTTTTCGACCACAACGATGGCGTCATCCACCACGATCCCGATGGCAAGCACGAGTGCGAACAACGAGATTGTGTTCAGCGACATCCCAAAGGCCAACAAAAAGGCGAATGTCCCGATCAACGAGACCGGAATCGCCACCGCGGGAATGATCGTTGCGCGCCAACTGCCCAGGAACAGGAACACGACCGAGATCACAAGGGTAAAGGTCAGGATCAGGGTTGTGACCACGTCGTTCAGCGATTGCTCAACGAAATCCGTAGTGTTGAAGGGGACAGCATATTCCACATCTGTCGGGAAGGACCGCGACAGGCGTTCCAGCTCTGCCTCCACCCGTTCCGAAACCGCCAGAGCGTTGGCGCCCGGAGCCTGATAAATGCCGATCACCGTCGCAGGGACCGCCTGGTAGTACCCCGAGGCCGAATAGAACTGAGCGCCCAGTTCAATGCGTGCAATGTCCTTTACACGCACGATTGCGCCGGCTTCCCCGGTGCGGATGACGATATCGCCGAATTCGGCGGCCGAGGTCAGGCGCCCTTTGGTCTTGATCGTATACTGAAAAGTCTGCCCTTCAGGGACCGGAGGTGAGCCGATTGAGCCCGCCGAAACTTCGATATTTTGTTCCCGAATGGCGTTGATCACGTCGCCGGGCGTGATGGAGAGCGCAGCCATTTTGTCTGGATCCATCCAGATCCGCATGGCGTATTCCAGATTGGTCAGAACGTCCGCCTTGCCGACGCCCTGAACCCGCGCAAGCGCATCTTTCAGATTGATCGACGCATAGTTCGACAAAAACACACTGTCATAGGTGCCATTGGGAGACGTCAGCGTGACCAGCAACAGCATGTTGGTCGACGCTTTCTCGGTCACCACGCCTGATGATGTCACCTCGGTCGGCAGCGAGGACATCGCCTGCGCCACGCGGTTCTGCACATTCACTGAGGCGATATCCGGATCCGTGCCGACCTCGAACGTGATGTTCAACGAATATGAGCCGTTATCAGACGAAGTTGATGTCATGTAGATCATGTCATCCACACCGTTTACTTGCGCCTCGATCGGGGCGGCGACGGTGTTTTCGACGGTTTCGGCATTGGCGCCCGTGTAGGTCGTAGACACACTGACGACAGGTGGCGTGATGTCCGGGAACTGGGCTACGGGCAGGACCATGTAGCCGATACCGCCCAGAATGGTCAGGACAAGCGAGATGACAAGGGCCAGCTTAGGCCGGCTGATGAACAGGGCTGAGAACATCGGTTATTCTCCCGGCTGTTCTGAGGCGACGACCGCATCGACGGCTACACCTGGACGAACCCTCTGCAAACCTTCGACAATCACGCTTTCACCTTCACGCAGACCGTCAAGAACAATGATGGCAGTTTCTACTGTGTCTCCGGTCGTGATATAGCGCTGTTCGACCATCTGCTTGTCGTTGACGACCAGAACGAATTCGCCGCGCTGGTCGCGTTGCAGCGCCGCTTGCGGGACCAATACCTGCAGGGTGGGCTCCAGCGCCTCGATCTGCACATTCACAAATGCACCGTCGATGATCAGGCGGTTGGTGTTGTCAAACTGCGCGCGCAAGGTGATGGCACCGGTCAGCGGATCGATCCTGTTGTCGACAAAGACGATTTCGCCTGTTTCATCCAGTTCCGTTCCGTTAGGCAAAATCACATGGACATTCGGACTTTTCTGGCTTTCGGCCAGCGATGCCGCGTTTTCTCCGAAAGTCTCCAGGATCGAAGTAAACATTTTTTCGTTTAGCGAGAAGTTCACGTAGATCGGTGCCTCGCTCACCACGTTGACGAGGGGTGGGTTGTTTGGGCCGACGACGTCACCGACGCTGGTTGTGATCCTGCCGATACGCCCGTCAAAGGGCGCGTGAATTTTGGTATAGCTCAGATCCAGTTCTGCCTGCTGGATTGCGGCATTGGCGGCTTTGACCTCGGCCTCGGCCACCAGTTCGTTCGCGCGGGCAATGTCGCGCTCGGATTCCGGCGTGGCATCGCGTTTGTACAATTCTTCTTTTCGAGCCAGATCGACCTTGGCCAGTTCCAGATTGGCCTCGGCCCGGTCCAGATCGGCTTTGCGCGCCTCCAGTGTGGCTTCATAGAGGTCGGGTTCAATGGTGAATAGCAAGTCGCCCGCGGCCACCAACGATCCGTCGTCCACTTCCTTGCTGTCCAAAAAACCGCTTACGCGGGCGATGATGTCGACCTTGTTGATCGCCTCTGCCCGGCCGATGAACACGGCTTCGTCCGTGATTTCCTGTGTGTAGGCTGCGGCAATCGATACCTTAGGCGGCGGCGCGTCGCTTTGATCCTGAGCGGCGGAAATCTGTGCCGATCCCAAAACCGCCAGCATTGCAAGAGGCAGGCCGATCGCCCTGAACCGCCCGCAATTTTGAAATTTCGAAGAAAAGATTGCTGGGGACATTGCGACCGCCTCGTTCAAACTAAGGGTGATGGGCCAAGGCGCATTTTGAGCCTCGACGAGTCGAAGTAATTCTACGGCAGGATGGACGGTTTGGTGGGATTCCTCAAGCACGTTGAAAGACGTGGCGTATCAGCAGTTCGGGATTTTCTTGTGCCAAGCAACCGACTTAGGCGGCCAAACGCGAGAAACAGGGTTCGAATGCCGTTGAAACCCGCAAAATCGAGGACGTAGGCCGCCCCCGATTAATCAATTTGCCTGGTAGGCGTTTAGTCGCGCGCCCCGGCAAACCTGGTCTGCCAGTCTTCGCGCTGCTCGTCCGCGATCTTGGCAAACATTACGTCCGGCACGCTGAACGTGTGTCCGGAGGGCAGGGCATTCAACGCTGCGTCCACGTTCTCGGGCCAACTGGTGTCCAGCGTGTTCATGGCGCTGAGCATCCGGGCCGAGGTTTCGGGGATGAAAGGCGCACTGAGAACAGCATAAAGACGGATTAGGTTCAGTCCCAACCGCACCTGTGCTGCGGCCTGTTCCGGGTTTTCCTTGAAGGTCGACCAAGGAGCGGCCGCTTGCAGGTATTCGTTACCTGCAACCCAGATCGCCCTCAATTCCTGCGCGGATTTGCGAACCTCCATTGCTTCCATATGACCCTCGTACGCGCGCACGCGGCGGGTCAGGTCAGCGATCAGTTCTTGTTCCCGCTCGCCGAATTCGCCGCCCTCAGGAACGGCCTCGCCGAATTTCGAGCGGCAGAACTTGGTGATACGGCTGACGAAGTTGCCCAGAACGTCGGCCAAATCTTTGTTCACCGACTGCTGAAAGTTTTCCCATGTGAATTCACTGTCGCTGCTTTCGGGCGCATGGCTCAGCAACCACCAGCGCCAGTAGTCGGCGGGCAGAATCTCCAGCGCCTGATCCATGAACACGCCACGACCTTGCGAGGTAGAAAACTGGCCGCCATCATAGTTCAGGTAATTGAACGATTTGAGGTGATCGACCATCTTCCACGGCTCGCCCGAGCCCAGAATGGTCGCGGGGAACGATAGAGTATGGAAGGGAACGTTGTCCTTGCCCATGAACTGGACATAGCGCACGTCATCCGCACCTTTGTCCGTGCGCCACCAGCGTTCCCATTCAGCATCGGTTTTGCCGCTGGAATCCGCCCACTCCTTGGCGCAGGCAATGTACTCGATAGGCGCATCAAACCAGACGTAGAATACTTTGCCCTCCATCCCTGGCCAATCCTGATCACCTTTCTTGACCGGCACGCCCCAGTCCAGATCGCGTGTGATCCCGCGGTCTTGCAGACCGTCACCGTCATGTAGCCATTTCTTGGCGATTGATGTCGTCAGGATAGGCCAGTCGCTTTTGCTGTCGATCCACGCATCCAGTTGATCCTTCATCGCAGACTGACGCAGGTACAGGTGCTTGGTTTCGCGCACTTCCAAATCGGTGGACCCGGAAATCGCTGAGCGCGGCTCAATCAGGTCGGTGGGATCCAGCTGTTTGGTGCAATTCTCGCACTGGTCTCCGCGGGCGCGCTCATAGCCGCAATTGGGGCAGGTGCCTTCGATATAACGGTCAGGCAAGAAGCGCTTGTCGGCGTTGGAATAGACCTGCTTTTCCGTGACTTCGCGGATCAGCCCGGCGTCATCCAGTTTGCCCGCGAAATGCTGGGTCAGTTTTTTATTCTGTTCGCTGGATGAGCGGCCGAAGTGATCAAAGCTCAACCCAAAGCGATTGGCGATGTCTGCCTGAATGCCGTACATCTCGGCGCAATACTCAGCCACCGGCTTGCCCGCTTTGGCGGCAGCCAGCTCGGCAGGGGTGCCGTGTTCATCCGTGGCGCACAGGAACATGACCTCGTTCCCCCGGCCACGCTGATAGCGTGCATACAGATCGGCAGGCAATTGCGAGCCGATCAGGTTGCCGAGGTGCTTGATCCCATTGATGTATGGGATTGCCGAGGTAATGAGAATTCGAGCCATGTTCCGTATCCGCGTAACTGTCTGCGCGCCCGTCTACATGAAGTGACCGGCCAGCAAAAGCCCGGTTTCACTCACATCCGAATTTCCGTGCCATCAAGGGATGGAGTTACCTGACACCGAGATCGGTGACCGTCCTTCAGATGACTGTGTCGGAGTGAATGCGCCTTACTCTTCCTACCGCGCGTGCTTACGATGGAATTGAGTGACGACGCGGTGTTCGCGCAACAGGCTTCCACGGTGTATGATGGTTCGGCGAACCTGTCGTGGGGGATATAAAATGCAGTATTCATCGATATGGCGCGGCTTGAAGGCCGCCGTTGTCTTGTGTGCAACCATCTTCTTGTCTTCGGTAGACGCGTCCGCTGATCAAAATGATGCGGAAAAGGCGGTGGAAACATTCAACCACGCGATGCTTTCAATCTTTCATCGCGGTCAGGATGCGCTGACCGCTGAAACACGACCGATCATGGTAATTGCTCGTGATGTCACAGTGATATCGGATGAAGGAGAGGCGACATATTCAAGGAACGCGCCACGGTATGAGATATTTAAGTCAACGTCGCATGTCCTATTGGCAATTATTGGCGCCGTAACACCTTGGCCGGAAGATGATGCGGGGAAAGAGCGCTGGAAGCAGGATTTTTCGGTTGTAGCCACAGAAATAGAAAGCTTGCTCGCTTCAATCGATGGGCTCGACTTACCGAAAGACGAACTGGCGAGCCAACGGGAAATGCTTGAGATGGCCCGCGATTTCGCCAAAAACGCACTGAGCAAAGATGAGCTTTCACGCGAAGCAGTCTCTCAGGTAATCAACGATATGCGACCGGTATGGGCAGCAAACATGCGTTCGGCCGCTCGCGCAGAATTGACCGCGCTCCATTCCGCGGTGTCTCAAGCGCGTGCCGCTATGGACGAGCGGGAATGGGCGAAAATGTACGTCGTGCATCACGGCGGCTCCAGCGTTGAAGACGTAAACGTAGTTCTGCTGTATTTGCAGCGCGTGATGCCCGAAAAGGTGGCAGCCGGCCAAGTGTTGTTCGCAGAAAACGCGCACGGGAATGATGCGCTGACGAAGTATGCTGGTTACGTGAGAATGCAGAGAAATGTCGGGGCGTGGGCTTTCGGAGACCCGGCGCGGATGGAGGTCGACCTTTTGGGCTACGAAGCGGGTTCAATTCTGGACGAAATGATCCCGGCTTCGCCTTCAGCAGTTACTGATGCCGACTGAACATTTTTGACCCTAAGTCCGGGACCAAAAACGCGGTGTGTCTATCGCCTTTCGCGTGACCGTTTCAGCAATCGGCCAATAGTAAAAGAAGTTCGAGGGGCGTAGACGTAGTTGGTCCGTTCTTCCGGGGTAGGGCGGGACCGCATTCGGGCCAGGCCAAAGACGATCAGGAATACATGGCCCAGCGCCACGAAGGCGAACAACGCTCCGGGACCGAACTGCTGGATTAGCGTCGACGATACATAGGGCGACGCGATCGCTCCCAATGCGTACCAGAACATCAATGCAGCGGATAACTCGACCCTTTGTTCCGTCGTGGCAAAGTCGTTCGCGTGCGCAGAAGAAACCGAAAAGATCGGAAACGTTGTGAATCCGAACAGCCCTGCCGCCAGCATGACGCCGAAGGTTCCGGTGCCGCTGGCGATCATCGTTATTCCACAGCTCAGAACCGCTGCGATCGATAGCCAGATCAGAACCCAGCGCCGGTCGTATTTGTCGGCAAGCCATCCCATCGGGTATTGGGCCAGCGCACCGCCCAGAACAAATGACGCCAGGAAGAAGGCGATTTGATCCACACCCAGACCGACCTCTTGCCCGTATACTGGTCCGACCATTCGGAAGGATGCGGAACTCAGAGCGGCCACAATAACGCCCGCAACGGCCAAGGGAGAACTGTTCCAAGCAAGCTTTGGACGCAGACGCGGGGCCTTAGGTGTTTCAGGCTGGCTAGCACGTGTCAGTGTCAGCGGGAGCAGCGATGCACAGCACAAAATGGCCAGCAAATTGTACGAGACGTAAGACGCAGGGGGTAGCACTGCTATAATCAGCTGAGCACCAAGTGACGCGCCCATATCGACAATGCGGTAGGTGCCCATGGCACGCCCGCGCGTCTCATTCGTGACTTTGGCGTTTAACCACGCTTCGATAACCGTATAGCTGCCCGCGACGCAGGTGCCTGATGCGATGCGCAGTGCCGCCCAAATGTAAGGGTTGTCGGTCAGGGTATGTCCGATCAGCCCCATCGCCCCCAATGCTGTGCAAACAGCAAAGGCGCGAGAGTGGCCGACATTGCCCATCAGGCGCGGCGCCCACCAGCAACCGATGAAGAACCCGATAAAATGCGACGACCCCAACAAACCGATCTGCTCGGTCGAGAATTCCAGGGTGATACCAGAGATCGCATCCAGAGGACCGACGCCCCCCGTCGAGAGCTGAAGTAGAATGACTGAAAAAAAGAGGGCGGCAAAGGAAATGATCGTGCGCATGATGGTTTCAGGGTTAACGTATCGCAGAATAATGCGCGCGCCTATTCGACCTCCGCGCGTCGTTTTTTTGCTTTTCTGTAATCAGGTCATGCGTTCGATCTCAGCTTCGATGTTCAGGCCCACCTCTTCCTGCACCAAGTCTGGGTAGCCTGATGCACCAAAGTCGTGACGATTCAGTCTTCCGGTCAGGTGAATGAACAGAACATCCAACTCATCCGCGGCGCTGCCTGGTGGGCGGTAGAGGTTTGCGCTCAGCGTTATTGGGCGTGTGACGCCGCGCAGTGTGAGATCTCCGGTAATGGATGCGCCTTCGGAAATGCGGCCATGGGGACCCAGTCGTATTTTTGTCGAAGAGAATCGGATCGTCGGGAAACGGGCGGCGTCCAGTACGCTTTGGCCCAGCATCGGACCACGAGCGAAGTGAAGTTTGGTCCGCGCCTTGGCCACGTCCATCACGACGTCAACTCGGCTGTTCTGCAAGCGCGTTGTGTCGACCTGAATATTTGCGGACTGGATAGGCATCGTTCCTGACTGAGTTACTCCAGACAATTCAAAGGAAAAGCCGACCGTGGTTTCCCGTGGCGCCAGGACATAGGGGAACAGGGCAGCCTGTGCGGCGCGCGCCAGTGGCAGGGCGGCCAGCCCTGCGATCAGCGTGCGTCGTGAGAAGTGGTTCATGCCAACGCCTGGGATTCGCGTGGACGTGACCGGTTAAGCAAGATCAGCAGGATGGCAATGTTCAACCCGTTCCACAGAATACCATTCACGAAGGCAAGTTGGTAATTTCCGGTAACATCGTAAATCCATCCCGACATCCACCCACCCAGAGCCATGCCCATGATGGTCATCATCATAACAAACCCAACGCGTGCGCCGGCCTCTTGTGGGGGCATGTATTCACGAACCACCAGAGCGTAGCTGGGGACAATGCCACCTTGAGCCAGACCAAAGAGCATGCTGATGACGTAAAGCGACACCATCCCATCGTAGGGCAGGAACATAAAAAGCGCGACGCATTGCAGGATGGATCCGATCAGCAATGTGTAAAGCCCGCCCAGCCGATCCGCTACCAGGCCCGAGATGATGCGGCTGACCACGCCGCCCATCAGCATGAGCGATAGCATTTCGGCCCCTACAGCAGGCCCGTAACCCAGTCCAACACAATAGGAAACGATGTGGACTTGTGGCATCGCCATTGCCACGCAGCATCCAATCCCAGCCAGCCCCAGTATATATTGCAGAGCTCGCGGCGACAGGCCTACGCTTTGCGATCTGACTTCTGCTGCAGCTGCGGCAGTGTTGTGGGCTTCGACCGGAACAGTACGACGCAGCAGCAGAGAGAGGGGGATGACCGAAACCAAAGTGATGAGGGCAAGGCTCAGGTAAACCTGTTGCCAGCCTTCGCGTTGCAATATGCCGGCCAGCAGGGTGGGCCAGATTGCGCCGGACAGGTAATTGCCGCTGGCCACCAGTGCCACCGCGATCCCCCGCTTGCGCATGAACCAGTGCGATATATCGGCGATTAACGGGCCGAAGCCGACGGAAGTGCCCAGCCCCAAGATTAGATGTGCCACCGAAAGCAGAACCATGTTGGGTGCAAGCGTCGCCATAAGATAGCTGACAGCGCTAAGCACAGCCGCCCCGATCAACGCTTTCGTTACGCCCATTCGGTCGACCAACCTACCCAGCCACATGTTGCCAAGCGCAAACCCGATCATGGTAAGCGTGTAGGGCATTGAGGCTTCCGCGCGTCCGGCGCCGAACTGGGTTTCGATGGCTGGCATGACGACGATCACGGCCCACATGCCTACATTGACTACTGTCGCGATGGCCAATGTGATCAGGAGGCGTAGCCAGGAGTATCGGCTGTCATGGATGGGATGCGTCATGCCGGAACGCTAGGGCGCGCCGCTGGCTTTGACCAGTCACAAGTTGCGTGATGTGCCGATCCGTTAAGCAAGCGTGTCTTCTGTTTCGATCTGTTGCAGGTGCAGACCGGCGCGGGCTGCGGTCTGGGTGGCCTGCCAGCTGACCGGGGGCAGGGCGCGGGCACGGCGGCGAGTCAAGGTCCAGCGCCGAGCCTCGCCCTGATGGGCTGCGGCCATGTGCCAGCGCGTCTCAATCCCCTGCGCGCCGCCGTCGCCAGGGGTCAGAAGCAGCCCCATCGGAGCCCGCCCCATCGTGCCACCCTGTTCGGCGGCCAAATGCATCCGTCGTATCGGTGTCAGCCCCGGCGCGCCGGGCAGATCGCCGATGACCAGCGGGATGGTTCCGCTGCGCAGCGCTTCCTCGATACACCACAGCAGATCTTCGGCGCGGGTGGGGCGAACAAACAGAAATCGGGCCGGATCGGCAAAGGGCATCATCCCGTCCGGGTTCAGTTGCCCGGGCTCCCACGCGGGCGATATCCACAGCACCGGCCCCTGCGCCTGACCGGCCAGCCACATGGCAAAGCTGCGCCGGGCGGGGCCGCAGGCCTCGTGCACGCGCCCCAATTGCAGCGTGATCTGCGGGTGCAGTTTCAGCCCCGGCGCCTCACGCGCGGGTTTGCGGCCAAGAAGATGGGTAGACATGCCGAGATGCTAGCATGTTCCGCTTTTGTTCTCAATCGAAAAGCGCAGCGGTTGCGCGATCTAACGCGACAGGATCAGGCGGCCATCCGCGAACTGAATGCTGGGAAACCGATGCAGATACTCCATACCCAGCAGCGATTGATCCAGATCTCCTTCGTTGATCGAGGCCGGGACATTGCGGTCCGTTATCGGCCCCAGCGCCAAGCTCTCCAGGCGGACCGGAGCAGTACGCACCACTCCATTAGCGGTCACGGCCCGGCCCAGATAGTTCAGCTGATCCGTATCAATCCCGACCCGTTTGGCATCCCGCGGGCTGAGGACGATCTGGCTGGCACCAGTGTCGACCATAAAGGTGACAGGCTCGCCATTCACCAGCAACGGCAAGTAATAATGCCCGTCAAAGGATCGCGGCACTTCGATCCGATGGTCGGTCACAGTCATCTGGGGCGTGGTGCTGACGGTCGAGCGGATGTCGCCCCAAAGCCCGATCACTGCGATGACGCCGATAAAGATGAACACCCAGGCGGCGGCCATCTGCATGGTCTTGCCCAGCGATTGCCGGTTCTGAGTGATGAACCACATCAGCAGCGCAGCACCCAGCAGGACCAGATAGGTCAAACGCCCGATTTCATAACCATCCATGCCGTCACCCGAAAAATGCTCTACCAATCCCAATATGGGAATTCATGAAGCAAATCCAAAGGCCTTGAGCCCGTCCAGAATGAACTGAACCGACAAGGCGGCCAGAAGCATCCCGAGCAGCCGCGTCAGAACATTCAACCCGGTTTTGCCCAGAATGCGCGCGATCAGTCCGCCAGACAGGAAGAACGTCAGGACCACAGCCATTACGGCCAACATGACTGCACAGGCTGCCGCGATCCCCTGTATGCCGGGGTTCTGTCCCGCCAGCAGGATGATTGTTGCAATCGAGCCCGGTCCGGCCACCAGCGGGATTGCCAGCGGGAAGACAGACGGATCGGGGTGTTCTTCTTCTTCTGCGCGATCCTCGCGCCGCTTGGTACGCCGATCAAACAACATATCGAGCGCGGTTAAAAACAGCAGCGCGCCACCTGCGACCCGGAATGCCTCCATCGAGATGCCGACGAAACCCAGAACCGCTTCGCCAAAGGCGGCAAACGCGATCAGGATACCAGAGGCCGTCAGGCAGGTGCGAATGGCAGTAATACGACGTGCGCGCGCGCCCATGCCCTGCGTCATGGCCACAAAAATCGGCGTCGTGCCAAAGGGGTCGATCACCACGAATAGTGTGGTGAATGCCGTTACGAAAAAAGCCGCCTCAATCAATCTCTTGCATCCTGTTGCAAACGTTCAAGAACTGCCATTGCATCGTCCAACTGTGTTGCCGGAACGTAGACATGATCGTGATGGTAACCTGCGACCATGTTTGCTGGTATCCCGGATTGTGCAAGTGCTGCCGATACTGCTGCAGTAAGGCCAACGCCTTCAAGCGATGAGTGGACCTGCAGCGTGATGCAGCGCATAGGTAGGGCGCCATGGGTGGCGGCGTTGACGGGAACGATCAGAGAGAGGCCTTCGTCTTCGATACAGCTGGCGCGAGTCCCTTTTGGCCAGGCCGTGTCTTCTGGCCAAATGACGAATGCGAATTCCCCGGCCACCGCATGGGGTCGCATGCCAGCAATCATCGCTTTGGTTTCTTTCACCGGAGAAGTCATGCTGCGGCCTCGGCTTTCTCAAGCCGTTCGGCGGCGGCAACCCACAGCGCCTCGGCTTTTTGCATCGCTTCGGTCACTTCGGCAAATTTACGATTCCAGCCTTCCAGATCGTTGACCCGGTCATCCTCGTACAGCGCCGGGTCTGCCAGCTTGGCCGAGAGTTTCTCGTGCATGTCCGTCAGTTTCTCGATCCGATCCTCGCATTTGCGCAAATCGGCGCGTAACGCGAGCATTGCATCGCGTGAAGGGCGCTTCGGTTTTGCCGTCTGAGGCTTTTCTTTCACGGGTTTGTCGCGCGCCAGCAGCTGGTCGCGATAAACCTCCAGATCGCCGTCAAACGGTTTGACGGTTCCATCCGAAACCAGCCAAAGCCGATCTGCCACCAACCCCAACAGGTGCATATCGTGGCTGACCAGAATGACTGCGCCGGAATAGGCGGTCAGCGCCTCGACCAACGCTTCGCGGCTTTCGATGTCGAGGTGGTTTGTCGGTTCGTCGAGGATCAACATGTGCGGCGCGTCGATTGTGGCGATCAGCAGCGACAGGCGCGCCTTTTGGCCACCCGATAGGCGGCCAACCACGGTTTCCGCCTGATCCGCGCCAAGACCGAACCCGGCCAGTCGCGAGCGCCATTTACCCGGCGCCTCATCCGGGCGCAGCCGACGCAAGTGATCCAGAGGCGTTTCGTCTACGTGCAGCTCATCCACCTGATGCTGCGCGAAATAACCGATGCGCAGCTTCGAACTGCGAGTCATCTTTCCCGCCATCAGGGGCAGGCGGTCGGAAAGTAGTTTCGACAAGGTCGATTTACCTTGACCATTTTTGCCGAGCAGGGCGATGCGGTCATCCTGATCGATACGCAAGTTCAACCGTCGTAGCACCTCGGTCTCGCCATAACCCGTTACGCCGCCCTCAAGTTGAATGATCGGTGGTGACAGCTCTTCGGGTTCCGGGAACGTGAACGCGCGCAGGGCGGCCTCTTGCGGGGTCGAAACCAGCTGGATGCGTTCGATCATTTTCAAACGCGACTGGGCCTGAACGGCTTTGGAGGCCTTGTAGCGGAACCTGTCCACGAAGCTTTGCAGATGCGCGATGCGCGCCTTTGCTCTGGCATTCTCGGATTCGGCCTGCGCCAGACGCTCGGCTCGGCGTTCGGCGAATTTGTCGTACGGAACCGCATAATAGGTCAGCTTGCGGTCTTCCAGGTGCAGAATCGATCCTACGGCACGGTTCAGGAGGCCGCGATCGTGGCTGATGATAATCACCGTATGCGGATATTTCGCCAGATAGCTCTCTAGCCACAGCGCGCCTTCGAGATCCAGATAGTTGGTCGGTTCGTCCAACAGCAGCAGATCAGGCTGCGAAAACAGCACCGCCGCCAATGCTACGCGCATCCGCCAGCCGCCCGAGAAATCCGAGCACGGTTTCAACTGATCTTCGTCATCGAACCCAAGACCCTTTAGGATCGAGGCCGCGCGCGCCTCGGCCGACCACGCGTCGATATCCGCCAGGCGGGTCTGGATATCAGCAATACGACCAGGGTCCGTTGCACTGTCGGCTTCGGCCATCAGCGCACTGCGTTCTGTATCCGCGGCCAGAACCGTGTTGACCAGCGAAACGTCGGACGAGGGCACCTCTTGCGCCACGCCCCCGATCCGCGCCCGTTTGGGAAGGGAAATGTTCCCCGATTCCAGTGCCAACTCTCCCCGGATCAGGCGGAACAGTGTGGTCTTCCCGGTGCCGTTGCGGCCAACAAGGCCGACCTTGTGACCATCCGGGATTGTCGCGCTGGCCCCATCAAACAGGGGGCGGCCTTCGACGGCGTAAGTGATGTCTTCAATCCGTAGCATAGGCCGAGCACTGCGGCACGGCCTGACGCTTGTCAATGGGGTTACTTTGCTGACTGCGTATCAGTTCAATTCAACAGCCACGTCTTCGAACGGGTAGGAGGCAAATCCAACCAAAACCTGGTCGCCTTCCTCACTGAAAGCAAAGACGTGAAATTCGTCGTGGTGCAAAGTGGCACGACAAAAAGCGCCTGATTGGGGCAAGTTTGCCGGGCAAGTTTCCAGATCGGTGTGCGCAATTGATGTTTCGAACAGCTCATAGTCCATTGTCACTGTCGTCTCATCAGCTATGGCCGTTGAAGCAAGAAAACAGGTGGTAAAAGCAAGCTTTGGTATCATTAGAGTGACCTTGTGTTGTTTGTCGACTCTGTTCGCGCAAGGAGTAACTGACTTAAATAATCAGGAATTGAAAGCGCTGTTTTCCGGCTGCGTCATTCCTTCGCACTCGTCCAAGGGGCTATGCGCTCAATCCATGTCCATTCCCCGCAATGCACAGTGGCAAAGGTTCGGCATGGGCATGGCGCGGACCATATGATAGCACGGGTTCGGTTGGCATTTCACACCGGTTTTCTTCATGCGCGCGGCTCAAACACCTCCGTCTCTGATCACGCTGATTTTTGCGACCGCGTTGTCAGTGTTGTCACTGAATATGTTCCTGCCATCGCTTGCTCGGATGGGAGAGGATTTTCAGGTCGATTACGGGCTGGTGAACCTGTCGGTTGCCGGATACCTGGCGGTTTCGGCGGTGCTGCAACTGATCATGGGGCCTCTGTCTGATCGATACGGTCGCAGACCCATCCTGCTGATCTGTATGGCAATCTTCTCCTTTGCATCGTTGGGCTGTGTATTAGCCGACTCGATCTGGACCTTCCTTGGGTTTCGCCTGCTGCAAGCGGCTGTGGTCGCCGGACCAGTTCTTTCAAGCGCATCGATCCGGGATATGCATCCCCCAAACGAGGCGGCCAGTAAGCTGGGTTACGTTGCGATGGCGATGGCTCTGGCGCCCATGTTGGGGCCGATGTTGGGTGGCGCCCTTGATATGCTGTTCGGCTGGCGCGCCGGGTTTATTTTGTATTCCGCATTTGGCGCCGGCATGCTGGTGCTGCTTTGGGTGGATATGGGTGAAACGAATACCGATCGCTCCTCAACTTTCGGTGCTCAGCTGCGAGAATACCCGTATCTTTTTAGGGCGCGCCGCTTCTGGGGCTATGCCTTGTGCGCGGCGTTCTCAATCGGCGGGTTTTTCAGCTTTATCACGGGTGCGCCGTTGGTGGCGGCAGCATGGTTCGACCTCAGCCCGGCGATGCTGGGCCTTGGTATAGGTATCATAACCGGTGGGTTCATGGTGGGTAACTTCATCACAGGACGCATCGCTGCGTCTACACCGTTGACCACTATGATCCTGGCGGGCCGCATCGTCGCATTCTTGGGGCCGCTGTTCGGTTTGATTCTGTTTCTCGGTGAGATGGGCTCGGTCTGGGTTTTCTTCGGTTCGGCGGTATTTGTGGGGTTCGGCAATGGGCTGACCAACGCGAATGCCTCGGCCGGCCTGATGTCAGTGCGGCCCAAACTTGCAGGCAGTGCAGCCGGGCTGTCGGGGGCGATGATTGTGGCGTTGGGGGCGGTTATCACGTCGCTGACCGGTGCATTTGTTAACCCGCAAAACGGGCCGTTTCTGGTGCTGGGCATGATGTGCATCAGCAGCTTCATCGGCCTGTTGGCGGTATTGTATGTCCGCTGGGTAGACCGTCAGGACCCGTTGCCTGAAACGATCTGAACCGCTTTGCATCATAGTGCTTTTCATACGCCCCGTACCATGTTAGGCGGCGCGCGATATATTTCGGCGCGGCACCCCGCGCTTTCAGAGTAAGGAGAGGCCGATATGGCACTGGAACGCACATTCTCGATCATCAAGCCCGATGCAACCCGCCGCAACCTGACTGGCAAGATCAATGCCAAGTTCGAAGATGCAGGCCTGCGCATCGTGGCGCAAAAGCGCATCCACATGACCAAGGCTCAGGCTGGCAAGTTCTATGACGTGCATGCCGAGCGTCCGTTCTATGACGAACTGTGCGAATTCATGTCGTCGGCTCCGGTTGTTGTTCAGGTTCTGGAAGGCGAAGGCGCCATTGCCAAAAACCGCGAAGTCATGGGCGCAACCAACCCCGCAGACGCGGCCCCCGGCACCATCCGTGCTGAGTTCGCTGAATCGGTTGGCGAAAATTCGGTCCACGGCTCAGACGCTCCGGAAACTGCTGCTGTTGAGATCGCCTACTTCTTCTCGGGCATCGAACTGGTCGGCTAAACCGCCGTCAGACGGAACTGATTTGGCCGCTCCCGAATTCGGGGGCGGCTTTTTTGTACTCAGATCTGTTTTAGGTCGCGCGGCGCAATGCGCACCCCGATCGCGTCCAGATCAGAGATCATCTGCGTTTCCGGTGCCGACGATGCCTCGGCCTTGATTGCATCGAACCTCTGCCGCAGCGCCTTTTTCTCTTCGCCCTTGCAGTCGTTCCATGGGCGTCCCTGCAAACCCATTACAAGCACATAGTAGCCAATGAAATGTGGCCGAGTCCCGGCCTGCAACAGCCGCGAATACGCTGCATCAGCACCCAGGTCGCGCAACTCCTGCGCTGAATGAATACCAGCGCGAGCACAGGCTTGCTCAAAAGCTGGACCAAGGTTGCGGATCGAAGAAACGGGGTCGGTCATGCTTTGGTCTTATCGTGACCTCGGGCCGCTGTCACCAGCCCTAGCCGGGTGTTTGCGCCAGACCGGGGGCAGTTTTCCTTGATCCGGCTTACACGTTCCGATTTCATACCTAATAAGAGTGACTGAACGAACTCCGAGAAAGGATAATGCAACACATCGCTTGTGCTTGGTGAATGCCCCGGGTGTCTTTGGCAGGCTTGGCTGTGCTCGGAAACGGTGTTCGGGGAAATGGCGTTTCCAGGGTGGGAATGTATCCGGTGACAGCATGGAAGGGTCTGGTGTGACGGGTGAACAGGGCGCAATTTTTGTGGTCCCGCAGGAACTGCAGGCCGGTTCGCTTGAAGAAGCGTTGGACGGGTACCGGGTGGAGCTGGCGACAATATCGGCGGACCGGGCGTTAACGTTTCTGGATTGCCATGATCAATCGCTGCGACGTTCCGGGCGACTGCTGATCGAAACTTCAGGCGGGGTGCGGCTGATTGGCGATAACGGCGTTGTCGTCGCAGAAGATGTCATCGGGCAGGGCCGTTTTATTCAGGATCTCCCGGATGGAGCATTGCGTCGGACACTTTCAGATTTTCCTTCCTTGCGGGCGCTGATGGTCGTTGGAGAAGGACGGATCGGTGAGCAATCGATTGCTGTCCTGGATGATCTTCAGAAAACCCTGGTTCGCGGCTCGGTCATGTCGCTGAAATCCGAGAATGGTCAGATCGCTATCGTTCACCTGCAACGTCTGCGCGGGTATGATCGCGCGTTTGCCAGGACTTGCGCTGCTTTGGGCAAGCTCGACAAGGGCCAACCCCGAGCCGAGTTTGTGTTTTCTCAATTGTATCCGGGTATGCGCCCCTATCTCGCCAAGCCAGATATTCCGCTTGGGAAATCTGAACCCGCCATTCAGGCCGCCACGGACATCATCCGAACATTCCTTGAAGTCGCACGTCAGAACGAAGCGGGCATCATTGCCGATATCGATACCGAATTCCTGCATGACTACCGAGTGTCTCTGCGTCGTATCCGTTCGGCTCTCAGCCTGTTTCAAAGCGTGTACTCAGATGACCTGACCGATCAACTGAAAAACGTGTTCGCTGACCATATGACACCGACGGGTCGTTTACGGGATTTGGATGTCTATCTTTTTGAGAAAGATAGGTACTTCAGCGTTTTACCAAAAGAACTTCATGCCGGGTTAATTGAATTGTTTGCTCAGATCCAAGCAGAGCGCGTTCAGGAACTATCCCGACTATCACGTCGTCTTCGCAGCGCGAAATACAAGGCCTCCATGCAAGCCTTGGCCACTCAGTTTCAGGACCACACACAGCTTGCGGTTGGTCTGAACGCCGACGTCGGCGCCTATGCCTATGCCCGATCGCTGATCTGGAAACGCTATCGCAAGGTCTGCAAACTTGCTCGCGGCATCACTCCCGATACTTCGGATAAGGTGGTGCACACTTTGCGTATTCACTGCAAGAAATTGCGGTATCTCATGGAATTCTTCGCGCCATTGTTCGATGCTAAAGCTTTCAGAACGATCATTAAGCCATTGAAGAAGCTTCAAAATAACCTTGGATTGTTCAACGACTGTTCTGTTCAGCAAGAGGCGTTGCTGCGTTTTGTTGCCCAACGGACCGCGCGCTCGGGTCAGGCAAATGCGCAGCTTGGCATGGCAGTTGGCGGTCTGGTTGCGGTGCTAAGCCAGAAGCAATTGGAAGAACGCGATCGTGTCCTTTCGAATTTCGAACACTTCGACAGCCCCAAAATCCGCCGCCTGTTCCGAACTCTGTTTCACGAGTCGGAGGACTAAGGAATGAAGATATTGGCCTGCTACAGCAACAAAGGCGGCGTAGGGAAAACAGCAACTGCTGTGAACCTTGCCTATGCTTACGCGCAGGCGGGCAAGCGCGTGCTGCTGTGCGATCTGGACCCACAAGGGGCGTCGGGATTTTATCTGCGCGTGAAGCCGTCAAGAAAATTGACAGAGGCTCGGTTTTTCGAGGGTGTTCAACGCTTTACCAAGGCCATACGCGCCAGTGATTTCGAAGGGTTGGACGTTCTTCCTGCAAATCTGACCCACCGTGATTTTGACGTGTTCCTATCACGCATGCGGAACAAACGCTCGCGTTTGAAAAAGGCATTGATGTTGGTTGGAGGGGACTACGACGTGATCGTTTTGGACTGCCCGCCGAATTTCTCGATACTGTCAGAAAACATCTTCAAGGCTGCTGACACTATCGTCGTGCCGGTTATTCCCACAACGCTTTCGGAGCGATCATTTGAGCAATTGGTCGGATTCTTCGCCGCAAAGAATCTGCCCAAGAAAAAGCTGCGGGCGTTCTTTTCGATGGTACAGAAACGAAAAACGCTACATCTCGAGACAATGCAGTCGATGCGCAAGCAGTACCGCAAGCGGTTCCTGCGTAGCTGCATACCCTTTGCCGCTGATATTGAACGCATGGGACAACACCGCGCGCCAGTGCAAACCTATGCCAGGCGCAGCGCAGCCAGCGCGGCTTATCAGGCGCTGTATGACGAATTGGACAACAGAGTGACTCGGGCCAAATGAGTACGGAAATCGAACGCAAATTCCTTGTGGCCGAGTTGCCCGATCTGACCAAAGTGCAAAAGGCCTTGGTCCGCCAAGGGTATCTGACCGCGCCCGAGGATTCGACAGAGTTGCGTCTACGGCAAAAGAACGAAACCTATTACCTGACCCTCAAAGGTGCCGGGTCGCTGGTGCGAGTCGAACGAGAGGCTGAGATATCAGCCGAGCAATTCGAAACATTCTGGCCCGAAACCTCTGGCCGCCGTGTCGAGAAAGAACGCTTTACCGGAAACCTTGCAGACGGGCGTGTCTTTGAGCTGGATATTTTTCGGGGAGACTTGGCGCCTTTGCAGCTGGTTGAGGTCGAATTTGGGTCTGAATCCGAGGCCAAGCAGTTTAGTCCCCCCGACTGGTTTGGCGTCGAGGTGACTGAGGATAAGCGATTTAAAAACAAGAATATGGCGATCAAAGGTAAACCGATTTAAGGCTTCCTGGCCAATTGAATTACGGTCTCCAGACCCGGGGAGCGGTTTCGTGCCAGGAACGCGCCGCCGTGCATTCGCGAGATGGCGGCGACAAGCGCCAGACCCAGCCCTGCATTACGACCGGTTCTGGCCGGATCAAGCGTAATGAATGGCAGTTGCAGGCGCGGTAGATCGGCTTCGGGTACACCCGGGCCACGATCCCGTACGCTGAGCAGTGTGTGAGGACCATTTTCGCTGATGTTGATGGTGATAGCCGTACCTTTTGGCGCATAGCGCATAGCGTTTTCGAGAAGATTCGAAAGCGCTTGCGACAGCAGCGGCCGGTGGCCTTGGATCGGGTCCGCTGAGCCTGTTACTTCAAGCCGGATACCCTGATCCGCTGCGACCGGTTCGTAAAGTTCGACTACGTCCCCGACCAGTTGCAACAGGTTCACGGGCTCGAATTGTTCGCGACCCAAGCCGGCCTCGGCCCGCGAGATTTCAGTAAGCTGACTGAGAACACGCAGCAAATGGTCGATTTCCACGGTGGCCCGAGCGGTATCGACCTCTCGCTCCTGATCGGATTTTCCGGGTTCTGCCAGAGCTTCGATCCGCTGACGCAGGCGCGACAGAGGGGAGCGCAGGTCATGCGCGATCGAATTGGATGTGGTGCGCAGATTGCTGATCAGTTCTTCGATCCGGTCCAGCATGTTGTTGAGCGTGCCCGCCATCTGATCGAACTCATCGCCCGTGCCGCGGATCGGCATGCGGTGGGACAGGTCGCCCGAAACGATGTCCTCGGCTGTATCCGCAATATCTTTCAGGCGCGAAAACACCAGCCTTGTCAGCAACCATCCGGTCAGCAGACTGAGAGCAAGCGCTGCAGTCAGCGCCAACACGACCGAACGCCATAGCACCTGGTCGAATTGCTGCCGCGCTTGCGCGTCGCGCCCGACCAGCAGCCGCTCTCCTCCGGGCAGGCGGATCGACGCGGCAGAGATCGGAACGAACTGATCGGTGTCCACTTTGCGCAGGCTCAACTCGACCCAACCACTTCCTGCTGCAATGCCTTCGGGCCAGCTAGTCAGGTTACCAGCCAGTTTGTTGCCGACACGATCTGCCAGCAGGTACACGGCGTCGCGTTCGGGCGCACTTGGCAATCGCCGTTCGATCGCGGACATCAGCCCGATCAGACCACGCCGTTCGTATTCGTCGGCCAGACCCGTCAGTTCGGCGGACACAACCGATCTGGTTTCGCCGGAAATGGTTCGGTTGGCCGTGACATAAACCATTGCCAGAACAGTTGCCGTCAGCAGGGCGCTGAGGACCATACTGGCCAGAACCAGACGTGTGCGCGCGTTCTTGAGCGACAGGCGCAGCTCAGCCATCCGATACCATATATCCAGCCCCCCGAACTGTCTCGATCAACGGGTCGGCCCCGTCCTCGTCCAGCTGTCTGCGCAGTTTTGAAATGTGAACATCGACTACGTTCGTATTGGGGTCAAAGTGATAATCCCAAACCCCCTCCAGCAACATGGTGCGCGATACGACGCGGTTTTTTCGACGCAGAAAAAACTCCAGTATCTGAAACTCACGCGGGGTCAGAGTGATTTCCCGATCACCGCGCGTAACTCTGCGGGTCAATAGATCCATTTCAAGGTCGCGACAGGTGAGGGTAGGTGTTTCTTCGGCTTCTTGTGGGCGACGCAGTAAGGCTTCGATCCGGGCGTGCAGTTCCTGAAAAGAAAATGGTTTGACCAGATAATCGTCAGCGCCACCCCGCAGGCCTTTGACGCGTTCGTCTACTGCACTCATCGCGGTCAGCATCAAGACCGGAGTTTTCAGTCCGGCGGCCCGCATCGATTTGATCAACGACAACCCATCCAGCCCAGGCAGCATCCTGTCCAGCACGATGGCATCAAATCCGCCATCAGTGGCATGGTACAGCCCTTCGCGGCCGTCCGCAGCAACCTCGACCACATAACCTTCTTCGCCAAATCCTTTGGCGATGAAATCCCGTGTGTCGGCGTCGTCCTCAACGATCAGCAGGCGTCTACTCATGCTTACGGTTCCTTTCAATCGGGATTTAAACACAGATGGCCGTTAAAAAAAACATGCCGGGTGCGATGCCGCACCCGGCCGTCCTGGCAGCACGTGGACAAACCATGCCAACCAGGAGGCGCGCACCCGTTTTCCCCATCTAAGGTACGCGCTGGGGGGTTAGACGAGTTCGATCGCAACGAAGATCTGGTTGCCGCCACGATTGATCAGAACCAACGCCGGATCGGTCTTTTCGCTCTCCAATGCGGTCTGCAGAGCATCCGGAGTTGCGGTGTCCTGATTGCCCAACCGGACAATGACGTCGCCACGTTGCAACCCGGCCTTGGCGGCGGGGCCTTCGGGCTGCAATTCGGTCACGACAACTCCGTCCACGGTCTCGGCAACGCCCATTTCGGCGCGAGCAGCCTCGGTCAACGGCGTAACTGTGACACCCAATGAGCTGTCGGCGAACTTATCTTCGACAACAGTGTCCGTAGTTGCAGATGCGGATTGATGCTGGCCGATGGTCAGCTCGATCTGCTGTTGCTTACCATCACGCAGAACGGTCAGAACGCTTTCAGTTCCAGCCTTGGTCGTACCGACCAGAATTGGCAAATCGCTGCTGGAATTGACGGCCTCATCGTTGAACGACAGGATTACATCGCCCTGCTGCAGCACACCGTCCGCTGGGCTGCCAGAAACCACGTCTGACACCAGCGCGCCGTTTGCCGCGTCGATTCCCAATGCAGCGGCCAACTGCGGGCTGACGGTCTGGATTGCAACGCCCAACCAGCCACGGCTGACCTGGCCGTCATCACGCAGGTCGGCAGCAATGTGTTCGACGATGTTCGAGGTCACGGCAAAGCCCAGACCAACCGATCCGCCGCTGGGCGAATAGATGGCCGAGTTCACGCCGATTACTTCACCTTCCATGTTGAACAGGGGACCACCCGAGTTGCCTTTGTTGATTGCAGCATCCGTCTGGATGAATTCGGCATAGGGACCTTCCGAGATGTTGCGCCCTTTGGCGGACACGATCCCGGTCGTGACCGTCGAGCTGAGACCGAACGGGTTGCCAATCGCCACAACGTCTTCGCCGACGCGAATAATTTCGCTGTCGCCCATCTCGACGGCTTGCAGGTTTTCACCGGCATCGATCTTGAGCACGGCGATATCGGTCAGTGGGTCAGTACCAACAATTTCGGCCTCGAAGGTGCGATCGTCACTCAGACGAACGGTGACAGTGCTGGCGTTGTCGACGACATGGTGATTGGTGACGATATAGCCTGTTTCCTCCAGCACGAAACCGGACCCCAATCCTTGGCTGGGCCCACGCTGCGGCATTTTGAATCCTTCCGGACCGCCGAACCTTTTGAAGAACTCACCGAACGGGTGGCCTTCAAAATCAAATTCCTGGCCCCGAGCGGGCGCGGGCGCGGCGGTTTGTTCAGCAATGATGGTCACGACCGAAGGCGACACGGCTTCGACCAGATCAGCCAATGCCTCGTCTGCCATCGAGGGCATGGCAGTGGTGGCCAACATGGCCGCGCCCAGGGCGCCGGCGCCGATCCAGTTTGACGTGCGCGGGAAAAGCAGTGAGGATTTGCGGATGCTCATTATGACTCCTGTGTGTGTTTGGCGGTTTAGTCCGCGCTTGGAGACAGGAGATGCCGCATCAGTCTTTGGGGTTTCTGTGCTGCAGGTTAAGAAACATTAATTTTGCTGTTTTTCAGCGCCGAAACGAGGCCCTTCGAGGTTTCGAATGAACAGAATCACGCTGATGTGCGTCAATCGAATCGGTGGATTGTTGCCGAGAATGACCGCAAATCACTAAAACAGTTGAATTGAATCGAATTTGTTAACAAAGAAACTGAGTTGGACGCGTTCTGCGGCAATTTCCCTTATAGGTAGAGTAAAGTATCAGATGCGGTATCAGCGGCTCCACACAGGTATACGCAAAAACGAGATTTTGCGAGTTGCGCGTCAACAGGCTGGTCAAAACCGTAGAGGCTGCTCCTGATTGTCCACAACTTTAAGGAGAACGTGGCGAGTCGTGTTGTTGCGTAAATACAAGATTGCTTCCAACAAAATTAACTGATTCTTCTAATTTTACGTTGTTTGAACGCATCTTATGGGTGACGATGAAATTGCCCAATCGAGGGGGGCCCGAGACACTAGGGGGTGTCGGAGGCATATTTCAGGTACCGTGGGCGCTGAGCTGCTTGTTAACGAGGGGGTCTTGTTTAGGTTCGGCAGCGATCTCGGGACGCTTTTAAAGTGATCCGGTCGCGCGTTCGGGAATGGTGAAAGTGGTAGTCTTGATTTAGGGCAATCGGCCCGGTCGTTTTCGACCGGGCCGTGTTCATTTTGGGATCAGCATTTATCAAGATGACTGCGTCGCTTTCCAACGCGCCCAATCCTCGGGTGTATCCAGATCCAGCAGAGCATTCTGCCCAGGCAAGCGTTGAACGTGCAATTTGTTCCGGAAGGCTCTGACAACGGCTTGAGCGCCACCATCGCCTGTCAAATCCGAAAGTCGTTCAAAAAGCGACTTGTCGAAAACAACCGGATGTCCGTGCACACCGTCGCTGGTTGCTCCGCGCCAGATCAAGTTCTGGGGATTGTCCTCCACGGATTGCCGGACAGCTTCCAAATCGGCCGCTGTCAGATCTGGCAAGTCAGCCAGCAGAATCATTACAGCTGACGCGCCGGGTGGAACGCGTGTCAGCGCGCCTCGCAGACTGGCGTTCATGCCCTCTGCTGCATCGGGGATCGCAACCCTTTCCAGATCCAGACCAACTAGCGCGTCATAACGGGGATGCGGGGCTGGGGGCAGAGCGACGATTAGTGGCCCAACCGGCATAGCCCGCAACGCCGACCGGCGTAGCAATGGCATGCCGTCGACGATTTGCATCAGTTTGTCTTTGCCGCCCATGCGGCTGGACTGACCAGCGGCCAGTAAAATGACGGGAATTTGGGTCATTGCGTCACCATGCCGTCAGAATAGGGGCGAGTCATCCCCGCATGCGCGCCCCGTCTGCGTCGAACAAAGGTGTCGAGATCACACGGGCCGACCGCATCTGCCCAAGAATCTCGATTTCGACCTCCAATCCGTCGATCACGCGATCAGTTGGCAGGAAGCCCAAAGCGACAGATTTCTGCGCGTAATGAGAATACCCGCCCGAGGTGCAAAACCCCACGACCTGACCTTCAAGCCAGATGGGTTCGTAGGCGTTGACGTCGGCGTCTGTGGCGTCGACGTCAAAGGCCACCAACTTGCGGTCCGTGCCTTCTTTGCGCTGCGCCTCGGCTGCCGAACGGCCGATGAAATCTGCACTCTTGGTGAATGAGATAAACCGGTCCAGCCCAGTTTCGGCTGCGGTGTAATCTGGCGAGAACTCTCGCATCCACGAGCCAAAGAACTTGTCGAGACGCAGGCTCATCATAGCGCGCATCCCGAACGGCACCATGCCATACGGTTGTCCGGCTTCCCACAATGTCCACCATAGCTGCCTTTGCGCCATGGGATCGCAGTAAATCTCATAACCAAGATCGCCGGTGTAGCTGACCCTCTGAACGATGCAGTCTGTCATGCCGACAGTCATCCGGCGTACGTCAAGAAATTTGAGGTCCGAAATTTCGTCGCGTGTGCAGGCGGCTAAAACCTGAGTGGCCTTGGGTCCGGCGATCTGGAGCCCGTTGAGACGATCACTGATATTTTCGACGGTTACATCCTGCTGCGTGTTCTGTTCGAACCAGCGCATATGGAACGCCTGACTGCCATATGACGCGGTCACTTGAAATTCCTGCTCGCCGAGACAGGAGATGGTTAAATCCCCGATTAACTTGCCCCGGGGCGACAGCATCGGGGTCAGGGACAGGCGTCCAGGCTTAGGAATGCGCCCAGCCATGATCCGATCCAGCCATGCGCGAGCACCGGTGCCGGTAATGCGATACTTGCCGAAATTGTGGATCTCATTGATGCCCACATGTTCGCGCACGGCGCGAACCTCGCGGCCTGTTGCCTCGAACGCGTCCGAGCGGCGGAAGGAAGGCGTTTCGTAGCTGGGCTCGTCGCCCTGGGCGAAGTAATTTGGCACCTCCAGCCCGTATTGTTGTCCCCACACTGCGCCAAGGTCGCTGAAAATATCATACATCGGAGTGGTGCGATTGGGTCGGGCTGCGGGCAGCTCTTCGTTTGGGTAGGCGACGCTAAAGCGTTTCTGGTAGTTCTCAATCACTTTTGGCCGCGTGTAACCAGGGCTGATCCAGTCGCCGAAGCGGGCCACATCCATGGCAAAGACATCGCGTTCCGGCTCGCCTTCGATCATCCATTGCGCCAGTGTCAAACCAACGCCGCCACCCTGGCTGAAACCGGCCATGACACCGCAAGCGGACCAGTAATTGCGCATACCCGGCACTGGTCCGACCAAGGGGTTGCCGTCCGGAGCAAAGGTGAACGGTCCGTGTATTACCGATTTCACTCCGGCCTCGGCCAATACCGGGAAGCGTTTATACGCAAACTCGATGCTGTCGGTGATCTTGTCGAAATCGTCCGGTAGCAGCTCGTGCCCGAACTCCCATGGGGTGCCGTCCACGGCCCAGGGTTTGCAGGGCTGTTCGTAGAATCCGATACACAGACCGCGCCCTTCCTGCCGCAAATAGCTTTCACCGGCGGGGTCCATCACATGCGGGTGTTCGCCGCCCGTGTCGATGATCGCCTCGATCTGCGGGATCGAATCCGTCACCAGATACTGGTGCTCCATCGGGTGCAGCGGGAAATAAACTCCGGCCATCGCGCCAACCTCGCGTGCCCAAAGACCGCCTGCATTGACGACGTGTTCGGCATGTATGGTGCCTTTGTCCGTCACCACGTCCCACGTTCCGTCGGGCCGTTGATTGGTTTCACGCACCATACAATGGGTTTCGATCATTGCCCCGCCCATTCGAGCGGCCTTGGCATAGGCGTGAGTTGTACCCGAAGGGTCCAAGTGGCCATCAAGAGGGTCATACAGAGCACCGATAATCCCGTCGGTATTGGTGATAGGAGCAATCTTCTTGATCTCGTCCGGGCCGACGATCTCGGTCTCGAGCCCCATGAAGCGGTGCTTGGCGCGTTCGGCCAGCAGCATGTCGAACCGGTCCTGATTATCAGCCAGCGTGATACCACCCACATGATGCAGACCGCAGGACATGCCAGTAATCTCTTCCAGCTCTTTATACAGCCGGATCGTATAGCCCTGCAGCGCGGCCATGTTTGTGTCGCCGTTCAGAGTGTGAAATCCGCCCGCCGCATGCCAGGTAGATCCGCTGGTCAGTTCCGAACGTTCCAGCAGCATCACATCCGACCAGCCTAGCTTGGTCAGGTGGTATAGTACGGAACATCCGACGACGCCGCCGCCGATCACTGCGACTTGGGTAGTGGTTTTCACATTGGCCTCCTGCTGTTTTGCAAAACCTGTCGCCGGGTTGCGCATATTACTGTTCCGTTAGCGACACCATCTGTCGTTTGTCACGCATTGCACCAGCTACGGATTTGAGAGGCTTTCTCTCGCAGCCACAGAGCGTCAAACCCACCGATAAGCCTGTATCCTTTGACAAACAGGTCCTTCGCGCGATCTTCCGTCAGGGCGATATTGCCCAATGGGATACCGGCGCTCATTGCTGCTTTTTCGATCCGGTCGACCGCAGACAGAAAATCCGGATGCTCAAATTGCCCCATCAACCCGAGTTCGGTGCTGAGGTCGAATTGTGCGATGATCAAGAGGTCAAGGCCGGGAACGGCGCAGATATCCTCGATATTCTTGAGTGCTTCGGTGGTTTCGATCAGCAGACAGCAAACCAGTTCGGGCTCGACCGATTGCGCATAGGATGGCAGGGACTCTCCCCAGCGTGATTGCGCCAGAAATGGCCCAAAACCTCGCGTGCCGCTTGGTGGATAATGCAAGCTTGCCACCGCCTCCCGCGCATCCGCCACCGTGCGAATGAGAGGAAAGACAATTCCTTCTGCACCTAAATCCAATACGCGTTTCACATGCGCCGGATCGTTTTTGGCAACCCTGACCAAAGGCGCGCATTCCGTTCCTGCCGTTGCCGCGATCATGGCATGAGCCGAGGCATAGTCCACCGCCCCATGTTCCAGGTCAATGATGACTGAATCGACACCACAAGCAGCGACTGCCTGCGTGACCGTGGCTGACGGAATAGTACAGACCACCGAACTGATCCGGTCGCTTGTGTCACGCAGTTTGCGCTTCAGGCTGGGCATCTTATTGGGCTCCTGATCCAAGTTGTCAAAAATTCGATTTGCCAACTCTATCAGTGACCAATTGGCCGAAGATACAGAAACTTACCCGCCGTCACAGTGGGCGTATTTTCAACTCAGTGACCCGGTTGCCTTCGCGTGCCGTGACCTCGAACCGGAAACCGTGGAACGAGAAAACCTGACCCACGATCGGAATCATCTGCGCCTCGTGTATCACCAGACCGGCCAGCGTGTTGGCTTCTTCATCAGGCAGGGACCATTCAAGGGCACGGTTGAGGTCACGAATGGTCATCGCGCCTTCGACCAGGTATTGCCCGTCCTCGGTTCGGGTAACGGGAACGTCTTCGTCGATGTCGAACTCATCGGCGATTTCGCCGACGATCTCTTCCAGAATGTCCTCCAGTGTGATCAGCCCCCGCAGAGACCCGTATTCGTCCACGACCAGCGCAAAATGGCTATGCATCCGAAGAAATTCACGCATCTGGTCATCCAGAGTCGTCGTCTCGGGAACGAAATAGGGGGCATTCGCCACCTTCGCGATATCGAAATCCTTCAGCCGACCAGTATCACCACCGGTCCCGCCGACCTGCGTATACATGGCGCGGAACAGGTCCTTGGCATGGACAACACCCACGATATTCTCGGGCTCGTCCCGGAAAACCGGCAGGCGAGTATGGGGGCTTTCCAGACATTGTTTCAGGATTGCCTCGGGCTCATCATTCGCGTCGATCATCTCAATATTCGAACGGTGCAGCATGATCTCTTCCACAGCGCGGTCGCCTAAGTCCAGCGCACCCAGAATGCGGTCGCGGTCTTCTTTTTCGACTACGCCTTCGGAATGCCCCAGCTGCAAAGCACCAGCGATCTCCTCGCGTACAGCCAAGATGTTGCTGTCCGGGTCGATCCGAACACCGAACAGGCGCAAGACTCCGCGGACCAACAGGCGGACGGCAGCCACAATGGGTGAGAAGACCGTCACGACAGCGCCAATCACCGGTGCAACCGCGGCAGCCGCTTTCTCGGCATTTGTGATGGCATAGGTCTTGGGCAACACCTCGGCAAAGATCAGTACCAGAAAGGTCATTACCAACGTCGCCAGTGCCACGCCGCTTTCTCCGAAAAGCCGGGTAAACAAGGCGGTGGCCAGCGAAGCCGCCAGGATATTGACCAGGTTGTTGCCCAGCAGGACCGATCCGATCAGACGTTCGTTGTCTTCTGTAATATCCAGCGCTTTTCGCGCCCCGCGCGAACCTTTGTCAGCCTGTGTCCTCAGCTTGCCGCGGGATGAGGCCGTCAGGGCCGTTTCCGAGCCAGAGAAAAAGCCCGACAGTACGAGCAGGAGAAGGATAGAGCCTGAGGTGATCCAGAAGGCGCCATCAAGCAGAGATTCGGTGGGTTCCATCGGTCCTTGAAAATTCTTGTTACTGCATTCGTTATGGGGGCGCGGCCCCGTCCGATCAAGGGGTTAGCCCTTACCGGTCGGATCATCCTTCGCCAAAGGGTGGTGTTCCAACACCAGTTCCGACAGGCGTTCGTCCAGAACATGCGTGTATATTTCGGTGGTGGCGACATCCGCGTGACCCAGCAGGGTCTGGATTGACCTGAGATCGGCGCCGTTGGCCAGAAGGTGCGTTGCAAAGGCGTGACGCAGGGTGTGCGGTGTGACCTTTTCCGGTGAAACACCGCCGTTAACCGCGAACTCCTTGACCAGCAGAAAGAACCGGTGGCGCGTTAGGTGCCCCGATTTGCCGCGCGATGGGAACAGGAACCGAGACCTTTGCGCACCTTTCGACACGGCATCTTCTTCGGCTTCATCCCGGATGATCAGCCAGGCGGCCAACGCTTCGCGGGCAGGCGGCGACAGGGGAACCATTCGTTCTTTGCCGCCTTTACCCAGAACCAACAACATACGCGGATCGCCACGCGCGGATGAGACAGGCAGAGATACCAGCTCGGTCACCCGCATTCCCGTGGCATAGAGTAATTCCATCAAGCAGGTGTTACGCACCTTGTCCGCTGTGCCGCGCCCGGTTTGGCGCGCGGCCTCCAACAATCGGTCGACTTCCTCCACGTCCAATGTCTTGGGCAGTCGTTTTTGCCGTCCGGGGCCTTTGATTTGTATGGCCGGGTTGGTTTCGCGCCAGCCTTCTTCGAACGCAAAGCGATAGAGCTGTTTGATCGCCGACAACCGCCGTGCGCGGGTCGAGCGCGACAAACCTTCGGCGTCGCAATCAATCAGATAGCCTTCGATCTGATCCCGATCTGCGTCGGCAAAGCTGGACTTGTGGCGGTTCAGCCATTCCGAGAAATCACGTAGATCCCGCCCATAAGCCAGCAGCGTGTTTGTCGCCGCGCCAAGTTCTGCAGCTTGCGCTTCGAGGAAGGTGGAAATCCACAGATTCTGCGTGGCTGGCGCCGTCATGGTCAGGCCCCGTTCAGAATCATCAGTTGCAATGCCGCGCGGCGCGCCGTGTCTTCGAGCCCGACTCGCCGAAATGCCGCGATGGCTGCGGTCAGATCAACAAGATTACCGCGCGCACCATGGGCGAACAGGTTCATCGCCTCAAGAATGGCCTCGCCCAGCTGTTCGTTTTGCAACAGCACATCAATGTCGGACGGAATTGGGGCTGACCATGCGAACCCTTCGGAGATTGCATCCGCCAATGGTGAAGGCGAGGGTGCGCGACCGGGGTCTCCCTGTGCCAGTGCGGCCAGAAACGGGTTTTCTTCCGGCCCATTGGGTTCAGCCAAAGCGGCATCCTCATAGCGTTCGGACAGCAACAGGATGCGCCAGCGCAGGTTTTCCGCTTCGGTATCTTCAAGGGAAACGTTCGAAAGCCTTTCTGCAAACAGTTCGGCAAAGGGAACTTCCAATCCAATGCTGCGCATCTGCTTCCAGGCTTCGGGCAGAGTTTTCGCGACACCTTCGGGGTTGTCGGGTTGCAACGCCGTGTCAAATCGCTGAATAGCGGCCACGCGGTCCCAGACCGCGCCGGACGCGGCGGGTTTGCGTTCGGTATAGAGCCCCAGCAGTTGATTTGGCGTCAATGCACCGATCCGGGTCAGACGCTCGGCAGCCTCGACCTGAGCTTTCCATCCGGCTACATCCCGCAAGTCGGCGTTGGCAAAGGCACGGGGCAGGGATGCTGTGGGTAACCGCTCGCCAATTGCTTCGAACAGGCGGAAGGTCAGTGGATCAGGGTCCTCGGGTTGCGGCAGGTAGGCCGCGTCTTCGAACAGCTCGGGGCTGAGGAATCGGTCAAGCACGTCCAGCTCATCTTGCGGCAAGACCTGCAAAGCATGCGCCGCCTCAAGCGTCAGAGCAGCCGAGGTCCAGTCGCCGCGGCGCGCCTTGCAGAATATCTGTGCGGCATAATCCCGCGACAGGTGTGGTTGCGCAATCAGCGCTGTACAGCTGCGGTCCTCGTCGCCGGTCAGCAATGTGGCATCAAACCAGCGTTCGAACCGATCCTGCGAGTCGGTTGGACCTGCAAGTTGTACCAAAGATTGGACCGGATCCGCCGCACCTAGCTGCATCAGACGATCCAACCGCGCCATCAACAACTCGCCGGGTGTGTCGGACACCGCAGGCGGGCGAGCTTCGGACAGCAGCAGGGTGAACAACAGTCTCTGCATGGCGGGGTTGGCCTTGACCGGCACACGCGCGATCAACTCGGCCAACCGCGTTGGATCGCTGCGTTGCCAAAGATCGACGGGCAGGCCGGTGACAGACGATGATACCAGCCCAAGGGGTGGTGAAAGAGCCTCGAGCGGGGTGACCTGCACGTCCGGTTGCAGCCCGTTTTGGGTCACCGGAGGTTCCAGCAGGACAGTGCCGGGCAGGTTTTCAGGCGGGGCAGACAGCCAGTCGATTACCGACAGCGGCTCTTGCGTCTGGGCCTGTGCAGTGCCGGCCAGGAATATCGCCAGCAGAGCGGCTCTAGTCGGCATTCAAAATGACCGGTTCGCGGATTTCGCTTTGCGGGGCGGAGAAATCCACTCCGAAGAACGGCCCGAGATAGGCATAGCCCACCAGCCCGATGAAACTCAGGCAAATAATGTAGAGCAGGAACTTTAACAGACGGCCCATGGGTCAACGCTGCCTCAATTTTTGGTTTTGTCCAAGTTATAACTGGCATTTTTCCCAAGATCACGTCATTCACGATGAAATGAGCGAAATTAAGCATAACACCTCTCAGGCGGACACAGCGCGGCGGTTTGATCTGCACAAAACCGTTGTTTTGGTTGGTATGATGGGCGCCGGGAAAACAGCGGTGGGTCGGGCGCTGGCCGCGCGGCTTGGTGTTCCGTTTCTGGACAGCGATGCCGAGATCGAATCAGCAGCCAATATGACCATCCCCGAGATTTTCGCCCGCGATGGTGAGGACTTCTTTCGCGCCAAGGAAAGTCAGGTCATCAGCCGTCTTCTGGACGAGGAAAAGGGCATTCTGTCGACCGGTGGCGGTGCTTTTCTGGCGGAAGGAAACCGCCGGATGATCTCGGAACGTGGCGTTTCTGTCTGGTTGCGGGCTGATCTGGGCGTGTTGTGGAACCGCGTTCGCCACAAGGATACACGCCCGCTTTTGCGCACAGCTGACCCTCATGCGACTTTGCGCGCGCTGTTTGAAGCGCGTGTTCCGATCTATGAGCAGGCCGATCTGGTGGCCGATTCCGACGGCGAAACCGCAATCGAAGATATGGTGGACCGAGTGCTGGTTGCTTTGGCAACCCGCCCGGATGTTTTGGAACAAAAGTAGATGCATCAATCCGTACATGTAGAGCTGGGCGAACGATCCTATGATGTCGAGATCGGCCCTGACCTGTTGGCCCAATCCGGTGCGCGTATCGCGCCGTTGTTGCCACGGCCGCGTGTGGCCGTTCTGACGGATGAGACGGTTGCCTCGCTACATCTGGACACTTTGCGAGAGGGTCTGGGTGCAGCAGGGATCGAGATGACGGCGCTGGCCTTGCCAGCTGGCGAATCCACGAAAAGCTGGCCTCACTTTGAACGCGCGGTCGAATGGTTGCTGGCGGAAAAGATTGAAAGACGAGATGTCGTTGTCGCCTTTGGCGGCGGAGTGATCGGGGATCTGGCTGGTTTTGCGGCTGCCGTCTTGCGGCGTGGGGTTCGGTTCGTGCAAATTCCGACGTCGCTGCTGGCGCAGGTGGACAGCTCGGTTGGGGGCAAAACGGGTATCAACGCCCCGCAGGGCAAGAATCTGATCGGCGCGTTTCATCAACCTTCGCTGGTCCTGGCGGACACGTCGGTTCTAGGGACACTGACCGCGCGGGACTTTCTGGCCGGATATGGTGAGGTCGTGAAATACGGCCTGCTGGGTGATGCGGAATTCTTTGAGTGGCTTGAGGTCAACGGACCGGCCCTTTCCTCCGGTGACATGGCAACGCGCGTGCAGGCGGTGACCCGTTCAGTGCAGATGAAGGCCGATATCGTCGCGCGTGATGAGACCGAGCAGGGCGATCGCGCGCTGCTGAACCTTGGCCACACCTTCTGCCACGCGCTGGAAGCCGCGACCGGCTATTCTGATCGGTTGCTGCATGGCGAAGGAGTTGCCATCGGCTGTGCTTTGGCATTCGAACTGTCCTCGCGAATTGGCTTGTGTTCACAGGAAGATCCCAGCCGGGTGCGAGCGCATCTGCGAACCATGGGAATGAAGACTGATCTCGCTGATATTCCGGGCGAACTGCCGGGTGCCGAGGCTCTGGTCGATCTGATGGCTCAGGACAAAAAGGTTATCGACGGTCAGTTGCGGTTTATTCTGGCACGAGGAATCGGGCAGGCATTTGTTACATCCGACGTACCGAGGGACGCAGTATTGTCCGTTCTCGAGGATGCCCTAGCCGTCTGTTAAGGGCGGTGATCAGCGCCCCTGGATAACCATCAACTCGCCGATATTCTCGCGGGTGATATAGCCCACCATCTGCCCGGACTGGGTGCAGACGGCGATAGCCGGGGCACCTTTGTGCAAACCGTCCAGCACTTTGTTCAGCCCGCTGGTCAACGCGACCTGAGGAATATCGGTTTCCATAATGGATGTGGCTGGGTCAGAGCGGGGATGCTCGCCAGCCAGCGCAGCAAACAAGTGGTTTCGTGTGACGAAGCCCAGCAACGCGCCATCGGCGTCGATCACGGGAAATTCGTGCTGCGTCGTGTGGATGACGGCCTGCGCTGCAGTGCTGAGTGTGTCGCCCGGCGAAAGGGCGCGAAATTCGGTGATCATCGCATCCCGCGCCATCACCCGCCGCGCGACCGAGCGCATGGCGACATCCTGGCTTTCGGCATTGGCTGCGACAAAGACGAAAATGCCGATCAGCACGAGAATGGGGTTTGCCGTGGTCAATCCCAGAAAACCGAGGCCAACCGCAACAAATTGCCCGGCAAAAGCTGCAATGCGCGTGGCCTTGACCCGATCCATCTTCAGGCACAACAAAGCGCGAAAAACACGACCGCCATCCATGGGGAAAGCGGGAATCATGTTGAACACAGCCAGCAGCAAATTGACAAACGCCAGACGGCTGAGAAGATCAGCCCGGGTCGAGTCTATCTGAGCCAGAGAGTCGATCTGCGTTCCCGCCCCCAATACAACCAGAACTACCCAGATCACCACATTCACGGCAGGACCGGCGAGGGCGACCCAGACTTCTTGCATTGGCTTTTCCGGCATCCGCTCCAGCCGCGCCAGTCCACCGATGGGCAACAGGGTGATGTCAGGTGTTTTGATGCCATAGCGCCGCGCCATCAGTGCGTGACCGAACTCGTGCGCCACTACACAGGCGAAAAGCGCCAAAACGAAAATGATGTTGTCGATGGCTGCGGGCCAACCACCGCTGGAATAAGCTGCGTACCCGACCCATGCCAGCAGCAGGAAAAATGTGACATGGACCCTCAGTTCCGAACCGAGCAACCGGCCGAGCGAGAAGGACCATGCCATTTTGTGTCTCCGAATTGGTTAGAACGGGATCTCGTCGTCGTCGATACCGCCGGATGCAGGTGCCGGAGCGCTGGACGAGCCACTGTAGGGATCGCCATACCCACCTCCGGCCTGGCCGCCACCGTAACCGCCCGACTGGCCGCCGCCGTAGCCACCACCGCCGCCTTCACCGCGGGCATCCAGCATGACCAGGGTCGAACCGAACCCTTGCAGGACAACCTCGGTCGAATAACGATCCTGGCCCGACTGATCCTGCCATTTGCGGGTCTGCAGCTGACCTTCTACATAGATCTTCGAGCCCTTGCGTAAATATTGCTCGGCTACGCGAACCAGACCTTCGTTGAAGATTGCGACCGAGTGCCATTCGGTCCGTTCGCGGCGTTCGCCGGTGTTTCTGTCTTTCCAGGTTTCCGAGGTCGCAATACGCAGGTTGCAGACCTTACCGCCGTTCTGAAATGTCCGTACCTCGGGGTCTCGGCCCAGATTTCCGACCAGAATGACCTTATTGACTGAACCCGCCATGTATTCCCTCGTTCTTTTTTGACTGGAGCGCGCCCGAATCTGACGCTGTGTTCTGTTGCCGACCCTATACGGCCTGCGTCGTGGTTAAAACACGGTTGATGAAGCAACGGAAACCGGGAAATTTTTAGTCCTCTCTTAACCAAGCTTTCATTTCTGGGCGTAATACATATAATCCGTCGAGTTAAAGAGCGAGCGGGACAGGCTTTAATGCGTTTTCTGGTTGGTGGTATTGCAGCGTTGGTTTTGGGTGCGACGTCAGGAGCGGTTGCGGCCGAAACCCTGTCTTCCAAGAGCCGCAAGGCAATTTTCCTGAAGCAAGCCAAGGTGTTGGATAGCCGTGCCGCCAGCCAGTACCGTGATTCCGAGCGTCTGAAACCGAAAACCGAACACGGCACTTTTTCAAAGCGATACACCGGGAACTATAAGGGGCAGTATCTGGAGCATGCGCGAAAAGTCGCGCGCCAGCACAACGTGCCCGAAGAGCTGTTCTTGCGCCTCGTTCAGCAGGAAAGCGGTTGGAACCCCCATGCCAAGTCACACAAAGGTGCATTGGGCTTGGCACAATTGATGCCACAGACCGCGCGGGTGCTGGGCGTTAACCCGCATGATCCAATCCAGAATCTTGAAGGCGGAGCGCGGTATCTGTCTTGGCAGTACCGCAAGTTCAAATCGTGGCGTCTTGCTTTGGCCGCGTATAACGCGGGCCCCGAAGCGGTAGAGCGACACGGCGGTGTCCCACCTTATGCCGAAACGCAGAATTACGTGAAAGTAATCTGGGGCGGATAAAACCGAGACGGAAAAAGAGAAAAAGGCTGGCATATCGCCAGCCTTTTCTCGTTGTTTTGGCCTTGGTTACTCGGCCGCGATTTTTATGACCGGCTCCATACGGGCCAGAATGTCTTCGGCGAGGTGGCATTTGACCTGATGCCCATCCACAAGCGTTTGAACCGGTGGTACATGCGACTCGCACCGTCCGTCTGGCACTTCGGATTTCCAGCGGCAACGTGTCTGGAACGGGCATCCCGGTGGCGGGTTCATGGCCGATGGAATATCGCCCTCAAGAACGATGTGCTGTTTCTCGACCGAGGTATCGGCGATGGGTACAGCGCTCAGCAACGCCTCGGTATATGGGTGATAGGGCGGGCTGAACACCTGATCAGTGGTCCCCAGTTCAACCACATGACCCAGATACATGACCATAACCCGATCGCTGAGATAACGAACGATGGACAGATCATGGCTGATAAACAGCAAAGTGGTTTTGTGTTCCCGCTGGATTTCCATCAACAGGTCGGTCACGGCAGCCTGAACTGAAACATCCAGCGCCGACACTGGCTCGTCCGCCACAACGATGCGGGCGTCGCCCGCAAAGGCGCGTGCAATACCCACACGCTGCTTTTGACCACCTGACAGCTGGCGCGGCATCCGATCAGCAAAGGCGCGCGGCAGCTTCACCAGATCCAGTAGTTCCAGCATCCGCTTTTTGCGCTCGGCTTCTGAATTGCCGATGCCGAAGATTTCCAGTGCCCGGATGATCTGACGGCCAACGGTCATAGAGGGGTTCAGCGTGTCGAACGGGTTCTGGAACACCATCTGCACTTCGCCTACCGTCTTGGCGTCCCGTTCTTCAATTGGCACGTCCTCGATATTGCGGTTATCCAAAAGGATTTGGCCGTCCGTGGCCGTTTCAAGCCCCATCAGAACCTTGGCGAAGGTGGACTTGCCGCACCCGGACTCACCCACAATAGCCAGCGTTTCAGATTCATGGGCTTCGAAACTCAGCGTCTCGTTAGCTTTGACAACTTTCTTCTCGCCGCCGCCAAACAGAGCGTTCGCCGCAACCTCATAGTATTTCTTGAGGTTGTCCATCTTCAGAACCGTCCGGCCAATCTCGCCTTTTTCCTTCTGGTCCGCGAGCGTAATCGGGGCGTTCCAGTCGATTTCCTGGAACTTGAGGCAGCGCGTGTGGTGCCGGTCGTTGCCTGGAACGGCCTGCATCAGGATGTCCTGCGAGTCACAGCGCCCCTCTTCGAAGTAGTCGCAGCGGGGTCCAAAGTTACACCCCGGCGGGCGTTCGTGGGGCAGAGGGAAGTTCCCTGGAATGGCCACCAGAGGGCGCGAGTTCTTGTCAGCGCCCGGCAGCGGGATCGAGCGGAACAGCGCCTGTGTATAGGGGTGCTGCATCTCGTCGAACACGTCGTGGATCGAACCGCGTTCCACCGCTTCGCCCGAATACATCACGCATAGCCGGTCGCAGGTTTCCAGAACCAGACCCAGATTGTGGGAGATGAACAGCATCGACGTGCCGTATTTCTTGCCCAGGTCTCTGACCAGTTCGACCACGGCGGCTTCGACGGTCACGTCCAGCGCGGTTGTCGGCTCGTCAAGGATCAGTAGTGCCGGCTTAGACATCAATGCCATCGCGATCACGATCCGCTGCTGCTGACCACCTGACAATTGGTGCGGAAAGCTGTTCAGCATCCGCTCAGGGTCGGGCAGGCGCACATCGGTCACCACTTCCAGAGCACGGGCATAGGCCTCGTCCTGACTGACGCCTTCGTGGATCATCGGCACTTCCATCAGCTGCTTGCCGATCTTCATCGCCGGGTTCAACGAAGCCATCGGCTCCTGATAAATCATCGCGATTTCGTTGCCGCGGATGTCGCGCAGCTCCTCGGAGCTCATCTCGGCCAGATCTCGACCCTTGAACTTGATCGTGCCGCCCACAACCCGACCGTTCTTGCCAAGGTCCTGCATTACACCCAGTGCAACGGTCGACTTCCCGCATCCGGATTCACCAACCAGCCCAACGGCTTCGCCGGGTTGCACGCTGACGGAAAAATCCATCACGGCGGGGATTTCCCGCAGGCGGGTGAAAAAAGAGATCGACAGCTTATCGATCTCAAGGATCGGGCCGTCATATTCCGCCATTTTGCTCATCTTGTTCTCCCTGTCGGCGCAAAGAAAAGGATCCCTTTTCATTTGGCCAAATATATCTCGGGGGTCGGGGGGCTGGCCCCCCGACCTCGATCACATCAGTCCTTCAAACTTTCCTCGCGCAGGCCGTCGGCCAACAGGTTCAGACCCAGAACCAGAGACAACAAGGCAAAGGCAGGCGGAAGGGCAGGGTGCAGGTAGATCGACAGAAGCTTGCGCCCTTCGTTAATCGTCGAACCCCAATCCGGGCTTTCCGGAGGAAGACCCAAGCCAAAGAAACCCAAGGTTCCCAGAAGGATGGTGGTGTAACCGATCCGCAAACAGAAATCGACGATCAGAGGACCACGAGCGTTGGGCAGGATTTCCCACAGCATGATGTACCATGGGCCCTCACCACGGGTTTGGGCCGCAGCCACGTAGTCGCGTGTTTTGATGTCTAGCGCCAGACCGCGCACGATGCGGAACACCGTGGGTGAGTTGACGAAGACCACCGAGACAAAGACCACGAGAATGCCACCGGGGATATCGAACAGATCCAGGTAGGTCGGCAGGCCCCAAATCCTGTAGTCATCGGTGTCGATAATATACCCGCCGCTCGAGATCAGCGATAGGTACAACCAGATCGCCACTCCCAATACCCCAATCAGCAGCGGCGTGCGGAAGTTCGGTCGCGTGTAGTAGCGTGAATTCAGTAGAACACCGATGAAGAGGATCGGAAAGACGAACAGCACAGCAGCCATGTAGTTCGGCACACCCGTGGCCACGATCTCTGGTGTCACCAGCAGGTAGAACAGCAGAATAACCGGGAAGGCCAGGATCAGGTTGGCAAGGAAGGACAGGAAGGTGTCCAAACGACCACCATAATATCCTGCGGGCAAGCCCAGCGTGATACCGACCATGAAGGCAAACAGCGTTGCAAGCGGGGCAATCTGCACCACGATCCAAGCGCCTTTCACCATCCGGCTAAAGACGTCACGGGCAAGATTGTCACCCCCCAGAAGATACCAGGCAAACTCGCCATCTTTCGGGCTTGGCAACGGTGTTCCAGGCAACTTGTTCTTCATGCCCGAGATTTGGGTCAGCGGATCATGGGTCACGATAAGATCAAGGGCTCCGAAAACGCCGGTAAAGACCCAGAACATGACAAGCCCGAACCCAATCATACCAATCGGGCTGTCATACAATTTGCCGTACAGACCCAGCCGTCGCTTGAAGGCTATAGACATGGCAAACATTATGATCAGCGACAACCAGACGGGCAGGAATTGCTGGGAAATCGCCCCAATGATGCCTGCGCCAGTGCCCATCACGATACCCAGGATCAGATAGGCCAACGCCAGTCCAACACAGGCCATGAAACTGAAGCGTAGGGCTAGGTTGGTCAACCCGCGGACACCGCCGCTGGCCGCAATCGATCCATCGGAATTGATAATGACCTGCTCTTCGGGCAGAAAAATGCTGCCGATGATCCAGATCAGGATGGACAGCAGCAGCGCCGCCAACGCAATCATCAGCAAGGGGTTGAGAAAGGCGATAGAGCCGGTCCAGCTAAGAGGTTCCATGTTCTATCTCCCTTACGAAATGCGGATGCGCGGGTTGAGGTAGACATAGCCGATATCCGAGATCAGCTGCGTCACCAGCACCACAAAGACCGACACGACCGAAATCGCCAGCAGCAGCTGGATGTCATTGTTGCCTGCCGCCTGCACCAGCGCCCAGCCAAAGCCCTTGTAGTTGAACAGGGTCTCGACGATGACCACACCATTCAGCAGCCATGGGAACTGCAGCATGATGACGGTGAAGGGCGCGATCAGCGCATTGCGAAGCGCGTGTTTCATGACGATGTTGGGGAACGAAACCCCTTTCAGACGCGCGGTCCGGATGTATTGAGCCGTCATGACCTCGGTCATCGAGGCTCGGGTCATCCGGGCGATATACCCCATCCCGTACAGTGCAATGGTCAGCACTGGCAGAAAGAAGTTCTCGAAGGTCGGATTGTCCATCGCTTGTGTCGCCGTGCCCTTGAACCATTTCAGGCCAACGGTCGAGGACGTGAAGATCGCGATAAAGATAACACCGGACACGTATTCAGGTGTCGCCGTCGTTATGATCGAAAACGTGGACAGCGAACGGTCCAGCGCTGATCCTTCGCGCATTCCGGCCAACACGCCCACCAGCAGAGCCGTGGGAACCATCAGAACCAGAACCCAGAACATCAGATACCCGGTGTTGCCTAGGCGTTTGCCGACAATACCGCCGACCTCATCCTTAAAGACTGATGAATAGCCCCAGTCGCCCTGCAGAACGCCGCAGTACTTGGGTGTGTTCTCGGGCGTCGAACCGGGTCTTGTGCAGGTTCCCACAACCTGGCCGTCGTCCAGTGTTTTCTGGAAGCCGGGCATCACACCCAGCCATTGGCCATATTTGATTAGGGTGGGTTGAAGGTAGCCGCGATTGCCCAGCCAGGTTTCGACCTGTTCGTCGGACATCCGCTGGTTGCCCTGCGTTTTGGCAAGCTTTTCGAGGTTCGGGTAGAGATTGGTCAGAAAAAAGACCACGAAAGTCAGACATAATGCTGTCAACAGCATGACGCCGAACCGTCGGAGGATGAATAGTCCCATGATGGCCCCTGTTGTTCGGGTGTTCCGCAGATCATTGGACCATTATCTGGCCTCGGACGTCCGACCCCGCGTCGGCAAGTCTGCGGCTGGAAAGGGGCGCCCGATACAGGCGCCCCTATGTGGTTTGAGCAGGTATTAAGCCGCCCAGCCCCACTTGTAGTGGTGGTGTTCGAAAGTCACGTGCATGTCGGTTCCGACAAGACCTTCTTTCATGTGACGGTACAGCGAACGCCAGTATGGCTGGATCGTAACCGCATCTTCCTGCAGCAGAGCTTCGCCACGGGCCATGACCTCGCGACGCTGGTCCGCGTCAGCGATGGCCAGGGCCTCGTCCAGGATGGCGTCGAACTCGGGGCTCGCGTAACCGAACTCGTTCCAGGCTTCACCCGAGCGATAGGCCAGCGCCCAAATCTGAACACCCAGCGGACGCGGGTTCCAGTTGGTCGAGCTGTACGGATACTTCGCCCAGTCGTTCCAGAACGTGTTGCCCGGCAGAACGGTCCGTTTCACGTTGATGCCCGCGTCGCGCAGCTGCGCGGCTACGGCATCGGTGGTGTTGCGGCGCCAGTCGTCGTCGATCGAGATGATCTCATGTTCGAAATCGCCGTAACCGGCTTCGTCCATCAGTGCTTTCGCGGCTGCCGGGTCGACTTTCTGCGGTGGCAGCTCGGCATATTCAGGATGCAACGGAGCAACATGGTGGTTTTCCGCAGGTGCGCCGCGACCGCCATAGCCCAGTTCCAGACAGATGGAATTGTCGACGGCCATCTGAAGCGCCTGGCGAACGCGCTTGTCCGCATAGGGCTGCTTGCCATCGATTTCGGCCAGCTGGTTGGTGCGGATAACGATAGTCGCCGCAGTCACCACTTCGGACTTCACGTAGCCGAGGCCGTCCATGACGTCGATGAATTCACCCACCGATTCATAGAGCATGTCGACTTCGTCGGATTCCAAAGCTGCCAGCCACGCCGACGGGTCCGTGCCGTAATCGATGTACTCGATGCGATCCAGAGCCGGGCGGCCAAAGACTTCATCACCCCACCAGGTGTGATTGTCGTTGCGTACGAGAACGGCCTTTACGCCGACCTCGAGCTCGTCAATCAGGTAGGGGCCGGTGCCCACATTGTTCAACAGGTCTGTTTCGCTGAACGAGCTGTGAACGATCGCACCCGGATAGTCGGCCATGCCTGGAATAAGCGTGATATCGGGCTTCGGCAGGTTCAGTTTAACCGTCGTCGCATCGACGACTTCGATTACACCATCACCGGCTTGTCCGGAATCTGCATCGATCAGCGTGGCGAAACGCCCTGCCATCGAGTTGGTCTCCGAGCTCTTGTCGCACCAACGGGCAATGTTGCGAGCCACGTCGTCGGCAGTGAAATCGTCACCATTGTTCCACTTGACGCCTGGACGAACCTTCAGCGTGTAAACAGTGGCGTCGTCGTTGACTTCCCATCCGTCCAGCAGCATGCCGCGGAACGATCCGTCCGAGTTGTACTCGACCAGATATTCCAGCGTGCCACGCGACACGTTGGCGATTTGCGACCAGTCATAGGTGCGCGGGTCTTTCAAGGCGCGAACTTCCTGCTGCACGCGCAGGACACCGCCTTCTTTCTTGGGCGCGTCTCCTGCTGCAAGAGCAGGGGTCGGCAGACCGATCAGGCCATACGCCGCGGCTGCAGTAACACCAAGGCTGGTTGCGCGGGTCAGGAACTCGCGGCGGCTTAGCTTGCCGTCGCGATACTCCTGGGCGTGCATCTCGGCCGCCCAGTGCACCTGATCTTCGGTGGATTGCTGATTACTCATGGATGTCTCCCTGTGACACTGTATTTTCGTTGATTACTTTTTGCGCTACGCGGCCCGGGCAGGGCCGGGGCATAGGGCTTTGGGCATTCTTTTTTGGATTCTGTACATCCCCATGGCATCATTCCGCACCAGTTTTGGGGCTAGGTCAATGTTCGAAATCGTCATTCGGAGTACAAAAGCGACATTCGTGCGAAAAGTCAGGCATGCACGGATTTACGAATTTGCACTGAATACGCCAGATAAACACTTCCTTGAAGATCGGAACGCTCCGGATGCATCCAAATTATAAGCTCATATTTTCATGGGGTTTTTAAAGGTTATAACCGATTGTGACATTCGAATCAGTATGCAGTGTCGATCCGATTCCAGTGTTTCATCCTCGCCCGAAACCATGTGCGCTGTCGTTTCGCGAATTGCCGGGTCGAAATCGTGGCCTTTTCTCGTGCTTGGTCCAGAGTCATCTGGCCCGCCAGATAGGCCATCAATTCGGGCACGCCAATGGCCTTACAAGCGGGCAGAACGGGGTCATACTTATCCCGCATTGCTGCCACTTCGTCCAATGCGCCAAGGGAAAGCATCTGGTCAAACCGACGGTTGATCCGGTCTTCAAGCCAGCTTTTGTCAACATCGAAAACGACCGGCACAGTGTTCGACAAAGCCAAAATCGGGGGCGGAGTGTCCTCTTGCCAAGCGGCAAGGGGGCGACCGGTTGCTGTCTGCACTTCCCATGCTCGTTGCACACGAGCCCGGTTATTGGCGTCCAAGCGTTTCAGAGTCTTGGCGTCTAATGCGTCGATCAGCGTCTGCAAGGACAATTGATCAGCTTGAAACCTGACCTCAGGCGGGGTGGCCGGAATATCGGCCATTCCTTCGGTCAGCGCAGTGAAATAAAGACCCGTTCCACCCACAATGATCGGGCGCGGGCCGTCTGACAGCAAAGGCGTGACCTCGCGGAGCCAATGGCCGGCAGAATAGGTTTGGTCAAAAGCGACGTGGCCGTACAGCTTGTGTGGTGCTCGAGTTTCATCCTCGGCTGATGGGCGCGCTGAAATGACCCGCCAGCAATCGTAGACCTGACTGGCATCGGCATTCACGATGATACCGCCATGACGTTCCGCGATTTGCAGGGCCAGTTCAGATTTACCCGATGCGGTCGGGCCCGCGATGAGCACAGGTATGTCGTCCGGAATTTCGGGCAGGCGGTCCAAAAGCCGTGTTGCTGAGGTGTCGGCCATGTGTGGTTGCCTTATTCCTTACCATCCGCATTGAACCTGCGCGGTTTTTGCTTCATTTTGCGCCGGAAAATAACCCCGTGCCAGCCCGGAGCGCAATATGAGCCTTTCCCAAACTACCAAGACCACCGAAAGCCCGAAGACTACATATAGCAGGGTCATGTTGAAGATCTCCGGCGAGGCGCTGATGGGCGACCAGGGATTCGGGCTGCACCCGCCGACCGTTCAACGGATCGCGCAAGAGGTCAAATCCGTACATGATCTGGGTGTCGAGATTTGCATGGTAATCGGCGGCGGCAACATCTTTCGCGGACTTTCGGGCTCGGCGCAGGGGATGGAAAGAACCACAGCCGATTACATGGGGATGCTCGCAACCGTCATGAACGCGCTTGGGATGCAGTCCGCTCTGGAAGAGGTCGGGGTCTTCACCCGGGTTATTTCGGCCATTCGCATGGATGAGGTGTGCGAACCTTATATTCGCCGCCGCGCTGTGCGCCACCTCGAGAAAAAGCGGGTTTGCATTTTCGCTGCCGGAACAGGCAACCCTTATTTCACAACCGATACGGCAGCGACCCTGCGCGCCAACGAGATGGCATGCGAGGCCATCTTCATGGGCAAGAACGGTGTAGACGGCATCTACGACAAGGACCCGAAAACAAACGCTGATGCTGTGCGCTACGACACGGTAAGCTATGACGATGTGCTGGCCAAGCGGCTACGGGTCATGGATGCGTCGGCCATTGCACTGGCCCGCGACAACAACCTGCCGCTGATCGTTTTTGGTCTGGACGAACCGGGCGGGTTCCGCGGCATCCTGGCGGGAGAGGGGACATATACCAAGGTTCAGGGCTAAACTGAATACACACAGGAATAGCGGGCCGGGTCAATTCCCCGGCCCGTTTTGCATTCGGCGCAATCCTCTTGATGAACTTGCTGCCGCGGTCCTTTCCAAACGTCGCTTTTTGGGCGAAATGTCGTTTTCGGTTAACATGATGTCTTGTCAGTCAAGCCTCTGCATTCCGCAATCCTGGATGTGAATTGTACCGAATAAGGGAAGGATGAGACTATGTCCGACAATACGGATACCGACTACGAAGTCGGTCAGGACAACGTCCAGATCATGGGTCTGGATGTCCATAATCCGGTCTTCGCCGTTTCGGGGCTTACCATCATTGCATTCGTGTTCTTCTCGCTCGTCTTTCGCGAGCAGGCGACCGAGTTCTTTGGGTGGCTTCGTCCGGCGCTGACCAGCAATTTTGACTGGGTGTTCATGATTGCAGCCAACATCTTTGTGGTGTTCTCACTGCTGCTGATCGTGACGCCCTATGGCTCGATCCGTCTGGGTGGCGACAATGCCAAACCGGATTACAGCTATGCAGGCTGGTTCTCGATGCTGTTCGCTGCAGGCATGGGCATCGGTCTGGTGTTCTGGGGTGTCGCCGAGCCGATCTCGCACTATGGATCGTCGTTGGGTGGCGTTGCAGTCGGCGAAGATGGCGTGCGTACCGACTGGGCCCCGCTGGGCGCTGGCCTGGAAGATCCCGAAGCATCCAAAAAACTGGCAATGGCGGCCACCATATTCCACTGGGGCATGCACCCTTGGGCTGTTTACGCTGTAGTGGCATTGGCGCTGGCATTCTTTAGCTTCAACCGCGGTCTTCCGCTGACCATGCGGTCTGTGTTCTACCCGCTCTTTGGTGAGGCCACATGGGGTCCGTTGGGCCATATCATCGACGTTCTCGCGGTGTTTGCGACGATCTTTGGCCTTGCAACATCACTGGGGCTGGGCGCGACGCAGGCGCTGGCTGGTCTGAACTACCTGTTCGGCGTACCGATATCAGACGGAATGAAAGTCCTGCTGATCGGCCTGATCACCGTCTTCGCGTTGATCTCGGTTGTGGCGGGTCTGGACAAGGGTGTTAAGCGTTTGTCCGAAGCGAACATGATCCTGGCGGCTGCATTGCTGTTGCTTGTTCTGATTGTGGGCCCGACGGTGGCGATCCTGACAGGGTTCTTCGACAGCATGATCGAGTATGTCATCGCACTGCCGGCTCTGTCGAACTGGGTTGGCCGCGAAGACACCAACTTCCTGCAAGGCTGGACCACCTTCTACTGGGCCTGGTGGATTTCCTGGTCGCCTTTCGTTGGCATGTTCATCGCCCGCATCTCGCGCGGTCGTACGGTGCGTGAATTCGTGACCTGTGTCATCCTGATTCCGACGGTGGTCGGGGCGCTGTGGATGAGCGTCTTTGGTGGCGCCGCACTGGATCAGGTTATGTCCGGTTCGGGCCAAGCCCTGTCGGATGCCGCGCTCGAACTGAAGATGTTCTCCATGTTCGAACAGTTTCCAATGACCTCGTTGCTGTCTTTCGTCGGCATCATTCTGGTTGTTGTGTTCTTTGTGACCAGCTCGGATTCGGGCTCGCTGGTAATCGATACGATTACGGCTGGCGGCAAGACCGACGCGCCAACGGCACAGCGGGTTTTCTGGTGCATTCTGGAAGGCGCAATCGCGGTTGTATTGTTGCTTGGCGGTGGCCTTGGCGCGCTTCAGGCAGCGGCCATTGCAACTGGGTTCCCGTTTGCAATCGTTCTTGTTCTGATGTGCGTTTCACTGTTCATCGGGCTTGCCAATGAACGGCGTCGCAGCTGACGATCCAAAAAAGCAATAAAATGGCAAAGGCCCCGGATTTCGTCCGGGGCCTTTTTTTGCACCGCCATCGCATCGAATGTTTGCGTGTTCCGGCCTGTTTCTAACGAATTGCAAAGCTCGACCCGGCTTGACGGGGCGGGAAGGGCGCTGCTTACTGCCGGCGAAAAAAACCGAAGGAAAGTATGGAGGTCGGAGCAATGAGCTCTCTGGATATTGATTTTGTGCGAGCCCAGTTCCCGGCTTTTTCCGAATCTAGTCTGCAAGGGCAGGCATTCTTCGAAAATGCTGGTGGATCATATACTTGCAAACCGGTTATCGACAGGTTGACCCGGTTTTACACCCAGCGAAAAGTGCAACCCTATGCCCCATACAAAGCCAGCCGTCTGGGCGGGCAGGAAATGGACGAGGCGCGCTCGCGGATGGCGGCGCTGCTTGGTGTGGACAGCGAAGAGCTGAGCTTTGGTCCGTCGACCACACAGAATACCTATGTATTGGCGCAGGCCTTCCGCCAATGGATGCAACCGGGCGATGCCATCGTCGTGACAAATCAGGATCATGAGGCGAATTCCGGCCCGTGGCGGCGTCTGGCCGATGACGGCATCGAGATTCGCGAATGGCAGGTTGATCCTGAGACAGGCAGCCTAAATCCGCTGGATCTTGAGAACCTGCTGGATGAACGGGTTCGGCTGGTGTGCTTTCCGCACTGCTCGAACGTAGTGGCCGAAATCAATCCTGTGACGCAGATCACCGCGATTGCCCATGCAGCCGGCGCATTTGTCTGTGTCGACGGTGTGTCCTACGCTCCGCACGGCTTTCCCAATGTTGGTGATTTGGGGCCCGATATCTACCTGTTCTCGGCTTATAAAACCTACGGTCCGCATCAGGGTTGCATGGTAATCCGGCGCGCATTGGGAGAGTTGTTGCCCAATCAGGCGCACTACTTCAACGCGGACGTTCTGTACAAGCGCTTCACGCCTGCTGGTCCGGATCATGCACAGATTGCGGCCAGTGCGGGGATGGCGGACTATATTGATCTGCTCAATGATCACCATGGCGGCCCCAAAGATGGCGCCGCCGCGCGTGGAGCTTTTGTTCACGACCTGATGCGCGCGCAGGAAGTTTCCTTGCTGCAACCGCTTTTGGATGCTGTCAAAGACCGAAATACACTGCGCCTAATAGGCCCTTCGGACGCTTCAAAGCGCGCGCCGACAGTTGCTCTGGCGTTGAATGGCCCCGCCGAACCAGTGGCAGCCGAATTGGAGAAATTCGGGATCATGGCTGGCGGTGGTGATTTTTATGCGGTTCGACCACTGACTGCGATGGGCGTTGATCCCGACCAGGGAGTATTGCGGCTAAGCTTTACACATTACACAAGCCAACAGGAAATCGATCAATTGTTAGAGGCGCTTGACCGCGTTTTGTGATCCAGTTTTCGCCCTGCCGCGTAAGTCAAAGGAAAAGGTGGGGCAAAAATGGCGGTCGATCAAACTCCGATAATTCTATGGTTCAGACGTGATCTGCGTCTGTCGGATCATCCGGCATTGGATGTCGCCGTTCGCTGTGGCCGACCTGTTCTGCCGGTTTTCATTTTGGATGATCACGCGCAGCGTCTGGGCAGTGCGCCGAAATGGCGACTGGGTTTGGGGCTCGAAGCTTTTGCCAAATCTCTTGCGCGCCGTGGTAGTCGCCTGATCCTGCGCCGAGGCGACCCGCTCGTGGTGTTGCGTGATCTGGTTGCAGAAACCGGCGCTGGCGCCGTTTACTGGTCGCGCGCCTATGATCCGTTGTCGATCGAGCGGGATAGGCGGGTCAAAACGAACTTGACTCAACAGGGTGTTCAAGCCCGGTCCTTTGCCGGTCATCTGTTGTTTGAACCCTGGCAGGTTGCCACAAAAGATGGGCAGCCTTTTCGGGTTTTCACACCTATGTGGCGTGCGGTCCAGTCCCGTGAGGTTTTGCCTCCATTACCATCTCCGTCCAAATTGATGGCCCCGTCTAGTTGGCCCGTGTCGGAGACATTGGACACATGGGATTTGTTCCGAGGCATGCAACGCGGCGGATCAATCGTTCGTCCTTTTGTCAGTCCCGGAGAGGAAGCGGCTCAGGACAAACTGGATCGGTTTCTGGATCATATCGGAACGTATTCCGAGCGGAGAGACAGGGTGGACGAAGACGGAACGTCGAACCTGTCGGAATACCTGTCTCTGGGCGAGATCAGTCCGAGGACAATCTGGCATGGAGTTCAAAGGGCCAGCGTTCTGGGCGCGCCCGGGACCGATGTGTATCTGCGACAGCTGGCGTGGCGCGAATTCGCCTACCACCTGATGTACAATTGGCCTCACATCCTGACCGACAACTGGAAGCAGGATTGGGACAGTTTTCCCTGGCAAACTGATCCCGACACCTCTGAAGTAAGGGCGTGGCGGCAGGCGCGTACCGGTGTGCCTTTGGTCGATGCAGGTTTGCGTCAAATGTACGTGACCGGGCGCATGCACAACCGGGCGCGCATGGTCGTGGCCAGTTTTCTGACAAAACATCTGATGACGCATTGGCGGATCGGGATGAACTGGTTCGCCGAATGCCTGACCGACTGGGACCCGGCCGCAAACGCGATGGGTTGGCAATGGGTGGCGGGATCGGGGCCCGATGCCGCTCCGTTTTTTCGGATTTTCAACCCTGAAACCCAGCGGAAACGGTTCGATCCGAACTCGGCCTACCTGCAGGCATGGATTGCCGAAGGTCAGAAAAACCCGCCGGACAGTGCCTTGGCCTATTTCGATGCTGTTCCTCGATCCTGGGGCATGAGCGCAACTGACAATTACCCTCAGCCAGTGGTTGATTTGGCCGAAGGTCGCAATCGGGCTCTGACCCTCTATCAATCGGCGAAAAACCAGTAAGGAACTGAAAACTTGCCAGAAACAAAATCCCGTCTTAGCCTAAATACAGGACCACAAAGGGGAGAGCGGATGGTTCTGACTACCACGGACGGGCAGGAAAACCTGCCAAGATATTTCGCACAAGTGTTCAAGATGATCACGCGGATCAACTGTGGGCAGCTGGATATTGCATTGCCGGACGGTCGTGTATTTCGGGCTAAAGCACCCGATCCGGGCCCAGTCGCGCGCGTGGATATACACGATCCCGAAGTCTTTGCCCGCCTTGTACGAGAAGGTGAGCTTGGGTTCTCCGATGCCTATCTAGAAGGTGAATGGAGCACTCCGGATTTGCGGTCATTCATGGATCTGGTGCATCTGGGCACGGAAACGGTCTATGACGACTTTACCGGAAAATTCCTGGTCCGGGCTTATGAAAGATTGCGTTTCTGGTTGCATCGCAACAACCGTTCACAGGCGAAAAAAAACATCTCGTACCACTATGACCTGGGCAATGAGTTTTATGGTCTGTGGTTGGACGAAACGATGACCTATTCCAGCGCCATTTTCAAAAGCGGTCAGGAAAGCCTCGAAAACGCGCAAACCGCTAAATACGCCAGTCTGATCGACGAAATGGGCGCGCAGCCCGGCGATCACGTACTGGAAATCGGCTGCGGATGGGGCGGGTTTGCTGAGTTTGCCGCCAAAGAGCGGGGTCTGCGTGTGACCGGACTGACACTTAGTCAGGAGCAGTTGAAGTTTGCGCAGGAACGCATTGAAAAGGCAGGGCTTTCCGATCAAGTTCAGTTTAAGCTTCAGGATTATCGAGATGAGCGGGGGCTATATGACGGCATTGCCTCGATCGAGATGTTCGAAGCTGTTGGGCAAAAGTACTGGCCTGTCTTCTTTGATACTGTGCGCGACCGGCTGAAGCCAGGATCACAGGCAACGTTGCAGATCATCACCGTCGCTGACCACCGGTGGGATATTTACAAGAACGGCGTTGATTTCATTCAGAAATATATTTTCCCGGGAGGTATGTTGCCGGCTCCGACAGTCCTGAAAGAACATATAAGTCAGGCGGGTCTGGACGTTATCCGGTCAAAGGAATTCGGCAAAAGCTACGATCTGACCCTGCGCCGCTGGTACGATACTTTCAACGACAAATGGGATCAGATCGCAGATTTGGGCTTTGACGAGCGTTTTCGCCGCATGTGGAATTATTATTTGACCGCCTGCGGCGCAGCCTTTGACACCGGTAATTGCGATGTGACACAGATCACTATAGCGAAACCGAGTTAACGAACGGAACCTCTCGAATGCCTACTGCCACACGTCTTGTCGCCGCTGTCTGTCTTATGGTGGTGGGGTTCATTGTGTCTGGCATGATCATCGACAATGGTGAACCGGGGAAAGACTATGGCTATTTCACCTTCGTGAACATGGGTCTGGGGCTGGCCTGCGGCTGGGTCATCATGGGCAAGCGCGCTGGCCGGGGGTGGACTGCCGCCATCAACAACGGGCTGACAGGGATCGCGTCTTTAGTGTTTTGGGGCTTGTTTGTTCAGGGCACATACGAAATGTTCCGGTTGGCCATGCGAAATCGTTTCGATGGTCCATTCGAAGCGGTACTGGCCATTTTCAAACTTGGTGTGGGATTTGGTCAACAATTGTTAGTGCCGGAAATCCTCTGGACACTTGCAATCGGTGCTCTTGTAGCCGGGTTGATGTCTGAAGAAGCGTCGCGCCGCTGGCGGTAAAATCTCCTTTCAATAACGAGGCTCAAAGCTTTGCCTGATCTGTTTTTTTACGGAACACTGCGACATGTTCCCTTGCTCGAACTTGTTCTGGGTCGGGCATCTGGCGATCTTTCCATTGCTCAGGCCACGTTGGCCGACCATTCAGTTCATGCGGTGATGGATCAGATTTTTCCAATGATCGTTGCTGACAAGGGTGGCACAGCAGAAGGTGTTCTGGCGCAAGGCTTGACCCAAGAAGATCTGGACCGCCTGGCCTATTACGAGGGCGGATTCGATTACGATCTGCAAACTCAATTGGTCACGCTGTCTGACGGTACAGCTCAAAACGCTCAGGTGTTTTTTCCCGAACCCGGTTTGTGGCGGCCAGGTCCGCGATGGTCTCTGACCGATTGGGTCGATGCGTGGGGAGCGGTTACTTTGCTGGCCGCAGAAGAGGTGATGGCCTACTATGGCAAGGTCGATGCCGCCACAATTGCGCGTTGCTTCCCCTCCATTCGTATGCGTGCCTGGGCGAAGCTAACAGCGCGCGCTCGACGAACCGGTGACACTCGGGACACAGCGAAAGACGTTATCGTTCATAAACACCGGCGCGCATATATCGATTACTTCGGCGTTGACGAGATCGAATTGCAGCACCGACTTTATGACGGAACCATGGGGCCGACCCTTAAGCGCAGTGCATTGATGCAGGGCAGCGCGGTGATCGTGCTGCCCTATGACCCAGTTCGCGACACTGTTTTGCTGGTGGAACAGTTCCGTGCCCCGGCCTATTTGATGGATGACCCTGAACCCTGGATTTGGGAGACAATTGCCGGCATGATCGACCCCGGCGAAACACCAGAACAAGCCGCGCATCGCGAGTCTTTGGAGGAGGCGGGTCTGGTGCTGAACGCGCTGCACTTTGCCGGCGGTGCTTATTCATCAACCGGATCTTCGACCGAATATGTTAATCTTTATGTGGGGCTTGCGGACTTGACGGAAACAGTCAGCGGCGGCGGACTGGCTTCCGAAGGCGAAGACATTCGTAGCAAAATCCTTCCATACGACGAATTTATGGAAATGGTGGATGGTCACGTTTTCAAGGACCTGCCACTGTTGGCGGTGGCGCACTGGCTGGCGCGGCACCGCGACGGATTGAGGGCATAGCTATCGCCGCTTGTGGTTATGGCGGGGCACCTGTAAATCTTCTGCGATACCAAACGACAAGAGGGCGCCATGCGCATTGCACGAGACCTGGCCGACGCAGTTGGCAAAACACCCCTGATCCGTCTGCGTCGCATCAGCGAGGAAACCGGATGCGAGATACTTGGGAAAGCCGAGTTCATGAATCCGGGCCAGTCCGTCAAGGATCGCGCGGCGCTGTATATCATCCGTGATGCTGTCGCGCGCGGAGACCTGAAGCCGGGCGGCACGATCGTTGAAGGCACAGCGGGCAATACCGGCATTGGGCTGGCGCTGGTCGGGGCCTCAATGGGGTTCAAGACGGTCATTGTGATCCCGGAAACGCAGTCGGAAGAAAAGAAAGACATGCTGCGGTTGGCTGGGGCTCAGCTGGTGCAGGTTCCGGCCGCGCCTTACCGCAATCCCAACAACTTTGTGCACTACTCGCGCCGACTGGCCGAGGAGCTGGCTCAGACAGAGCCCAACGGAGCGATTTGGGCGAACCAGTTCGACAATGTCGCCAACCGCCAGTCGCACGTGGAAACGACCGGCCCTGAAATCTGGGAACAAACTGGCGGGAAAGTCGATGGTTTCGTTTGCGCTGTAGGCTCAGGCGGGACACTGGCCGGTGTGGCCGACGCACTACAGCCCAAGGGCGTCAAAATCGGGCTGGCTGATCCGATGGGTGCTGGCCTCTTTTCCTACTATACCACCGGCGAGATCGCGATGGAGGGCAGCTCGATCGCTGAAGGCATCGGTCAGGTTCGGGTTACGAAAAACCTGGAAGGGTTTACCCCCGATTTCTCGTATCAGGTCACCGACAACGAGGCGTTGCCTTATATCTTTGATCTACTCCGCGAAGAAGGTTTGGTTATGGGCGGTTCGACCGCGATCAACATGGCCGGTGCGGTGCGTCTGGCCAAGGATCTTGGCCCGGGTCATACAATCGTGACGATCCTGTGCGATTATGGCACCCGCTATCAGTCCAAACTGTTCAATCCGGAATTTCTGCGGGAAAAAGAGTTGCCTGTGCCTGACTGGATGACAGAGGCGCCTCGCAGTATCCCCGGCGTGTTCGAGGACGTGTGATGTTGCGACAGGTCCGCCTGTTTCTGATCCTTCTGACATTTTGCCTTTTCGGGCTGGGTGGAGTGGCCTCTGCCCAGCTGACGGATCGGCAAAGCGACTATTACAAAGGATGGATCAGTACGGCGGACCGCGCCGAAGCGGTGATCGAGACCAACCGGGCCTCGAATGCTTCACTTGAAAATTTACGTTCAGAAATAAACGGTTACCGCGAAGACTTTAACAAGGCGCGCAGCGCCAATACTGAGCGTATCCAAACGCTGGAAAATCAAATCAAGGCGCTGGGGCCCAAGCCCGAAGACGGCGGTAGCGAACCCGAAGATATTTCCAAGCTGCGCGAGCACCTTGAAAACCAGCTCAACGGTTTGCGGGTGCCGCGGATCATCTCGGAAGAGGCCTATACCCGCGCAAACGGTTTGATAAGCGAGATTGATCAGATCATTCGGAAACGCCAAACGAAGGAGCTGTTGCAGCGGGACCCATCGCCATTAAATCCCGCGTATTGGCGACCAGCTTGGATAGATGTGACAGAGGCCGTTCGCAGCCTTTGGAACGAAACCATAAAGAACCTGCGCTCTGACGTCGTGCGTGAGCAGATGCGTGAACGTGCCCTTGGAATCGTGTTCTTACTGGCTGTCGCAAGTGTGCTTCTGCTTTACGGGCGTAGCTGGTCGGAAAAGGGCGGCGATTACCTGCGGCGTTTTGGGGGAAGTGGCAGCGGAGTCTGGACGTTTGTCATTTCACTTCTGCGGATTATCCTGCCCTGGTTAGGAGTTTGGGCATTCGTCCAAGCAGTCATGTTGACCGGTGTTTTGGGGCTGCGGGGGACGCTTCTGTTCCAGAATATCCCATTCTGGGCAGCGACGATCTTCTATTTCGACTGGATCGGTCGACAGATTTATCTGATGGGGGCCACACAGGGTTTCAGCAGAGTATCCGCCCAAAAAATTATCGAGCTTCGCGTCTATATCGATCTACTGGCGGGAATGCTGATCCTTCATGAATTGGCAATCCTGTTCGAGCAGATCGAGAATATCTCGGATGCAACGCGCGCAGTTGTCGGGTTTCCGGTTGTTGTAGTGACGGCGCTGCTGCTGCTGCGCGTCCGCCAGATCCGGCAATCGCCGCAATACACCGATCCGGCGATCGCCGAAACCCCTTCGCGTCTAGCCGGGTTCAGCCAGCTTGTTGAATTCCTCCGCCGGGCTTTGTTTCTGCTTGGGATTGCCACACCGATTTTGGCAGCGTTTGGATATATCAATGCTGCCGAAGCGATTGTGTTTCCGGCGGTCAAGACTCTCGTCCTGATAGCCGCGATCATCATTGTGCAACGGTTCTTCAGTCTTGTTTACGGATGGATCACAGGGCAGGGCGAGGCGGCCAAAGACTCTTTGTTCTCTGTTCTGGTTGGGTTCGCATTGGCAATTCTCTCGCTTCCTTTGCTTGCGATCTACTGGGGGGCGCGGGAAACGGACCTGCTCGAAGCCTGGGCGCGTCTGCTTCTGGGGTTCGATATCGGCGGCGTGACGATTTCCCCCAGCAATTTCATGGTCTTTGTCGCTGTCTTTGTCATCGGTTACACGCTGACTCGTCTGGTTCAGGGGGGGCTGCGCAATTCCCTTTTGCCAAAGACCAGTATTGATCCCGGTGGACAGAATGCCATCGTTGCGGGCACCGGGTACGTCGGCATATTCCTTGCTGCGTTGGCAGCGATCATGGTGGCCGGGTTTGATCTTTCGTCACTGGCGATCGTAGCGGGTGCACTGTCCGTTGGTATCGGCTTCGGATTGCAAACCATCGTTTCCAACTTCGTATCTGGAATTATTTTGCTGGTCGAGCGTCCGATTTCCAAAGGCGATTGGATCGATGTGAACGGAATGATGGGGTATGTCCGCGACATCTCGGTCCGTTCCACGCGGATCGAGACGTTTGACCGAACCGATGTGATTGTGCCGAATTCAGATTTGATCAGCGGAGTGGTCACGAATTATACGCGCGGCAACACGATCGGGCGTGTGATCGTGCCGGTCGGTGTGGCGTACGGAACCGACACGCGCAAGGTCGAAACCATTTTGGGTGAGATTGCGAATGCTCATCCCATGGTGCTGGCCAATCCTGCGCCCAGCGTTGTATTTCAGGGCTTCGGAGCGGACTCGCTGGATTTCGAAATCCGGGCCATCTTGCGCGATGTGAATTGGGTGCTGAGCGTAAAATCGGACATGAATCACGAAATCAACCAGCGGTTCGTGAACGAGGGTATCGAGATTCCGTTTGCTCAGCGCGATGTCTGGCTGCGCAATGCCGAGGTGCTACGCAGTTCGGGCGAGGCGGCTGAGAAACCGGCTCAGACGCCGCCAGAGCCGCGCGAAACCGACGAAAAAGCACAGCCTGTTGAACTGACCGAAACGGATCTGGATGCGGGTGACGGGGACGAGCTCTGAACCAGTGGATTGATCCTGCGGCGACGGTATAGCAGCGCAAGAGTTTAGTGCCGAAACCGGAAATTTGTTTTTCACCTGAGAGGCTTCATTTCATTGCAATCGGCCCTTGCAAATCCAGTTTCTATGGTCCAAACAACGCCGGCACGGAGAGGTGGCCGAGTGGTCGAAGGCGCACGCCTGGAAAGTGTGTAGGCGGGAAACCGTCTCCAGGGTTCGAATCCCTGTCTCTCCGCCATTCACCAGCATTTGCCGATAACACCAAAGGTGAGGGTTCACCTGCGATCTGGTCATGTTCTTTTTTCGCCGGTCGAAAAGCTCATTGTTGCAATCCAACCGGCGTTTGAAGTCAGATACACATCTCTAGACTGGAGCCCGGAAACTGTTTCAAAACCACGTCGTGGCGCTCCGTTGGAATCGCACACAAGGCAGTGGACAGACCGTCCGCAAGGGCCGCATCGGGCGCCGATACGGATAGAATCTGGTGATGCAGTTCACCGCCGTTTGGATTCAGGATATGCCCTTGTGCATCAGTCAGCATGAGAGTTTTGGCATCCGATGTGGCGATGGCTCTGTCCCGAAGTTCAACGCGCTTTATGACATCGCGGTTCGGGCCGGTCACGCCTACACGCCAGTCACGTCCGTCGGCGCGCTGGCCACTGGCGACGATCTCTCCCATGTTGACTAACACGTCGCGCAAGCCATGCGATGCAAGTAGGGCGGCAATTCGGTCTGTTATGGCCCCTTGGGCGATGCCATTGAGTGTTAGGCCCGAAAGGCCCGGCTTGGGTAGCTGAATTGCGTCTGTTTGGACGGAAACCTTGTTCCACCCAATCGTTTCGCGGGCCGACAAGATGTCTTCAGTACTCGCACCGGTCGCCAGCGCAGCCCAGAGAGGCTGAATTGTGGGGTCGAATACGCCATCAGTGGCGTTGTGAAGGGCCGAGCACAGGCTAAGCACGTTCAGAAGTTCTGGGGCTGGTGCCGCAAGAAAGCCGTCCCGATTCAATCGGCAGATCTCTGAGTTGGGGCGGTAGAGGCTAAAGATGTTCTCCAACCTGGTTACTTCGGCTTCAACAGCTGAAATCACGGGTCCGGCTTGTTTATCGGTTAGTCCTTCCAGCCTTAGGCTGGCTGCGGCACCCAACGCAGTACCGCGCCAATGTGCAACAGGTGCTGCCATTGTGCCTGCCGGGAGAGCAGCACAAGCGGCCGAGATGGTCAGAAACCGACGGCGGGACAGATGGGTCATGCTGGCGTCTCCAATTTCAGATCCAAATCGACGGGGCCCAGAACCTCGACATCCGGTATGTCGGTCAAGGACAACGATGTGCCCCCGTGTTGGCCGATGAACGCTTCGGCATCCGAAGGGTCGGCAAATGGCACGACTTCACGCGCGCCCATGCCGCCGGCGACGTTTGCGCCGACCACAAAAGTCGCTCCGCCGGCGTGTATCCAATTTGAAATACCGGGCTGCTGCCAATTTGGCGCGACACCCATGTCACTGACATAGACGGCGGTAATCCGGGCATCCCGCTCGGGGCTTTTGAGATAAGCCACCATGTCACGCACCTGTGCAAAGAACAAAGGGGCAGGGTAGCCTTCGAGATGGATCTGGCCTTTTGGTCCGCCATGTTCAGCGATGTTCATCTGGCAGAAGAAGCTTAGTGCATCCGGGGTCAGATCGACAGGATCGGGGGCGGCGATCTGCTCCTCTTTGCAGGCGCTCAGGGCGACCAGTGCAATCACGGCAAGGTGCTTCATGGCTCGACCTTCCGGAATGCGGCGCGGGCGAGGATGAAACCAAGCACCGGCCAGATCAGCAGCGAGGCAGGCGCGGCCCAGACGGGCAGGGCCTGCGCGGCTCCGGTCATGCCAGAGGCCATAGCCACACCTTCGGTCGCAGCAATGTTCCACAGACGGAATGCGTCGGCCGGGTTGGCTACCATCACCCATGGAAAGACGGATTGAGTGAAGGTGCCGTCCTTATCCATGACGACGGCCCCCAACAGGCCCAGATCATAGAGGACGACAAAAACCAGCCAGAGCCCGGCCGACAGGCCTGCCGCTGCCGTGGCGCCCCTGGCCAGAGCAGACAGCAGGTAACCCAGCGCCAAAAAAACGGCGCCCAGCAGAATGGATGTGAGGATGAGGCGGGCCAGTGCGATCAGGCTTTCCGGGCCAGCGCCGCCGAACCAAGCCGCAACCGCGCCTGCCGTGCCAAAGCCGACGGTCATGGCAAAAGCCAATGCGGCCAGGTGGGCGGTGAACTTGCCCAACAGGATTTCACCGCGCCCCGCAGGGTAGGACAGCAGCAGCGACAGGCTGCCGCGATCCACGTCACCGGCGATGGCATCAAAGGCGATCATCAGCGCCAACAACGGCGCAAGATAGACTGACAGCGTGGTCATCGACGCGACCGAGACGGTCAACATGTCGACTCCCAATGTGCCAGTTGGCGCGCTGCCTGCGAAAGTCAGCGCCAGCGCAAACAGCACCATGATCAGCGTAGCCATCAGCAGCCAACGGTTGCGGCGCAGGATTAGCATTTCAGTGCGGGTTATGGCGAGGAAGCGAGTCATTGCAAATCCTCCTGGGCGTAATGACGATAGAGGTCTTCCAGCTTGGGCGGCGTCATTTCGACATCCGCCACTGCGTCGCCCAGTCCGGCGATGCGGCGCAGGGCCTCCATCTTGTCATCGGGTGCGCAGAGAAGTTCAACCGCAGCCCCGTTGATCCGGTTGCCGCCCAGTTCAGCGGCGAGTGCGTCGGGGTTGTCGCTGGCGCGGACCCGCAGGCGGATCGGCAGGCCAGCCAGAGCTGACAAATTGCTCAACGTGTCATCAGCGACCATCTTCCCCTTGCGCATGATGGCGATGCGGTCGGTGCGGGCTTCGACCTCGGTCAGGGCGTGGGACGCGATCAGGACGGCTGTGCCCTGCGCGGCCAGTTCGTCGATGATGGCGTAGAGGTCCTGCCGTGAGATCGGATCCAAACCGGATGTCGGTTCATCCAGCAGCGCCACTTTGGGCTGACCCAGCAGTACCTGTGCCAGTCCCAGACGTTGCCGCATGCCTTTGGAATAGGCTCCGATGCGGCGGTCCAGCGCGTCGCTGAGGCCAACGCGTTCCAGAAGTCCGGGAATATCGGCTTTCTCACCGGAAAGCTGCGCAAACAGGGTCAATTGCTCGCGCCCGGTCAATGCGGGATGGAACGAGACCGCCTCGGGCAGATAAGCCGTATCCCGACGTGCACGTGCACTGCCGGGGAGCGAGTCGCCGATCTGAATTGCTCCGCAATTGATCGGCGTCAGGCCGAGGATGGATTTGATCAGAGTAGATTTGCCCGCGCCGTTATGGCCCAGCAGCGCAACACGCTGACCGGGGGCGAGAGAGAGGGTGATATCGTCAAGAACGCGGGTCTTGCCACGGTCCTTGCAGACGCTTTCGATCGTCAGGGCCTTATCCGTCATGAGGCACCTTTTTCATTGCTGGGGGTTCAGGGGCTTGCATCAATGGGTTGCTGTCGATCACGCCACCCGGCAGCAGAGCCGGGAATGCCGATTGCGACCAGCGCACCAGTTGCACGGCAGGAGAGCCGAGCAGAAGTTTGGCTGCGGGTTGGGTCCACAGCACATGGTCCATACTGTCATTGGGGCGATAAGGGGCATCGGCGATGCCGTTGCCATCCACATCATAAGCGGCAAAATCAGACCAGTAATTGCCGCGTCCGTCTTCGGACCACTCGACCCATTTGGTCGAGACGTATTTCACCTGTGTCCGGTTGCCGACAAAGGCATTGCCAACAATGCGGTTGCGTTCGCTGCCGGCGGTAAAGTGAATGCCGATGCCGCAACCCTGGAACCAGTTGTCGGTGAATTCGTTCTTGTTGGAGTTATAGAGGAAGGTGCATTTTTCCTTGGCACCTTTCACCACGTTGCCGGTGATGACGCTTTTGTTGGCATAGTTCAGCATCACGCCATGTTCACGGTCACCGATCGAGACATTGTTGGCCACGGTCACATTGGTCGTGAACATCACCGCATAGCCCAGATCATTCCCAATCGAGACATTGTCGCTGACGACCGAGTCGTCTGCATACATGTAATGCACCGCGAAACGTAGATCGCGGAACAGGTTGTTGGTGAAGGTGTTTTTCTTGGACGAGTTCACAAAGATCCCGTCACGACCGTACCGGATATCATTGCCATCAACCACCGCGCCGGGTGCATTCCAGACGTAGACGCCATTGCCGCGGTCATTCATCCGCTGGTCTTGGCGGCCTTCGATCCGGTTGCCACGTACGATGCTGTCCTTGGCACCATGAATGTCGACGCCATAGAGATTTCCCAGCAGCACGTTATCTTCGACCACCGGCGCTTTGGCCGTCTTGGTCAATTGGATACCACTGTCGATCCCGTCATGGCTCGAGCCCGAGCCGATCACCGTCAGACCGCGCACGGTCACGCCGGGTCCGGTCACTGTGATGACGCTGCCCGCGCCTTGTCCGTCAATAGTGGCCTGTCCCAGCCCGTCGATGGTGACGGGCCGGTCCAGAACCAGGGTTTCGGTGTAAACACCGGGGCTCAGGCGGAGGGTGTCCCCATCCGCCGCCTGCGCCAGTATCTCGCTGATGGCCCCCGCCCGGTTGGGCACATCCCAGTCCGCCGCCCAAAGGGGCGAGCCGAGCAGGAGCGGTATGAGCAGGGGCCAACGCATGGGTTATGCCCCCTGCGGCTCGACCAGCATCCGGCCGCGCATTTCCATGTGCAGCGCGTGGCAGAACCACTGGCAGTAGAACCAGTGCACGCCCGGACGGTCGGCAGTGAAGGTGACCGAGGCTGTCGCCAGCGGCGCAACTTCCATCGCGATGCCGTAGTTGCCCAGGCAGAAGCCGTGGGTCACGTCGTCCACGTCATCCAGGTTGGTGATGTAGACAGTTACTTCATCACCCTGTTTGACGGTGAACTTCTCAAGGCTGAAGGTCGGTGCCTGCGAAGTCATGTAGACCCGCACCTTGTTGCCATCACGGATGGGTTCTTCGGCGCCTTCTTCCAGATCGATGCCATCGGCTTCGGCCTGTTTGCGGGCGTCTTCCCAAGTGATGTCGTTGCGATCCCAGACGTTGACCGGGTTAACGATGTCGCTGCGAACGATGATCGAGTCATGCGGCTCGGCAAAGGTCGGGCCGTCGTGAACCACTTTCATCTCGTCGGTTGAGATGTCGATCAGCTGCTCGTTCTCGGGCTTCAGCGGACCCGTGTTCAGGAACCGGTCTTTCGAGAACTTGTTCATCGAAATCAGCCATTTGCCGTCGGCATCCTTGGTTTCACCCATGGAAGTCGAGTTGTGGCCCGGCTGATAGTGCACATCGACCTTCGAGATGATCGGGTCGACATCAGCGCCACCGTAAGCTTCGATTGCCTTGTCGATGTTCCACTTCACGATCTGACTGTCCAGGAACAGCGTGGTGAACGCGTTGCCCTGACCATCATATGCGGTGTGAAGCGGGCCAAGGCCCAGCTGCGGTTCACCCACGATGCAGGACCGCGGGTCGGCATCGCTTTCGAACAGAGCGTCCAGCTTGGTAACGTCCATGATCGACACGGTCGGCGACAGCTTACCGTTGATGCAGACGTGCTTGCCGTCAGGCGCGGTGTTGATGCCGTGGGGCGAGTTCGGGATCGGGATGTAGCGGGTATACTTCTTGTTCTGACCCTTACGACCGTCCAGAACCTTGACGCCTTTCAGCTCCTGATAGTCGCCAGCCTCGATGCCTTTTTCGATTTCCGCGAGGTTGAATACAACAACGTGGTCCAGTTCGTTCTCAGTCATCTCGGCCAGGTTCATACCCATTTCCGAGTTGTACGAGGTCGAATAGGCGTATTTGCCCTGATAGTCGCAGTCGGTGTTGTCGAGGTTACCCGACACAATCACCTGCCATGCCACTTCCATGGTGTCGCCATCCAGCGCGGTGAAGATGTTCACGTATTGCGACGGATCATCCAGCACTGTGCCATCATTGACCAGCGGAGTTTCATCTTCACCGTTGGCAAAGACATAACCGGTGCGCGGGAATTTTTGCGGACGCAGCCCGTGGATCGCCTTGGCGTTCGGGATTTCGGTGATCTTGTCGCACTTCATCACATCGCAGCGTACACGAGCGACGCGGGTGTTGGCCTTGTCGTTCATGAACAGATAGCGGCCGTCATAGGTGCCGTCAGTGAACGACATATGCGGGTGGTGAAGGTCGCCGTTGTCATAGGTTTTCATGCCACGCTTGGCGAGGAACTCCTTGGTTTCCGGCAGCAGACCGTCGGTCATGATCTTCAGCGACTCGTTGGTCTGACCCCAACCTGTGGCCGAGCAGCGGTTGAATACCGGAACCCGCATCAGTTCGCGCATGGACGGGAAGCCCAGGATACGCAGTTCACCGGTCTGACCCGAGGACCAGAAGCCGTAATACTCGTCCAGCTCGCCAGGCTGCAAGTTCGCATTGGCTGCAGCGCTGGCCTGTTTCGCGGTCATCAGGGTCGAGCCCAGACCGGTCCCGGCCAGCACGGCGCCGGTTGCGGTTGCACCCAGCATCCCGCGGCGTGTGACGGTTAGTTTCTTGTCATGTTCCGACATGATCGTTCCTCCTTTAGGAAACGGTTTGCGGTTTGGCGTTCGGATGGTTCGCCGGTGGTTGTCCGAGAGGGGTTTTCGGTTGAACCGACCCCGTCTTGCCCCGCCGTTTCAGCTGGCGGATGACGACGGGACACTTGGTCTCGGACTGGTAGAGCACCTGACAATGCAGGCAGGTGACGCACTCGTTCGGGTTGATCTCACCGGTTGGGTGGATTGCCTGAACGGGGCATTCGTTGGCGCAGGTCTGACAAGGCGTGCCGCAATCTTTGTAGCGGCGCAGCCAGTCGAACATGCGGACACGGGCAGGGATCGCCAGCGCACCGCCCAGCGGGCAGAGGTAGCGACAGTAAAAGCGTTCAATGAACAGACCGATCACCAGCAAAGCCAGCGCAAAGACCACGAAAGGCCAGTCGCGCATGAATTTCAGAATGATCGCGGTCTTGAACGGTTCAATCTCGGCATAGGTTTCGGCCAATGGGATCGAGACAAAACTCAGGCCAAACAGGCCAAGGAAGATCATGTATTTCGCAGGCCAGAGGCGTTCATTCAGGCCCCAGGGCAGGGTCCATTGCGGTACTTTCAGAGCGCGTGCGATCTTGTTGGTCAGTTCTTGCAAGGCACCGAACGGGCACAACCAGCCGCAATAGGCGCCACGACCCCAGAACAGCAGGGCGGCAGCGACGGCAAACCATTGAATGAACACCAGCGGATCCAGCAGGAAGGCATCCCACGAGAAGCCGGTTCGCAAGCTGCCCGCCAGTGCCATCAGGTTCACGACGCTCAACTGGGCATTGGCGTACCATCCGATGAAGAACAGTGTCATTGTCAGATAACCGATGCGAAACCAGTAGAAGACCCGCGCATTCATGGTGGCGTGGAACTGGAAGAAGAACGTGGCGGTCAGCACCAGCAGCATGAAACCCAAACCGGCAATCTCAACCGTGCGGTCCTTCCAGATACGTTTCCACAGAGCGGCTTTGGCAGCAGCTTCGCCGGTGGCGTCATCGACAACGGTGGGGGCCGCAACTGGTAGCAGGTATTGCTCGGGCAGTTTGTAGCCCAGATCGAAGGTCAGAAAGATCTTTTCCACCGCACCTACCGCACGTTGCACCAGCAGTTGCAGGCGGAACGGTTCGGTCGGGTCGAACTCGGCATCTGCCGGGATCTTGAAGATGTCCAGTTCGACAAAGCTCGGGGCATCAGGCGCTGCAACCTTGCCCAGTCGCCGTTGCTGCTTGTCGAAGAAACGAACCGAATTGTCGCCCTGTATCAGCTGAATCCGGTCGAAAATCCCACCGCGAACATAACCTGAGCCTTTAAAGCTATAGTCCCCGCGCCCCAGAACCAGAATGGCCTGTTCGCCTTCGTTCAGCCATTCGGTCAGGTTTTCATATTCAGCCTCGCCCAACAGGGACTTGCCGATCGAAGGAACCGAGACCAGCGCTACGTGCATGTCGATGAATGTGTCTTCCGGCTCACCAGGTTCGGGGCGCTTGATGGCGCGCTGATCGCCCGTCGCTTCAAAGGCCGCGTTGACCTGGCCTACATCCAGCGTCAGTCGGCGGATCGAACCGTCACCCGAAAGGGTTGCCCAGTCATAGAGAGCGCTCTTCGCCATATCGACTTCGCGCTTTGGACCATCGGCCTGCAACGGTGACAGACCGCCCAGACCCAGTGCGCGGGCCACCTTGATACCGCCGCGCACAAGGCTGTCGTCGATCACCATGATCGTGACGGTGGCGCCCGAGATGATGTCGAGGTCATGCCCCTCACCACCCGTCTCGGCTTCAATCTTGAGGTCAAGCCCGGTGTAACCTTCGGTCAGTTCAACCATGCGAGAGTTGGGAATACCGATCAGAACAATGGGTTCCGAGTGTTTGACCAGCTGCACGCCAGTCAGAACAGCATCGTCGTCGATAGCCGCGACCACATGGATGGGTTTGCCAGAATACCCGGTGGTTCCAACAAAATCAGAGGTCAGGAAGGCCCAGGCGACGGTTTCGCCCCCCTTCAGAACAGGGGCGACTTTTATGTCCTCGCGGACCGGGCCAAAAGCATCGGCACCAGGCGCCAAATCGGCGGGGCTCAGATCGGGCAGGAAACTGGCGAGGCTGTCGGCACGGGCGCTGATCGCGATCAGGCAGGACAGAGTAAGGGCCAGCAGGAAATGGATTGCGCGACTTACGACCACGGCGCACCTCCGGAAATTTGGATTGACGCCATGGACGCGCGCAGGGCGCGTTCGGTTTTATCTTGGGACGCAAACGGAGGGCCTCGGGTTTCGGGCCACAATCGTTTCGAGTGGTACAAATCGCACAGGTCCCGGTTTCCAGCGCGTACAATCTGTACATTTCCAGCCTGCGACAACACAGGGACCTCGGGCAGCGGCGCCGCCGTCGTCACAGCGCAAAGTGCGCAATCCGCACATTTCGGGCATGGCGCAGCTGGGTCGTTGCTGTCCTCTTCAAGGTCGACCTCGACCCAGACCGCGCCTGCCTCCGAGCAGATCTCCACCCACATGCTTTCCCCGGGACTCGCCAGCGCCGGGCCAAGCATTTGTAACAACAGAAGGAAAATGCCTGCCAGCGCACACGCCGCGCGTGAAACGCGGACAGGGAAAGTGTGCATAAGGTTACGGGCAGGCATGGAGAATCCAACTCGGCAGTCTTTCGTGAGTTCTACGGGATTCTCTCTGACGGATACTTGACTTAGGTCAGGTTTCAGAAAATTTGGGACCTATCCGTCGGCTTCATCCATTAGGCCACGCACCCAACGTCCGGCAAGCCAGGAAGCAGGTATGCCCAGCGGTAACGACCACAGGATTGCAGGTACCGGTCCAATCGCACCGAAACCCGCACTGTGTAGGATCAACCCTGCCAAAAACAAGTTGATGGCCACGGTCAACGCCGTGGCCGGATAGAGCAAAATGGCCAGTTTCCAGACCGGCCATTTTTCATCAGTGGCTGGTGCCTTCTGAGAATGTGATCTTGTTCCAGACATTGTATTTCCCCGAGGGTTTGCGCATCGGCAGGCGGCGGACTTCTTCCAGCGTTTGCGCATCGTAAACGATCACCGCGCCGTCATCTTCCCAAATCGACACCAGCGCATAGCTGCCGTCCTTGGTAAATTCGACGTGGGCAACGGTTTTGCCGGGAGCCGGACGCAGAGTCTTTACGATTTCAAGACTTTGCTTGTCGATCACATGCATGGCGTCCTTGTTAGGGCCAAAGAACACATCGGCCCAGACGTAAGGCGAATTCTCATGGCTGCGCATAAAGAAACCTGGGCCTTCGGTCTTGATTCGCTTGACGGTCTCCCATGTCTCCATGTCAATCACCGAGACTGTGCCGTCGGTCAGATGCGGCGTGGCCATTACTGTGGTGTCGCTGTGCTTCCACGTAATACCCGAACCCAAGTGCGGCATCCCCGGCAGATCCAAATCAGCCACTTTCTGACCGATCACCAAGTCGATTACCTGACCGCCTTTGCCATCGCGCGAGGCGCCCATGACGTATTCATAGCTCTGGTCAAAGAAGAAATCGTCCAGATAGTCGGGCGTTGTGATTTTGCGTACGGGGAAAGGGTTGGGGTTCTTGAACTGGCCTTCGATGCGGAAATCGTGACCCAACCCGGATTGAGGTGGGTTGTCGCCGTAGAAGACCTCCCAGATCTCCGGGACGTCTTTCAAAGCCAGCACAAAGCTCTCGCGCGGTGGGGCCTGATAGACGGCCGATACGCGGCTGGGATTTCCCTTTTTACTTTTGATCTCAATAACCTGTGCAACAGAAAGGTCCTCGGTCGACAGTAGGGTCAAGCTGTTCGGCAGGTAATTTGCCACGGCCACCCATTTGCCGTCGCCGGACATGGCGATGTTGCGGCTATTGAGGCCCGCGCGCACGCGGCCCACCTGTTTCAGCGCCCAGATGTCATACTTCTGCACCCAGCCATCGCGAGACATAATGAAGACATACCGCCCGTCGGGACTGAACTTTGGTCCACCGTGAACGGCAAATGGGGTCTCGAAACGATCCAGGACTTCGAAGGTATCGCCGTCCAATACGCTGACATGATGGTCGCCGGTTTCTACAGCCAGAGTGATGTTCATCGGGTCGCTGGCCCAAACAGGGGCGTCAACCGCAATGTAGTCTTCATCCAGTGTGCGGCTTGCCATGATATCGGCCTCACCCCATTCCGGGTTGGTTTCCAGCGGAGATTTCAACCAGCCCGCCAGTTCCTCGATCTGCAACGTGTCGAGCTCATGCGAAAACGCCGGCATCTGCGTGGCGGTGCGCCCTTCGGCGATCACAGCGGCCACACGTGGGCCACGCATCCGTTTCAGCGTTTCGGGGATTAAGGCAGGGCCTACACCACCGAGACGGTTTTCACCGTGGCAGGACGCGCAATGCTCGGCGTAATCGGATTGGGCGTCCGCCCATGCGGTTCCGGCCAGCAGCAAAGAGCACAGTGTGCCAACCTTGAGTGTTCTAAAAGAATTGATGTGCCGGATCATGACGTTTCCCCCGGAACGGTGTGACTTGCAGGCGTTCGCCCGTGCCGTCTACACCGATTTCTTCATTTGACAGGTAGCAGGCCGGGTCCTCGGCCCAGGGATCGCCCGTCAGTTGCAAGGCCCTGATACGGGTGTTGCCGCCGCAGACATCCTTTAATTGACACGCGCCACAGCGCCCCTTGAGCGGGCGTGGTCGGGTTCGAAGCATGGCCAACATCTGGTCATCGCTTGTCCAGAGTTCTGAAAACGCTTGGGTTTTGACGTTGCCGACTGTGTAATCCGACCAATAGGTGTCAGGGTGAACCCTGCCCAGATTGTCGATATTTGCCACACCTAAACCACTGGAATTACCACCCCATGCGGCCAGATGATCTCGCACATGGGCTTCGCTCTGAGCATCGAAATGCGCGCGCACCCAGTTCAGAAAATAACCCGCATCGGCATCGTTGTTGCCGGTCACGATGTCCAGTGGTCGTCCACCTGACGCAGCTTCCCAAGCCCGTTCCAGCAAAAGGTCGAGGCCTTTGCGGGTACGTAGATGTTCGGCATCCTCGCCCCGGTTCTTGTCGCCACGTCCGGCATAGACCAGGTGAGAAAGGTAGAACTTGTCCACACCCTCGTCATCGCAGAGTTGCAGCAGATCGGGCAGGTGGTGTTGCGTACCTTCGGTCAGGCAGAAACGCAGACCGACTTTGATACCGCGTTTCTTGCATTCGCGTACCCCGCGCAACGCATCGGCAAAGGCGCCCTCGACACCGCGGAACCAGTCATTGGTAGCTCCGATCCCGTCCAGCGAGATGCCGACATAGTTAAAGCCTACATCGGCGATCATGTCCGCTGTCTCGTCATGAATCCGCGTGCCGTTGGTCGACAGCGCCAGCATCGGTACAAGCTCGCGCGCTCGCTTGGCAATGTCGAAGAAATCGAACCGGTCCAGCGGCTCCCCACCCGAGAGGATCAGGGCCGGGACGCGAAAATGGCCCAGATCCTCAAGGGTTACCATGGCTTGCTCATGACTGAGCTCACCTGGGAACGCAACATCCGCCGAGACGGTGTAGCAATGTCGGCATTTCAGGTTGCAGCGCCGTGTCAGGTTCCAGATCACAACGGGTTTCACTGGGCCGGGACGGTGTTTGCGCACCGGGGTCGGTTTGACGAGCTGGTGCATGTATTCGGTCAGGCGGAACATGGTCTCAGCCTTTCGCTTTCAGGCGCAGCCCGGTCTTTTTCAGGATGCGTGTGGAATAGAGGATGTCTTTTGCTCGACAGGCGTCACCCAGAATATCGGTAATTTGGCTGCGCTTTTCTTCAACTTCCGCCTTGTCAGCGCCATGTACCATGGCGAACAGGTTATACGGCCAGTCGGGCAGGGCGCGTGGCCGTTCATAGCAATGGGTAACAAACGGCAGGGCGCCGATCAGCGCGCCCAATTCGGCAATGCGCTCGTCATCGACATCCCACACAGTCATCCCGTTCGAGGTCATGCCCAGTTTGTAGTGGTTGGGGGCTGCAGCGATACGGCGGATCACGCCACGTGTCTTGAGCGCAGCCAGACGGGTCAGAAGAACGTCTTCGTCCATGCCAAGATCTTCCGCCACCTGAGCATAAGGTGCAGGGACCAGGGGTAACCCGCCCTGAAGCGTCTCGATGATCTGTCTGTCAGTCGTGTCGATCATGCTGCCACCCGGAAGCCGATAAAGAATTCTTGCAGTTTGGGGAAGCGAAGAACCTTGATTCCCGTTTCCAGTTCGATGGCATCGGCGGCGGCCTCGATCCCCGTAGGTGTTTCGGTAGCCAGCACAAACCACATGTTTAGCCGGTGCGTGCGCTCATAATTATGCGCGACCTCGGCATGTGCATTGACTTTGGTCAGGACGGTTTCGAATTCGTCGGCAGGAACAGCCATTGCACACAAGCAGAACGCCCCGCCCATGGCGGCGGCGTCGAAGAACGGGCCAAAACGGGTTATCACGCGCTCCTCTTTCATCCGTGACAGACGGGCCAGCAGATCGCCTTCCGATATCCCTAGTTCGTCAGCTACATTGGCGTAGGGATGCGATGTCAGAGGCAGGTCATCCTGCATTCGGTTCAGAATGGCCCTGTCAATCGTGTCGAGAGGGGTCATGCGACGGCTTCCTTGGGTTTGATCAACGCACCAGTCTGTTTGAAACAGCGGGTTGAGAACAGTACTTTATGCTGTGCACCTGCCAGTTCCGGTAGCGCTGCCGCACCAGCCAGAACTTCACGCGCTTCAGGGCGGGAGCGGGCATGGATCATTGAATAGAGGCGATAAGGCCAAATGCCTTCAACCGGTCTGCGCTCGTAGCACAGGGTAACACCAGGGTGCGCAGAAAGTGCGGGCCCGGCCTGGTCGATCTGTTCAGATGGCAAATCCCAGACAACCATAGCGTTGGCGGACCACCCCAGTGCGCGATGGCGAACGATTACCCCTAGACGAGAGATGATGCCCGCACCGTGCAACACGCGAATGCGTTCCATGATTTCCCCGGAATCGCGCCCCAGTAAACGGGCAACCGCGGCGTAAGGATCGGCCACAAGTGGCAAACCGGAGCTCAGAGCCTGAAGCAGGTCCCGATCTCCGCCTTGCATGACGGACCGATTGATTTTTCGCGCAGTCGGGACGCGCCGGGAACCGCCGGACATGCGGAAACCCAGATCGACGTTGAACGGGCGCACAAGTCGCAAGTCGAGCACACGCAGGCCAGTTCGTTCGGCAATCCGGGCAAGCGTGTCATCCACATGTGCCCGATCCGGACCCGTGGCCACGAACCAGAGGTTCCAGTCATCCTCGCGCTGGTAGTTGTGGTTCACACCCGGTTCGGAATCGATTAGGGCTGCAAACTCCTCAATGCGCTCCTCAGGTGCGGCGACGGCAGCCAAAGTGCTGGCCGAGACAGCACCGGGTGCGATAGTTGCACCGACACGGGTGATCCGCCCCGCCGCCCGCATTCGGGCCAACCGGTCGACCACTTCGTCTTCGCTGAGGTTCAGTTTGTTGGCCAGAACCTGAAACGGGTGTTCAACGACGGGAAAATCCCGTTGGAAATCGTCCAACAAACTGCGATCTATCGGGTCTGTGATATGGCACATGGGTTCAGAGTCCCGTTCTGTGCGCGCGGGCAGTGAAGAAGATACCGGATGGGCTGTCTGCTTCGATTTCGCGCAATTTTTTAAATGTTTGCGTGTCGTAGACCATGACTTTGTTGGCATCGCGCACACTGATCCAGACCTCGTGACCGCGCGGTGTGAATTCCATGTGCAGAACGGCGGGGCCGGGTTTGAACTCGTGGATGATTTCCTTGCTGACGCTATCGATCACCTGGATTGTGTCGTTCAGTGGATGAGCAAAGTTCACCCAAACCTGCCGTCCGTCGGGACGCGCCATGGCAAAGACCGGCTGGCCGTGAGTCTTGGTTCGTCCGGTTTCCGTCAGTGTTTCTGCGTTAACCCAGAGAACTTCGTGGTGGCCGACGGCGGGGAGGACAAACTCGCTGCCTGTCAGCGCCCAGCCTTCCAGATGAGGCATTTTGTAGACGGGCATCTCTTCTTGCCCGCGCCCGTAGTTGGGTAGCACTCGAATTGGTTCGGGATTTTCTGACCACAGGTCGAGCGCGGTCAGACCGTCCTCGCCAAACAGACCGGTGATATAGGTGCGGCCGTTGGAGGTGATCAGCGCGTCGTATGGGTTTTTACCCATATCGGTGATCTTTGTGATCTCAGGCGTGCCCTGAGAAAAGTCGGCAATCCAGGTTTCGCCTGTGTCCCACATAGTGAACACGAACCGGCGGCCCGGCGCGTCCACCAGACCAATGGTTTTACTGTCGGTGGGGATGTCGGCGACCATCTCAAGTGTATCGGCGTCGAAAACGCGTACGCCGCCGGGTTCATAGTTTGAAACGGCCACCAGCTTGCCGTCATCCGAAATGGCGCCGCCAATGGCATTGCCCGCTTGCTCGACGCGGTTCGCTATCTGCCGGCTGACGATGTCCACTTTTGTCAAACCGCCATCGCGCCCGAATACATAGGCAAAGCGTTCGTCGGGCGAATACACGAGCGAAGCATGGGACAGGTCACCCAGACCTTCGATTCGCGCCAGTGCGGCGCGGTCGGATTGATCCACCAGCAGAACCGAACCCTTGGCGCGTTCGATTACCAGCCCGAGATCCCCGGTGGCGGTGGGTTCGGCCTGTGCGGTTGTCATCAAAAGTGTGGCCACAAGGCCAAGGACGAGATGTTTCATTGTGCCTCCGGTTCCAGAAGGTAGCGGGCGATCCATTCGGCCTCTTCTTCGCTGATCAGGGGCCGCCAAGGGGGCATAGCGGTGTCGGGGATGCCGTCGAGGATGACCCCGGTCAGAACGTCGGAGTCGTAATGCTGTAGGGTTTCGGACCGCAGATCAGGGCCAAGGCCACCTTTCAGCGACAGTCCGTGGCACGAGCCGCAGTCCTGATGGACCAGTCGTTTCAGCGCGTTTGGGTCAAGCACGTCGGCGGCAAGAGCCGACGTGGCCACGAACACGGCCGTTGAAAGAATTGCGCGCGCAGTCCAGCCCGAGCGTCCGTTGTTCATATTGACGACGCTAGCCATGTGCCTGCTCCAACAGATCGGTCAAAGGCTTTTCGGCGTAAAGCGATACCACCTTACCGATGATAAACAGCGTCGGGGCTTTCAGTTCGGCAGTGCGCACATCTGACGCAAGCTGATCCAGACGAGAGACGAGGCGGCGTTCGTCCCGAGTGGTGGCCTTGCCAACGGCCAGAACAGGGGTTGATCCGGGCAGATTCTCGGTCATCAGACCAACGGCGATCTGGCCGATATTGGCGACACCCATATAGACAACCAAAGTCGTGTCGGGATCAGCCAAACGCTTCCAATCCAGATCCAGAACCTTGTCCGCCTGGCGGTGGCCGGTGACATACTGAACCGAGGTCGCAAGACCGCGATGCGTCAGGGGTACACCGGTCGAGCAGGACGCGCCTTGTGCTGCGGTGATACCGGGGGCGTATTCGACCGCGACGCCGTGAGCCATCAGATAGGCGGCTTCTTCCGAACCGCGACCAAAGATCATCGGGTCGCCACCCTTGAGTCGGGCCACGATATGACCATTCGTTGCTTCTTCCCGCAGGATTTCATTGATCTGCTCTTGCGGAACAGTGTGGCACTTTGGAGCCTTGCCGACCGGGATCAGCCGCGCGCCTTCGGCGTGCATGGCAAGAATGTCGTCCGAGACCAGGCGGTCATAGACCACCACATCGGCCTCTTGCAGCATCCGTATGGCTCGCAGGGTCATCAGCTCTGGATCGCCCGGACCGGCACCGATCAGAAAAACCTTACCGCTCATGTGCAAACTCGCTTGTTCTGAATGTCTTCGGAACCCGGGTATTCAGGCAACATCCTCGCGATAATCCGGTGGGAAATCGGGACGTTGCTAGGTGAACCGGGCGTGTCATGGGGGCAGATTGGCGCAATCGCAAACCAACCTCCTTGACATAAGTTAAGGAGCGCGGGAATTGCGCCCGCGCTCCTTTTTTCTGCCTGTATTTCTGCCTCGGCTCAGGGTTCGACGGTGATCATTCCGATCATGTTCTGAGTCTCCCAATGCGGTCCGCAGAGGTAGTCCTGCTGGCCCGGTGTGAGGAACGTCAGCTCCACTGTTTCCTCGGGGAAAAGTCGGTCGCTTTCAGGTTCGCTGCCGTCTTTCAGCAGCACGCTGTGGCTGGTGCGTTTGTCTACATTGACCCAGCGAACTGTTGTGCCTGCTTTAACGGTCAGTTCCCCCGGGCAAAAATTGTATTTGTACATCAGCACTACTTCGGCGTCCTCAACAGCCTCGGACGGCTGGCCGAATATCTCGACATAGTTTTCTTCAGCTTCGGCACAGATTGCAGCGGTGTCTTCATCTGCCGCAAACGCCGGTGAGGCCAACAGCAGAAGTGCAGGAAGAAGGCGGTGGGTCTTCATTGTCCGTGTCTCCTTTCTGAAAAAGGGCAGGGGCCGGTTCACCCGGCCCCAATCCGTTATTGTTTTACCACGTTGATATTGGCTGCGTCGTCATCCAGCGCCATGCTGGTATTCAACGTCACGTGGTGGAAGCGCGCGGCGGCAAAGTCGTCGTGGATGGCGAAGCCGACCGTGTAGGTCTGACCGGGCTCCAGCGGCACATCCCCGGGCGCACCGGAATTCAGTGGCCGCGAGAAGACGACAGTCCACATGCCACCCGACAGGTTGGCCGAGGCGGAGATTTCACCGTCATTGACCACGCGCTGTTCCAGCAGATAACCGTTGGAGGCACTACCGTCAGCATAAACGCGCATCAGGTCAAGATAGGTGCCGTCGGCCAAGTATTGCTCGATCTGAGCTTCCGCTTCCAGCTTGTCCCAACCACCCAGAGCTTTGCCACGGCGGCCTTTGACTTCGACATCCGTGCGGCTTTCGCTGATGTACTTGGTCACCGTGTCCTGTGCGCTCATACGGCCTGCGACATCCCCATTGGCGGCAATCGCGTCGGCTTCGGGCGCGAAGGGCATATAGGTGTTGTCGGCATGGCACGAGGCCCAGCAACCCACCTGATCGCCCATCTCGATACCGGTACCGGTGATCATCATGGCGACCTTGATCTGGTTGTCAGGGTCCATCTTGCCGCCATCAACAAACGGGGCAGGGTTGTGACCCGCATCCGGCCATTGCATGCGGATGTACAGGTTTTCGTCGTCGTGGGCTGCCTGCACTGTTGCGTCGATCACACCGCGCTTGCCTGGGATCGGAGTCGGTTCCAGATCACCACCTGCAACAATCTTGTTGCCGATCGCATCCAGTTCCTTGGCGTGACAGGTCGAGCACTGATCGCCGCCCTTGGTTAGCGGTCGTGCGCCACCGTGGAACTTGCCGTTCTGCACCCATTCAAACGAAGCCTGACCGGGGTAGAACAGTTTCATATCTGCGCTTGCCACGGCGTTCCAATCGATGTTGCCACCGACATCGCTGCCACCGCCTGCGGGGGCTGCGGCTTCTTCTCCGCTTGCGTTGGCGCGTTCTTCGGCGACAGCTGCATCAACAGCGGCTGCGATCTGGGCCTGAACAGCCTCGTTCTGCGCCTGCTTGGCCGCTTTTTCAGCCTCGGCCTCGGCAGCTTCCTTGGCTTCGATCTTTGCAAGGCTGGCCATGTACTCTGGCGGGATCGGGCGGATGAAGGCCGGGTTCGGCGCTTCCAGCTCTTCCAGGTACTCTTCGTCTGCCCGGTCGCGGGCGTCCGAGTGCGCGATACCCTTGTGACAGTCGATACAGGTCTGACCGATCTCCATCGCGTTCAAGTGCTGCTGACGCGCGCGTGGTTTCTGGAACTCGGGCATCATCGATTCAAAATCGTGACAGTTGCGGCACTCGCGCGAGTCGGTTTTCTTCATCCGTTCCCATTCGTTCATCGCCAGATGCACACGCTTGGCCTCGAACTTTTCGCGGGTATTGATGGTGCCGACCATCTTGCCATACAGCTCTTTGGACGCCTTGATCTTGCGGATCATCTTGTGGGTCCAGTCCTTGGGCACGTGACAATCGGAACAGACCGCGCCGACGCCCGAACGGTTCACGTCGTGGATCGTACCAGTGTATTCCTCGTAGACGAAATCGCGCATCTCGTGGCACGAGATACAGAAATCTTTGGTGTTGGTCGCTTCCATGGCGGTGTTGAAACCGCCCCAGAAGACGATACCGGCGACAAAGGCCGCCGCGATACCTGCCACAGGCATTCCCCACAGGAAATACCGGCGCCAGATCGGTTTTTTCTTTTCCGGTTCGGAAGTCATATCCGGGCTCCGTTTTGGCTGTCTTGTCTGGCCCTGGGTGGCAGGCCGGTGAGTTTGGCTGTTTGGTCAAACGGGGAAAGGGCGGGCGAGGGGCCCGCCCTTTCCGGTGTTGGTTCTGAAACCGTCAGGTGACGTGGTTCGAACGGTTGTAGACGTTGAACTTGCCGGTCGGAGCATAGAGCCCTTCGATGCGGCCGATTTCTTCCAGCGTCTTGGCGTCGAAGATCACGATCTGACCGTTGGGTTCTTTCGAGTCCGACAGGTTCCATTTGGAAACCCAGACCTCGGTACCGTCAGCGTTGAATTCGAAGTGAACAGCGGCGCTGCCTTCGTCTTCGGTGATCTGGATCGTTTTCACGATCTCGCCGGTCTCTTTCGAGATGACCTGAACCGACTGCTGAATTTCCGGCTCCGGATGTTTGGTCTGGTCAGCCCAGATGTAATCCGAATTCGGGTGGGTACGGACAAACAGGCCGGGGCCGTCTGTTTCCACTTCGTAGCAGGTTTTCCAGGCCTGATCCGGATGACCTTCGGGGTCGTTGCCCCAGACAGTCACGGTACCAACGCCAAGGTGGGTTGTACCAGCTACCGGACCACAGTTCGGGTCGACCCAGTTGGCGCCCGGTCCCGGGTGCGGCAGGGCTGCGGTGTCGATCATCGCTTCCAGCTTGTGGGTCTCGGTGTCAACAACAACCATCTTGTTCGACGCGTTCGCGGCGATCTGGAAGTAACGGCCTGTCGGGTCGAAGAACCCGTCATGCAGGAACTTGGCCGAGTTGATCTTGTCGATCCGCAGGTTGTCCAAGTCGGTATAGTCGACCTGCCACAGCTGACCCAGTTCTTTCACGGCAACGATCCAGGTGGGTTCGTTCGGCGTGGTGTAGATAGCGGCCACACGGGCCTCTTCCACATACTCGCCGTCCACGTTGGTACCGCGGGTCGAAACGACCTTGACCGGTTCCATGGTCTGGGCGTCTACGATTGCAAAGTGCGGCGGCCAGTAACCACCGCCGATGACGTATTTGCCGTCGCCGGAAACGGCAACGTCGCGTGCGTCATAGGCAATCTTGACTTCGGAAACCAACATGTTCTCGGGCTTCTGCCAGAGGTCGATCTTGGTCATCTTGCCGTCGCGGCCCATGGTGTACCAGAAGCGGCCCGGATGCTCCGGCTCGGTGATCGAGTGGTGCTCGGATGCTTTCAGAACGTGCACAGCGTAACCGGTCGGGATGTGCGTCAGCACTTCTTTGGTGTCGCCGTCGATAACAGCCACTTTACCTACGTCACGCTCGATGACGACAAAGAAGTTTTCCCAATTGCGGCCATGCAGCGGCTCGGTCGGGTAGTCGGCTTCTTCGACGTAGACCTTGCGGGTCTCTTTCATCTGCTCCAGCGACATCTCTGGTGGCTTGGGGGCCTCCATCATGATGTATGTCGCCATATCCTTGATTTCCTGCTCGGTCATGATGTCCGAGAAGTTGTTCATACCGCCTTCGGTACCCCAGGCGATGATCTTCTCAAGGCGTTCCTGCCCGAGTGCAAGGGTGCCGCCTTCGGTCACGGTGCCGTCCGCTGCGGTTTTCTTCCAGTGCGGTTCAAGGTTCTTACCGGTGGCGCCTTTACGCAGAACGCCGTGGCAACCTGCGCATTGTTCAAAGTAGAGCTGTTTGGACGATTCAAATGCTTCGTCGCTCAATGTTGGCTCTTGGGCAAATGCTGGCGCAGCGACGCTGCCCAGCAACATTGCCAAACCGACCCCAAAGGCGCGGCCGGTTTTGTTGTAGCTGATTCCAAGTGACATGATCACTCTCCATTTGCGTGGTGAGGCAGGGCTGAGATTGAGACATCACGGAGATGTCATCCTTGACCAAAGTCAACGAGAGGTCCGTAAACCGGCAGGCGAGCAGGGATTTTGTTAAAAAGAGACGCCGTAAAAGTTGTGTTTTCTGTTCATATTAACTGCGCGCCCTTGATTTTTGTTAAGGGGGGAAGGGCTTGCCGCGTCTAGACCTTGGTAAAACAGCATTGCGGCCAAGGAGAGCAGGCATGTCGGCAATGATCGCACGTGTGTTGGGCGAAGGATTCCGGGTGTTTTTTCTGTTTGCAGGTCTGTACGGCCTGTTTGCGGGCGGGGCCTGGGGATTATGGTTGGTTACGCAGACAGGAGCGATTCCCTACGAAGATCCGACCTATTCCATGTCGCCACCCATGTGGCACGCACACGAGATGATCTTCGGATATGCCACTGCCGCCCTAGGCGGATTCTTCCTGACAGCTGTCCCAAATTGGACTGGCACGCCTGACGCACGCGCGCGCTTTGTCACTCTGGCGGCCGGAATTTGGTTGGCGGGCCGGCTCGCCCTGTGGTTTTCGGGTGCTTTGTCACCAGTGCTGGTTGCAGTGGTCGATTTGGCCTTCGTGCCAATACTTGGAGCGAAGATCGCGTCTCAGCTGATCCGCAGGCCCAAGCCGCAGAACATGATTTTTCTGTTGCTCTTGTCCTATATCTGGGTCGCCAACCTGTTGACTCATTTGGAATGGATCGGGGTGACGGACAATACGCTTCAGTCCGGTCTGCGCGCAGGTTTGTTAACGTTGTGTTCGATGATCGCAATTCTCGGTGGGCGGATCACACCGGCCTTTACCCGAAATGCAATGAAACGAGCTGGAGAACCTGAATCCGCCTGGCCGGCCTCGATTCCCGCGCTGGAAAAAGCTGGCATGGTGGTTGCGCTATTGGTGCCGCTTACCGTTTTGGCATTGGGTGTCGGACCTGTCGCCGGTGTGCTGGCACTGACTCTGGGCGTTATTCAGGTGTTGCGTTTGGCAGGTTGGAGGTCAGGCTGGGCTATCCGGCAGCCGATCCTGATCGCCCTGCACCTTGGCTTGGGGATGCTGGCGCTGGGATTGATCCTGTGGGGGCTGGCTGTGCTGGGCTATGGTAAGGAAATCGCCGCCCTGCATGTTCTGGGAATCGGCTGTGTCGGTGGCATGACCCTTGCTGTGATGAGCCGTGCCGCGCTTGGGCACTCGGGGCGCGAGCTGGTCGCGCCGCCGACCATGACAGTGGCCTACGGACTAATGGCTGTGGCTGCGATCGTAAGATGGCTGGGGACCGGGCTAAGTGACAGTTATATGACCGCTATGCTGGTCGCGGACGGGCTTTGGGTCAGTGCCATCGCCTTGTATTTGATTGCCATGTGGCCAGCGCTGACAGGACCGCGTACAAGGAACGCATAGCACCACACCCGCGAAACCTATCACAGGTGTTCGATCAGAGAGCGACTGTTCTTGATGTGACGCTGAACCAAATTACGAACCTGCCTGCCTTTCGCCGGTATTGGACGCGCGGAAGCAGGGGCATACCCCGGAGTTCCCAGAAACGGGAACAGTTCTAGCATCTCTGCACGCGCTGCTGGCGGCACTGTCTTGAGTGCCTCGGTGCCAGTGAACAGGCTTTCCGACGGAGCGCCCTCGGCAAAGACAATCTCATGCTGTTCGAATAGCATGTGGTAATATTCGACCGTTTTCACCGATTCATCGATGCTGATACCGGGAGTGCCGACCAGAGTGTGCGCAGGCACCAGGATCTCGCTGGTGTCAAACATACGTATCGCGATGGTTGATCGCACCAGCATCCGGTGCTGCGGTGAAACCAGCAAATCGCGCCGGGGCAGGCCACAGCCCAACGCACCGGCCTCTATCCGAATTGGCAACAATCTGGGTTTCGCTGTCAGGTCCGCGAGGTCCAGTGTCCGCGCGCCGATCCATCTGATGCGTTGCGTTCCGCGGTCCAGAGTTATGATTTCATCGCCCGCCGACAGCGTCTCGATGAGTTTTTCCCCGCCGGGGGTGAGGACCTTGGTTCCGGCGACAAAACAAGGCACATCAACAATGACATCCGGGTCGGTGGTGTCCGGAGCGTTCGTTGGTGTGACATTAGAGTCCTGGAACCTGTAAGTGACGCCCGGAACCAGAGGCTCTGACGTAATGTACCCCACCAATTCGCCGTCGACTTCGACACGAAACATGTCGATTGTGCCCCCGCCGGGTTTGGTGAGCAGATAAGATTCTTCCAGATAGATATTGCCGGTAATCGGCGTCAGCGATCCATCTATGCTGGTGACAACCCCTGTCTGTGTCGGATCGTCGCCATTTTCGTCGTTGTATCTGTCGCCATTGAAAACAGTTCCGGTATCGGGAGTTCCCGATCCGCCGTCAAGAATAAGGCCCCCGGCGTCATCCGTGACATCAAATATGCGCCGATCCGTGTCCGGATCAAAAGAGGCATCAAGTGTAATAAAGTCGGGGCCGAAATTGAAATCGACCGTTACAACATCGGGTGAATAGCCGATGTAGGAATAATTTGCCATTTAACCTGCCCTATACGTCAGCGCATCCTAAACGCAATTGACGGCTTACATGCGTTGGATGTTTTTTTAGAACCCTAAGAATTGCCGGGCTGAACATTGCTGCTAGGAGTGATGATTATCAAGGCAGCAATGCGGCTTTTTGACGAATTTGTGTTAATAAACAATTACTACTTCCCTTTTCCCAGCTGTCATGCCGGGCAAATTGAAAAGGATCGTCTCTCCACGCTTGGGTTCTGATTTCCTGTATTCATCGCAGGTTACGTGAATTCAAGCTCATGGTCTTGACTTTCGTTAAGGCGACACCATGGCCGGACCGCCATTGTGACGAAACTAGCTAATCGGCGCAAAGGAGAGCGCGATGCGAGAAGTCATGACAAAGAGCATGGCCCGCAATATTTTTTATGGCGGGTCACTGTTCTTCATTCTCATCTTTTTGGCCTTATCGGCCCATTCCCACTGGTACATCGTCAATTCTGAGAATTCGGCGAAACTGGATGAAAGCGTGGTACGCGGCAAACACGTCTGGGAAAAACACGCCTGCATTAACTGTCACTCGATCATGGGCGAAGGTGCTTATTTCGCCCCTGAGGTTGCCAACGTGATGACCCGCTGGGGTGTCCTGGACGATCCGGAATCAGCCTTTGAATCCCTCAAGGGCTGGATGGAGGCGCAGCCTACCGGCATTCCCGGTCGTCGGCAGATGCCCAATTTCAACCTAAGCGACGAAGAGATCCGTGATCTGGCCAACTTCCTGATCTGGACGGACAATATCGACGCTCAGGGCTGGCCGCCGAATGAAGCGGGCTGAGAAGGGAACGGAGAAATGAAATACGAATCCCAAAAAGTGGCCTATGCCTATTTTGCCGTGGCAATGGCCCTGTTCGCGATCCAGGTAACCGGCGGTTTGCTGGCTGGCTGGATTTATGTATCGCCTAACTTTCTGAGTGAGCTGCTGCCGTTCAACATTGTGCGGATGCTGCATACCAACGCTCTGATCGTCTGGCTAATCCTGGGCTTCTTCGGCGCGGCGTACTTCCTGATCCCGGAAGAAACCGAGCGTGAGATCCACTCGACCAAGCTGGCCTATCTGCAACTGCTGATCCTTGTGGTCGGTACGCTGGGCGCGGTGCTTACCTACACCTTTAACCTGTTCGAAGGTAACTGGCTGCTGGGTAAAGAGGGGCGCGAGTTCCTTGAACAACCCAAATGGGTCAAGGCAGGCATCGTAGTTGCCGCGCTGATCTTCCTTTACAACGTCTCGATGACAGTTCTGAAGGGTAAAAAGACTGCAATCAGCAACATCCTGCTTCTGGGCCTCTGGGGTCTGGCACTGCTGTTCCTGTTTGCCTTCTACAATCCGGGCAACCTGTCCTTGGACAAACAATACTGGTGGTACGTTGTTCACCTGTGGGTCGAAGGTGTGTGGGAACTGATCATGGCCTCGATCCTGGCCTACCTGATGCTCAAGCTGACAGGCGTTGACCGCGAGATCGTCGAGAAATGGCTCTATGTCATCGTTGCCGCCGCGCTGTTCTCGGGCATCCTCGGCACCGGCCACCACTACTACTGGATCGGTACACCGGGTTACTGGCAGTGGATCGGTTCGATCTTCTCCAGCCTCGAAGTGATCCCGTTCTTCGCGATGATGGCCTTTGCCTTCGTCATGGTCTGGAAGGGCCGTCGTGACCACCCCAACAAGGCCGCACTGCTGTGGTCGCTAGGTTGTGCGACGCTGGCCTTCTTTGGCGCGGGTGTCTGGGGCTTCCTGCATACGCTGCACGGTGTGAACTACTACACTCACGGTACGCAGATCACTGCCGCTCACGGTCACCTGGCCTTCTACGGTGCCTATGTTTGCCTCAACCTGGCGATCTTCAGCTACGCAATGCCGATCCTGAAGAACCGCGATCCTTATAATCAGGTTCTGAACATGGTATCGTTCTGGCTGATGACCGGTGGTATGGTCTTCATGACCTTCGTGCTGACCTTTGCCGGAACCGTGCAGACGCACATGCAGCGTGTCGTAGGTGACTACTTCATGGATGTGCAGGATCAGATCGCAATCTTCTACTGGATGCGCTTTGGCTCTGGTCTGGTTGTGGTTATCGGTGCGCTGCTGTTCATCTACTCGATCTGGGTTCCTCGTAAAGAGATCATCGAACCCGGTGCAGCCGAAACACCTGCGGAGTGATGGATATGGATGGCTCCATGAAACTGGGAATGGGGGCGGCTGACGCCCCCTTCTACCTCCCTCAGGGCGATGAATGTGATGTGTTCACAGCCGCCAGCTCAAACAACCTGCCGGTTCTTCTGAAAGGTCCGACCGGCTGCGGCAAGACCCGCTTCGTGGCTCACATGGCCGCAAAACTGGGTCGCCCACTTTACACTGTGGCCTGCCATGACGATCTGGCTGCCGCCGATCTGATCGGGCGCTACCTGTTGAAGGGCGGCGAAACCGTCTGGGTCGACGGTCCGCTGACCCGCGCCGTAAGAGAAGGCGCGATCTGTTATCTCGATGAAGTTGTCGAGGCTCGCAAGGACGTTACCGTCGTGCTGCACCCTTTGACCGATGACCGGCGTATCTTGCCGATCGACCGTACCGGCGAAGAGCTTGAGGCCGCACCCGGCTTCATGCTGGTTGCCTCGTACAACCCTGGTTACCAAAATATTCTGAAAACCCTGAAACCCTCGACCCGGCAGCGTTTCATCTCGATGGAATTCGACTTCCCATCGCCCGAGATGGAGGCAAAAGTCGTAGCCGAAGAAAGCGGACTGGCGCTGGAGCGTTGCAAACCGCTGGTTCGTCTGGCGGGCAAGCTGCGCGGGCTCAAGGGTCAGGATCTAGAGGAAGGCGTCTCCACCCGCCTGGTCGTCTATGCCGCGACGTTGATCGCACAGGGCATGTCGACCGACCGCGCCATCCTTGCCGCTATGATCGAACCTCTGACTGATGACGAGGACATCAAACGCGGGCTCCTCGATCTTGTCACGGCTGTCTTTGGGTGAGGCCGGCCGATGGTCAAGATCGACTTTGAGCCATGGGAACCCGAAGAAACGATCGGGAAACTGTGGCACACCCTTGCCAGCCGCCTTGATGCACCTGAGGTGCATGTTGGAGCCGCGGTCGACCTCTCTGAGGTCGCAGGGCGGTTGGCAGTCCTCTTCCGAGGACTTGGGGGTAGTCCGGGCGTCGAGTTGCGCCCGGTCTCACCCGAAGTTTCGCACCACCGTCTGAGCTGGAGGCGTCGTTTGGCGACCGAAGTGGAACAGCTTCCACGTGCCTCGTTCGACGGTGAAGTATTGCGTCTGCCCGACAGGCTGGCAGTTTTCCCCGCACGAGAGGCGAACGGCGCACTATACGTCTGGCTTGCTGCCGCCGCTGCCCATGCCGGAACGCGGATCGACGAAGAAGACCCGCTGCGTGCCGACCTACGCGCCCTGACTGCGGCACAAGCGATGGTCGCAGCCACACTAGACGATGCCCCCGGCCTGCGCCCGCTTTACACCGAACTTTGCAAAGGTCTGCTGTATCAGCGCGACATTTCGAACCTACCGCCGGTTGAGGCAGCTGTTGAAGAGCTGCTTCGCAACATGTTGGGCGACGCCGCGCCGCTCTCTCCAAGGGCAGAGCAACTCCAAAAGCTGGACGATGATCTGACTGCCCCGCGTGGCTATCAGCACTACCGTCCGATTCCACTATGGCCGGAACTACGCGCCGTCTCGTTTTCGGAGCACACCGAAGTTGAAAGCCGCGATACCGATGGTCCGCCTGAGGAATCCGGCGAAAAGACACACCGCGCGCGCCGCCGCAAGTCCGACCAGGCTGAGAGAAACGACAGCCTGATCCTGCACAAATTTGAAGCGATCCTCAGCTGGGCCGAGTTCCTGAATCTCAATCGCCGAATTGACGACGACGACCCGGATAATGCGAAAAAGGCGGCTGATGATCAGGACGAAATCGGTCTGGGTCAAATCTCCAAGGCGCCGCCAACTCGATTGAAACTGCACTTGGATCTCGCGCCCGAAGATGTGAACCGCGAACGTCTTTCAGGCCGCATCCTCTATCCCGAATGGGATGTGCGCACTGGTGCTTATCTGCCCGACCACGTCAACGTCCTGACTTCGGATGCCGAAATTCGCGAGGATGCCGCTGAATTCGGAAAAGACCCCGCAACTGCGCGCCGGATTCGCGCCGTAAAACGCCAGTTCGAAGCGCTGCGCCCGGGCCGAGTGATGACCCGAGGCCATCTTGACGGAGATCAGCTGGATATCGAGGCCGCCGTGCGTGCCGAAACTGACCGCCATGCCAGCGGTGTAAGCAATGAGCGCATCTGGCTGCAGTCCCGTCCCGAAGCGCGCGATCTGGCTGTGTCGATCCTTCTGGACGTTAGTCGTTCGACCGAAAGTGCTGTGGCAGGCCGCGCTGTTATCGACATTGAGCGCGAAGCGCTGGCAGCACTGGCCTGGGGCCTCAACGCGTGTGGTGACGATTTCGCCATTCACTCTTTCAGTTCATTGAAACGCCAACGCGTCTATATCCAGCGTTGCAAGCGTTTCGATGAGCCGATGGGTACCACTGTCGAGCAACGCATTGCCTCGCTGCGTCCCGGTCACTACACTCGGCTTGGGGCGGCGATCCGTCATTGCTCTGCTGATCTGGCAACGCAGTCGCGCAAACGTCGCCTGTTGCTGGTCATCACCGACGGCAAGCCCAACGACCTGGATCACTACGAAGGTCGGCATGGGATCGAGGATACCTGCATGGCCGTTCGCGAAGCCCGTCGTGGTGGACAATCGGTGTTTGGCGTCACCATCGACAAAACCGGCAAAAGCTGGTTCCCGCGCATGTTCGGGCAGGGCGGTTTCGCAGTCATTCCCGATCCGCACCGTCTGACCATGGCACTGCCGCAGATTTACCGGCAACTGGTCGGAGCATGAGTGATGCCACGCTGATCGATGAACTACCCGGCGAGCTGTTGATGTGGGTTTTAATCATCAGCGAGCTGCTGGTCTTCGGGGCAGGTCTTATTGCTTTCATGGGTGTGCGCCTGACCGACCCGGCAGGTTTCGCCGAGGCGCAGTCACATTTGTATCGTACCGGCGCGGCGCTAAACACCGCCGTGTTGGTGACTTCCGGTTTTCTTGCCGCCAAGGCACTTGCCTGGAGGCATGTTGCGCGCCGTCGGATTGCTCGTTTTGCCTTGATTGGCGCGGCGCTTCTGGGGGTGGTCTTCCTGATCATTAAAGGAGCGGAGTACGCAGGCAAGGCAGGGCAGGGGATCGGCTATGAGACTCACCCGTTCTTTCTGTTCTACTATCTGCTCACGGGTTTTCATGCGGCCCACGTTCTGGCAGGTGTCTGCATCCTGCTGCTGGTCGCCTGGCGTGACGACCCCCGCAATATCGAAGCCGGAGCACAGTTCTGGCATATGGTCGATCTGGTCTGGATCATGTTGTTTCCCGTGATTTATTTGCTGGGATGACGGACATGCCTACGTCTTCGTCCTCTCCCATTGTCGCCCGCCTATGGCGCCGGGATCTGCTTACACGCGCCTGGCTCGGTCTGCTGGGGCTGAGTGTTGCATCCGCAGTGCTGACCATGTGGCCCGCGCCAGATTCAATCGTGGGAGGGGGCATCCTGCTGCTTGCGATGATCAAGGCGCGCATTATCCTTGCGCACTATCTTGATCTATCCCACAGCCCGGCATGGCTGCGCGGTTTCACGATGGTGTTGAGCGGCTTCGCAGCTGTGATCTTTGGTCTTTATCTGATCTGACAAAAAAAATGCCGCTCAGTTGAGCGGCAGTTTTCCAAGCGAAGGGACGCTTTGGTTATTGGGCGGCCATTGGCATCCGTGCGATCTGACACCGCTGCCAGAGGGCCGACAGAGCCCCAACCAGATGGTCGATATCCTCATCCGTGTGCACGGGTGAAGGCGTGATCCGCAAACGCTCGGTACCCTTGGGTACGGTGGGGTAGTTGATCGGTTGGATGTAAATGCCGAACTCCTCCAGTAGCGTGTCCGAGATAAATTTGCATTTCACTGGATCGCCCACCATCACCGGGATGATGTGGCTGGGGTTGGGCAGATGCGGGATGCCTTCTGCCTCCAACCGGGCGCGGACCTGAGCCACGCGTGCTTTTTGCAGATCGCGTTCTTCGGTCGACTGTTTCAAGTGCCGGATTGACGCTGCCGCACCTGCGGCGATTGCCGGGGGAAGGGCGGTCGTGAAGATAAATCCGCTGGCAAAGCTGCGCACGAAATCGCAAAGCGCAGCGGATGCGGCGATATAGCCGCCAACGACACCGAAAGCTTTGCCCAAAGTACCTTCGATCACTGTCAATCGGTCCATCAGACCTTCGCGCTCGGCAATGCCGCCTCCGCGAGGACCGTAAAGGCCAACGGCGTGAACCTCGTCCAAGTAAGTCATAGCACCATACTTGTCGGCCAGATCACAGATCTCCTTGATTGGCGCGATGTCGCCATCCATGGAATAGACCGATTCGAACGCGACCATTTTAGGTGCATCGGGATCAGCAGCGGCCAGTTTTGCTTCAAGGTCCGCTAGATCATTATGCTTCCAAATTACCTTCTGCGCCCGTGAGTGGCGGATGCCTTCGATCATCGAAGCATGGTTCAGCGCATCAGAGAATACGATCAGACCGGGGATTTTCGATGCCAGCGTCCCCAACGCGGCCCAGTTTGACACATATCCGGAAGTGAACAGCAGCGCGGCCTCTTTCCCGTGCAGATCGGCCAGTTCCGATTCTAGCAACACGTGATCATGAGTCGTGCCTGAAATATTTCGTGTTCCGCCTGCACCTGCTCCGCAGCGATCCAGCGCATCGTGCATCGCTTCGATCACCGAAGGATGCTGGCCCATGCCCAGATAGTCGTTGGAACACCAAATTCGAACGTCGCGCTGCACTGGCCCATCGGTCTGACGCGCGTTCGGAAACGCACCGCAACGGCGTTGCAGGTCGATGAATACACGGTAATTTCCCTCGTCCCGCAATGCATCCAGGCTTTGGGTGAAATATCGCTCGTAGTCCATCTTGCTTGCTCCCCGGAATACTGGCTTTGGGGGGAGATTAAGCCCCGGATGGTGCGCGCGACATGACAATTGTCAAGTTTATGGCAGGAAAAGGCTGGTGCAGCGGTGTCGGGTTTGGCATAGCCAGAATAGAATAGATGTACCGGTCAGAAGAATGGCCAGGGAAAAAGGGGACGCTTCGTGGCGCATGAAATCCAAAAAGCGATCGCGCGGCAGTCATTATTGCTCAAGAGCTTGCCCGAGCAGCATGTCGATACGCTGCTTGGCCATGCGATCTGGCGGCAATACGATCGTGGCGAAACAATCTTTCTTCAAGAGGAAGAGGCCAAAGCTGTTCACGTTGTGCTGGCAGGTTGGGTCAAACTGTTTCGCATGTCTCCGACGGGCGCCGAAGCCGTTGTCAGCGTCTTTACCAAAGGCGAAAGCTTTGGCGAGGCTGTCGCGCTGCGAAATGTTCCTTATCCGGTGTCGGCCGAAGCCGTTTCTCCGTGTGAAATTATGCATATCCCTAGTCCGGTATTGCTGTCGCTAATGCGTGAAGATCCCGAAATCGGTGTGTCAATCCTGGCATCGACCTTTACGCATCTGCATTCGCTTGTTGCTCAGCTGGAGCAACTCAAAGCGCAGACCGGGGCGCAGCGGGTGGCAGAATTTCTGTTGGGCCTTTGCGAGATCGAGACTGGTGGATGTGATGTTGAACTGCCTTACGACAAAATGCTGATAGCGGGGCGTCTGGGCATGAAACCGGAAAGCCTGAGCCGAGCATTCTCGCGTTTGAAATCAGTCGGCGTTAAGATCAACCGAAACCACGCCGTGATCTCTGACGTCGTTAGCCTTCGGGATTACGCCGAAAGCGATCCGTCAGAGAAGTAATAACGAACCTAGGACACGATCGGGTTAGCCCCGGTTTTCTTTGGACAATCAGTTGTGCGACAGCTGGCAGGATTCTGGGGTCCGGGCAGACAACATTCTATGGCTTTATGCGCAACAGACGAGGTGACGACGCTGTTTGCTGTCATAACTGCGTATAAAAGTTAACAAAACTGTCAATTTGCTATACTGTTGCAGTGTTAACGCCAACTATCCTTGGTTTATTGTTGTGAGTCAGACTATTTACGAGAAGTACGGCGGGTTCAAAACCATCAGCCGCATCGTGATGTCATTCTATGATTTGGCATTGGATTCCGATCAGATCGGCGATCATTTCGACGATATCGATATGCCGCGCCTGATAGATCACCAGACCAAATTCATTTCTTCGCTTGTCGGCGGCCCGGCGTCGTTCAGCGACGACCGGATTGAAGCTGTGCATCGCCACCTGAACATCACGCACGCGGATTTCGATGAGTTGGGGGTCCTGCTTACAGAAGCTCTGATCCAGCATGGAATGTCAGATGCGGACATCGCAGTTGTTATGGATGCGATTGAGTCGAAACGCTCAATAATCGTAGCTCGGACTGCCGCATGAACATTCATGCGATCAACGAACATCTGCTTCGCGCTATCGGGGTCGGTGTGGCCGTCCTGCGGGCTTCGGATATGACATTTGTATTTCATAATGGTCCGTTTGCCGAATGGTTTGGAACACCGGAACCCGGGCAGACCTTGTTGGATATGCTGCCGGGGCTTGACGTAAATGAGTTGGAGGACGTGAAGCAGTCGGGTCTTCGGTATTCCGCAGAATTGCAGATCAAGCCCAAACGCCGCACGTTGATTTTCGCAACCGCTGTCTCGCTTGCCAAGGGGTCTGATGAACAGCTTTTGGTCGTCGAATGCCAGAACATCACGCGTATCCGCGAATTGGAGAGCATGATCGACAGCTATTCAACCATGGTCGAACGAAACACGCGCGAGTTGGAACGTGAGAAAGAGCGGGTTGAGCGTCTGTTGCTGAATCTGATGCCGCGCGCCGTGTACGAAGAATTCAAAACATTCGGCGTGGTAACGCCACAGCTCTATGATCAGGTGTCGGTGGTCATGCTGGATTTTGTCGACTTTACCGACTTCGCAGCCAAGACCGACCCGACTGTTACGCTGAGCGAATTGAATGACATTTTCACGGCATTTGACCGTATCGTAGAACAATTCGGCTGCGAGCGGATCAAAACGATAGGCGATGCTTACCTGGCCGTTTCCGGTATGCCGGATGAAACGCCCGATCACGCTACGGCAGTCGCCCATTGCGCCGTGCGTTTCCTGCGGTATCTGGAGCGGCGCAACGAAAGCCATCCTCATAAATGGAGGGCCAGGATCGGGCTTGGAACGGGGGCGGCGGTCGGATCAGTCGTGGGAATACAAAAGTATGTCTATGACGTTTTCGGTCCTGCGGTAAACATCGCGTCGCGTCTTCAGGTTTTTGCCAACCCGATGCATATTGTTGCCCCGGAAGAGATGAAATACGCCCTGATTGATGAGTTCCAGATCACTGATCTTGGACCGGTGGATATTAAGGGGATGGGGAGTATGGATCTGATCAACGTTACATCTCGGCTGAGCATGCCGCAGAAGACCCGGATGTTCTGAGGAATTCTCAGTCGTCCTGAGGCAATAGACCCAACCCTCTGAGATAGATGCCGATTCCGGATTCCAGCAATTCCTCTGGCGGGAAGGGCGACGTAGCGCCTGTGTTGCGGGCGTAAAGCTCTACAACGCCGTGGCTCATGGCCCAGATATGGGCACTGAACATCGCGGCAGGTGGTCGTTTTTCTGGTGGGATATGTTGTGAAAGGTCGGCAGCAGCCTTTTCCAATACACTTTTGGCCCGGTTCGCGGCGGCAGCCAATTCGGGTGTCCGGTTCACCGAAATTCCGCTTTCGAACATTGCAATATAGTGCCCGGGATGTTTGCGAGCAAAGGCCAGATAGGCGCGGCCAGTGGCCTCGAACGCGGCCAGAGCTGAAGGCTGGCCTTTGTCGTAGGCAAATTGCATCAGGTCCGCGAACATTTCGAACCCCTGTCGGGCGGCTTCGGCGATCAAATCCTCGCGGCCTTCGTAGTGGCGATAAACGGCGGCAGGTGTCACACCTGCAGTCTTGGCGGCCTCGGACAAAGTAAACCCAGTCGGGCCTTTTACCTCGATCAGGGACAACGCCGCCTCGATCAGCGCCTGTTTGAGGTTTCCGTGATGATAACCGCGCTTTGTCATTCCGGCCCTAGTCGCCTTTGGTTTTTTTCTGCTCAGGGGTCAACACATAGCCTAACCCGTATTCCGCGTCCAACTGATGACTGACAAGCTTTTACGCGTCCCAGATGTCTGGACCACCACAGATATCCGGGTCCGGTGTGCCAACGGTTTCGACGTCTTTTTCGTCATAATTCAGCGCATTCAACACTGTCCGTATCGCCGCCAGACGCGCGCGTTTTTTGTCATCCGAACGGACTATGGTCCAGGGGCAGTGCTCTGAATGAGACCGGGTCAGAGTTTCGGATATCGATAGGGTGTATTCGTCCCATTTATGCAATCCCGCCACATCAATCGGGCTGAGTTTCCATTGTTTCAGGGGGTCGGTTTCACGCGCGAGAAACCTGTTCAACTGTTCCGCACGCCCGACATTCAACCAGAACTTGAACAGATGAATACCGTCGTTCACGAATCCTGTTTCAAGTGGAAGGACCTGGCGAAAAAACCTTTCGCGCTGTTCCGGGGTGCAAAAACCAAAAACGTTCTCGACAACACCGCGATTGTACCAGCTGCGGTCAAAAAACACGATTTCCCCGGCAGACGGCAAGTGGGAGACATAGCGTTGAAAATACCACTGACTGCGTTCGGCATCCGACGGTTTGCTGAGCGCCACATTTCTGGCACCGCGTGGATTCAGGTTCTCGCGAAAGCGTTTAATCGTTCCGCCTTTGCCTGCCGCGTCGCGGCCTTCGAAAATGATGGCAACGCGCTGTCCGGTCTCTTTGACCCAGGATTGCATCTTGACCAATTCGATCTGCAGGGACTCCATCTGTCGATTGTAGTCCTTTCCCTTCATCCGTTCAGAATAGGGGTAAGTCGGGTTCAGAATGTCGTCCTTTTTCGCGCCCTCGATGGTCTTTCGAATGTCGTCCGGGGCGTTCTTGCGAAAGTACTTTTCGATAGAGCCTTTTTCTGATCGGGTCATGAACGCCTCGCCATAAAATCCATAACTTACTATGGATTACGGATGAGCTTAACGCAAACCCGCGCGTTCAGCAGCGCGGTCGATTGCGGCGGCAACTTCAGGCGCGGCAACGACCTGAGGCATGTGGCCGATACCGTCCAGTTCGATCAGTTCCGCACCCGGGATCTGTTCGATCAAACGCTCTGAATGCCAGCCGATGCCAACTGTTGTGTCCGCGGTGCCGTGGACGATTTCAGTTGGTACGGAAATCTCGCCGTACCGTGGTTGTAGTTCGGTAATTTCGTCCAGCAGGTTGGCGCGCTGCTTGGCGTTGGCATGCATCGATGCGCGGCGCATTGTTAGCCCGGGTCCGAAATGCTCCGCATATCCTTCGGGAGCTTTTTGCGGGGCAAATACTGTGTCCAGGGCCTGGGTCACGTACCAATCCGGAACGTAAGCGGCAACTAGGGGCAATGCCAGCGCGTTGCCAACCGAGGTCGCACCGATCGTGTTGAAAGCGTCCAGCGGTGTCTCCCAAGGGATTGCCGCGGGGGCAATCAGCACCAGAGCGGAAATATCGTCAGGCCGCATTACCGCCCAAGCCAGTGAGACCGAACCTCCGTAGCTTTGCCCGGCGACGATGGGTTTCTTCGCGCCTAGTTTAGCAGCGGCCTGTTGTAGTATTTCCGCTTGTTCAACAATGGTTTCGCCGTCGGGGCTAAAGCTGTCTGAGTAGCCGAGTCCGGGACGATCGAACACGATGACGCGATAGTTCTTCGCCAAAATGGGCGCCAATGCAAACGTCATGTCGCGGGTATTGCCGCTGGACCCATGGATCAGCACGACATCCGGGCCGTCTCCCATCACCACGGCATGAACAGCGTTCCCGTCCACCTCGACAATCTGGCCTTCCAGTGGAAACTGAACTTCCGCATTGGTTTCACGCTGATTGACGCGCCAAGCAGTAACCGTGACCAGCGCCAACAGGAGAAGACAAAGGGATATCAGGATTTTAACGGCCAATCTTGTTCATGTCGAATGGGGTTGTCTGGTAGATCTCATTGATCCAGTTGCCATAAAGCAGATGTGCATGGCTGCGCCATCTGTTTTGCGGTGCCTGGGTTGGATCGTCGTCCGGATAATAATTCAGCGGCACGTTTATGGGCGTTCCATTGGCCACGTCGCGATCATATTCCTGTTTCAGCGTGTCGCTGTCATATTCGAAATGGTTGAAGATATAGAGCGCGCGATGGTCTCGGTCCTCGACCAGACAAGGCCCGACTTCGTCACTGCCCAGCAGCGTTTTAAGACCTGACGTGGCGTCTATTTCGACCTGCTTCATCTCGGTCCAGCGACTGACAGGGATCACGCAGTCGTCCGAGAACCCACGCAGAAACGGCGAAGCCTGATCGAGGTTTCTATGCCGGAAGCAGCCAAACGCCTTGGCGTCCAGCATATGTTTCCGGGCGCCGTGAAAATGGTTGATCATTGCCATGCCGCCCCAGCATACGCCAAAGGTGGAATGCACGTTGGTCTGTGTCCACTCGAAAACTTCGGTGATTTCGTCCCAATAAGTAACATCTGGAAAATCCAGATGCTCGATGGGCGCGCCAGTGATGATCAGACCATCGAATTTCTGACCCTTCACGTCCTGAAATGGCTGATAGAACTCGGCCATATGTTCGGCAGCAGTGTTTTTGGTCTGATGCTCGGTCATGCGGATCAGTGACAGCTCGATCTGTAGCGGAGTCGCCCCGATCAGACGCGCAAACTGGTTCTCTGTCTGAATCTTTTTGGGCATCAGATTCAACAGCCCGATCCGCAGGGGGCGGATGTCCTGACGTGCGGCCTGATCATCGGCCATGACCATAACGCCCTCTTGGGTCAGGACGTCAAAGGCGGGCAAGTCGGATGGTATCTTGATCGGCATAATGTCACGCTGTTGAAGCTGCGAATGAAATCTGGAACTTAGGCCGGGTTGGCCGGGGTCTCAAGGGCGCGTTCGATCAACTCATCGAAATCACCGGCGTCGCGAACCTTGCCGATATCATCGGCGGTGACCGTAATACCCCAATTGGCCGCCATTGCCTCGTATCTGGGCTGGCGATGTGCCAGAGCGCGGGCATAGGTCCAGCGGATGAAGGCATCCGGATCAACCTTGTCCGCTGCACAGCCGTTCAGAGCCAGGTATTCATCCCAGACCTGCGTCAGGAACTCTGGCTGATAGGACATTGGTTTGGGCGCTTTGTCGAAACGGCGGATCAATTCGGTTGTGTGAGCCTCGTCCCCCTTGATCCAAATCATCAAAGTATGACGGGACAGTTCGGACAAGACCTGATCCTTGGGGTTGTTCGGGTCGACCCACTCACAAATCGATCCGCCGGTATCGCAGATGAAATTGGGGTACTGGTATAGCCGTTGCGCTCGGTCGATGAAATACTTTGTATCCAGCAGGGCGTGGATTTCGGCTTGGCGAAACTGTTCCTGACGGCGACGGTACTCCGAAATTTCCAGCCCGCCTAATGCCGGATTTCCCGGCTTGCCCAGATAGGCCGCAACAGGCGTAAGGTTTTCGAAAGTTATATTCGAGCCGATAAAGATCGAATCCGACAACAAAAGATCGCGCAGAAAGGGTACTTTCATTGCTTCGGCCTTGGCATTGTCGGTGATGTACTCGCCCATATACCGAGTACCGATCCGGTAATCGATTGAGTAATGGAACCAACCGCCTGCGTCCCGCAATTGGTTCGAGACATAGGATTTCCCCAATCCGGACATGCCGAAAAACAGCACTTTTTTGCGCGCCGCATCGCGCCACTCCTGAGCTGAGGTGTAGATCATGATCCGCTGTCCCTTGTTTTGCCCTAGCTAAATCGGGTCGTCAGCGGCGTCAATCTCGTCGGCCGGATCGGCTGAGGATAATTAGGCCCAATGCGAGAACGGCGAACCCCAGAAACGCGTTGGGGGGTAGGGATTCGTCTCGGATCAAAGCACCCAGAATGATGGCAACCGGCGGTATGACAAGTGTCACCAGCATCAGATTTCCGCTGCCCGCCTGCGCCAGAACGCGGTAATACAGCAGGTAAGCTCCGGCCGTAGCGATGACAGCGTAATAGGCGATTGCTGCCCAGGTTTGCCAAGGCAGGTTCAGTGATGGAACCCCGTCAACTACCAAAGTGATCGGCAGCGTTATCAGAGTCGAGGCCGTCAACATGCCCGCGGCCGCAATCTGAGGGGGCAAGCTACTCAGATTGAACCGCGCCCAGACCGCCGCCAATGCGTATGACAGGGTACCGCCCAATATGGCCAGTTGAGCGAGGCTGCCGGGGCTGAACTGGGTGAAGTTTGCCAGACCAATCGCGATTGCCACCCCCAGAAAGCCTAAGATAACTCCAATAAACCGCGTCCGACTGAGCCGTTCATCGCGGAAAAACAGCGCGGCTAGCAATACGCCAAAGATCGCGGTCGCCGCGTTGAGGATCGATGTCAGGCCGGTTTCGACATAAAGCTGCCCCCAAGCCATGAGCGCAAAGGGCAGAACATTATTGAGCAGCCCCATAACCAGAAAAGCGCCCCAGATGCGAAGGTCGCGCGGGATAGGCTGCCGCTGGCAAGCGATCACGATCCAAAGAACCAAAGTTGCCCAGAAGACCCGATGCAGGACCGAGGTCATGAAAGGAATAGTATCCAATGCGATACGGATGGAGAGAAATGAGGCGCCCCAGATCACTCCGAGTAAAACAAGCTCGGACCAGGCGCGCGGAGAAAGGGATTTTTGAGGTTCCATACCTCGTTCTGTCATCCGCAACGGGTGATTGCGACCCGTTTCTTGCGACTAAAAAGCCCCGCCGGATAGGCGAGGCTTTGTGGCAAAAATGGTATTTGGTTCAGCCCAGGTCGTAGGTGATCTGGAAGCCGACGCTCCATGCGCTGTTGCCGGTGAAAGTGGCGCGGGCGTTGGGGCCTGCGCCATTGGCCGTTGCGTCCCCGATATCGGTATAGCGGACACCACCGGAAATCTTGGCTTTCTCCAAGGAATACGTACCACCGAGGCCGACACTCCAGAATCCGTCAGTCGGACCCAGGTTCGACACCGGATTTCCCTGAGACGATTCATAACCCAAAGTGACCGCGCCAGAAAACTCGTCCGAGAACTGGTAGCCGAGGCCAAGAGCATAGGTAAAAGTAGCGTCTGAATAGTCTACGAGGTTCGAAGTTGGCGGGTAGTTAGGCGGATCGTAAACCAGTTGTGGCCAGTCGACCCAGCGTACCGATCCAAACAGTAGCGTGCGGGGTGCAACGCCGGTTTGAAAGTCCAAGTTAATTGACTGCGGTGTTTCGATCTCGCTGGTTGTGTCAAATGTCGCGACTGTTCCTGGCGGGATAGGGGGAATCGGCGGCGGGTTCAGCGATTCGGTTTGTGAGAGGTTATGAGTGATTTTTGAGTTGTACGTCAGAGCCACTCGTGCGGCGATTTCTGGTTTTTCCCAAGCAACACCAACCACATACCCGAAATCAATTTCAGCGTCTGAATTGACCTGGTAGCCGGCTGCAATCGGCACAGTTACCGAAGCTTTGACGCGCTGTGCGCGCAGACCGCCGATGGCACTAAAGCCGCCGTCCAGCTTGTAACGCAGCAGCGCTGTGATTGCATCTGTGTCGGCTTCTGCTCGCAGAACGTCCGAACGACCAGCCGGGATCGGATTGATTGATAGCGGGTAAGCCGCTGAATATGCGATGTCCGCGCCAAACGGTTGGTCATAAACCAGAGCAAAGTCCAGCTTTTCGGTCAACGCCCTTTTGTAGGCGAGGTGCGGTGTGAAAAAATCGTTGGCTACGTTGCCAGAATCAACCGGCTGGCCGAAATTCGGACCGGGTGTCAGGTTTGGCATTGTTCCGCTGACACTGGGGTTAGTGTACCCAAGCCGGAACTGTACCACTGACCCTTCTTCAAACAGGATGTTCACACCCTGACCGCTCCGATCGAGACCACCTGCCTGTACCGCCGTTGCCCCAACGCATAGCGCGCACGCTTGTAACAGCGTTTTTTTCATTTAATCCTCCCTACACTGTCCTTTGCCCTGCCTTGCACGTTCCCTAAACGCGCCAACCGGGCATGTTACCGGCTGATACAACCTTAGACATTAAGAAATGGTCAACTGGTAACCGAACGTTACTCTGGGCAGGAGATACGCTGCGGTGTTGCGGAATTGTTACGATTCTCGGACCAGACATTCAGGAATATCCCGGCGAAAATCACGGCGGCACCCAGCAGCGTCCATTGGTCCAGCGGTTCGTGGTACAGGACCATGCCGACAATCGCGATGGTTGGCAGGCGTGCAAAATCAAAGGGAACTACTACCGTGGCCGGCGCAATCGCAAGCGCATTCGTGATGCAGTAATGCGCCAAAAGACCCGCCAATCCGATCAGCAGCAGAAACGGCGCGGTCTGCAGCGAAGGCAATGCCATCCGCCCATCAAATCCGGCGGCAACAAGACCAAAAACAGCCTGCATGAGAGTCAGCCAATACATGATGCATCCGATACTGGCAGTACGAGTCAGCGATTTGGTTGAGATATTGGTGAGCGCAAAGAATATGGCCGATGCGGCCGCGCAAATAACACCCAGGCTCAGAGGCGCGGTACCAGGTTGGGCCACGATCAGGATGCCTGCAAACCCGATCAGGGCGGCGATCATGCGCAGTGCCGTCAGCCGCTCGCGCAGAAACAAAGGTGACAGCAGAATAACCCAGATCGGGTTCGTGAACTCCAACGCAAAAACCTGGGCTAATGGAATGACGCCGACGGCATAAAACCACAGGTTTTGACCGGTGAAATGCAGCCCGTTTCGAATTGCGTGCAAGCCCAACCGGTCGGTGGACACCTGGTGCCATTTCCCGTTCACTGTGAGGACCAGTGCGACCACACAAAGGCCAACGAGACTGCGGTAGAACATGATCTCGAAAGTGTCATGGGTGACACTCAGCTCACGCCCGGCCACAGCCATTGACGAGAATGCGGCAATCGCACCAGTCATCCAAAGCGCAGCTTTAGCGATCTGAGGTTTGGTGTGGTCCAAATCTGCCTCCAGGAAGTTCACAGGTTAAGTTTTAGGCTTCCTAGCGTTTTACTCGGTTCTGTGAAACGAAAAAGCCGGGTCACATCCCGGCTTTTTTTGTCATTCCCACTCGATCGTACCCGGCGGTTTCGAAGTGATGTCATAGGTGCACCGGTTGATGCCTTTGACCTCGTTGATGATCCGGGTGGCGGTTTCACCAAGGAATTCATGGCTGAACGGATAGTAGTCAGCGGTCATACCATCGACCGAGGTCACAGCCCGCAGTGCACAGGCATAATCATAGGTACGCCCGTCACCCATTACACCCACGGTACGCACCGGAAGGATAGCGACAAATGCCTGCCAGATTTCATCATACAAACCGTGTTTGCGAATTTGGTCGATATAGATGGCGTCGGCCTCACGCAGGATTTCCAGTTTTTCACGGGTGATCTCACCGGGGCAGCGGATCGCCAGACCTGGTCCGGGGAAGGGGTGGCGGCCGATAAAACTCTGTGGCAGGCCAAGTTCGCGGCCCAGCGCGCGGACTTCGTCCTTGAACAGTTCACGCAGGGGCTCGACCAGTTTCAGGCCCATCTTTTCGGGCAGACCGCCGACATTGTGGTGGGACTTGATGGTGACCGAGGGGCCGCCCGAGAACGAAACCGATTCGATCACGTCGGGATAGAGCGTGCCCTGGGCCAGAAATTCGGCCCCATCGATCGTATCGGCGTGTTTCTGGAACACGTCGATGAACAACTTGCCGATGATCTTGCGCTTGGTTTCCGGGTCGGACTGACCGTCCAGCTCGCCCAGGAACAAGTCGCTTTCATCCGCGTGGATCAACTGAATGTTGTAGTTGTCGCGGAACATACCGACGACTTCTTCGGCCTCGTTCTTGCGCAGCAGGCCGTGATCGACAAACACGCAGGTCAGCTGATCACCGATTGCTTCGTGGATCAGAATGGCTGCAACCGAGCTGTCGACGCCTCCAGAGAGGCCGCAGATCACCTTTTTGTCGCCCACTTGTTCGCGGATTTTGCGGATCATCTCGTCGCGGTACGCACCCATTGTCCAGTCGCCACTAAACCCTGCCAGCTTCACGAAATTCTCATAGAGCTTGGCGCCTTTGGGCGTGTGGTGCACCTCGGGGTGGAACTGTACCGCATAGAAATGGCGAGCCGGATCTGCGGTGATGGCAAATGGCGCATTAGGCGATGTACCGTAAACCTGGAAGCCCGGTGCAATTTCGCTAACGTGGTCGCCGTGGCTCATCCAGACTTGTTCGTCGCCGTCGGCAAACCAACCGTCAAGGATGTCCAGTGAACCGTTAGGTGTGACGAATGCGCGGCCGAATTCGGCTGTACCATGACCGCTTTCAACTTTGCCGCCCAGTTGATGCATCATGACCTGCTGGCCATAACAAATACCAAGGATCGGCACGCCGAAATCAAAGATCTCCTGCGGCGCGCGCGGTGAACCCTCGCGCGTCACGCTATCTGGCCCGCCCGAGAATATCACGGCACGCGGCGCCATCTCGCGCACGAATTCCATCGTGACATTCTGATAGGGGTGAATCTCGCAATAGACGTTCAGCTCGCGCAGGCGACGGGCAATCAGCTGCGTTACCTGGCTACCGAAGTCGATGATCAGAAGGCGGTCATGGGTGTCTTGGGTCATGCTTGGCTATTAGGTCGCAAGCCTTGTTTGTGCAAGCGCAATGACGTCAACTATTGGCCTGAGCTTGGTGTGAAAGAAAGAGAAGGGCGAGAAATGTCACAGGTTAAACCACGGATTGCAACTTCGGCGGATGCCGATGCGATTCGCGAGTGTATCGCAAGAGCCTATGCTGAAGCGCTGCGCGATATTCCCGATCTTCCTGATGTCGGCAGCGGAATCAGCGAAGACATCAACACCCGAAGTGTCTTTGTAATCGAGGAGAATAGGCAAATATTGGGCGTGATCGTTTTTGGCAGAATGTCCGACGCGATCATGGTCTTCAATCTTGCGGTAGATCCGGATGCGCAAGGACAGGGTATCGCCCGCCGCTTGTTGGGCGTTGCCGAGGCGGCAGCAGGAGAGGAGGGTCTTTCTCACCTCAGATTGAGTACGCACAAGTTGATGGACAGCACCCGCGCGATGTACCGCCATCTTGGATGGAGCGAGCTGGAAATTCAGGGGAACAAGGTTGTGCTGGAGAAATCGACCCGCTGAGTTCCAGGCTGATTTATCGATGCGCTACCAAGGGTCCATGTCGCTTTTCCCCCTATAGCGCCGTAAAAAACCTTCGGCGAAGTTGGCCGTTCATGTAACAAATTGATCAAACGAACCAGACAGACCGGATCTTCTCATGTCAGAGTCAAACACCCGGCGCAGAACTCGGGGTGGCGGTGGTGCCGCTCGTCGGGCGGAGCGCACAGCGGTTGTCATCGAAACCGCAAAGTACATCGAACGCAATATTCCGAATTTCGAAGTTCTCAACGAAGAGGCTTTGGAAATCATCGAATACAATGCAGAAACCGTGCTGGAAGAGGTTGGCGTTAACTTCGTCGATAATCCTGCCGCGCTGGAACGCTGGCGCAATGCGGGTGCAGATGTTAACGGCGAGCGTGTCCGTATTCCGCGTGGTTTGGCCCGCGAGTTGATCAAGACGGCGCCCAGCCAGTTTACCCAGCACGCCCGCAACCCGGAGAAAACCGTGGTTGTTGGCGGGCGGAACCTGGTTCTGGCCCCGGTCTATGGCCCCCCGTTTGTGCGGGATGCTCAGGGCGGTCGACGCTATGCGACCATGGACGATTTCAACAAGTTCGTGAAGTTGGCCTACATGTCCAAATGGCTGCACCATTCGGGCGGTACTGTGTGTGAGCCGACGGATGTGCCGGTGAACAAGCGCCACCTGGACATGTTGATGGCGCATATGACCCTTTCGGACAAGCCGTTCATGGGGTCTGTTACGGATCCCAGTCGTGCGCAGGATTCGGTCGAGATGTGCGGGATTCTGTTCGGCAAGGATTTCGTGCAGGAAAACACGGTGATGACATCACTGACCAACATCAACTCGCCGATGACATTCGACGATGTGATGATGGGCTCGCTTGAAGTGTATGCCAAGAACAATCAGGCTTGCATCATTTCGCCCTTTATCGTCGGCGGTGCAATGGCACCTGTATCCGTTGCGGGAACCTTGACGCAGGTTCTGGCCGAGGTTTTGGCCGGCGTCGCGTATAGCCAGATTATTCGACCGGGTGCCCCGGTGATATTTGGGGCGATGGTGACCTCAATTGACATGAACTCGGGTGCACCGACATTCGGAACGCCTGAGGCCTCGCATATTACTTATGGTGCCGGTCAGTTGGCACGGCGTCTAAACCTGCCGTTCCGCTCGGCCGGATCGTTCTGCGGGTCGAAATTGCCGGATGCACAGGCGGCCTATGAAACGGCAAACTCGCTGAACATGGGGCTGATGTCGGGCGTAAACTTCATGCTGCATGCTTGCGGATGGCTTGAGGGCGGCCTCGTCGCAGACTTCGAGAAGTTCGTCATGGATGCTGATCAGTTGGGCGTGTTGCATGGTCTGGCCAAGGGCGTTGCTTATGACGAAAACGCTCAGGCCATGGATGCAATTCGCGAAGTGGGGCCGGGTGGGCACTACCTAGGTTGCGCGCACACGCAGGCCAACTTCAAAGAGTCCTTCTGGAAGACCGAGGTGCTGGACTATAAGCCCTTCGAAACCTGGGAAGAAGAAGGTGGGCGCGATACGCGGACTTTGGCCAGCTCGCGAGTCGAGCACTTGCTGGCCAACTATCAGCAACCGCAGTTGGACCCGGCGATCAAGGAAGCCCTTGATGCCTATGTGGCCGAGAAAAAAGCGTCCATGCCGGACGCCTTTACCTGATCACGCATAATGCGAGGCGCGGCTGGCCTTATACAGTTGCGCCTCGCCGATCAGAGCGATCATTAGATCTAGATGCCGCACCAGAGAATAGGCCGCATCTTCCTCTTTCCGTTGAAGGTTGACCCCCCGTTCCAGCTCCATCAAACGGACAAGCGCTGCACCCGTGCCGGGTAGTGCGCCATAGCCCAGAATTCGTTGCAAGTGCCGTTCGCGGTCGTAATCCTGTGCGCCGATTTTGGCGGCCCTGGTTAATAGGCGTGGGCGGCGGAGTGTGGTGATCATGCTCATCAGGTCCTGCACTTGAACGTTCCTTTCATCCTATTCAGTTGCTGATGTTGCTACACAACCTAAGCGAGTGTTGCATTGTGACCCTTCGCGCCGAACGATGGTTTCACGAGTGTTTATCTTTTTGAATCAATTCTGCTTCGTGTCGTCTGTGATTAACGAACGAGTAACGAAAGCGACTCTAGTTAGAATTGGTTAACTAAGAATCCGACGACGAACACTGGCAGTTTGTTTTGTCGACGAGGGCATAAAACTATGGAAAACAGCTTGGCATCCACCGTTCCCGCATGGGTTCCCGAAGGGGCGCAACGGTATCTTGCCCACACGGAAACAGGACGGTCGATACGGGATATTGCGCGGTCGGCAGGATGCCATGCTTCGACCATTCTGCGGCAAATTCGGCGGATCGAAATGCGCCGGGACGATCCATTGGTAGATGCAGCGCTGCAAACTCTGGCCGAGACGCATTTCCCGCCGCTGGACGCCTATTCCAAGGTCGTGCGGCCGTTGGCCCAAGCGGACGAGGTGCAAAGCCCATTGGCCGCGAGGGATGAAGAATTCGATCGTGAGGCCCTGCGCGTGCTGCGTCGTCTGTGCGAAACCGGCGCCGTTCTGGCCGTTGCCGAAGACATGGACAAGGCTGTTGTTGTTCGTGACAACGGAGAGAGCGGAGCCACGAAAACGGCGGTAGTTGAATGCCAAATCGCCCAGGCTCTGGCGCTGAAGGACTGGATTTCCTGTGACAATCCCGGGCGTATTTCACGATACAGGATTTCGACAGCCGGTCGGTCGGCGCTGAGTCATCTGGTTGCCGAGGCCGAAAACCGCGCCCGGACACAAAATGAGTTTGGAATGGCCGAGGCGCAGGCCCCATTTCAGGCGCCAGGCGACCGGCAGGCGTCCGGTATGGTGCCGCCAAAACGGCCTGCGCGCGCACGGTATGGTGCCACGGAAAGCCCACTGGTCGCTTTGTCCCGCCGGCGTGATCGGGATGGTAAACCGTTCCTGGACGAAACCCTGGTAGGGGCAGGCGAGCGTCTGCGTGAAGATTTCGAACTGGCACAGATCGGGCCTCAGGTCGCGCAGAACTGGGATCGATTCCTGACCGGAGGCGGGCGGGGTGGATTCGAGGCCTCGACACCTGGAACGCACGGTTCTTCGGGCGCGCGAGATCGGGTGGCCCGGGCGTTGGCAGATCTGGGGCCGGGGCTCAGTGATGTTGCGTTGCGGTGTTGCTGTTATCTCGAAGGGCTCGAACTGGCGGAAAAGCGGATGGGTTGGTCTGCACGATCTGGTAAGATCGTTCTGCGGATCGCGCTTCAAAGGCTCAAGCGCCACTACGAAGATCAAACCCAGCGGGATCGCATGATTGGCTAATTGCAGCGCTAGTTATTTGCTGATCTTGCGATTTGGGCGGTAAGTGATAGTCAAAGGTTATGAATTTTACCCTCAGACAGTTGCAGTACTTCCGTGCGGTTGCAGAACAACGAAATTTCGGGCGCGCAGCTCAGGTGTGCCATGTGTCGCAACCCGCACTGTCCGTCCAGATCAGGGCTCTGGAAGAAACAATGGGAGGCCCGTTGTTCGAGCGACAAGCACGGGACATTCTGCTGACACCTCTTGGGCGCGATGTATTGGACCGAGCATATCAAGTGCTGGACTCTGCGGACCAGTTGGACAGATTTGCCCGCGACCACTCGGGCGGGCATCGGTCTCTGTCCATCGGCATCATTCCAACTGTGGCGCCATATTTGCTACCCGGCGTTTTGGCGGGGCTACGTTCTGGCGATGTCTCGTTGCGGGTTCAAATCCTTGAATCCAGAACGGAAAGGCTGTTGTCCCAGCTTCGTACGGGTGAGATTGACGCGGCCGTTTTGGCTTTGCCCGCAGGAGGGGAAGGGCTGATTGAGGAACCCTTGTTTCAGGACCGTTTCTTGCTTGCTGGCAGCCAGGCCCGCCTGACCCGCCTGACGGTCAGTCCCGAGGCGCTGCGGCCGGTGGACTTGCAAACCACTCAGTTGATGCTGCTGGAAGACGGTCATTGTCTGACGGATCAGGCTCTTGAAGTGTGTGGAAAAGACCGGAACAGCAGCCAGATCAATATGGGAGCGTCTTCGCTGGCGACCCTGTCCAGACTGGTTGCCGAGGGCTTTGGTCTGACCTTAATGCCCGAACTGGCCGCGCAGGCCGAATCCGATGCCGTACCAGGCTTAAGATTGTTGCGGTTCGGCCAGCCTCAACCAGCCAGAACGATTGGGTTGGTGCGCCGGTCATCCACGCGAAAGGAAGACTGGTTCGGAAAGCTGGCGCAAGTTATGCAGCAAGTCGGTGAGGAAATCGTCGAAAAAACCCGCGAATAAAAAGGCCCGCCGGTGGCGGGCCTAAACTCAGCATCGATTATCTGGATCAGGCCAGAGCGGGCTCGCGCGCTTCGTCCAGATGCTTCATCAGATTTTCGGGCGAGGACACGCCGTAGGGATCTTCGGGGCAGTTGTCCATCAGCCCGGGTTCTTCGAACCAGGCTTCGACAACACCGTCTTTCACTATGGCCGCATAACGCCAGGACCGCATTCCAAAGCCCAGGTTGTCCTTGTCAACCAGCATGCCCATTTTGCGAGTGAACTCGCCTGATCCGTCAGGGATGACCTTGACGTTCTTAAGGCCCTGATCCTGCGCCCACTTGTTCATGACAAAGCTGTCATTGACCGACATGCAGTAGATGTCATCGACGCCTTTGGCGGCGAAGTCCGCGAATCCATTTTCGAATCCGGGCAGCTGATAGGTCGAGCATGTGGGAGTGAACGCGCCCGGTAGTGAGAACAGGATCACTCGCTTGCCAGCGAAATAATCGGCGGTTGTTTTGTCTTCCCAGCGGAACGGGTTGGGTCCTTCAATCGCATCATCACGGACACGGGTGTGAAAGGTCACGTCTGGCAGTTTGGTTCCGGATTTCATGTTCAACCTCATGTGAATCGGTGCGTTTCGTTGCCGATTTATAAGGATTCTAAACTGTCTTCAATGTTGGAATTGCTGCGATTGCGCATAATTGGATGTCAAGGAAATATAATGGCAATTCGCTGTTCCGAGTGGGGGATGCTGCGAGCGCGAACTAGCCGTGCATAGCGGCCATGCAGTGCTGGTCTGGAGATGGCTTGCAGTCTATGTTAGGGACAGTCCAAATCGACCAAAAGCCAGGAAAACCGCCCGTGCGTGATCTGAAAATTCCCGAGCAACGTCATCCTGAAAAGGCCCACCGGCCTGACAATTCGCAGCCGAAGAAGCCGAAATGGATCCGCGTCAAAGCGCCCGGAGGCAAAGGTTACGCCGATACTCACAAGATCATGCGCGATAACGGCCTGGTCACGGTCTGCGAAGAGGCTGGTTGCCCGAACGTCGGCGAATGCTGGAGCCAGGGCCATGCGACCATGATGATTATGGGTGAAATCTGTACCCGTGGCTGCACTTTCTGCAACATTGCGACGGGTCGCCCGGATGAACTGGATGCCTTTGAACCCGGCCGGGTTGCCCATGCGGTCGAAAAGCTGGGTTTGAACCACGTGGTGATTACCTCGGTCGATCGCGACGATCTTGAGGATGGCGGCGCCGAGCATTTTGCCCAAACCATCCGGGCCGTGCGTCACCGATCTCCTAAAACGACTATCGAGATTCTCACGCCTGATTTCCTGAAGTGTGATCCATCCGTTCTCGAAACCGTGGTTGAGGCAAAACCTGACGTGTTCAACCACAACCTCGAAACGGTGCCGGGTCTGTATCCGCAGGTTCGCCCCGGAGCGCGCTATTTCCATTCGCTGCGCCTTTTGCAGCGCGTCAAAGAGATGGACCCCTCGATGTTCACCAAATCCGGCATCATGGTCGGGCTGGGCGAGGAGGAGCAGCAGGTACGGCAGGTCATGGATGATATGCGGGCCGCCGACATCGATTTTTTGACGATCGGTCAATATTTGCAGCCGACACCTAAGCACCATCACGTCGACCGTTTTGTCACGCCCGAGGAATTTGCCGCCTACGAAAAGGCCGCGTTCGGCAAAGGTTTCCTGATGGTATCGGCAACACCGTTGACCAGGTCTTCGTACCATGCCGGAGATGATTTCGCACAATTGCGCGATGCTCGGCAAAAAAAGCTGAGCCAAGGGTGAGACACGAGCTTCAGAACTGGCTGACGGAGATACGTCGCGAGTTGCATGAAGTACCCGAAGTGTCCGGCGATGAGAGAGGCACGGCCGCAAGTATCGCCAATCTGGTACAGACCTGTTCCCCAGATAAGGTTCTGACCGGCATTGGCGGCCACGGAGTCGCTGCCGTCTATGACAGTGGTCGGGCGGGCCCGACCGTGGCCATTCGATGCGAATTGGACGGGCTGCCAATTCAGGAAATCTCTGATGCGCCCTACGCCTCGCGCTATCCCGGTAAGGGGCATCTATGTGGCCACGACGGGCATATGGCCATAGTCCTGGGCGTAGCTTTTAAACTTGGAGAAGCACGATCCAAAAGCGGTCGTGTTGTTCTGATCTTCCAGCCTGCCGAAGAAATCGGGCAGGGTGCCGCAGCTTTCCGCTCTGACCCGCAATTCGCTCAGATCGCCCCGGATTACGTATTTTCCCTGCACAACCTGCCGGGGTTGGAATTGGGCGCGGTTGAGTTGTGCGAAGGTCCTGCAAACTGTGCCTCACGCGGAATGCGGATCGAGCTTACGGGAAAAACGTCCCATGCTGCGGCGCCGCAGGACGGGATTTCACCGGCTGGTGCGTTGGCGACACTTATGCCGGCTTTGTCCGGGTTGGGTCCGGGTGGAGCGTTGGATGAGTCCTATGCGCTGGCTACAGTGACACACGCCAATTTGGGGAAAGCGACATTCGGGGTGGCTCCGGGGCAGGCTGAACTGTGGGTGACCCTGCGCACGGTCTCGGACAGGCGCATGTTTGATCTGGTCGATACGGCCGAGGCTTTGGTAAATCAGGTCGCCGCGGACGAAGGACTGGCCGTAACCATCACATATGACGATGTCTTTGAAGCCTGTGTTAACGAGGCCGAGGCCGCTAAGATCCTTTCTGATGCGTGTAAGGCGCAAAAAGTACCGATACGATCAGCCTCTCATCCACAGCGATTTTCTGAGGATTTCGGCCAATTTGGAAAAGGCGCCAAATCCGCAATGCTCTGGTTGGGGGCAGGTCTGAATCATCCGCAGTTGCACAATCCGGATTACGACTTTCCGGACGCGCTGATCCCGATCGGCAGCGGTATTTTTCTGGCGGCAATTGACGACGTGCTGGGCATCAGGGCCTGAGCTTCCCCGGTCGGCTTCCCGCCCAATCCGGCCACCAACCCATATACTCGATCCCGAAAACCAGCAGGCAAATCAGAATCACCGTTATGACCAGCTTGACCCGACGTTCGGATGGCGGGTTGCGGGCCCATTTCGACATGCGCAGAAAGTGACGCAGGCTCATTGGCGTTAGTCTTCGACAAATCGCACTTTGCCGATGAAAGGCAGGTTACGGTTGCGCTGTGCATAATCGATGCCATAGCCCACGACGAATTCGTCCGGGATTTCAAATCCGATCCAATCCGAGCGGAAATCAACCTCGCGGCGGCTGGGTTTGTCCAGCAGGGCGATGGATTTCAATCGTTTGGGCGTTCGGCTTTGCAGCAACTTGGTGACGTGGTTCAATGTATGGCCGGTATCGACGATGTCCTCGACTACCAGTACATCACGCCCTTCAATTGCGCCGCGCAAGTCTTTGAGAATGCGGACTTCCCGGCTGCTTTCCATCGAGTCTCCGTACGAGGAAGCCTCGAGGAAATCGACTTCGATCGGCAAGTCCAGTTCGCGCACCAGATCGGCAATGAACACGAAACTGCCCCGCAGCAGACCAACAACGATCAACTTGTCCGTACTGCCGAATTCCGAGGTGATTTCGCGGCAAAGTTCTTCGATCCGCGCGGCAATAGCCTTGGCCGAGATCATCTCATCTATCACATATGCGCGGTCACTCATCACTGCCCCCTTGATCTTTGGCGCGCAACATACGACATGACGCGCCATTGTCACCTGTAAATACCCGGAAGCTATGCCAACCCATTCCGAAACACGCGCCCTGCCATACACCGCCCAGCAGATGTATGATCTGGTTGCCGACGTGGCCAAATATCCGGAATTTCTGCCTTGGTGTGCTGCTTCGCGTATTCGACGAACTTATGCCGTCGGCGATGGGCAGGTACTTGAAGCCGATCTGGTCATTTCGTTCAAGGTCTTCCGTGAGCGGTTCGGCAGCCGCGTGACGCTGTTTGACGCGCAAAAGAAAATCGATACTGAGTATCTTGATGGCCCGTTCAAATTCATGCGCTCAGATTGGCAATTCGAAGATACGGAACACGGCTGCAACGTGTCTTTCCACGTAGATTTCGAATTCAAGAACGCTGTTTTGCAGGGCATCATCGGCGTTGTGTTCAACGAGGCCATGCACCGTATCGTACGCGCCTTTGAACAGCGCGCAGCGGCGCTGTACGGCTAAGGGTTTACGGCCACGGCGCGCGCGCTAGACTGCGGCCCATGGCAGACCTGACTACGACACTCGCTGAATTCGCCGCCGGGCCCGTCTCGACCACATTGCAGGCGCGGATCGTCACTTCCCTGTCTGCATTGGACTGGCTGGCTGTCGGACGGGCGGGGGCACAAGAACCTGTTTCGCGCATCATACGTGACATGGTTCTGGCCGAAGGCGGCACACCGCAGGCGCAGTTGTTCGGAGGGGGCACCGCGCCGCTGCGTGCGGCGGCATTGGTCAACGGCACCATTTCGCATGCGCTGGATTACGACGACACGCATTTTGCACATATCGGACATCCTTCTGTCGCCGTGCTCCCGGCCGCGCTGGCAATGGCATCGTGGGAAGACAAACCGATCGTCGAACTGCTTGAAACTGCTCTGATCGGTATGGAGTTGTCGATACGCATAGGTCTCTGGTTGGGGCGCGGGCATTATCAGGCCGGATTTCACCAAACGGCGACAGCCGGGGCTTTTGGTGCGGCGGCAGCGACTGCGCGTATCATGAGTTTTGACGTCGAACAGATGCGGCGGGTTCTGGGGCTGACAGCGACGCTCGCGTCTGGGCAAAAGGCGCAGTTCGGTACCATGGGTAAACCCTATAATGCCGGGCATGCTGCCTCAAATGGCATCGAGGCGGCATTATTGATCCGCAATGGATTTGATCCGAATGCAGCCGCCATCGAAGGCCCTAATGGGTTTGGTGCCACCCATCTGGGCGCCGAAGATACCGTTAGCGCACTTGAGGGTCTGGGCGATGAATGGTTGTTCGAAACCGTCAGCCACAAGTTCCACGCCTGCTGTCACGGCTTGCACGCAGCACTTGAGGCAGCGCGGGTTCTGGATATCGCTGAGCCTGAAGTCGCCGAAATCAAAATCAAGACACATCCGCGCTGGATGAGTGTGTGCAATCAGTTGACTCCGGTCACGGGTTTGGGGGCGAAATTCTCCTATCGTACTGTAATCGCGATGCAGGCATTGGGGTACGATACAGCTCTACCGGACAGCTTTTCGGATGATGTTTGCGCAGATCCGCGCCTGCAGTCATTGCGAGACAGGATCACAGTAGAAGAGGATGAAGGCCTGTCCGAAACGCAGGCGCAATTGTTCTTGCTGCGCAGGGATGGGGCGCGGCGCGAAGCCACGCATGACCTGCTGACACCAATGTCTCTGGCCGATCGCGAAGATCGCGTGAGGGAAAAGGCATCGAAATTGATCGGCGGCGATGAGGCAGACGCAATCTGGTCAATGCTGCGCACCGGCGGGCGCGCAGCAGAGCTGTCGGATGGGATGGGTGATTAGACCACGCGCCAGTGCAGCGGAAAGCCCGGATCAAACACAGTGACGGGTCCGTCGCCCGAGTCGATCTTGGCCGGATAGGCCACCGGTTCGCCTTTGGCCAAAGTGATTGTCTCTTCGTTGACGGGCAGGCCGTAGAAGCCCGGGCCATTGCGGGAAGCAAAGCCTTCCAGTTTGTCCAGCGCGCCTTCCCGGTCGAACATCTCGGCCAGCAGCGACATGGTGTTTGTCGCGGTGAAACACCCCGCACAGCCGCAAGCCATTTCTTTGTTCGCATCCGTGTGTGGTGCGCTGTCAGTGCCCAGGAAATATCGTGCATCCCCCGAAGTCGCAGCTGCCAGCAGAGCCAGGCGGTGCTCCTCGCGTTTGGCGACAGGCAGACAGTAATAATGAGGTTTGATTCCGCCCACCAGAATATGGTTGCGGTTGATGATCAAGTGGTGTGCTGTGATCGTCGCGCCCAGGTCCGCCGCGTTGGCCTTGACGTAATCCACGCCGTTCGACGTGGTGATATGTTCCATTACAACCCGCAGGCCCGGCGTTGCTTTACGGATTGGGTCCAGAATGCGGTCGATAAACACGGCTTCGCGATCGAATATGTCGATCTCGGCATCCGTAACCTCTCCGTGCACACACAGCGGCAGGCCGATCTCGGCCATTTTTTCCAAAACCGGTCGGACCTTTTCGAAATCGCGCACACCCGAGGCCGAGTTGGTCGTTGCCCCGGCAGGGTACAGTTTGACCGCTTTGATCAGGCCACTGGCATGGGCTGCAGCCATATCGGCAGGATCGGTGTCCTCGGTCAGGTACAGCGTCATCAGCGGTTCGAACGTCATGTCGTCGGGCAGTGCGGCCAGAATTCGGTCGCGGTATGCGGCGGCCTGATCGCCGGTGACAACAGGCGGAACAAGGTTCGGCATGATGATCGCACGGCCAAAGTGACGCGCGGTTTCGGGCAGGACGGCCTGCAGCATGGCGCCATCGCGCAGGTGCAGATGCCAGTCGTCGGGGCGGCGGATCGTAAGGGTATCGGTCATGCCCTCCCGCTAACACAGCCGCCCCGGTGGTGAAAGGCCTTCAATAGGTCCGATGCTCTTGCCATCGTGCCAGATCGTCGTAAGTCCCGGAAAGACCATAGTCTTGACGTAAAGGCGTTGTCGTGACCTGTTGGGCCGAACAATAAGGGGATCCCATGACGCAGCCGAATTCTATTGATGCCGTACAGCAAATGCTTGGGGGCCAGGGTTATGTCTGTGGCAGGGCGCTGGCCACGGTTGTGTTTCTGTCTCTGAAACTCGGGCGGCCCCTGTTTTTGGAAGGCGAGGCAGGCGTGGGCAAGACCGAGATTGCCAAAGCCTTGGCCTCAGGGTTGGGGCGGCGCCTGATCCGCCTGCAATGCTACGAAGGTCTTGATGCGTCTTCGGCTGTGTATGAATGGAATTTTCCCGCGCAAATGGTGGCTATCCGTACCGCCGAAGCATCTGGCGGAGCGGACCGTGGCGCGCTACAGACCGAGCTGTTTTCGGACGAATATTTGATTGAGCGCCCTTTGCTGCAAGCCATGCGCCCCGACGAGAATGGCGCACCCGTTCTGCTGATCGACGAATTGGATCGAACCGACGAACCCTTTGAAGCTTTTTTACTGGAAGCACTTAGCGATTTTCAGGTGACCATCCCCGAGCTTGGAACTGTCAAAGCACCAGAACCGCCCATCGTGATTGTCACTTCGAACAGAACGCGTGAGGTCCACGATGCCTTGAAACGTCGCTGCCTATACCACTGGGTCGACTATCCTGATTTTGACCGCGAAATCGAAATCCTGCATGCCCGCGCTCCGGAAGCAGCCGAGGCGCTAAGCCGTGAAGTTGTGGCTTTTGTCCAACGCTTGCGCACTGAAGATCTGTTCAAGAAGCCAGGCGTTGCTGAAACCATCGACTGGGCCAAATGCCTGCTGGCTCTGGATGTGATCAACCTCAGCCCCGAAGTGATCGGCGATACTCTGGGCGCGATCCTAAAATATCAGGACGACATTCAGAAGCTGCAAGGGTCCGAGGCCAAACGCATCCTTGACCAGGCCAAAGCTGATCTGGAACCCGCGTGATGCTTTATTTTTGCGCAATTTCAATGGGGGACTGGGGGCGGCGCCCCCATGAAAGGTAATGGCCGAACAACTCCCGCTGGATGTCCCAGACACTCCTAAACTCGCGCAGAACATCACTCATTTCGCGCGTGCGCTACGCAAAGCTGGCCTGCCGATTGGCACAGGTCGCGTCGTTGACGCTATCCGCGCGGTACAAGCTGCGGGTTTCACCGAAAAACGGGACTTCTACTGGACGCTGCACGCCTGTTTCGTGAGCCGCCCGGAGCATCGTACCGTATTCGCGCAGGTCTTCCGCCTCTATTGGCGCGATCCGCGCTATCTGGAGCACATGATGTCCATGATGCTGCCCGCTATTCGTGGTGTGCAGGAAGAACGCAAGGCGGATGCGGCGGAAAAGCGAGCGGCGGAAGCGTTGCTGGACGGGGTGGAACGTGATTTGCCGGACACCGCTGAGCAGGAAGAGGAAGGCGAGATTGAGATCGACGCGACCCAAACTGCGTCTTCTGAGGAACGCCTGCGCAGCCTTGACTTCGAACAGATGAGTACGTCTGAGATTGCTCAAGCCAAGCGCCTGCTCGCGCGTTTGACCCTGCCGGTCAAACCCATCGAGTCACGCCGCGGACAAGCCAGCCATCTGGGCCAGCGCATCGACCGCGCTCGCACGCTTAGGTCGGCCATGCGTCAGGGTGGAGAGCTGCGTGACATCGCCCGCTTAAAACCCAAACCGCGCTGGCCAAATCTGGTGGTGCTTTGCGATATTTCCGGTTCGATGAGCCAATACAGCCGGGTCATCCTGCACTTTCTGCACACCGTCTCGAACGCCAAAGGAGCGGGGTGGGCCAAAGTGCACGCTTTCACCTTCGGCACCCGTCTGACCAATATCACCCGGCACCTGCATCAGCGGGATGTGGACGCCGCGTTAGCCGCTGCCGGAGCGGAGGCGCAGGACTGGGAAGGTGGAACACGGATCGGAGAATGCCTGCATCAGTTCAATCGGGACTGGTCGCGGCGCGTCATGGGGCAGGGTGCTGTGGTTCTGCTGATCACCGATGGTCTCGAGCGTGGCGATCCTGATCTGTTGCAAAAAGAGATCGAACGCTTGCACCTGTCGTCGCGGCGCCTGATCTGGTTGAATCCACTGCTGCGCTGGGATGGTTTCGCGCCAAAAGCGCGGGGCGTGGCAACCATGCTGCCTCATGTTGACAGCTTCCGCGCCGGGCATTCAATTGCTTCGCTAGAGGATCTGGCCGCCGTGATCTCTCGACCCGACGACCAGGGACAGAAAGCGCGGCTGATGGCAGCGCTTTCCGAATAGCAGTTAGGACAGCTGTTCTTCGTTGCACTTCCTAGCCATTTCCATGGCCTTGTAAGTACCTGTCAAATCGACGGAAAAGGCGAATTCTTTCTCAGGAAATACAACCATTTCCTTCTGCTTGGCAAGATCATCGGCGAACTGCGGATCGTCTGACAAGACATAGCCGCCCGAATATCCCTTTGTGATATTACCTTTCATACCCGTGGCTTCACCCAAGTAGATATTGTCGCCAATAAGAACCGCGACGGCTTCCTTTTCCCCACGCTTGATATCAGTTTTGGCCTTTGTGAAGACACCCACGTAACCGACGCCGCGATCTTCCGTCAGGCCCATCTGGACCACGTTTTCAGCGTCATCGACGGCTTCGATCAGACAAGATTTCTTGTCTTGATCAATAAAGACTTTCCAGCCTTCAACCTCACCATACTTTAAAAACGTGTCGGCCCAGCCAGCGGTAGCGGTCATCAGACCTACCACTGCTCCCAGTGTAAGAATGCGTTTCAACTCTTTGTCTCCCGTAAGAAATGTGCAGGGGTGAATCAGGTCAAAGTCCCGATGGAGCTGCACGCTAGAACTTGAAGGCGGAACAATCAACAATTTGCGAATATGACCGCGAATTCGGCTTGTTAGCGCCGGAAAGTGAATGCTCAACCCGCTTTTCATTGCGCCAAAGCTCCTTATGTTGGGGCGGGAACAGGCCGGAGGTCTTTATGGAACGATTCGACAATAGCCCGGAAACCGCATTGAACTGGTACCAAGCTGGCAAAGGCGCGGCACTTGCGACGGTTGTCGAGACTTGGGGCAGCGCCCCACGTCGCGTTGGATCGCAACTGGTGATCAGTGGAGATGGGCGGATAGAAGGCTCCGTATCCGGTGGTTGCGTCGAAGGCGCAGTGATTGTTGAAGCTCTGGAAGCCATCGAAGAGGGCGACGCCCGCCTTCTGGAGTTTGGTGTCAGCGACGAGGACGCTTTTGCTGTTGGCCTGGCCTGTGGTGGTACTATCCGGGTTCTGGTCGAACCCGTCGGGTCCGTGCTGCCCGAAGCGACTCTCGCCGAATTGGTTGCGGCGCGCGCACGGCGCGAACCGCTTGCCTATGAAGTCAACGTCGAGACGGGCCACCGCGCCCTGCGACGTAACGCTTATCCCGATCGATTGCGGATGGACCGATCCGGGTTCGAACCGGACGGTCAGACTTTTGTCGCAGTACACAATCCACCGCTGCGCTTGATCGTTGTGGGGGCCGTTCATATTGCGCAGGCTCTTGTCCCCATGGCGCGGATCGCAGGATATGATCCGGCGATTGTCGATCCACGTGAGGCTTTTGCCTCAAGTGACCGATTTCCCAGTGAAAAAGTCCTGACCGATTGGCCGGACGAAGCGGTTGCCAAGCTGGGTCTGGATGCCCGTACAGCGCTGGTTTTACTGACCCATGACCCGAAACTTGACGACCCGGCGCTGCAAGCGGCCTTGCAGGCCAACGTGTTCTATATCGGTGCTCTGGGTTCGACCCGAACCCATGCCAAACGGGTCGAACGCATGACACAAGCTGGGTTCACGGCTGAACAGATTGCCCGGATACACGGCCCTGTTGGTTTGGATATTGGAGCGGCGGACCCGTCCGAAATCGCTGTGGCCATACTGGCGCAGATGACCGCTGTTCTGCGGGGTAAGGCGTGAAGTTCGGCCCCGTTTCTTTGTCCGAAGCCACCGGCGCAATACTGGCGCATTCTGTCAAGGCCGGAACACGCAAATTGCGCAAGGGATTAATCCTGACGGCCGATCATCTCGCGCTGTTGGAAGAAGCGGGCCTATCAGAAGTGACAGTGGCCAGGCTGGAACCCGGAGATTGCCACGAAGACGAAGCCGCCAGAATGCTGGCAGAGGCGCTTGCCCCTCATCCGAAAACGGTGAACTTGCGCGCGACCGAGGCGTTCACCGGTCGCGTCAACTTGCTGGCGGACGGACCGGGTATTGCCGTCCTGGATACGGAAGCATTGCAGCGTTTCAATCTGGTTAATCCAATGATCACGGTCGCTACCGTGCCGCAGTATCAGCAGATGAGCGCCGGTGGAATGGTGGCTACGATTAAGGTTATCTCGTATGCGGTACCGGGGGCAGACGTTTTGCACGCTGCTCGACAAGCGCAAGGGGCCGTTCGTCTGGCTGCCCCAGTGCACAGAACTGCAGGCCTGGTCGTGACAGACATACCGGGTGGCCCATCCAACGAAAAAGGTATCGCTGCCATCAAAGGCCGGGTCGAGTCGCTTGGTATGGAACTGATAGATCTGGATACAGTTCCGCATACATTGGACGCGCTGTCGGCTGCCGTGTCGAGAATACGTGGAGAGGTCGTAATGATCCTGACCGGTTCGGCCACATCTGACGGGAACGATGTGGCACCGGGGGCGGTACGCGCGGCCGGCGGGGTTGTCGACCGGTTCGGTATGCCTGTCGACCCCGGTAACCTTTTGTTTCTGGGGTCTTTGGATGATCGTCCTGTTATTGGATTGCCCGGATGCGCGCGCTCGCCGGCATTAAATGGGGCTGACTGGGTTCTGTCCCGCGTGGCATGCGGAGTGGAAACGACAAGCGCTGACATCGCAGCTATGGGTGTCGGCGGATTGCTCAAAGAAATCCCAACCAGACCGCAACCACGTGCGGCGAAGCACAAGTGACGTAACGGCATTTTTGCCCTTTTGGCACCATGCCACATCATTAGATGGCTACAGCGCGAAGTTGCGGAAAATTCGGGTAAATATTTTTGTTCTCAAACGAAATTTCCCGTGTTTAACTCGGGCGCAAGAGAAAAACATAAAATTGGGAGGATCTCATGACACAGGTCTCAATGACCGTGAACGGAAAGTCCGTGAGCGGTGATGTCGAAGGCCGGACGTTGCTGTCCAGCTTTCTGCGCGATCACCTGTCGCTGACCGGAACGCATGTCGGGTGTGACACTGCTCAGTGCGGCGCATGCGTGGTGCACGTGAACGGTGAGGCCGTAAAGTCGTGCAATATGCTGGCACTCGAGGCTGAAGGTGCCGATGTGGGTACTATCGAAGGTCAGGCGAATGGGGATGGCTCTCTGAACGCCATCCAACAGGCGTTTCAGGATCATCACGGGTTGCAATGCGGTTTCTGCACACCGGGAATGGTGATGAGCGCGGCCGCGCTGCTCAAGGACAATCCGCGCCCGACCGAGGCCGAGATCCGCAAATATCTTGAGGGTAACCTGTGCCGCTGCACCGGCTATCACAACATCGTTAAGGCGATCATGGCCGCATCTGGTCAGGACGTCAGCAGCATCGCTGCGGAGTAATGCCACTGCGGGCGTGGTGAGTACGCCCGTGGGAGATAAAGGGTGCGTAATAGCACCTGTTTATGGGAGGAGAACAAGCAATGCCCAAAGACAGTGGCATCGGAGCCAGTTCCAAGCGGCGTGAAGACGTGCGCTTTCTGACCGGAGCGGGCAATTACACCGACGATATTAACGTACATGGCCAGGCATATGTGCATTTCCTGAGGTCCGACGTTGCGCATGGCCGTCTCAAGAGCGTGGACACCTCGGCGGCCGAGGGTATGCCGGGTGTAGTCAAGGTTTTCACCGGTAAGGATTTCGAAGGCGTGGGCGGCATGCCCTGCGGCTGGGAGGTGACCGACAAGCACGGTGCACCCATGCAGGAACCGCCGCATCCCATTCTGGCACAAGGCAAGGTCCGCCACGTGGGCGACCCGATTGCCGCCGTAGTGGCCGACAGTCTGGAACAGGCGCGCGATGCCGCTGAGGCCATCGAGGTGGACATCGAAGAACTGTCGCCCGTGCTGGACATGAAAGCCGCAGCACAGGATGGTGCCACGCTGGTTCATGACGATCTGAAGAACAACATCTGCTATGACTGGCAGTTGGGTGAAGCGGATGACGCCAAGGTCAACGAGGTCTTTGCCAATGCGGCCCATGTGACGACGCTGGATCTGGTTAACAACCGTTTGGTTGCCAACCCGATGGAACCGCGCGTTGCTGTGGCCGAATACAGCCGTGGGACCGAGGAGTATACGCTTTATACCACCTCGCAGAACCCGCATGTGATCCGCTTGCTGATGTGCGCCTTTGTTCTGGGCCTGCCCGAGCACAAGGTGCGTGTAGTGGCCCCCGATGTGGGGGGGGGGTTCGGCACCAAAATCTTCCACTATGCCGAGGAGGCGTTTTGTACATTCGCGGCCAAAGCCTGCAACCGTCCGGTCAAGTGGACGGCCAGCCGGTCCGAGGCGTTCATGTCGGACGCGCAAGGCCGCGACCATGTCAGCAGGATCGAGCTGGCGCTGGATGCGGACAACAACTTTATTGGTCTGCGCACAGACACTTACGCCAATCTGGGTGCGTATCTGTCGACATTCTCCAGCTCGGTTCCGACATGGCTGCACGGTACGTTGATGGCGGGTAACTACAAGACGCCGGTCATTCAGGTGAACGTGAAAGCGATGTTCACGAACACAGTTCCGGTGGACGCTTATCGCGGCGCAGGTCGCCCCGAAGCAACGTTCCAATTGGAGCGTGTGGTCGACAAGGCCGCGCGCGAATTGGGCGTTGATCCGATTGCTCTGAGACGCCAGAATTTCATCACCCAGTTCCCCTATGACACGCCGGTCGCACTGACCTACGACACGGGTAACTACAACGGGACGATGGATAAGCTTGAGGCCGCTGCCGATCTTGCGGGCTTTGCCGCACGCCGAGCGAAAAGCGAGGCTAACGGCAAGTTACGCGGGCTGGGCATCAACTGCTATATCGAGGCCTGCGGCATCGCGCCGTCGAACATCGTTGGCATGCTGGGGGCTCGTGCGGGTCTCTATGATGCAGCGACGGTCCGCGTGAACGCCACCGGCTCGATTAGTGTCATGGTCGGTGCGCACAGCCACGGGCAGGGACATGAGACCGCGTTTCCGCAGGTTGTGGCCGACATGATTGGCATCGATGAGTCGATGGTCGAGATCGTCCATGGCGATACCTCGAAAATTCCGTTCGGCATGGGCACCTACGGTTCGCGCAGCCTTGCGGTCTGTGGCTCGGCGATGGTCAAGGCGACCGAGAAGATTATCGACAAAGCCAAGAAGATCGCTGCTCATCTGCTGGAGGCGTCCGAGGCCGATATCGAGCTGAAAGATGGCCAATTCAGCGTGGCAGGCACTGACAAGTCAGTAGCCTGGGGCGATGTAACGTTGACAGCCTATGTGCCGCACAACTACCCGCTGGAAATTGAGCCAGGGCTGGAGGAGACCGCGTTCTATGACCCGGCCAACTTCACTTTCCCGGCAGGTGCCTATGCCTGTGAGGTCGAAGTCGATCCTGATACCGGGAAGGTCTCGATAGAAGCGTTTACCGCGGCGGACGACTTCGGCAACATCGTCAATCCGATGATTGTGGACGGTCAGGTGCATGGCGGTATCGGTCAGGGTATCGGTCAGGCTTTGCTTGAGAACTGTGCCTATGACGAGAATGGCCAACTGCTGAGCGCGTCCTTCATGGATTACGCAATGCCGCGTGCCGATGACGTGCCGTTCTACGGTGTGGATCATTCCAGCCAGACGCCCTGTACCCACAACCCGCTGGGGGTGAAGGGCTGTGGTGAGGCCGGTGCAATCGGTTCGCCGCCGGCAGTGGTCAACGCGGTGCTGGATGCGCTGAACTCGGGCGGAAAGGCTATCGATCACATCGACATGCCTGTCAGCCCGTCGCGTGTTTGGTCGGCGATGAACAGCTGAGTGGAAAGGGCGGACCGGGGGGCAGCCCCCGGACCCCCGAGATAATTACAGCCAGATGAAGGGCGGTTCCGCGCCTTTCGGAAAGGAAAACGAAATGTACAGTTTCGAATTTGAAAAGCCCTCGACCATCGCCGACGCGGCTGCCGCGTTGGGGGCCGAGGATGCGCAGGCGTTGGGGGGTGGGCAAACCCTGATCCCAACATTGAAACAGCGGTTGGCGGCTCCGTCAGCTCTGGTGTCGCTGAGCGGGATTTCCGAGATGCAAGGTGTTTGCGTCGAGGATGATGGCTCGCTTGCCATTGGCGGCGCGACGACACATGCGACCGTGGCCACCGAGGCTGCAAGTAGCTATCCGGCGCTGGCGGCACTGGCGGGTCAGATCGGCGATCCTGCCGTACGCAATCGTGGTACAATTGGCGGTTCAATCGCCAATAACGACCCTGCAGCGTGCTACCCTGCAGGTGCATTGGGGTCGGGCGCGACAATCATCACCAATACACGTCGGATCGCGGCGGATGAGTTTTTCCAGGGCATGTTCACAACCGCTCTGGACGAGGGTGAGATCATCACCTCGGTCAACTTTCCCGTGCCGCAGACGGCCAGCTATCAGAAGTTCCTTCAACCGGCGTCGCGCTTCGCGCTGGTTGGAGTGTTTCTGGCATGGTTTGCAGACGGCGTTCGTGTGGCCGTGACCGGCGCCAGCGAAGATGGGGTCTTCCGCTGGTCCGAGGCCGAAGAGGCACTGAACAAAGAGTTCCGACCGGACGCCTTGATGAACCTGAAGATCAACCCGATGAATATGATCGCCGATCTTCATGGCAGCAAGGAATATCGCGCTCACCTCGTCAAAGTGATGACCAAGCGGGCGGTTGAAGCCTGCTCGTAATGTATTGAATTGAACTGAAGGGCCGCGCCACACGTCGCGGCCTTTTCTATTTTTTCCGCAGTTTCGGAAGATTCGCCGGACGCCAGTAGGCACCTGTATCCTCACGCGCCTTCTGGTATTGCTCGACCCGCTCTCGGGCGATGTCATCGCCCGAGGCATAGAGGTGGCCCAAAAGGCATTCCAGAACGACCATTGCACCGGAAAAGCTTGAGAACTGGTGCATGGCGCGTGTGCTGACAGGCAATGTGACGTCCGGTTCAACTCCGGGTGCTATTACGTCACTGTCAGACAGAAGGACGATCCGCATGCCGCGCTCGCGGGCGAAACGCATCGATTGGATCGTGTCCGCGGAATATGGGTGGACCGTGATTGCGAACAGGCAGTCGCCTGAGTCCCCTTCGATCAGATCGTCAATGGCAGAGCCCATGTGACGGGGAACCAATTGAAATCCGGGATGCGCCATGCGCCCGGCATAGTGGAAATAGTAGGCCAGCGCATAACTTGCGCGCGTGGCTGTCACAAAACAACGTCGGGCCGAGGTCATGTGATCGATCGCCTGTTCTGCCAACCGCGGATCCATAAGGCGCAGTGAACGGGACGCGACGTTCAATTCATTCTGCGCGAATCCAGCCTGAGCGGCGCTGAACGCGTCTCCGGTGCTCATCCGTTCGAGCCACTCCTGGCCCATCCGGTCTTCGCGGTCTGTCACGAGGGTTTGGCGAAAGGGACGCCGAAAAGCTTCGAAGCTATCATACCCCATTCGCTGAGCAAGACGAACCAGAACGTTTGAACTGACACCGACCTTATCGGCCGTCACACGGATCGGGTTCAGGCCAAAGTCGCCCGGATGATCAATGACATATTTGGCGGCGACCTGCATCTGCGGCGGCAAGTCTTCAATGTCGCGGCGGAGTCGGTTGGTCAGAGGGGATAATGAGCGTTGCATGGTCATATAAAAACAAATGTTTTCAAAAATTCAAATTGAAAACATTGATTCACAGTATAGGTCGGTATCGAATAATTTAGGTGGTGTTATGTCTTACGACATGAAAAGCGGGGCAAGAGCCCCCTATGTGATGGTCGCGCCAAATGGGGCGCGACGCGGGCATGTGGACCATGCGGCGCTTCCGGTTACGATTGACGAAATCGTAAAGACCGCGACGGCCTGCAAAGCCGCAGGAGCGGACGGGGTGCATTTGCATATCCGGGACAGCTCTGGGCAGCATTCGCTGGATTCCGGGCAATATCGTGAGACCATTGCCGAGTTGCAGCGGGCTGCGCCGCAGATGGATGTTCAGATCACAACCGAGTCAGCGGGTATCTATGACGTTCAGTCGCAATATGACTGTCTGCAAGGTGTTCAGCCGACTTGGGCCTCAATTTCAGTTCGCGAAATCGCTCGTGAACCTGACATGGCTGCGCGGGTCTATGCAACGTGCCAGGAGCAGGGAACACAGGTGCAACACATTCTGTATGACAGGGCTGATGCAGACTTGCTGATCCGGTGGCAAGCCGAAGGCGTCGTGCGGACAGATCAGACAGATCGTCTGTTGGTTCTTGGGCGCTACGCGATGGATCAGCAATCGGCTCCCGTGGACTTGGATGCGTTTCCTGCCAGCCCATCGTCCTGGATGGTCTGCGCTTTTGGCGCACAGGAACATGCGTGTCTTGTTGCGGCCGCAATGCGCGGCGGAGATGTCCGCGTTGGTTTTGAGAACAGCCTGACAGGCCCGGATGGGGCATTCTGGGCTGATAATGCCGCCTCGGTTGCGGTTTTGGCGGAATCTCTTGAAGGAATAATGAAATGAGCCATGTTTTCCCGCGTCACACCAAGTCCGTTCTTCCGGTCGCGGCAGGAGGAGACGGATGTTACCTGATTGATGCACAGGGCAAACGGTATCTGGATTGTGGTGACGCAGCAGTGTCTTGTCTTGGCCATTCAAACCCCACAGTGATCAAGGCGGTACAGGATCAGGTCGAACAAGTCGCGTTTGCTCATACCGGTTTCATGACATCAGAACCAGCCGAAGCGCTGGCTGATCTGCTGATCGAACAGGCTCCGGGCGATCTGGATCGAGTTTACTTCGTGTCCGGCGGGTCCGAGGCGACCGAAGCGGCGATCAAGCTGGCGCGACAATACTACCTGGAAATCGGCCAACCCGAACGACGCCATGTGATCGCCCGGCGTCAAAGCTATCATGGCAATACGCTGGGCGCTTTGTCCGCAGGTGGTAATGCATGGCGGCGGGCGCAATTCGCCCCGATGTTAATTGAAATGACCCATATCGCACCGTGCTACGAGTATGCGGAAAAAACCGGTGACGAGAGCAGCTATGACTACGGTCAGCGTGTCGCCAATGAGTTAGAGACCGAAATTCTGCGCCTCGGTCCCGAGTCTGTGATGGCCTTCATGGCCGAACCGGTCGTGGGCGCCACTTTGGGTGCGGTTCCCGCAGTTGAGGGGTATTTCAAGCGCATCCGCGAAATATGCGACCAATACGGTGTCCTGTTGATATTGGACGAAGTCATGTGCGGAATGGGCCGCACCGGGCATCTGTTCGCCTGTGATCATGACAGGGTCGTGCCGGATATTCTGTGTATTGCCAAGGGGTTGGGCGCCGGTTATCAACCGATTGGCGCGATGCTGTGCACGGGGCAGATTTACAATGCGATCCGGGATGGCTCCGGCTTTTTCCAGCATGGGCATACCTATATCGGGCACCCGGTCGCGACCGCCGCCGCCTTGGCCGTCGTGCGGGAATTAACATCGCGCGAATTGCCTGCACGTGCCCAAGTAATGGGTGACAAAGTTCAGTCTGCTCTCGAAAACGCCTTTGGTCAGCATCCGAATATTGGTGACATTAGGGGGCGGGGTTTGTTCCGAGGGGTGGAACTGGTGGCGGATCGGGACTCGCGTGCGCCGTTTGACCCCGCGCTCGGGCTGGCGGGAAAGATCAAGAAGGCAGCTGTTGCCGAAGGTCTGATCTGTTACCCGATGTCAGGAACGCGCGATGGCAGGAATGGCGACCATGTCCTGCTTGCGCCGCCGTTTATCATTGAAGACGCACAAATCGATGAACTGGTCTCAAAACTGACCAAGGCCATCAAAGTGTCGATTCCGGCGTGAGGCGATACGCAGTCAATTCAGGGGGCAGTGCTGTCCATTGCCCTCTGATATAGCGCGTTGAAAGCCATGATCGGGTGCTCCGACTGAGACGAACAGGCATCGTCCACCACCACCGCACCATTACCCAAAGCACCGCTTTCCAGCCCGCGCTGGACTGAGTCAACAATCGGACCGTCTTCGGCAAAAGTAGTATTGCGATGCTGCAAGATGATCTCCTGCTCTACGGCATTTGGTTCGGCCTCCGGTAGCCACCAATCGACCTCGACCTTGGTCGTATTCACGCTTAGTGGTTTCCAGCGATAGGTATTCACGATCCCACCGGGATAGACCTGTAGCGCGAACAGCGGGAAGAACCACCAGGTCAAGAACTTGTCTGTGCGCGCCTTGGGGTCGGCGACATAGCTGTAAGACTTCTGAGAATCCGGCCGGGCAGGGCTGGCGTGACGAATGCCGTAATCAAAGCCACGTGTTTGGTACTGATCCGGGTCGACTACTCCGGTCGTCAGAGTTTTGTGCACGACTGCGCAGTGATAGCATTCGTTGAAATTTTCAGCGACGACTTTCCAGTTCGCATTGGCCAGGCGCTCAGTCCGGTCCGCGCGCCGGTAGCTAGGTAGATTGGGCGCGTATTCCGAAATTTCATTTAACGCATCTTCGGCCAGATCGGAGAGGGCGCGGGCCCGCGGATCGAGATTGACCAGAACCAGCCCGAAAAACACCTCGACCTGAACTGGGCGGAGCTTGTACTGGCTTTTGTCGAACCCCGGAAACGCCGCGGCGTTCGGAGCAGCGCGCAGCTGGCCCGTCGTGTCATAGGTCCACGCGTGGTAGGGGCAGGTCATTTTTTTGGTGCACCCTTTGCCTTTCAGCAATTCGTGACCGCGATGAACGCAGACATTGTAAAATGCGCGAATGACACCATCCTGCCCACGGATCACGATGATCGAAACTCCGTTGATATTCTCGACAACGAAGTCACCGAAATTCGGTAGATCGGTTTCATGGCCGACCAACTGCCATGAACGCCCAAAGATGCTGGTGCGCTCGTGGGCGAAAATGGTCTTGTCGCAATATGCACGCGCCGGAAGCGATTGATACACGCCGCCAGAAAATGACATCTCACCCATTGTGGCCTCCTGTACCCGGTTGCACGAGCTTGGAGCAGAAGCAGATCCAGTGCTTTCCACTTTGCGCCAGCGTTGTCGAAATCAGAGCGCCTGAAATCGACATGCTGCCGGAATCAGACACTCTGGATCTGGTGGCCGGGACAGGCGGAATCAAATCGCGTGTTTTGAAGTTCCTGTGAACAAAAAAACCCTGCCAGATTACCTCTGACAGGGTTCGAATTCGCGTGATTGGCGATTTTACTTTTGGGGAAGTGGGCCAATCATCATGATCATTTGACGGCCTTCCATTTTCGGCATGTTTTCGACTTTGCCGACTTCCTTGATGTCTTCGGCCACCCGTTCCAGCAGTTCACGGCCCAGATTCTGGTGGGCCATCTCGCGGCCACGGAAACGCAGGGTGATTTTGACCTTGTCGCCGTTCTCCAAAAACTTGAACACGTTACGCATCTTGACGTCATAGTCATGCGTATCGGTGTTGGGCCGGAATTTGACCTCTTTCACCTCAATGATCTTTTGCTTTTTACGCGCTTCGGCTTCGCGTTTCTGCGTCTCGTATTTGAATTTACCGAAGTCCATGATCTTGCAGACCGGAGGGTTCGCATTGGGCGAGATTTCGACCAGATCGAGGCCGGCATCAGCGGCAAGTTGCATGGCTTTGGCGGGATGAACCACCCCGACATTTTCACCTTCGGCGCCGATCAGGCGAATTTCGGGGGCACGGATTTTGTCATTGACGCGCGGTCCGGTGTCTCTCTGCGGCGGCGCGTTGTGAGGTCTGCGAGCTATGGGTTCATTCCTTTGATGATTGCAGAATTTCGAGCCCGGAATTTAGACTGGTGCGTAAAGTGTTTCAAGCGGCATAAATCGAAGGCCGCATGAAAATTCCATGAAATCCCGGTGTTTTTGCCGGTCCCAGGCCAAAAGGCCGGACCGGCAATCAGGATCAGCCGACAAAAGCCTTTTCGATCACGAACTCTTTGGGCTCGGAATTTGCGCCCTCGCGCAGGCCAAACTCTTCTAGGATCGCCTTGATGTCGTGGTTAAAGGCAAGGCTGCCGCAGACCATGGCGCGGTCTGTTTCCGGTTTGATGCCGCCTTCGATGCCCAGATCGGCAAAGACGGTCCCGTCCTTCAGCAGACTGGTGATCCGGCCCATCTTGGGGCTCTCTTCACGTGTTGTCGTCGGGTAGTAACGAATCTTGTCCGCGAATCCTTCGCCCATCAGTTCGGCCAGCATTTCGTCCTGCTTGATGCTGTCGATCAGCTCGCGACCATAATCCAGCTCGGCCACATCGCGGCAGGTGTGGGTAATGATGACCTCGTCATAGTCTTCATAGGTCTGAGGCTCGCGCAGCAGCGAGGCAAAGGGCGCAAAGCCGGTGCCGGTGGCGAAGAACCAGATGCGCTTGCCGGGCAGCAGAGCGTCATGCACCAACGTACCGACGGGCTTGGGGCGCAGGATGATCTGGTCGCCCGGTTGGATATGCTGCAACTTCGAGGTCAGCGGGCCGTCTTGCACCTTGATCGAGTAGAACTCCAACTCTTCGTCCCAGGACGGTGAGGCGATGGAATAGGCACGCAGCAGCGGCTTGCCGTTGTCGCCCAGAAGGCCGATCATCACGAACTCGCCCGAACGAAACCGAAGGGATGCCGGGCGCGACACCTTGAACGAGAACAGGCGGTCGGTCCAGTGTTTGACCTCGGTCACAGTCTGGGCGTCGGGCAGAACGGGGGCCTTAACGGCGGTTGCTTCGGTCACGGATTTCATCTCTGTCATCGTTTCACTATCGGTCTGCTTAACCGACATCTCCGTTTAATCTTTGATCCAAGTCAGGAAAAGGGGACAGATTGCCCCCCATGGTGTCACAAGCTGGCGATTGGCGGCCCTAGCCGCGCAGGCGGGACTGATAGTTGTTGTCCTGCCAATTTGCGCGGGCAAGCCATTGATCTTCTGGTTGGCGGTCGGCAAGGCTGTGATCGATTTCGACCTCATCAAAGCCGCTGCGGCGCGCCATGGCATATTGATCGGCCAGAACGTGACCTTTGGCGCGCAGACGTCCGGTATAACCCTTCAGCCGCAACGTCCGCGCAATGGTAAAGCCGCGACCGTCCGCGAAAGACGGGAAATCGACCCTGACCATTTGTGCGTTACCCAGACGATCATACAGTTCGTCCGGGTCGGTGTCTGAGGTTACGTCCAGAGCAACCACGTCATTCGCCGCATCTTCCAGCGTGACAAAACCGTCGGTCCAGTCATCGGGGGCGAACCCCCCATCCGTTACGATTACGTTCATGTTTTCTCTCCGGCGCGCACCATCTTGCCATCGACAAAATGGATGCCGCACTCTTCCTTGTTCTGATCGCGCCAGCGTCCGGCGCGGGGGTCTTCGCCTTCTTTGACCGGCGAGGTGCAGGGCGCACAACCGATCGAAGGGTATCCTTTGGCCACCAGCGGATGCCGGGGCAGGTTGTTTTCTTCCATATAGGCGCGCACGTCTTCGGGTGCCCAATGGGCCAGAGGGTTGACCTTGATCCGGCCCGTGCCGTCTTCGACTTCAAAGAAATCGAGCGCGGCCCGTGTTCCGGATTGGAACCGTTTGCGTCCGGTGATCCAGCCGTCAAAACCAGCCAGTGCCCTTTGCAGCGGGAAGGTTTTGCGCAGGTTGCAGCATGCATCCATGTCGCTCAGGCGCAAGGCGCCATAAGGGTCTTCGCGTTCAATGTCCTCATCCGCGGCCCGGATGATGCGAACATTGGTCAGACCCAGACGCTCGCTGACCTCCTGCTGGTATTCCAGCGTTTCGGTGAACAGCATCTGCGTGTCAACAAATAGCACCGGTGTCGCTTTGTTCACCACCGCCGCCATATGCAGCAAAACAACCGATTCCGCACCAAAGCTGGAGACCAGAGCAAGCTCGTCAATCTCCTCAATCGCGCCGTGCATCACATCATGCGCGCTGTGGTGGCGGAACCGGGCGTTCAACGCCTCGACCTGTTCGGTTAGTTCGCGTCTGTCCCGGCCCAGTTCCGTCTGGATCAGGTCAAGCGGCATTGGCACGCGCCTCGGGGTAGAGGGCAGCCTTGAATGGTGCCATGCCGACCCGGCGGTATGTTTCGAGGAAGGTCTCCTCGGCGCTTTCCCTTTGGTTCAGATAGGTTTCCACGATGCGCTCGACTGCGGGAACGATGTCGTCATATGCAAAGCCCGGACCCGTGCGGTCGCCGATCGCTGCGGTTTCGGTGCCGTCGCCGCCCAGGGTGATCTGGTAGTTCTCGACGCCAGCGCGATCCAGACCCAGGATGCCGATATGACCCACGTGGTGGTGACCACATGCGTTGATGCAGCCCGAGATCTTGATCTTCAGGTGACCGATATCATGCTCGAGCTTCAGGTCTTCGAAGCGGGTCGCAATTTCCTGCGCGACCGGGATCGAGCGTGCGGTGGCCAGCGCGCAGTAGTCCATGCCCGGGCAAGCGATGATGTCGCTGATCAGGCCGATATTGGCGGTCGCCAACTCATGCTCTTTCAGCTTGGCGTGGATCGCGGGCAGGTCCGACTTGTGGACATGCGGCAGGATCACGTTCTGCTCATGGCTGATACGCAGCTCGTCATAGGCGAACTCTTCGGCCAGATCGGCCATCACGCGCATCTGCTCGGCAGTCGCATCGCCCGGCGTCTGACCGTGCTTCTTGATCGAGATCGTGGCGATCGCATGATCCGCGTTCTTATGCGGCGCGATGTTGGTGTCGACCCACGAGCGGAAGACCGGATCGTTGGTATAGGCACTTTCAAACGACGCAACCGAACCCTCGCGGAAGGCAGGCGGCGCGAAATGCCCCTTGATCTCTTCCAGCAGGTTCATGTCGGCACCCTTGAACTGCGGGCGCACCTTGAGGAAGCGCTCGTTCACCTTGGCGCGGATGGCGTCGATGCCGTGCTCATGCACAGTGATCTTGATGCGCGCCTTGTACTTGTTGTCGCGGCGGCCGATCTGGTTCCAGACCGAAACGGTGGCTTCCAAATAGGCCAGCAGGTCGTCAAAGGCGACGAATTCGGACAGCTCTTTACCGATCATCGGGGTACGGCCCAGACCGCCACCCACGATAACGCGGGCACCCAGAACGCCGTCACGTTCGACCAGTTGTAGGCCGATATCATGCGCCTTGATCACGGCGCGGTCGTTGTCCGAGCCGGTGATGGCGATCTTGAACTTACGCGGCATGAACTGGAATTCCGGGTGGTCGGTCGACCACTGACGCAGCAGTTCGGCATAGGGGCGGGGGTCGGCGATTTCATCAGCGGCGGCACCGGCGAAATGGTCGGCGGTCACGTTGCGGATGGTGTTGCCCGAGGTCTGGATGGCGTGCATGCCGACCTCGGCCAGCGCGTCCAGCATATCCGGCACGTCGTTCAGTTTCGGCCAGTTGTACTGGATGTTCTGACGGGTGGTGAAATGGCCATAGCCCTTGTCCCACTTTTCAGCCAGCAGGGCCAGTTGACGCATCTGTGCGCTGTTCAGCGTGCCATAGGGGATGGCGACCCGCAGCATGTAGGCGTGCAGCTGCAGATACAGGCCGTTCATCAGGCGCAGGGGCTTGAATTCGTCTTCGGTCAGCGAGCCGTCAATGCGGCGCTCGACCTGCGCGCGGAACTGCGCGTTACGTTCTGCCAAAAATGCCGTGTCGAACTCGGAGTAGCGATACATGATTAGCTGTCCTTAGTTGCAGCCCCGAACCTTGGGGCCTTGAAGGGGAGAGAGAGGGCCAGAGGTCAGGCCCGGGGCTGCGGGGAAGTTTCCTGTTTGCCGTGGGCATAGTTGGACGGACCAGTGCGGCGGAAGTCTTCCCGGAAATGGGTGGGCTCGGGGCCGTTGTCGCTGGCTACGGCATCAGCAAGATAGGCACCAACAATCTTACTGACCTGGCGCTCAGCATCCAGAAGACGAAGCTGGGCATGCGCCTCATCGGTGATAAGCTCGGCGTCCGACAGATTGCGCGACCAGCGGTCATCTTCTGTCAGGTAAATCACGTCGCCTTCCAACAGGTCGTTGGCAGTAACCACTTTTGGGGTAAATGCGCGAGCCATCAGGCGTGCTCCTTATTGAATGAAATGTCAGTTGGGATCGGTGTGCTGTTGCCGTTCACGACATCGCAACCCAGACCTGTGGCGTCGGAATGGACGGCGTCGTTTTGCGTATGTCTTCGAAAGGGCAGCATCTGATCGCACCGGGTGTTGTTTGACTTGAGTGCTAATATAGGAAATATTCCCGGTTAAGCGCTATATTGCGGATCAAATAAGAACAAATGTTCCGGTATCGAGCGAAACTGGAACATATGTGTTAATTCGAAGGAAAAAATGGGATGTCAGTTCGAATAGACGAAACAGATCGGAAAATTCTGGCCGAGCTGCAACGTGACGCCAGTCAGTCCCTGGATGAAATAGCGGCACGGGTGGGTAGTTCCAAGACACCTGTTTGGAATCGTATTCGCAAACTCAAGGGCGCAGGAGTCATAGGTCAGCAGACGGTTCTTTTGGATGCCGAAGCTCTGGGGTTCGAGGCAACTTTTTTTGTGCTTATCCGGACGTCCGAGCACGAAGCCGAATGGCAGAGAAAGTTTCTGAAAGCGCTGCGGGATCAACCCGAGGTGCAGGAAGCGCATCGCCTGGCCGGAGATATCGACTATATCCTGAAAGTCCGCGTGAAAAATGCACGCGCGTACGATTCATTCTACCAGACCCTGATCTCGGAAGTGCGTGTGCATAACGTTACCGCTCTGCTGTCGATGGAGGAGATAAAGTCGACGACAATGCTGCCGCTGAACGCGCTGAAAGAAGGGTGACGGAGGTTCTTCATTGCGCATCCTTCGTTAAGCGGCTTCCTAGGGATGCTTTGCCCGTGGCGTTTCGCAACGATATTTTTTGCCGCCCTCAGGTTCTTACCATCAAGTTTGTCAGTCCGTGGAAATGATAGCTATCCGCATAGACCGGTTCGCTTGCCAGTCTCAAATTTGGGCACCGGTCGAAGAGAATTGGTAACCCAATACGCATTTCCAACCGGGCGAGGGGAGCTCCAACGCAGAAATGTACGCCTCCGCCAAAGCTTGAGTTTGTAACGATTTCACGCCTTGGATTGAACGTGTTTGCATGGGGCCAGATAGAGGGATCACGATTCGCGGCACCAAGCAGCAGCGCAACCTGATCACCCCGGGCAAACTTATGGCCGAACAGGTCCATGTCTTCGTAAGCGTAGCGGGTAAACAGGTGAAGTGGCGGATCGAAGCGTATGATCTCTTCGACAGTACGGTCGATTGAGGCTGGTTTCAGAACGTCCAGTGGCGTTCTGGTTTCCAAGAGTGTCTTCACCCCGTTTCCCAACGAATGCACCGTGGCCTCGTGTCCGGCATTCAGGAGCAGAATGCAGGTCGAAATGAGCTCATCCCGCGAGAGTTTTTCACCGTCTTCTTCCGCCGCAATCAGTCGTGTTATCAGGTCATCGCGCGGGTCAGTGCGGCGTTGTTCTATGTACTCGGAAAGAAACACAGTAAAGGCTGCTGAAGCTTGCGCGGCCTCCTCCTCGATCTGACGAGTGCGTCCAGCCTGATACATCGCGACCATTGCATGAGACCATCTTAGCAAATCCGCGGCTTTGGTTTCAGGCACGCCCAACAGACGGCAAATGGTAATGACCGGAATCTGCGTGCAATACGCATCCAGAAGATCGAAAGGCTCGTTCGGAAAAGAGTCGATTAACTCGTGGCACAAGTGTTCAATTGCGGGCGCCAGTGCCGAAATCGCTCGGGACGTGAACGCACGCAGCACCAGCGCACGCAAGCGGGTATGCCGAGGCGGCTCTGCTTCAAGCAGCGAATGGGCCTCGATCGCGAGCCAGGGCGCAAGATGGGCGGGCTCCTCGATCGCCGATTCGGGTGGGCGCTCTGTTCCAAATCGGCGGTCTCGGAAAATGTCCTGCACCGCTTTATTGGAAACCGCAGCGGGCATTCCATAGTCCTTCCAGAACACGAGATCCCCATGTTCGCGGGCAGAGTCATAGAACGGGTAGGGATTCTGCACGAATTCAGGTTCGGTGGGGGATTGGATCATCGTCTTCATACGCGGCAGACTTGCCATGAGGCGCGGTGAATGCAAGACCCTATGTCATGCAGAGATTTTGGGTCATTGCTGGTTTTCTGTGCGCGGTTGGATTGTTGTCAGCCGCGGTTTGGACGTCTGGCTATCGTCAGGCGTTGTCACAGCTGAGCGAAAAGGCGCAGGCGGACCTTGAACTGGCCTCGGATCGATTGAGCTCTCAGTTGCAGGTTTATCAGGAACTTGCAGTGTTGATGGCCGGGCATCCGACATTGACCGATTTGAACAATCCCGAACGAAAGAGAGCTGCGCGTATCCTATTGCTGGAAACTGCGGACAAAACCGCGGCCGTCGATGTGTTATTCGCTGCCCCCGGTGGAGAGGTTCTGGCCGCAGCGCATGACGTGGTGGATGGAACTGTGCGCGGGCAACCGGCATTCGAACGCGCAATGCAAGGGGCGCTGGGAAGTTCCCATGGGGTCCTGTCGGGCACCAGTGATCGAATTTATTCTTACGCGGCCCCGGTTTTTGCACCAGACGGTCGCGTGGATGGCGCGTTGATGGTTATCGCGGATGTCGAAGACATCGAACAAACATGGCGGGGAAGCACCGAAGCGGTGTTCTTCGTGGATCACGCGGGACTTGTCTTTATATCCAACCGGTCTGATCTTTTGTTCTGGCAACGCGATCCGGGGCAAGTCGGGCTTTCTCCACCCGGCGTTGACCTTGACTTCTCGTCCATGCGGGTGGGCCAGCATGAATTGTGGCGTTTGGGATGGGGCGCGTATCTGCCACGCAATGCATTACATCTGGCCCGCGATTTGCCGGTCATTGGTATGACTGGCGAAGTTCTGATGGATGTAGCTCCTGCGCGCCGTTTGGCCGCTTTGCAGGCCGCTGCCGTTGCCGCGATCTGTCTTGCGTTTGGGGCGTTTTTGTTTCTTGCGACCGAACGACGGAGGACGTTGGCAGACGCCAATGCCGTGCTGGAAAGTCGAGTTTTGCAGCGCACGCGCGCGCTGACTGCCGCAAACACCGCCCTGCGGCGTGAGGTGGCCGAACGGGAAGAGGCGGAAGCCGCGTTGAAACAGGCCCAAGCCGACCTTGTTCAAGCCGGCAAGTTGAGTGCGCTGGGTCAAATGTCTGCTGGGATCAGCCATGAACTGAACCAACCGCTTATGGCGATTCAACAATTTGCCGACAATGGCGCGGCGTTTCTGGCGCATGGCAAGGGTAAAAAGGCCGGTGAAAACCTCGGACGAATTTCGGATATGGCCGCGCGAATGGCACGGATCATCAAGAACCTTCGGGCTTTTGCCCGCAATGAAAGCGAACCCATGGGCAAGGTCGATCTGGTGCAGGTCATCAACACTGCGGTGGAGTTAACTGAGGCGCGCTTGCGTGCTGATAGGGTGACTCTGGATTGGCAACCAATCGACAAACCTATTTTCGCCTGGGGTGGAGAGGTGCGGCTGGTGCAAGTTTTCGTCAACTTGATCAACAATGCGGCTGACGCCATGAGCAATCAGGAAGACCGCCACATTGGCATCGAGATCGACGCAGGTGAGCGGCTGGCGGTTACAGTACAGGATATCGGACCGGGGATTGAAGAGCCCGAGAAGCTGTTTGAACCCTTCTATACGACGAAGGCCGTGGGCTCATCAGAGGGAATGGGGCTGGGTCTTTCGATTTCCTATGGGCTTGTTCAAAGCTTTGGTGGAAATATCAGGGGTATCAACGCGGGCAAGGGCGCAATGTTCACCGTCGAACTTGAATATTACCGGGAGGACAAGGTTGCATGATCCGCAAGGTGCTTTTGGTCGATGATGACGCGGCGGTGCGCGAGGCGTTGGCTCAAACATTGGAATTGGCCGAATATGAGCCCGTCACGGCAGGCTCATTTGTCGCCGCAAAGGATCATATCCGCAGGGATTTTTCCGGAGTCATCGTCTCGGATATTCGAATGCCAGGGCGTGATGGCTTTCACTTGTTGGCCTATGCTCGAGACACTGATCCCGAACTGCCGGTAGTTTTACTCACGGGTGAGGGCGACATACCGATGGCCGTTCAGGCCATGGGGCAAGGCGCCTTCGATTTTCTGGAAAAACCGTGTGCTGCAACCGATTTGTTGGATGTACTCAAACGCGCGTTCGAGGCCCGCTCACAAGTGCTGGAGCACCGCGCACTGAAGCATGAGATAGAGAGGGGGGATCCGGCGGCACGGATGTTGTTCGGCCGTTCACAGCAAGCAGAGGCCCTCAGGGACCGTGTTCGGGCGGTGGCCCCGACCCGAGCCGAGGTGCTGGTCACTGGACCTGCAGGAAGTGGCATCTCGAAAATTGCTGAGGTGGTCCACTTGATGTCGCCGGACCGGCAGGGGCCGTTTGTCAAAAGGGCAGCATCCGGTCTGACGCCGGGCGAATTGTTGCAGGGGTGCGAGGATGCAGCGGGCGGGTCCCTGTTTCTGGACGAAGTTTCGGCACTGCCCGACGCCACCCAATACGCAGCACTGGAATTGATGGAAAAAACGGTGGGGACGCGCATAATTGCCGGCACCACTGCCGATCTGGCCGAGCTATCAGAACGCGGAGATTTCAATGCGGATCTCTATTATCGTCTGGATGTCATGCCCGTGCGCATCCCGGCCTTGTCAGAGCGGCCCGAAGATATACCGGTGATCTTTCGCCATTATGTCGCGCAGGCAGCCGAGCAGGCAGGTATCGTCGAGCCGGAGATCACTTCAGACCATCTTGCTTCGCTGATGGCGCAAGACTGGCCGGGAAACGCACGGTCTCTGATGTCTGCCGCCATGCGGTTTGTCCTGGGTATGCCAGAGGAGGTGGCGAAGGCGGCCGATCTGGGACTGAGCGAACAAATGGCACGAGTGGAACGGTCGCTGCTTATCGCGGCGCTCGGCCGGCATAATGGCAAGGCGTCCGAGGCCGCAAAAGCGTTGAAATTGCCACGTAAGACATTCTACGACAAACTGGCGCGATATCAGATACGCCCAGAAGACTATCGCAGATAGTTTTCCTGGTTGGCTTTGACTTCATTTCATGCGGGGCACGTCGGTGGATTGCACTCGACGCAAGTGGTCAAGCCCGTGATTCGGTTGATTGATTCGAAACTGTGCGGATTTCCGCACAACCGGCGATTGGGATGTGCGGTTTTTCGCACTCATCAAGTTGGCTACAGACGGTCACTCGAAAAGTATCTTGGTAACATACCGAAAACTAAAGATTAAATACGATCTGCTTCAAAAATCAACAAATCGTTGAGAGCTTATCTGCGATTCGTTTGACTGCGCGCAGTGATCGCCGATGAGGCGTTCAGCAGAGATTTCACAGAAGTCTGGGAGGAAAAGACACATGAAGTTCCTGACAACCGCCGCTACCGCGCTTGCCCTTTCTGTCACCGCAACCGCAGGCTTTGCAGCCTGCGACGACGGCGAGATTGTGGTGAAGTTCGCGCATGTGACAAACACCGACAAGCACCCTAAAGGTATCGCCGCTTCGCTGCTCGAGCAGCGCGTCAATGACGAGATGAATGGCGTGATGTGCATAGAGGTCTATCCGAACTCTACGCTCTATAACGATGACAAAGTGCTTGAAGCAATGCTGCAAGGCGACGTGCAACTGGCTGCGCCGTCTCTGTCAAAGTTCGAGAAATTCACCAAGCAATTCCGTCTGTTTGACCTGCCGTTCATGTTCAAGAACATCGACGCTGTGGATGCATTCCAAGCCTCGGCAGATGGTCAGGCGATGAAAGACAGCATGCAGCGCCGTGGTCTGCAGGGGCTGGCATTCTGGCACAACGGAATGAAGCAGATGTCAGCTAATAAGCCGCTGGAAGAGCCGTCGGATGCGGAAGGCCTGAAGTTCCGCGTTCAGTCCTCGGACGTGCTGGTTGCGCAGATGGAAGCCATTGGCGGCAGCCCGCAGAAGATGGCGTTCTCGGAGGTCTATGGCGCGTTGCAGCAGGGCGTTGTGGACGGGCAGGAAAACACCTGGTCGAACATCTACGGCAAAAAGTTCTTTGAGGTTCAAGACGGTATCACCGAAACCAACCATGGCATCATCGACTATCTGGTTGTGACATCCGTGGACTGGCTGGACAGCCTTGACCCTGAAGTGCGTGATCAGTTTCTGACCATTCTGGCCGAAGTGACTGAGACGCGGAACAAAGAAGCCTTCACCGTGAACGAAGCGGCCAAAGCCTCGATCACAGACGCGGGTGGCATCATCCGCGAACTGAACCCGGAACAGCGTCAAGCATGGGTTGATGCGATGAAGCCTGTTTGGGACAAGTTCGCCGGTGACGTGGGTCAGGACAAGATCGACGCCGCTCAGGCCATCAACGCTGGGTTCTAAGCCCGGTACAGGTCGCGCGTCCGGGACTGGGGAGTGATGGACGCGCAGACCAGGCGGGCCGTTTGAGGCCCGCCACCCTTTACTCTCATCATAAAAAATGCGGGGACAGAGATATGTCTGGTGCGAAATCCGGCCAAGGCGGGCTGGTCGACCATATCGAAGAAACCCTGATCGCGTGTCTGCTGGGTCTGATGACAGTCGTCACCTTTGCTAACGTGATCGCGCGGTTTGTGTTTAATTCCAACATCCTGTGGGCGCTTGAGCTGACGGTTTTCACCTTTGGTTGGCTGGTTCTTCTTGGGGCTTCCTACGCCGTCAAGAAACATGCGCATCTGGGCGTTGATGCAATTCTGAACATGCTGGCCCCGGCGCCGCGCCGGATACTGGCGCTGATTGCTGTCGGGTGTTGTCTGGTGTTCTCGCTGTTGTTGCTGAAGGGGTCGTACGACTATTGGGCGGTCTTTGCTGACCTGCCGCCGACTTCCGGCCGCTGGTTCCCAACCGGGTTCGATACCAGCGCGCGCAGTCAGAGCTTCTATGAAGTCGATGACATCCCCATGGTGGCGCCGCTGCGCTTTCTTGAAGGCCTGATCAACTATGGCGAAGGCTACGAAAAGCTACCCAAAGTGGTGCCCTATCTGGTGTTGCCAGTGTCGATGCTGTTGCTGGTGATCCGCTTTGCACAGGTCGCAGTTCAAATCTGGCGCGGCGATACCGACCGTCTTGTCGCCAGCCACGAAGTCGAGGACGAGATCGAAGAAGTCCGGGCTCAGCAAGGAGAGCATGACTGATGGACGTAGTACTTCTCTTCTCGATGGTCATCGGCCTGCTGCTGATTGGTGTACCGATCGCGGTGGCTCTGGGCCTCAGTTCGACCCTGTTCCTGCTGATCTATTCCGATAGCTCGCTGGCCTCGGTTGCAGGCACCCTGTTTGAAGCCTTTGAAGGTCATTTTACACTGCTGGCCATTCCGTTCTTCATCCTCGCGTCGTCTTTTATGACGACAGGTGGTGTGGCGCGGCGGATTATCCGGTTCTCGATTGCCTGCGTGGGGCATCTGCCCGGCGGATTGGCAATTGCAGGTGTCTTCGCCTGTATGCTGTTCGCAGCACTGTCAGGTTCGTCCCCGGCAACTGTCGTGGCAATCGGGTCCATTGTTATCGCGGGGATGCGCCAAGTTGGCTACTCCAAAGAGTTTGCCGCCGGTGTGATCTGTAACGCGGGTACATTGGGTATCCTGATCCCGCCGTCCATCGTGATGGTGGTCTACGCCGCGGCGGTCGAGGTTTCTGTCGGTCGCATGTTCCTGGCAGGCGTCATTCCGGGCTTGATGGCAGGCTTGATGCTGATGGTCACGATCTACGTGATGGCCAAGGTCAAGAACCTGCCCAAGGGCGACTGGAAAGGGTGGGGCGAAGTCTTCACTTCGGCGCGCGAGGCCGGATGGGGCCTGTTCCTGATTGTGATCATTCTTGGCGGTATCTACGGAGGCATCTTCACGCCAACTGAAGCCGCCGCCGTAGCCGCTGTTTATGCCTTCCTCATCGCCAGCTTCGTCTACAAGGATATGGGGCCGCTCAGCACAGAAGGGGATTCGCAGAACATCTCTCTGCTGAAGAAACCCTATGCGCTGGTCACGGCATTCATCCACCCTGACACCAAACACACTTTGTTCGAGGCCGGCAAACTGACGGTGACACTGCTGTTCGTGATCGCCAACGCTTTGATCCTCAAGCACGTGTTGACAGATGAGCAAGTTCCGCAACACATCGCCACCGCCATGCTCTCGGCGGGTCTGGGGCCGGTGACCTTCCTGATTGTGGTCAACGTCATCCTGCTGATCGGTGGTCAGTTTATGGAACCTTCGGGATTGCTGGTCATCGTGGCGCCCCTGGTGTTCCCGATTGCCATCGAGTTGGGAATCGACCCGATCCACCTCGGCATCATCATGGTTGTGAACATGGAGATCGGGATGATTACGCCTCCGGTCGGTCTGAACCTCTTCGTCACCTCCGGTGTTGCGGGCATGCCGATGATGAGCGTGGTGCGCGCAGCACTGCCCTTCCTCGCGGTGTTGTTTGTCTTCCTGATCATGGTGACCTACATCCCGTGGATTTCGACCTTCCTGCCGAACACCTTCATGGGGCCGGAGATTATCACCAACTAGGGTTTGTTAACCCGTCAATAGGCCGGGCGGCGCGATCCGCCCGGTTTTTCTGTTTGTCCCTCTTGAAATGGAAGTTTGAGTTCCCAGCTGACGGGGTGAGGACGACCTCTCCATAATGGATAACCATTCGGGACGACCCGAACAGGACAAGAGGTCACCCAATGGCATGGATCATGCTATTTATTGCCGGAATTTTGGAAGTTGTTTGGGCGGGCGCGATGAAGCAGTCCGTCGGCTTTACCCGTTTCTGGCCCACCGCGATCATGGGAGTATCTATGATCGGTTCGTTTGGGTTGCTCGCATTGGCAATGCGGGAACTGCCGTTGAGTACTGCCTACACCATCTGGGTCGGGATCGGTGCAGTCGGAGCTTTTGTCGTCGGCGTCACAATGATGGGTGAGACACTGACTGCGACACGAGTCTTGGCGGCGGTTCTGATCACAGCCGGAATTGTTACAATGAAACTGGCATAAAGGGTGTCGCTGTGCGCCAACCTGCCGTTGACGCCCGTTCCGGCATTCGTCAGGTTGTCTTCAAAACACTGATCCGAGGAGGCTTGTCAGCATGTTTAGTGATACCGACGCGCGCTTGCTGCGCGTCGCTTATGTTGAGGCCAAAGAGGGTTTTGACGAAGGTGGGTGCCCGATCGGATCGGTTCTGGCTCGCGGGGGTGAAATTGTCGCGCAGGGTAGAAATCAGCGTGTGCAGCGGGGCGACCCGATCGCACATGGGGAAATGGACGCGCTGCGCAAGGCGGGACGGCAGAAAACCTACCGAGATACCGTGCTTTATACGTCGCTATCGCCCTGCATGATGTGCGCTGGAACGATTGTTCAGTTTGGTATCCCGCGTGTTGTTATCGGCGACACGCAAAACTTTGGCGGTAATGAAGAGTTTCTGCGCCAGCGTGGGGTCGAGGTCATTCTGGCAGAAGACCCCGATTGCATCGCACTGATGAAGCGGTTCATCACGGAAAAGCCCGAACTTTGGGCGGAAGACATTGCCGAGTGATTTACGCGTCACCTAAGTGTTCACGCATTCTCCAACGCGCTGATGATGCCTGCAAAGTCCTGCGCTTTCAGGCTGGCGCCTCCGACCAACGCGCCATCCACGTTCGACACGGCAAATATCTCGGAGGCATTGCTCGGCTTAACTGATCCGCCATAAAGAATCCGGACGGAACGGCCCACGCCTTCGCCAAAGCGGCGCTCCAACCGCGCGCGAATGAAATCGTGCACTTCCCCGATCTGTTCCAGCGTAGGAACCTTACCGGTTCCGATTGCCCAGATCGGCTCGTAGGCAACGACGAGGTTTTCGCCCGTAGACTGATCCGGGATCGAGCCGGACAATTGCCCGCCAATGATATCGAGCGTGTTTGCTGCTTCGCGCTGTTCCAGGCTTTCGCCGACGCAGATGATCGCCATAAGGCCTGCGTCCATTGCTGTGCGGGCCTTGGCCCGGATGTCATCGTTGTCCTCTCCGTGGTCTTCGCGCCGCTCGGAGTGGCCGAGAATCACCGCATTGGCACCCGCGTCCAGCAACATATCGGCGCTCAGATCACCAGTATGGGCGCCGGAAGCGTCCGGATGGCAATCCTGACCTCCGACAGCGACGCCTGAGCCGTCTGCAGCTTGGGATGCGCGATGCAGCAAGGTTGCCGGCGGGCAAATCAGAATATCGACGGAAGGATCTGGGTACATCCCGGCAAGTGCCGTGATCTCTGTCAGCGAAGCCCCTAATCCATTCATTTTCCAGTTCCCAGCCGCCAGTTTGCGCCGCATCTGGTATTCCTCTCTGCCTGATGTGTTTGGAACGCGATAACATCGTCCGCGACGCCTGACAATTCCAGCCTCAGAGTAGGTCGATATAACGTGGCCAATCGTGTCACCTTGTGACTCGCTAGCACAATAAGACTTGAATGTGTCTGAAACGGCGCCTTAACGCTGAACAGTGAGGGTATCGTCGAATTTGATGGATTCGCCGCAGCCACAGGCATCGACTACATTTGGATTGCGGAACTTAAAGCCGGATTCCAGCAACGACACCTCGTAGTCGATCTCGGTCCCGAACAGGAACATCTGCGCCATGGGTGCGATCATTACACGCGCACCGTCCTGTTCGACCACCTCGTCATTAGAGTCGGCTTCATCGACATAGTCCATCGTGTATTCCATGCCGGCGCATCCACCCTTCTTGACACCAATGCGCAGCCCGGCGTGGCCGCCTGAGGTCATCAGGCGCAAGATCTGCTCTGCAGCCTTCGGCGTCATGGTTACGGCTTGTTTGCCGGGGATACCAAACATGGTGTGCTCCGTTCTCGCGTGTTGCTTCTAATCTAAGGGTCAGAAGCCCCAGGCTCAAGGGATTGCGGTCATTGCTTTTTCGACAATCGCCTTGGGTGACCGAACTCAGCAAGAGGTTCTGGCTTGTCTTAGGTCCGGAGATGCCCTTAGCGTGTGGGGTATGTCCGTTAGGCGACGGTTAGGTATTTCAAGAAAGGCGGTTTTATATGGCTATGCAATCCCTCAGCGGAACCACCCGGCGTATGGTGTTGGGTCTGACCTGTTTTTGCCTCGGGGCGCTTGCCCATTCCGCATCGGCGGAGACCAAGCGGCATCCGGTCAATTGCTCGACGGCCGAAGGCGATCTGCGCGCAATTGCCGCCGAAAAGAAACATGCCGAGACGCAACAGGCCGAAAGCGTCATCGCAATCCTGCCTGCGGGCGCGCTGCTGGGTCTTGCAACAGGGACGGAAAACAAGCGTTTGGAGATGCTGTCCGGGGATTACATCAAACAGCTTGATGACCGCGCCGCCGAAATTAAATCGACGTGTGGTGTAAAGTAGGTAGCTGATTTTAAAGAAAAAGGACCGCTCTCGGGCAAGAGCGGTCCGAAATTCGGGCCAGAGTTTGGGGGCGGCAAACAGGTCTTCAGCCCAGTTGCCCAACACTGAGCTTGAGGTGCTCTAAGGATGCTCGGCGTTGGTAACCAATTTGTCCCGCATCAATGTGACGAATACCTAAAGAAATGATGACAGGTTCACTACTGTTTGATGACAGTCGCTTGGAATCTGTAAGTGAATCCCTGGTCACATAAACCCGAGTTCCAGTCGGGCTTCATCTGACATCATTTCCATGCCCCAGGGGGGCTCCCATGTCAGTTCGACGTCCACTTCCTTGACGCCTGCGACCGGTTCGATCGCTTCGACGATCCAACCTGGCATGTCACCCGCCACCGGGCAGCCCGGGGCGGTCAGGGTCATGATGATCTTGACGGCGTTTTCGCTGTCGATGTCGACTGTGTAGATCAGACCGAGATCATAGATATTTACCGGAATCTCAGGGTCAAAAACTGTCCGGCAGGCTTCCACCACGGGTTCGTAGAGGGGGTGCTCGATGGTTGAAGGCGCAATCAGAGGGCTGCCTTCAAACTGTTCGCTGGGGTGGGTCATTGATGCCTCGGTCTGTTACCTGAGAATTTATATAGGGAAAGTGCAGGGCAGCGTCCAGAGGTGCGGTGGCGCCCAGTCGGGGCGCCAGAGCAGATTATTCGTTAATGTCGTGATTAAAGGTTTTTACCTGACCATGGGGAAGAGCAAAAATCCGTCGCAGTACCAGCCAGGCTATCAAGGACAGGACTGCAAAGATCAGTAACAGGACCGGAAGGCTTGGGCTGAGGCCGGGGATTAACAGCAGGATCCCGGTAATTGCGCTCCCGATTGCAAAGCCAAGAAAGATAAAGCCGGGCAGGGCGACCTCGGCTATGGCCAGGATCAAGGCCGCGGCCAGCCAGATCCACCAAGTTAACCAGAACGGATCAGCCATTATTACCTTCCTTTCAGCATGTTGAAGGCGTTTCCAAAGGCCTCAAGCGCGTTTGCGGGAACAACGATGGTTTGCGAACCCGAGCCGGTGCCAAGCGAGTTCAGTGCTTCGACCTGTTTCAAAGCGACCTGATACTGCGCTGCCTCAATGCCGTTGTCTTGAATGGCCTTGGCAACAACACCGGTCGCGTAGGCTTCGGCTTCGGCCTGAATACGGCGGGCTTTTGCAGTCTGTTCGGCCGCGTAAAGCTCGGCATCGGCTTGTAGTTCGACCGCCCGCTTCTGACCCTCAGCCTCGGTCACCTGCGCCCGGCGTGCACGCTCAGCGTTCAGCTGCTGCAACATTGCATCACGAGTGGCCTGATCCAGGTTTACATCCAGTATCTCGGCGCGGGTCACTTCGATCCCCCAGTCATCCACGGCGGTTTCGACGCTTTCCTGAATGCGATCAATCAGTTGCGCACGGTTGGACTGGACTTCATCCAGGTCCATCTTGCCGATTTCCGCACGCACGATACCTGCAACTGTTGTTGCAATCGCACCGTCCACGTCGCGGATACGATACACTGTCTTTTCCGGTTCCAGAATGCGGTAAAATACCGAGGTGTCGATTTGAACCAGCACGTTATCCTTGGTGATTGCGTCTTGTGTCGCATTTGGCAGCTGGCGTTCGAGAATGGATATCTTGTGACGTGCAACATCCAGAAAAGGAACAATAAAGTTGATGCCCGGTCCAAGCACTGAGTGCAGGCGACCGAACCGTTCGACAACATATTTTTCGGATTGCGGAACGATCTTGATGCCCTTCAGTATGACGAGCACGATAAAGGCGGCTGCCAGAAGATAAATGATGTTCGACGTGAGCAGCCCGATAATCTGGTCTTCGGTCATTTCTGTCCTCTTTTATTGTGTACTATGGTATACATGTGGGAATTGAGTCGCCCGTTTTCAACTCTGGTATGGATTGAGCGGGGCGGGATGCAAATCATTGAAAACGAGGTTGGGGTGTGGAATATTTGCCCTGTGGCTGCTTTGCATCCCGGAGTGATTGCGCTATCGGGGGCAAATGAAGCTGATAATAGACACTGACCCCGGCATCGACGACGCGATGGCGATTGCCTATGCCGCGGCCGCACCAGATATTGACCTTATCGGTCTGACGACCGTTTTTGGAAACACCCATGTCCAACAATCCAGTCGAAATGCCCGCTATTTACTGCACAAACTAGGACTTTCTATTCCTGTAGCCGAAGGCGCACCGTTTCCGCGCGGTACCAATCGCCACACACCGTCCGAGCACGTGCACGGGCCTGAAGGGTTTGGCGACCTGACCGAAATCCCACAGATCGGTGAAAACCATTCCTTGTCAGCTGCAGAGTTCCTTGTCGAAATGGCAAAGGTGCATCGCGGCGAACTGGTAGTCTGTGCGGTCGGACCCTTGACCAATATTGCGGATGCTATGCGTCTAGACCCGGACTTTGCCGGAAACCTGAATAAGCTGGTGATCATGGGCGGGGCCGTTTTCTGCCCTGGCAATATCACCGAACATGCCGAGGCGAACATCTATCACGATGTCCGCGCGGCGGATGAGGTCTTTGCAACGCCGCCTCAGACCGTTCTGGTTGGCTTGGATGTCACTTTGAAAACCCTGTACGAGCCTGCGGATTTCGAGGCTCTGGCCGAACGCTCGGCGGACATGGGCGCGTTTCTGCGAGATATTTCAGCTTTCTACCTGAAGTTCTACAAGGATGTTGGTGGGTTGGAAGGGTGCGGGCTTCATGACTCCACTGCCGTTATCGCCTGTACCCATGCACCGATGTTCGACATTGTGGAAACCGGTCTGCGTGTAACGGCAGATGGCCCCGAGCTGGGGGCGACCCGCGCTGATCCGACCCGCGCGCCGATTTTTGTCTGTCGGGATGTCGACGGTGCAGAGGTTGTTCGGCTGTTTACTGAACGGGTTTCTACCTTGCCCTGACGGGTTGCAATGCGGTGGCAGATCGGGCAAATCCTGCCCGGTTCCGCGACCCCCGAGGCATCAAGATGACCGACCGTTTCTCCTTTAACCTCAAAGCCACCGACGGCAAGGCCCGCACCGGCGTGATCAACACCCCGCGAGGCGAGGTGCGTACCCCGGCCTTCATGCCTGTCGGCACGGCGGCCACGGTCAAAGCGATGATGCCCGAGAGCGTGCGCGCGACCGGCGCGGACATCCTGTTGGGCAATACCTACCACCTGATGCTGCGCCCTACGGCCGAGCGGATCGACAAGTTGGGTGGGTTGCACAAGTTTATGAATTGGGAACGTCCAATTCTGACCGACTCGGGTGGGTTTCAGGTCATGTCGCTCGCCGGCTTGCGCAAACTGACCGAAAAGGGCGTGACGTTCAAATCTCATATTGACGGGTCGAAGCACGAGCTGACGCCAGAGCGGTCGATGGAGATTCAACGTTTGTTGGGCTCGGATATCGTCATGTGTTTTGACGAATGCCCGGCGTTGCCGGCGGATCGCAACCGCATTGCCGATTCCATGCGCCTATCGATGCGTTGGGCTGATAGATCGCGCGAGGCGTTTGGTGACCGGCCGGGTCATGCACTGTTTGGCATCATGCAAGGAGGATTGGAGCAGGACTTGCGCGAAGAAAGCGCAGAAGCCCTGAAAAACGTAGGCTTCGAGGGCTATGCTGTCGGTGGGCTGGCGGTAGGCGAAGGGCAGGAGGCGATGTTCTCCTGTCTCGACTATGCCCCGGACTTTCTGCCTGTGGACAAGCCGCGCTATCTGATGGGCGTCGGTAAACCCGACGACATCGTCGGTGCTGTCGCGCGTGGGATCGACATGATGGATTGCGTGCTGCCGTCGCGCTCGGGACGGACAGGTCAAGTTTTCACTCGGTTCGGCGTGGTGAACATCAAGAACGCCCGTCATGCCGATGACCCGCGCCCGCTGGACGAGGCCTGCTCGTGCCCGGCCTGTTCAAATTACTCTCGCGCCTATTTGCATCACGTGTTTCGCGCCAATGAGATGATCTCAGGCATGTTGTTGACCTGGCACAATTTGCACTATTTTCAGGAAATTATGCAGGGCATGCGCGATGCGATCACTGCGGGTACATTTGACGCATGGCAGGCACAGTTCCACGCTCTGCGGGAACAAGGCGATATCGAACCACTGTAGATTGTGGCGGTAGCGGTGACAAACCGTGCAAAATTTGCTATTCTGCAAACAGTCTATTTCAGCAAATTTCTTTGTTTGTTCAGGAGGATTCTATGCCTCGTTTTTCTGCTTTCTTCGTTATTTTCGCCTTTATCGCTTCGGTTGCGCATGCAGATGTGTGGACGTTTGAGACGCCGTCCGAGAATATTCAGTGTGTCGTTGGGGAAGAATCCGGTGTCTCTGACCTTTCCTGCACAATAATCGAACGCTCAGGCTCACCAGCTTTGCCGCGTCCCTCAGATTGCCTTTCGAATTGGGGCCATGACTTTTTCATGACGAATACCGGTGCGGTTAGAATGTTATGCCAACCCCTCAGCTATAATCGCGATGGCTTTGACCGGGCTGAATATGGCGTAACTGGTCGGTTTGGCGGGTTCGTATGCCATTCGTCAGAAAAAGGTCTGGAGTGCGAAAACGAAGTCGGTCACGGTTTCTTTCTTTCCCGGGCCGTTCAGAAGGTATTTTGACCGTATTCGGCGTTATCTGGTCAGTCTTAGTGATGTGAGACCGCAAAATCGGTGGATATGTCTGTTCGATGTCTTGCAGTCGCCAAATCATCGGGCCATGCTGCATCACGACACACGGCGATAAGGTTGAAATGGGGTAACAGGTGCCCCACCTTAATCGTCCAAGACAGGAGACGGCCAAGGGTTGCCTGAATCAGGGACCGATGTCGTCTTGCCAATGATAAGGATAGAGCATGCAAGAGCCTCTGAATTCCTCATACCCCGTCCTGCCGCTGCGCGATATCGTGGTATTCCCACATATGATCGTGCCGCTGTTTGTGGGCCGAGACAAATCGGTCCGCGCGCTGGAAGAGGTGATGCAGGACGACAAGCAAATTCTGTTGTCCAGCCAGATCGACCCCAGTGTCGATGACCCGGAAATCGACGGTATCTACCGGACGGGTGTTCTCGCCAATGTGTTGCAGCTGCTTAAGCTACCTGATGGCACCGTCAAAGTGTTGGTTGAAGGGCAGGCGCGCGTTGAGATCACGGAATTCCTTGAAAACGAAGATTTTTTCGAAGCCCGCGCGGAATACCTGACTGAAATCCCCGGCGACGTCACCACCACAGAGGCGCTTTTGCGCACTGTTGCGGACGAATTCGAACGTTATGCCAAGGTGCGTAAGAACATCCCCGAAGAGGCGCTGGCCGCCGTCGGCGAAACCGCCGAGCCTGCAAAGCTGGCCGATCTGGTCTCGGGTCATCTGGGGATCGAAGTTGAGCAAAAGCAAGAACTGCTTGAAACCCTGAGCGTCAGCGAGCGGCTTGAGAAGGTTTATGGCCTGATGCAGGGCGAAATGTCCGTGCTGCAGGTAGAGAAAAAGATCAAGACCCGCGTCAAAACCCAGATGGAGAAGACCCAGCGCGAATACTATCTGAATGAGCAGATGAAGGCCATTCAGAAGGAGCTGGGCGACGGCGAGGACGGCTCGAACGAAGTTGCTGAGCTGGAAGCCAAGATCGCTGAGACCAAGCTGTCGAAAGAAGCGCGTGAAAAGGCCGAGGGTGAGCTGAAAAAGCTCAAGAACATGTCGCCCATGTCTGCCGAAGCAACCGTTGTACGCAACTATCTGGACTGGATTCTTGCACTACCGTGGGGCACCAAGTCTCGCGTCAAAAAGGATCTTAGCCGCGCGCAAGCCATTCTGGATGATGACCACTATGGGCTTGAGAAGGTCAAGGAACGGATTGTCGAATATTTGGCGGTTCAACAGCGTTCGAAGAAGCTGAAGGGCCCGATCATGTGCCTCGTTGGCCCGCCGGGTGTCGGTAAGACCTCGCTGGGTAAATCTGTTGCCAGAGCAACGGGGCGAGAGTTCATTCGCATCAGCTTGGGTGGCGTGCGTGACGAATCCGAGATTCGCGGTCACCGTCGGACCTATATCGGTTCGATGCCCGGCAAGATCATCCAGGCGCTGAAAAAGGCGAAAACCACAAACCCGCTCATCCTGCTCGACGAGATCGACAAGATGGGGCAGGACTTCCGTGGCGACCCGGCTTCGGCCATGCTCGAGGTGTTGGATCCCGAACAGAACAATACGTTCATGGACCACTATCTTGAGGTGGAATATGACTTGTCGAACGTGATGTTCCTGACCACATCCAACAGCTACAACATGCCCGGGCCTTTGCTGGATCGGATGGAGATCATTCCGCTGGCAGGTTACACCGAGGACGAAAAAAGCGAGATTGCCAAGCAGCACCTGATCGACAAGCAGATCAAGAACCATGGCCTGAAGGGCAAGGAGTTTGAGCTGACCGATGAGGCGCTGCAAGCGATCATCCGCACCTATACGCGGGAGGCGGGTGTCCGGAACCTTGAGCGCGAAATCGCCAAGGTGGCGCGGAAATCGCTGACAAAGATCATCAAGAAAGAAGCCGAGGCCGTTAAGGTGACGCCGGAAAATCTTGATGAATTTCTTGGTGTGCCCAAGTTCCGTTATGGCCTTGCCGAACAGGACGATCAGGTTGGTGTTGTCACTGGCTTGGCGTGGACCTCGGTCGGTGGTGACCTGTTGCATATCGAAGCCCTAAAACTACCGGGCAAAGGTCGGATGAAGACCACCGGTAAACTGGGCGATGTGATGAAAGAATCCATCGACGCGGCATCGTCGTATGTGCGGTCCATTTCTCCCCAGATCGGTGTGAAGCCACCGCAGTTCGACAAATTGGATATCCACGTGCACGTCCCAGATGGGGCTACACCCAAGGACGGTCCCTCGGCCGGACTGGCCATGGTTACATCGATTGTGTCTGTGTTGACCGGTATCCCGGTACGCAAGGACATTGCCATGACTGGCGAGGTGTCACTGCGCGGGAACGCGATGCCGATTGGCGGGCTTAAAGAGAAACTGCTGGCTGCATTGCGCGGCGGGATCAAGACCGTTCTTATTCCCGAAGAGAACGAAAAGGATCTGGCGGATATTCCGGACAACGTCAAAGAGGGGCTGACGATCATCCCCGTCAAGCACGTGTCGGAAGTTCTCAAGCAGGCTCTGGTGCGCAAGCCAGAATCGATTGAGTGGGATGAAGCCGCTGAAGAGGCGGCCGCAGCGGCAGCCAAGTCCAGTGATGGTGCGAGTCAGTCTGCCACAGCGCACTGAAACTGACTGAAGATGACAAGAAAAGGCGAGGTTTACACCTCGCCTTTTTTCTTTGATTACAGACCGATAACGGGCTTTTTCGGGTCCAAAACCTCCTCTTCAGCGATGTATTCGCGAAACTTTTTTGCGGGTAAGGCTGACCGAATAGCCAGCGCAAAGATGACTGCGGAAAACAGGACGCATAGAACTATGTCCCATCCAAACGGGATTTGCTTCAACGCACCCTCGCCAAATTGGCCCAGATACGAGATCAGGCCGATGCCGCTGAAGTAGGGGACGAGCCACAATGCTTCGGTCACATCCATTGCGTCGAGGCGATTGTGGAACCGGATCAGCAGCAACACCATCCCAACAACGATGGCGATGCCAAGCCGCCAGACGGTGTCCCATCCGCTCCAGTAAACGATCAGAGTTGCGATGGCGAAAGCGGATAGTCCGACAAGTTTGACCGCAGGAATGCGGATCGAGCGGGGGCGATCTGGCAAGAGGTCGCGCAGGCAGACCACGGCGACTGGCCCTACGGCAAAGGACAGCACAATTGCCGCGCCGTTCAGCGCGATGACGGTCGTAAATGGGACGGTGAGCAGGAACAGGATGCCGATCAAAAAGTTCAGTGCCAGCGCCCAAAGCGGAACACCGAACGAGGATAACATCTGCAACCTCCGCGGCAGAAATCCGTTTTGTGACAGAGCCAGCGCGATACGTGCGTTCGATCCCGTCGCGACCAGCCCATTACCGAAGGGCCCGATAACCGAACCGATGTTCAGCAAGCTGAGAAACCACAGAATTCCAACAGACATGATGACACCGTCCAGCGGACCCTGGCCGCCAAAGTTCAGGCTGGCCCAGCCGTTGCTGATCATCTTTGGATCAAGGGAGCCGATAAAGGCCACCTGAAGACCTAGATAGATGGCGGCGCACAGGATGATGGACAATACCAGAGCGGCTGGGATGGCAAATTTCGGGTTCCGAACTTCTCCGGCCATGTCGACCACGTGGCGAAACCCGATGAAGGAAAAGATGATGCCTCCGGTCGAAACTGCGGCCATGATGCCTTGCAGCCCATAGGGGGCAAACCCGTTGGGCTGAGTGAAATTCTGTACCTCAAAGCGGCTTGCAATCAACACGGCGGACAGGAAGACGGGTATGGCAATCTTGGCCCAGGTCAGCACCGCGTTCACCTGAGCGAAGAACTTGACGCCCAGTGCGTTGACCGCAACGAACACCAGCATAAAGAACAGCGCAACTGCAATTCCCGCTCCGGTTAGGTCGCCTGTATCTGCCGTATGTAGCCAGGGTGCGTAAGGGGCGAGGTATTTCAGCATGGCTTCGACCTCGATCGGCGCGGTGGTGTTGTATCCAATCCAAGCTGTCCAGCCCATCGCCATGGAAACAATGTTGCCGTGCGAGAACTGGGGCACGCGGGCAATCCCGCCCGGGATCGGCAGCATGGCCGAGATTTCTGCAAAGGTGATCGCCAGAGTGAACATCGCGAAGGCGCCAATGATCCACGACAGAACCGCTGCGGGTCCGGCATGTTGCACCGCCAGCAATGGCCCAAACAGCCATCCTGACCCGATGATGCCACCGACCGAGATGAACGTCAGGCCGATCAGGCCGATATCCCGTTTCAGCTTTGCCATGCCCCGATCCTGCTGCTTTGCGCCGTGGGGGACACGGCCAATCGCCTCAGGATAGTCAGCGCGTCAGATGCGTGACAAGCCCACCAAATTACTGAGAAGGATCGGCGACAGGGATTTTTTAAGGATGAGTGGGCTTAATATCCATGCCTAGATCAATCTCGAAATTGCTCAAGGTAAACTGAGGCTCAACAAAGTGGTGCAGGGGTATCTATTTGTGCGAATATGTAAACAAATGCAGAATTTTGTGGCCATATGTTCGAACCGGGTATCAACTTGAGTAATGAGGTTTGCCATGCTGCTGTAATGTAGGCGGTGCGTGTTGTGAGTGTGAGTGAAGATTTGGGGTTAAAGGTTATGGGTGGCGCAAAGTGATTTCTCGATTTCGAACTGATTTTCAAAGCCCAGATACTTTCACCTGAATGTCCATTGTAAGGAAACGTTTAGCTTTCATGTCATGTACATAAACCCATTTTTCATATTACGTTTCAACGAACATACTGTCAGTCGAGGTTTCTTTACGACTGTGAAGATCAGATGGAGGCCTGTCCCGCGTGGTAGGTGCTGGCGATACTGTGGTGCAGCAAAATGAATAGTTATGAGGTTTCAATCTTAGACTACGGGAGGTCGTGACATGTCCGACCACACATCAAATGTGTCTGTTGAAATGGGATCCGAACGCAATTTTGGCGTCGTTTTTGGAGTTGTGTTTGCCATTGTCGCTTTGTGGCCATTGACCGGTGGCGAAGGAATTCGGATCTGGGCCCTGGTTATTGCCGCTGTCTTTCTGGCTTTGTCATTTGTTGCGCCAAGGGTTTTGAAGTGGCCCAACAGAATGTGGTTCAAATTTGGCTTGTTGCTTGGGGCCATCGTGGCACCGATTGTAATGGCGCTCGTTTTTCTGACGACTTTCGTAACCATTGGCGGCTTAATGAGGCTTTTTGGCAAAGATCTTCTTGGCCAGAAGCTGGATAGGGATGCACAATCCTACTGGATCAAGCGCACGGACCCTCCGAACAGTATGAAAAACCAATTCTAAATTGGGAGAAATCTAACATGTCTTTTGTATCTGAACTTTGGGCTTTTTTGAGAGTTCGCAAAAAGTTTTGGCTTTTTCCGGTGATACTGGTGCTGGCCCTGTTTGGTGCATTGATTGTCCTGAGCCAGGGATCTGCAGTCGCGCCCTTCATTTACACGCTGTTTTAATCACATGACTTATATACTTGGCGTTTCCGCGCTGTACCACGACAGCGCGGCTGCTCTGATCAACGATGGTGAAATCATCGCTGCAGCGCAGGAAGAGCGTTTCAGCAGGAAAAAACACGACGCGCGGTTCCCTCAGAACGCTGTGCGCTATGTGTTGTCCGAGGCGGGCATCACTCTGGCCGATGTCGAAACCGTTGTTTTTTATGACAAACCGTTTCTCAAATTTGAACGTCTGCTTGAAACCTATCTTGCGACGGCGCCAAAGGGATTCAACTCATTTCGCAAGGCGATGCCTGTCTGGCTGCGCGAAAAACTGTTTCTAAAGGATCTTTTGGTTCGCGAGCTTCGCCAGTTCGAAAAGGGATTTACCGGTGAGCGGCTAATGTTCTCTGAACACCACTTCAGCCACGCGGCCAGTGCGTTTTATCCTTCGCCATTCGATCAGGCCGTGGTCCTGACCTTAGACGGCGTTGGAGAGTGGGCGACGACCACAGTTGCAATGGGGAATGGCAATGACCTGAAGATCGACAAAGAGATTCACTTTCCGCACTCGCTGGGTCTGCTTTACTCTGCCTTCACATACTATACTGGCTTCAAGGTGAATTCCGGCGAGTACAAGGTAATGGGTCTCGCGCCATATGGTGAGCCCAAGTACAAAGATACCATCCTTGATAACCTGATTGATGTGAAAGAGGATGGTTCTTACAAGCTCAATCAATCCTACTTCAATTACACGCACGGCCTGACCATGACAAATCAGGCGTTTTCTGACCTTTTCGGCCAGCCTGTCCGTGAGCCCGAAACCGACGACCTGACGCAGTTTCACATGGATATTGCTGCGTCAGTGCAGGCCGCGACGGAGGAGGTTGTCCTGCGTATGACCCGAGCGTTGGCCAAGGAATATGATTGCCCGAACTTGTGTATGGCCGGTGGTGTTGCGCTCAATTGCGTGGCCAATGGCAAAATTCTGCGTGATGGTGCCTTTAAGGACATCTGGATTCAGCCCGCCGCCGGAGACGCGGGCGGTGCATTGGGTGCGGCACTGGGTGCTTGGCACGACGAGATGAAAATGCCCCGCACCTTGCCTAGTGGTGATGCGATGCAAGGAGCTTATTTGGGGCCGTCTTTCGACGATCAAGAAATCGCTGAACAGCTTGAGCAAGCCGGCGCCCGATTTGAGATTCTTCCCGAAAAGGAAATTATCGCCAGAACTTCTGAAGCCTTGTCACAGGAAAAGGCGGTCGGATGGTTTCAGGGACGTATGGAATTTGGTCCCCGAGCATTGGGTGGACGTTCGATTCTTGGTGATCCTCGCTCGCCTACAATGCAGAAGGTTTTGAATCTAAAAGTGAAATACAGGGAGAGCTTCCGACCTTTCGCACCTTCCGTATTGCGGGAGCACGTGAACGACTGGTTCGAACTTGATTATGATAGCCCCTATATGTTGCTTGTCGCTGATGTGAAAGAAGACATTCGCCAGCAAATGTCAGACGAGGAAAGTCGCCTTTTCGGTATCGAGAAGCTGAATGTGAAACGCTCTGATATTCCGGCGATTACGCACGTGGATTATTCAGCTCGCGTTCAAACTGTGCATAAGGAAACTAACCCCAGATACCATGCGTTGATTGGTGCATTCGCGGAACGAACGGGCTGCCCGGTGGTCGTGAATACGTCATTCAATGTACGGGGCGAGCCGATCGTTTGTACCCCCGAGGACGCGTTCCGTTGTTTCATGGGGACGGGGATCGAGGTTCTGGTCGTTGGCAACGCCTTTCTCCGCAAGGAAGACCAGGACCCCAGCCTTGCCGAAAACTACGAGGAAAAATACGAACTGGATTGATCGTGGATGCACCGATCAATCCAATGCAACGTCGCCTTGTTCAAAAAAGCTGTTAATTGCATCTGCAACCAAGGCGTAACCGGTCTTGGATAAGTGAATTCCGGCATTTGCATAGGCCTCGCGGCCAAGGCTGTTTAACTCGTTCGTAAAATCTAGGTAGGGGATGCCATTTTCCCCGGCTATCTGGGCAACCAAACTTGCAAACTCGGGTGATCTTAAATCTGGATCCCAGAACTGGCTGTTCGGAATGTAAATTATGAGTGGTGTACAACCCGTGTCCAGGCAATGACCTTTGAGAGTTTTGACCGCTAGGTTTACGGACTCGGTCGAACCCTTTTGAGCGTCAAAATACGAAGTCATCAGGGCCCGCACGGCCGGGAAGTTGTAGTGCGATAGCAGTTTTTCCGCACGCCGAAGGTTGCGAGCCAGAAACCCGGTTTCTCTTGGTTTAGCTGCTTTCGAATCGGCAAGAACGCCAGCGCGGGCTAACGTGTAGAATTCATGATGTGCGGACGCTGGCGCAATGGCTTCAGAGCCGTCAAAAAAACCGGACGTATCGGCCTGAGGGCCGAAAAAGATATCGTGGTAAACTTGCGAGGTCTTAATGGGCTTGTTGTCGTTCGCGTAGAAGATCATGACAACGTTGTCCGCATCTATTTTCGGACCGAAAGTCTTAAGCATTGCCGCATAGTGAACAGCTGTCGCGCCTGGAAATGACAGGTTCCGAATGGTGTATCGATCGGCAAGTAGCCCGGCAATTGTGTGTCGCTCCTGCTGGCAAACACCGAAGGCGAATGAATCCCCAATCAGAACAAGCTCACTGTTTTGGGTCTCCCAGATAGAATCCTGGTTGCGAAAGCCGAAACGATCAGTTGTGAGCATTAGCGGCTCGTGCCCTTCGTTACAGACAAAGAGCTTCGCGTTCGCCTCCAGGCCGAGCGGTGCATATCCTAGGTCGCGGCCCAGGTCGCTCAGGTCGCGGGTTTTCTCGATCAGAAGCGGCAATAGAATTCGGTACTTGTACCCGGCCTTTTCGGCGTTAGCGATCAGCTCCCGATCCTGCGTCTGGTATCGTTCGTTCATGATCCGTCGGCCTTCGCCCCCGACAGCATCAACCTGCGCATTGATCGCCCGCATCAAAAGGAAGTCTCCAACCATCGCAACGAGGTAGAGGGCAAAGACTACCACCAACGCGAAAACGATGTTCTTTTTTGCAGCGCATGAAACTTCCATCTCAGTTTGTATAACGGTCGGCTGTGGGCCCGACCAGCGGCGATGTATCATCGGGTATAAGAGGCACTTTTCCGGCCTAACGAAAGGTGAATAATCGCAAGTCTTATCGGCAATTGTTGACGTTTTGCGCACATTGAAACGTCAATCTTTGCTGTTTGTCGCTCTATCTGCTCAAGTGTTCGGGCGAAATTAGCGTGTTCTTCGAGATTACAATTTTGACCTTTCCGCCTAGTATCACTGTCGGCTACGTTTAACCGCATATGTCTGACTTGCTTCATTTGAACGATAACTGACAAGGAAGCGACCCGTTTGAATCCATGAAGATCTTTTCCATCAATCCTGGGCATGACGGCTCGATTGCGGGTGTAAATGCACGCGAGCAGAGCCTTTTGTTTTCCTACGAAGCAGAAAAAGACAGCTTTCCGCGCAATGCACCAGTTAACCCGGATACGCTGATCAATGCGGCCTTGTGGTTCGACCAGCTGCCCGACGTTTTGGCGCTCAGCGGCTGGTCTGCAACAGGGGTAGACCATTCTTCACGTTCTGGTGCCGGGTATTTCGGAGTTGGAGACTCCTCGGAGATCGTCGGAAAGAAGAGGTTTTTTGGTAAGTCTCTGGATTTCTACTCGTCCACACATGAGCGGTCACATATCTGGTCGGCTTATGCAATGTCTCCCTTCGAGCAAGGCGAGCCCTGCTATGCGCTGGTTTGGGAAGGCGCGTTGGGAGATTTTTACGAAATCGACGGTGATTTGAAAATTCACCATCTGGGTCGGGTAATGACCAGCCCCGGTCAGAAGTTTTCGTTTCTCTATGCGCTTGCTGATCCTGAATTTCCGCACTTGAACGGCGCACGCAGAAAAAGCAGCGCAGGCAAATTGATGGCGGCCAGTGCGCTTGGAAAAATCAACGAAACCGACGCTGAGGCGCAGGAACTGATAAGTGCTTTGTTGGGCAGTAACGCTGGGGAAAATCCTTTGGCCAAGGATGATTTCCGATCTTCACCTTTTCACAACATTGGCGTCGGCACACAAAGGTTTCAGGATTTAGCGGCAAAATTTTCGGAGGCCGTGTTTTCGGCATTCTATGAATTCGCCCGAACGAAACTGACCAAGGGATTTCCGTTGCTTATTTCTGGCGGATGCGGGCTGAATTGCGATTGGAACACCCGATGGCGCGACTGTGGGCTTTTCCGCGAAGTGTTTGTTCCACCCTGCACAAACGATTCTGGAAGCGCCATTGGAACAGCCGTGGATGCGATGCGCCATTTCACAGGGCGTGCCAAATTAGATTGGACTGTCTATGCGGGGCCACCATTCTGCGACGATCAGTCCGACATGGAAGATGTCATCGTTAGCGAACTGAATTTGCAGGAGGTCGCATCCGCGCTGAACGATGGAATGATAATTGGTTGGGCCCTTGGGAATTGTGAACTGGGTCCGCGTGCGCTTGGAAACCGATCGATACTTGCCGCTCCGTTCAACACAAAAACGCGCGACAGGCTGAATAGAATGAAAGGCCGCGCCTTTGATGCTCCAATTGCGCCGGTCTGCCTTGAAGAAGACGTGTCGAAGCATTTTGAGTGGTCTGGGCCATCGCCCTACATGCTCCATTTTTCGAAAGTAATAGACCCCAAGCTAAAAGCTGTCACGCATATGGACGGATCGGCGCGTTTGCAGACGGTCCGGCAAGACCAGAACTCGATGTTATACAATTTGCTCAAGGAGTTCAGGGCGGTCTCCGGGGTAGGTGTTCTGTGCAACACATCTTTGAACTTTCAGGGGGCTGGGTTCATTAACAATACCAGTGATCTCTATCACTACGCGCGTTCCGCTGGCCTTGATGGAGTTGTCGCCGGCCTGTCCCTTTACCGGTTTCACTAAACCGAATTCCCTAAGTGAGCTTGCTGCACTGGCAGGGAGGCTGGGGGCGGGCAGCCTTGTGTTGTCAGCAAAGAAAACACACATCAAACATAACTGAGATGACCTGAATAAGATACAGAGCGGGTATGTTCCCACAAGTTCTGAGAACACTTCGTAAGGGTCTGCTGTCTATTGAGGAAATGGTGGGTGATAAGAGATTTGAACTCCTGACATCTTCGATGTGAACGAAGCGCTCTACCACTGAGCTAATCACCCGTATGATCGCCTGATACCCCGACTCTGGTTTTGTCGCAAGGGGGCGTGAGAGGCGAGAATGCCTCGGCGCAAATCACCGTAGCAAAAGATCAAACGCCGGGATGGTCGGGTAGTCACTGCCGGTGAATGTAGAGTTGCCGAGGTTGAGAAAACCGCCGGTTACTTCTACGGCATAGGATGAGAACGCAAAGAGAACGGCTGCTAACTTGCTGCAAAAAACAATTTTCCACTTAACTGATCCACTTTTTGTTTTTGTCGTTAAGGATCAAAATGAAGCCTGGTGACGAGCCAAGCCTTTGATCGGCAGAAGTGGGAAAGTGTATATAGCCACATGCGAACGCAATGGATGCTGCGGCGAGATACAAGTTTCAATGGCGCAGATTAAGTCAAATGCACAAACCCGATAAGGAGCCAAGTGTTTCTTGTTCTCCGGCCTGTCTTTACGCGGTTTCTTTTGGTCACAAGCGATGGCAAAGGCAGCCTAAGAGACTACAAAAAATTGCGCTCTGCAAAAAAACTTCAAAACGCCGCTTGACGATGTCGGGGCAGGACCATAATACACCCAAACGTTCAGTAACGAACGGGCAGCGGGCGGTTGTAGCTCAGATGGTTAGAGTACCGGCCTGTCACGCCGGGGGTCGCGGGTTCGAGCCCCGTCAACCGCGCCACGTTGCCAGCCTTTGATCCGGGCAAATGGATCGGACATAGACCCTAAATGCGCGGTTGTAGCTCAGTTGGTTAGAGTACCGGCCTGTCACGCCGGGGGTCGCGGGTTCGAGCCCCGTCAACCGCGCCATTTCCCAAAACGCCTGATTGTGACATAGCCCTTCGATCTGAAGGGCGTTGGTATGGTATCCGGTGTCAGTAGGTGTCGGCAATAATCCATCAGTTCACACTTTGTTCTAATTTTTCGGTTGGAGACTCAGTGTGGCTCGCTTATTTCTAGATCACTGGTGAATTGGGGGCCACGATGGCTGAGCTAAAGAATATCGAGGTGCGCGGCGCACGCGAACATAACCTCAAAAACATTGATGTAGATATTCCGCGCGATCAGTTGGTCGTGATCACCGGGTTGTCTGGTTCGGGTAAATCGTCATTAGCCTTTGATACCGTCTACGCCGAAGGGCAGCGGCGATATGTAGAAAGCTTATCTGCCTATGCGCGGCAGTTCCTGGACATGATGGAAAAGCCGGATGTCGATCACATTAGCGGCCTTTCTCCCGCGATATCCATCGAGCAAAAGACGACGTCGAAAAATCCGCGTTCCACCGTGGGAACTGTCACCGAGATTTACGATTACCTGCGTCTGCTTTTTGCCCGTGCGGGTACGCCGTACAGCCCGGCAACCGGACTGCCGATCGAGGCACAACAAGTGCAGGATATGGTCGATCGGATTATGACGATGGAGGAGGGTACACGCGGTTACCTTCTTGCCCCCATCGTGCGGGACCGAAAAGGCGAATACAAAAAAGAGTTTCTGGAGCTGCGAAAACAGGGGTTTCAGCGTGTAAAGGTGGATGGGGAGTTCTATGAGTTGGACGAACCACCGACACTGGATAAGAAGTTCCGTCATGATATTGACGTGGTTGTTGACCGGCTCGTGATACGCGAAGGGATGGAAACTCGTCTGGCTGACAGTTTGCGAACCGCGCTTGATCTAGCCGATGGAATTGCGATCCTCGAAACGGCACCACGAGAAGGGGATCCTGAACGTATCACCTTTAGCGAAAATTTTGCCTGTCCTGTCAGCGGGTTCACTATCCCGGAAATTGAACCACGCCTGTTTTCTTTTAACGCGCCTTTCGGAGCCTGCCCGGACTGTGACGGTCTGGGTGTCGAGTTGTTTTTTGATGAACGGTTGGTGGTTCCGGATCAGACGCTGAAACTCTATGACGGAGCTTTGGCGCCGTGGCGCAAGGGCAAGTCACCTTATTTTCTGCAAACTATCGAGGCAATTGCCCGGCATTATGAGTTCGATAAGAACACGCCGTGGAAAGATCTTCCGGCCCATGTTCAGCAGGTGTTCCTGCGCGGGTCTGGAGAAGAAGAAATCCAATTCCGCTATGACGAAGGTGGGCGGGTCTATCAGGTTACGCGCAGCTTTGAGGGCGTGATCCCGAACATGGAGCGCCGCTATCGCGAAACCGACAGCGCCTGGATTCGAGAAGAATTCGAGCGGTACCAAAACAACCGCCCATGTGGCACGTGTAATGGCTATCGGCTGCGGGCCGAAGCGCTGGCCGTCAAGATAGCGGGTCTGCATGTTGGGCAGGTGGTCCAAATGTCGATCCGCGAGGCGCTGGCCTGGATTGAGGACGCGCCGAACCATCTAAGTAAGCAAAAGAATGAAATTGCACGTGCCATTCTCAAGGAAATCCGCGAGCGGCTTGGATTTCTAAATAACGTTGGTTTAGAATATCTTACGCTGTCACGCTCAAGTGGCACCCTGTCGGGTGGCGAAAGCCAGCGTATTCGTCTGGCCAGCCAGATTGGATCGGGTCTGACCGGTGTTCTGTACGTTTTGGACGAACCTTCGATTGGTTTGCACCAACGAGACAATGACCGATTGCTGGATACGCTCAAGAACCTTCGGGATCAGGGCAACACAGTCATCGTCGTTGAGCATGATGAAGAAGCCATCCGCGAAGCGGATTACGTTTTTGACATCGGGCCGGGCGCCGGGGTTCATGGTGGACAGGTGGTCAGCCACGGCACACCCGAACACATTGCGGGGGATGCCGCCTCGATCACGGGGCAGTACTTGGCCGGCACACGGGAAATCGCCGTGCCGGCGGAACGGCGTGACGGTAAAAAGCACAAGGTGACGGTGGTCAAAGCGACCGGAAACAATCTTAAGAACGTGACTGCCGAATTTCCTTTAGGCAAGTTTGTCTGTGTCACTGGTGTGTCGGGTGGCGGGAAATCGACGCTGACGATTGAAACCCTTTTCAAGACAGCGTCGATGCGTTTGAACGGAGCGCGTCAAACACCGGCCCCATGCGAAACCATTAAAGGGCTGGAACATCTGGATAAGGTGATTGATATCGACCAGCGCCCAATTGGACGGACTCCGCGTTCGAATCCAGCGACTTACACGGGGGCTTTCACCCCGATCCGGGACTGGTTCGCGGGCCTGCCCGAAGCCAAAGCGCGAGGATACAAACCTGGGCGGTTCAGCTTCAACGTCAAAGGTGGCCGGTGCGAAGCCTGTCAAGGCGATGGTGTCATCAAAATTGAGATGCACTTTCTTCCCGACGTCTACGTGACCTGTGAGACCTGTAAGGGCGCGAGGTACAACCGCGAAACGCTGGAGATCAAGTTCAAAGGTAAATCTATCGCCGATGTCCTTGATATGACGGTGGAAGACGCGCAAGAGTTCTTTAAGGCCGTGCCATCGATCCGCGACAAGATGGACGCGCTGGCACGTGTTGGGCTTGGATATATCAAGGTCGGACAGCAGGCGACAACCTTGTCGGGTGGCGAGGCGCAACGAGTGAAGCTGTCAAAGGAATTGAGCAAACGCTCAACGGGCCGGACACTCTATATCCTGGATGAACCGACGACTGGCCTGCATTTCGAAGATGTCCGCAAGTTGTTGGAAGTGCTGCATGAATTGGTTGATCAGGGCAATACGGTTGTGGTGATTGAGCATAACCTTGATGTGGTCAAAACAGCGGATTGGATCATTGATATCGGCCCCGAAGGCGGAGATGGCGGCGGCCAGATTGTTTCCGAAGGAACACCTGAGGATGTCGCAAAGTGCAGCCACAGCTATACCGGGCAATACCTCAAACCCATGCTAAAGTCAGAACGTGTAGCCGCCGAATAGGTTGGATCAGTACAGGATGTCGGCCACAGCACCGATGAGGTTGAGAACTTTTCGGGTATCCGGATTCACCCGATAAACATAGTCACCAGCACGAACATAATTACCCCCGCGGTTCAGGCCATAGCGGTAAGGATCGGTGATCCAAGCGTAATCACCGTCGATCCGGTCTCCGACCCGATAGCGTTTTTTGACCTGCCCCGGTGGAACGCAGGGCACTGCCTTCTTCGCCAGCCCCGGGGGGCAATGACCGTTTTTTCCAGAATTCGGTGCGACGCGATAGACTTCGAATGTGTCTTTAGACTTGCCTTTTCCTTTGCCATTCCCAGCCAACGCAGGAACAGATCCGACGGCCAAAGCGGCTATTACGGTAAGGCTCAACATTGATTTCATCGTCACACTCCAACTTCGCTGCTTATAACCAGCGCTACTCTCTGCCACTATTAAGTGGCAGAAAGATGGTTTTACCAGCCTGTGCGCTTGGGTTGTGCGAAATCCCGCCACTGGCGGCCTAGGATCGACCGCGTTTTTCAAACCGGGGCAGCATGGCGCTGAAGTCGCGACCCAATCCGCCTTCCTGTTCGACAAACTGTTCATAGAGCGTCGTAGCGATTTGTCCCATCGGCGTATCAGCATCCGCGCTGTCAGCAGCTTGCTGGCTAAGACGCAGGTCCTTCAGCATCAGTTCCGCAGCGAAACCCGGGGTGTAGTCGTTGTCTGCTGGACTCTCAGGCCCAACGCCAGGCGCAGGGCAATAGGCGTTCATTGTCCAGCTATAGCCGGATGACGTGCTGACAACGTCAAACATCTTCTGCCGGTCCAGACCTAATTTGTCGGCCAGAGCAAAGGCTTCGCAGGTGGCAATCATGGTGACGCCCAAGATCATGTTGTTGCATATCTTCGCAGCCTGGCCAGCGCCGGCTTCGCCGCAATGAACCGCTTTCTGCCCCATAATCTCGAACAGGGGCGCCGCTTTGGCGAATGCCGGGTCCGAGCCGCCAGCCATGAAAGTCAGCGTTCCTGCTGCTGCACCGCCGATCCCGCCAGAAACTGGCGCGTCAACTGCAAGCAAACCGGCGGCACCTGCCTGTTCGGCGACAGCGCGCGCACTATCGACATCTACAGTGGAACAATCGACCAAAGCAGAGCCTGCCTTCATGGCGGGGATGATCTCGTTTGCTACGGCACGTAGAATCTGGCCGTTGGGCAACATGGTGATGACGACGTCAGCTCCGGCGGCGACTTCGGTACTTGAGGAGGCCAATGAAACGCCTTCGACAGCTACGTCGGCCATGTCAAAACCTGTGACCTCGTGCCCGGCACGTGCCAGATTGGCCGCCATCGGTGCACCCATGTTGCCCAGCCCAATGAATCCGATTTTCATCCCTTACTCCTCTGCAAATCTGAGCGCATCCGATCCAAGCGGTTGCAGCATTTTCGAAACGGCTATGGCAGGTACGTTCATGTCAGAAAACTGCCACTGCGGGTTTCGATCCTTGTCGATGATCTGTGCGCGGATGCCTTCCAGAAAATCCCCTTGGTCCATCGCACGATAGGTAAAGCGGTACTCCATTTCCAACGCTTTGCGCAGTGTCAAACTTTGGCCTCGTAGCCTGTGCAGCATTTCAACCGCGCAAGCCATTGATAAAGGTGAATTCCGTTGCATAACAGTCAGATTTTTCAGCGCAAAATCTGTATCGTTATTGCGCAGGTTGTTCAGGATGTCTCTCAACGTTTCGCCGTCAAAGCAAACGTCGATCAGTGTTTGTTGGTCGGCCAGAGGGCTTCCCGGTGGGGTCTGCGCATGCTCTTGTACCAACTCAGCGCGTCCCGATGCCTCAAGCAATTCGATCAGTTCGGGCCATATCTCTTGCGGTACGTAGTGATCGGCGAAACCGGCATAGATTGCGTCGCCCGGTCCCATGCGGTGGCCAGTTGTCCCCAAGTATTCGCCCAGCCGACCGGGTGCCAGTGCCAGCATGAGCGTACCGCCGACGTCCGGAACCAGACCGATCGAGCATTCGGGCATCGAGATTTTCGAGCTTTCTCCGACAATTCGATGGCTGCCATGGCACCCAATGCCGACGCCGCCGCCCATCGTGAACCCTTGCAAGAAGCTGATTACCGGCTTTGGGTATTCGAAGATCAGGGCGTTCACGCGATATTCGTCGCGCCAGAACGTTCGGCCATAGGAGAAATCTCCTTTGGTGCCCGTGTCATAAAGCTCGGCAATATCGCCGCCTGCACAAAATGCTTTGTCACCTTCGGCGTCAAGGATGACCAGATCGATCGCATCGTCCTCGCGCCAGTTACGCAATGCGGTGTCGATGGCCATGCACATGTCGTAGCTGAGCGCATTCAGCGCCTGCGGCCGGGTCAAAGTGATACGTCCCGCGCGACCAGTAGTGCGGATGTAGATGTCTGGCATTGAAACCTCAGTGGTTGGACAGCATCTGGCGCGCGACGATCACGCGCATGATCTCGTTCGTGCCTTCCAGTATCTGATGCACACGCAGATCGCGCACAAGCTTTTCGATACCGTAGTCCGCCAGATACCCGTATCCACCGTGCAATTGAAGGCATTGATCAACCACTTTCGATCCGGTCTCGGTTACAAATTTCTTGGCCATGGCGCAGAACTTGGTCGCATCAGGCGCACCCTGATCCAGTTTCCACGCAGCTTGCCGCAGGAAGGTGCGAGCGGCCTGCATCTCGATCTCCATATCCGCCAGACGAAATTGTAGCGCCTGAAACTGGTCGATGGACTGGCCAAATGCTTTGCGCTCGGACATATATTGCAGTGTCATATCCAAACCGGCCTGTGCAGCACCAAGTGAGCACGAGGCGATGTTCAACCGCCCGCCGTCCAGGCCCTTCATCGCGTATTTGAAACCGTCTCCTTCGGTTCCAACCAGATTCCCGGACGGAATTTTGCAATCGTCGAATTGGACCTGTGCAGTCGGCTGGCTTTTCCAGCCCATTTTTTGTTCCAGCGCGCCAAAACTCAGACCCGGCGTACCGTCTTCTACATAAACGGTTGAAATGCCTTTGGGTCCGTCCTCACCTGTGCGCACCATGCAAACATAGGCGTCTGAATAACCACCGCCCGAGATGAATGCTTTTGTGCCATTCAGGGTAAAACCCTCGTTTGTGCGTTCTGCGCGGGTCTTGAGCGCGGCCGCATCCGATCCGGAACCGGGCTCGGTCAGGCAATAGCTGAGGACGGTGTTCAGGCTCAGGACGTCAGGCATGATGCGGGACTTCAGATCGTCGCTGGCAAAGCTGTCCAACATCTTTGCGCACATGTTGTGGATTGACAGGAAGGCCGCAACCGAGGGGCAGGCCATGGACAGCGCCTCGAACACCAAAGTCGCGTCGAGCCGCGTCAGGTCCGATCCGCCGGCTTCTTCTGACACATAGAGACCGCCGAACCCAAGCTCTCCTATCTGGGGCCAGAGAGTTTTGGGGATGGTTCCGTCGGTTTCCCATTGGCGTGCGTGCGGGGCAATGTTGTCCTGCCCAAACGCGTAAGCCATGTCGAAAATAGCTGTCTGTTCCTCGGTCAGCGCAAAATCCATGGCGGGCCTTCTTTTGTTATCTGCAGAATTGAACAAGCGTTTTATTATTCAATCCTTACAGAAATTTTGCAGCGTGAGCAAACGTTGTGGGCAGGGCTCAGCTTATGAAAACCCGGTGGTCGGACAGGTGCTGGCTTCAATTTTTTTCTGGGAAACAGTGTCTTTGCCGTATTGGGGCCGCCGAAGGAACGCTTGCCTATAAGTCTGCGTGGAATTCCTCAATCAGATGGCGGACCACCGCCTTACCTGGATCTTGGCCTTGCGCCGTCGCTTCGGCGTAGACGCGGCGCTGACGCGTTGCCGAAGTACCGTTTTCAGCGATCTGGCGCAGGCGTGCCAGTTCGGTCATGGTGCCAAGTGCCTCGGTATCTTCGGCAAGCATTCCCATCAGTTCGCCGATCAGTTCGGCCATCGGTTTGATCGACCGATCTCCGAAATCGATCAAGCCTTCGCCCACGCCGTATCGCTGTGCGCGCCAGCGATTTTCTCCTATCAGGAACCTGTCATATTGGCGCCAGCGCAGGTTGCGATCCTTCAGGCGGCACAGCATCCGCGTCAGTGCTTGGACCAGCGCAGCGAGGGATAATGTGTGTTCCAACCGAGGTTGCACATCCATGATACGGGTTTCCAGCGTCGGGAAGCTGTGGGAAGGGCGCAGGTCCCACCAGATTTTTGAGGTATCCTCAATCACACCCAGTTCCACCAACACCCCGGTGGTGCGCTCGTACTCACTCCAGCTACTGAATACCGGGGGCAGGCCTGTACGGGGCAGGTTGTCGAAAACGGTCAGGCGGTAGGACGACAATCCCGTATCTTCGCCTTTCCAAAAGGGCGATGACGTCGATAACGCCAGAAGATGCGGCAGAAAATAGGAAAGCTGCGGCATCAGATCGGCGCGCAAGGCTTGATCCTCAACTCCGACATGCACGTGCATGCCGCAGATCAGCATTCGACGTGCCACACCGCCAAGGGCATGTTGCAGCGCGTCATAGCGTTCCTTGCGCGTGTGATGCTGATCCTTCCAGTTGGCAGAAGGATGGCAAGACACGGCGATCGGGGCGAGGTTGTAATCGGCCGCGCGTTTGGACACGCAAGAGCGCAGACGCTTGAGATCTTCTCGGGCAGACTTAACAGTTGTATGCGGACGAGTTCCAACTTCGATTTGGCATTGCAGGAATTCGGGGCTGACCTGACCCTGAAAATCGTTTTGGCAGGCCTCCATCAACGCTTCGGGTGCTTCGGATAACTGCAGGCTGTCACGATCAACCAGCAGATATTCCTCTTCAATTCCCAGCGTGAATTCCTGCTGCATGGCGCACCCCTCGGTTCAAGTTCAATCAGTGAATACGGAAATTTACAGTTTGCCAAGGGTTTGGCGCGCTGCGGCTTGCAGAGGCCCTGCAAGCAACGGTAAGGAACAGGCGCAACGGAAAGTGGAGCCGCCGCCGTGAAACCCAGAAAATTCCCTCAGATCAATGCTGCCCTTGATGAGCTTGGGGTGAAGCTGGTTGACAAAGTCATCGAGCAGGAAGAACGCGCGCGCCTTGAAGCGTTTGAACGGGCAGGGGGGCTGAACCGCCCGGCGTATGCCATGTCACCGGGAATGGAAGATTTCGATATCGCGCAACTGACCGAGGAATACGCTCAGCACACGGCGGCGCTGGACGCGCTGAAAAACCCGTCCCGAAATCAGACCGGCTATCGGATCGGCAACGGCTATTACGACAGCCCGGATGCCGATGCTCTATACCTAATGATCCGCAGGTTTCAGCCAAAGCGTGTGATCGAGGTCGGGTGTGGGAACTCTACCCGTGTCACCCGTCAGGCGATCATCGATGGCGGGATGGATACAACCATCACTGCAATTGACCCTTATCCACGTGCAGATATCGCCCATGTTGTTGATCAGTTCGAGCAGAAACGGCTGGAAGAAGTCGACCCGGTGTTATTCGAACAACTAGAGGCCGGAGACGTCTTGTTCATTGATTCCAGCCATGTGGTCCGTATGAGCAATGATGTCGCACATCTGTTCTGCCGCATCATTCCTGCGCTGAAACCGGGTGTGGTCATCCATGTGCACGATGTTTTTCTGCCCTATGAGTACCCCAAGCGCTTTTTTTATGACTGCCCGGGTTGGGGTGAGCAGTATATGTTGCACGCGTTGTTGCAATCTGGCGCATATTCAATGCTTTGGCCGGGATATTACCTACAGCAGGCCCGCCCGGATGCAGTTGAGGCCTTGCCCTTTCTGAAGGACGGTCGCGCGCAGAGTATCTGGATCCAGCTGAAAGAAAATTGATCTCATAGTGATCCGGCCCGGTGAAAGGCCCGTAACCCTCTCCATAACAAGCTGGAGAGGAGAAGACAGCCATGTTCCGTCGTACATTCCTGGGTGCAGCCGCCGCAATGGCACTGGCCCTGCCGGTCAAAGCGCAAGCCGCCGACATTGTAGACACTGCAGTTTCCGCCGGGTCATTCAACACACTGGTTGCCGCCGTTCAGGCCGCAGGTTTGGTGGATACACTGAAAGGGGACGGCCCTTTTACCGTTTTTGCGCCTACGGACGAAGCGTTTGCGGCGCTTCCAGATGGAACGGTTGAAACTCTGCTCCTGCCGGAGAACAAGGATCAACTGGTGTCGATACTGACCTACCACGTGGTTCCGGCCAAGGTCATGTCTGGTGACATTGCAGGTAAGCGCGCCAAAGTTCTGACTGTCCAGGGCGACCGGCTGAGCGTCAACGCCAAAAATGGCGTCAAAGTGAATGAAGCCGAGGTTATCCAGGCCGATATTGTTGCGAGCAACGGTGTTATCCACGTGGTCGACGCTGTAATCCTGCCAGAATAAACTGACCCTTCCGCAAAGAAAAAGCCCCGGTTTTGTGACCGGGGCTTTTTGCGTTCTGTGGAAGAGATTATACCAGCCGGACTTGAGTTCCGATCTGCACCAAAGGATACAGTTCCTCGACATGCTGGTTGTAAAGACCGATGCATCCGGACGAGCTCTGCCGACCGATTTTGCGAGTATCATGTGTTCCGTGCACCAGATAGGCTGGCCAAGATAAGTACATTGCCCGTGTGCCCAGCGGATTGCCTGGCTCGCCGCCTTCCATCCGAACTGGAAGCGATGGGTCCCGTTCGCGCATCGAAGAGGTTGGCGTCCAGCTTGGATTCTCGCTTTTACGGACCACTTCAGTATAACCGCGCTTGGTGAGTTCCTCGCTTTGGGGAACGGAACTGGGGTACAGTTTGTAAGTTCCATCTGCGCCCCAATAATGCACAGCGCGGCTGGTGATATCGGCCAGCAGGCAACCAACGCCCAGCTCGTCGAAATGGTCCTGCCAGTTCTGCTGTGAGAATGAGGAGACGTTACGGCGCACCGGCAATTGTGTGCTTATTGCATCCTCGTCCTGCGGAAACGCGTCCAGACTTTGCGCCCGCACAAGTGCAGGGGTCGCCAAAAGGGACGCAGCCCCTATCAGGGCAGAACGGCGGGTCATGCGGAATTGGGACAAGGTTGCCTCCGGTTAAATGATCTGCTCGGGTCGTTATTTGCGGGTAAAATATTGGTGTCGGCGCGTGATTTCCAGTGGCTCGGCTCTGAATTTGTTGTGAATGTGTGCGCAAAAAAGAAAAACGGCCCGAAACCGGGCCGTAGTTCCTGATTTTATTGGAATTCGCCCGCGGGCTTAGTCCATGGCTTTGAAGTTGAACTCGCCACCTTCCTTGATGCCCGACGGCCAGCGCGACGTCACAGTCTTGGTGCGGGTGTAGAACTTGAAGCTGTCAGGGCCGTGCTGATTCAGGTCGCCGAACATGGATTTCTTCCAGCCGCCAAAGGTGTGATAAGCTAGCGGAACCGGGATCGGAACGTTGATGCCGACCATGCCGATGTTCACACGGCTGGCAAAGTCACGCGCGGTGTCACCGTCGCGGGTGAAGATCGCGGTACCGTTGCCGTATTCATGATCCATCGCCAGCTTCAACGCTTCTTCATACGAACCCGCACGAACCGTGGACAGAACCGGACCAAAGATTTCTTGCTTGTAGATGTCCATTTCCGGGGTCACGTTGTCGAACAGGTGTGGGCCGACAAAGAAACCATCTTCATAGCCTTGCAGGCTGAAGTCGCGGTTATCAACAACCAGCTTTGCGCCCTGTTCCACGCCCGAGTTAATCAGGCCGAGGATGCGTTCCTTGGCGGCGCCAGTGACAACGGGACCCATATCCACGTCATCGCCTGCGGTATAGGGACCAACCTTCAACTTTTCGACACGCGGGATCAGCTTTTCGATCAGCGCATCGGCAGTTTCCTCGCCGACGGGCACCGCAACCGAAATGGCCATGCAGCGTTCGCCGGCTGCGCCAAATCCAGCACCAACCAGCGCGTCAGCGGCCTGATCCAAGTCCGCATCGGGCATAACGATCATGTGGTTCTTGGCACCACCGAAGCACTGCGCACGTTTGCCGTTCGCGGTGGCACGGGAATAGATGTACTGGGCAATCGGTGTTGAGCCTACAAAGCTGACGCCCTGAATGATCTCGCTGTCCAGCAGAGTGTCTACTGCCTCCTTGTCGCCATTGACGACCTGGAAAACGCCTTTGGGCAGACCGGCTTCGACAAACAGCTCGGCCAGCATCAAAGGAACCGACGGGTCACGCTCGGACGGCTTCAGCACAACTGCGTTGCCGCAGGCCAGGGCCGGGCCAACGTGCCACAACGGCATCATGGCGGGGAAGTTGAAGGGCATGATCGACGCCACAACACCCAACGGCTGACGCATGGAGTACATGTCGATGCCGGGGCCAGCACTGTCGGTGAACTCACCTTTCAGCATTTGTGGCGCTCCGATGCAGTATTCAATCACTTCCAGTCCACGCTGCAGGTCGCCCTTGGCGTCGGGGATGGTCTTGCCATGTTCGCGGCTGAGCGCTTCGGCCAGTTTATCCATGTCGCGGTTCATCAGCCCGACCATGGCCATCATGACGCGCGCGCGTTTCTGCGGGTTGGTTGCACCCCATGCTACCTGCGCGGCAGCCGCGTCTTCGATGGCGGCTGTTGTTTCAGCCACGCTTGCCATCGGGCATTTGTACTGAACCTCGCCGGTGGCGGGGTTGAAGACGTCGTCGAAACGGCCGGACGTACCAGCCACGTTCTCGCCGTTAATGAAATGGGTCAGATCTTGCATTGCAAACTCCTCCGGTGAATTTGCGCGCAGAATAGGCTTGCAGAAATCCCGCGAACAGAGGCAATATTTCAAAAGAGCTTTGCAAAAATGCAAAAGGGGTGAAATGAATCCGAATTGGGATGATATGCGGGTCTTTCTGGCTGTCGCGCGCGAAGAAAGCTTGTCTGCGGCGGGACGGTTTCTTAAAATTGACCCTGCCACAGTCGGGCGCCGGATTGCGCGGTTAGAGGCGGCGGTGAATGCGATCTTGTTCACGAAATCGCAGCAGGGATATTTGCTGACCGAAGCAGGTGAGCGCCTTATGGATCATGGGTTGCAAGCCGAAGAGGCCATGCGTGCCGCGGCTGGGGTTGTATCGGTTCGGACGAAGTCTCTTGGCGGTCAAATCAGAATTGGCGCGCCCGACGGGTCTGCAAACTACCTGTTGCCTCAGGTTTGTGCACGGATCAGCGATGCCAATCCGGACCTGGACATCCAGATCCTGGCACTTCCACGCATCATCAACTTGTCCCGGCGCGAGGCCGATATGGCCGTCACCGTCAGCGCTCCCACGGCCGGCAAATTGCTGGTGCAAAAGATAACCGATTATCGTCTGCACTTGGTCGCAAGTCAGGACTATCTGAACCGACACAATGAGATTCACTCGGTGACTGATCTACAAGGTCACCGGATGATTGGTTACATTCCGGATATGATCTTTGACCGTGAGCTGGATTACCTCAATGACATTGGGGTTGACCGTGTCGCGCTTGCATCAAACTCGGTTTCTGTCCAACTGCGGCAGGTTTCGCTGGGCACCGGGGTCTGTGTAGCGCACGACTTTACGCTGCCGTTTCATCCCGGTTTGCAGAAAATCGTGACGGATCAGGTAAGTCTGACCCGCAGTTTTTATCTGGTTCGTCATCAGGGTGATCAACGTAACGAACGGCTGAACCGTTTTGCTGATGCATTGAAGCATGGTATCCGTGACGAAGTTGCGCGGCTGGAAGGTCAAGCAGGTGCTTGACAGGGTCTGACATTCCGGCAACGCTTTGGAAAACGTGAAATTATTTCGGAGGTGTTGCAAATGCTGGTCCAGGGCATTCTCAAGTCGAAGGCCACTGATAATGTGGTGACTGTGGAGCCTACTGCAACGGTGTCTGAAGCGGCAAAAATTCTGGCCGAAAATCGGATTGGTACGGTTGTCGTATCCGAGGACAACGGTAAGACAGCCGCCGGTATTTTGTCTGAGCGAGACATCGTTCGCGAGCTCGCCGCCAGCGGCAGCGGGTGTCTCGACAAGCCGGTCAGCACCTATATGACGCGAGAGCTGGTAACGGCCACCCGTCAGGATACGGTACAGGGTATCATGTCACAAATGACCGAGGGCCGTTTTCGCCACATGCCTGTTATTGAAGACGGAAACCTGGTGGGCATTGTGACATTGGGCGACGTGGTCAAGGCGCAACTGGCGGAACTGGAGATGGAAAAAGATGCCCTTGAAGGCATGATTATGGGCCACTGACGGCTCGCGGGCCTATTTCGGCCTCTTGCACCTGCGGTAAAGTTGTGTTTGCTTGCGCAGAAATAATGTTGCGCAGGAGAGCCTGATGCGGGTTGGATTGTATCCCGGAACCTTTGATCCAATCACCATGGGTCATATAGATATCATCCGTCGTGCATCGGCGCTGGTTGATAAGCTTGTGATTGGTGTCGCGATCAATCGAGACAAGGGGCCTCTGTTCTCTTTGGAGGAACGCGTAGCCATGATCGAGGCTGAATGCGCGTTTCTGACCGAACAGACAGGAACCGAGATTGTCGCGCATCCCTTCGAGAATCTGCTGATCGATTGTGCCCGCGATGTTGGGGCTCAGATCATCGTGCGCGGTTTGCGCGCCGTTGCGGATTTTGAGTATGAATTCCAGATGGTTGGAATGAATCGGGCGCTGGATGACTCGATCGAGACAGTCTTTCTGATGGCCGAGGCACGGCATCAGGCTATTGCGTCCAAACTGGTCAAGGAGATCGCGCGGCTGAACGGGGACGTATCGAAGTTCGTCACGCCGCGGGTCAACGACGCCCTAAAAGAGCGTCTAGGCTAAGCCACCCATCGCGGCAGCCGTGTCCAGCATGCGGTTCGAGAATCCCCATTCGTTGTCATACCACGCCAACACCCTGACCAGAGTGCCGTCTGTCACCTTGGTTTCTGTCAGCGACACGGTCGAGCTGTGCGAGTCGTGATTGAAGTCGACAGAGATCAGAGGTCGTGTTTCTGTAGCTAGAACACCGGGAGTTTTGACCGCGGCCTCGACGAACAATGCGTTGACTTCTTCTTCGGTTGTGGACCGGGAAACTTCCGCAACCAGATCAACAGCAGACACATTGGGTGTCGGCACGCGAATGGCTTGCCCAGTCAGTTTTCCCGCCAGTTGCGGCAGAACCAAACCCACCGCAGAAGCTGCCCCTGTCGTTGTTGGGATCATCGACAGCGCTGCAGCACGGGACAAGTAGGGGTCTTTACCCGCTGCATCATGTACCGGCTGGCTGGCTGTATAGGCATGAATCGTCGTCATGTTGCCATGCTTTATCCCCAACCCAGCATCCAGAGCAGCTGCGACAGGCGCCAGGCAATTTGTCGTGCAAGACGCGTTTGAAACTACCTTGTCCTCGACCGTCAAATCGTGATCGTTGACGCCGAAAACAACGGTTTTGACAGCTCCGTCGCCCCGGGCAGGGGCAGAGATCAGGACTTTGTTTGATCCATTCTTGAAATGCCGCGAGGCCGAGTCGCGCGTGCGGAATACGCCGGTGCATTCCAGAACCACGTCCACATCCGACCAGTCCAGAGACTCGGGATTACGTTCGCTGCTCAGTCGGATGGGGCCGCTGCCAATATCCAAACCGGCTTCTGACAGGGTAACAGGGTATGGAAAACGGCCATGCACGCTATCGAATTCGAACAGGTGTGCGTTCATTTCAGGCTTGGCCAGATCATTGATTGCAACAATCTCGATATCAGTGCGCCCGGTTTCCTTCACCGCCCGCAAAACTCCGCGCCCGATCCGTCCAAATCCGTTAATAGCCAGTTTGAGTGTCATTATGCGCTCCGTCAAAATGCGGTTCAAAATTGGTTAGCGCTAACAAAGCGAGGCAAGTCAAAAAGTCAAGGAAAACCTATGTTACCGCCAGAAGGCGAGCCAATCCAAAAAGCTGTAAAGTTTCTTGCTGAGGAACAGCAGATGATCGGTTCCGAAGAAGGCGATGTCCAGCATTATCCCGCCGAGAATTAGGATTCCAAGCCAGATGGCGATTTGATTGGTCATGGCTGTCCCGAACGAAAAAGGCCCGCCCAGATAACCTGAGCGGGCACAATGGTACAAGCGAAGTCCGAAGGCTCAGTTAAGGCGGCCCATGGCTACGGCAACATCTGCCATACGGACCGAGAAGCCCCATTCGTTGTCATACCAGGCCAGAACGCGCACCATGCGGTTGTCGACCACACGGGTCTGATCCGGCGCGAAGATCGAGCTTTCCTCGGTATGGTTGAAATCGGTTGAAACCAGCGGTGCGGGTTCAAAACCCAAGACCCGCTGCATTGGGCCTTTCGCGGCTTCTTCGACAATAGCGTTGACTTCGGCAACGGTAACGTCACGCGAAGCGCGGAAGCTCAGGTCCACGGCCGAGACATTCGGGGTCGGGACGCGAATTGCGGATCCATCCAGGCGACCCTTCAGGTTCGGCAGAACCTCTCCCAGAGCTTTGGCCGCTCCGGTGCTGGTTGGAATCATCGACATTGCAGCAGCGCGGGCACGGTAGAGGTCGCTGTGGCGGCGGTCCAGCGTTGGCTGGTCGCCGGTGTAGGCATGGATCGTGGTCATGATGCCGTGTTCGATACCGATGCCTTCGTCCAGTACTTTGGCCAGCGGTGCCAGGCAGTTTGTGGTACAAGAGCCATTGGAGACCATCTTGTCTTCTGTCGTCAGGCTGTTGTGGTTCACACCAAACACAATGGTTTTGTCGACATTCTTGCCAGGAGCCGACAGCAGGACCTTCTGCGCCCCACGCTCAAGATGCGTTTGAGCCTTCAAACCGTCATTGAACTTACCAGTACATTCCAGAACAACGTCGCAGCCATCCCAGTCCAGTTCATTCATGTCATAGGTCGAGAACATCTCCATCGGGCCACGGCCCAGATCCATGGTGTTGCCGTTGATGGATACATCCCGCGGGAATCGTCCGTGAATGCTGTCATATTTCAGAAGATGCGCTGAGGTTTCCAGCGGGCCGGTTGCGTTAACCTTTATCACTTCGATGTCGTTGCGTGCCGATGCGGCGATGTGCGACAGCGTACAGCGGCCGATACGACCAAAACCATTGATACCGACCTTGATGGTCATATGATGTCTCCAAATGCGCTTGCTTCGCAGGCCATATAGCCGTGAAAGGGGAATCTCAAAAGGGCAAAAATGGTATATTTTGAAGGTGGTAGCGCAAACTTCACCCGATTGCGCTAACGCTTGCGCTAAGGGTTGGATCAGGTAGTGTCGGCATCGGCGGCGAAACGAGAGGATGCGCGATGAGTGGTCTTTTGGCCCTGTTGGACGATGTGGCGGGCATTGCCAAGGTTGCGGCAGCGTCAGTAGACGACGTTGTCACGGCGGCTGGCAAGGCCGGTGCCAAAACAGCAGGTGTGATCATTGACGATGCCGCGGTAACGCCGAAATACGTGCAAGGCTTTGCGCCTGCACGAGAGTTACCGATCATCTGGCGCATCGCGCGCGGGTCCGTTTTCAACAAGATCGTCTTGTTGTTACCTGTCGCTCTTCTGCTCGCAAATCTCGCGCCATGGCTGATCACCCCGTTGCTGATGATCGGTGGATCATATTTATGCTTCGAAGGTGCCGAGAAAATATTCCACGTCCTGTTTCCGCATGGCAGTCATGTCATCGATGAGGACATGAAAAATCGCGACCCCGGACATCTGGAAGAGCAAAAGGTCAAAGGTGCGATCAAGACCGATTTCATTCTGTCTGCCGAGATCATGACTATCGCATTGGCTGCTATCGAAGCGCCCAACTTGTGGATGCAGGCGGCGACACTGGCTGTTGTGGGGATTGGTGTGACGGTCGCCGTTTATGGCTCGGTCGCGCTGATCGTGAAGATGGATGATGTGGGCCTGTATCTGGCGCAGAACGCGCCGACGCCCGTGGGGCGTGGCTTGGGGCGTGGTCTGGTCAAAGCAATGCCTGGCGTGATGAAGACGCTGTCGATTGTCGGAACCGCGGCAATGCTGTGGGTCGGCGGGTCAATTATCATTCACGGAATGGAAGTTCTGGGTTTTGGCTGGCTGGGCCATCACATCCATGACTGGGCCTATGCCATCGGGCATTCCGTTTCCGCGCAGTGGGTTGGGGCGGTTGAGTGGATCTCGAAAGCCGCGATGGACGGTGTGTTCGGCCTGGCCTGGGGATTTGTACTGATCCCGATTGCAACCAAAGTGATCGGGCCGTTGCTAAATTCAAAGTCGAAAGAGACTAAGACGCACTGAGTGAAATATAGATTGGGAGCATCAGGAAAACCTCGCACGGCAATCCTCAGGAATCTGTCTGAGCCGGGAAAACCGCAAAGGGGTATCACGTCAGCAACTGGGAGCAGCTTGTCCCCAGCTCTGTCATTGTTGGGTAGTGCCTTCAGCGAAGCAGCCGACATAATGCCATTCAAGGCAGATGAACTATTTGGTTTCTTGCATTTTCGCCTTCATACCGCACGTCAGGCAAAGAAACGCAGTGGTTGGTTGCCTGGTCGGCTGTACAATCGCTTCAGCGGGCAGTCCGCTGAGTATATTCCGCTTTCCGGAACACAGATTATTCAGACGTTTTCAGCGGCAGGCATTCAGGCGCCGGATTTCATCGTAGTCAGAGGCAGATACGAATTGCGTCTAGACTACGCTCAAAAAGCCTATGACGCTTTGAAAAGACAGATCGAAGAATAACCAAACGGAAAAGGGCGGCCAAAGCCGCCCTTTGCTTTACTCTTTGTGATTGGCCTACAACCCCAGCAGTTCCTTTACCTTGGCAACCGTTGCCTCGGCGGTGATGCCGAAATGCTTGTAGAGCTCACCAGCCGGTGCCGACGCACCAAAACTGGACATGCCGATAAACCCGGCCTTGGCCTCGCGGCCACGCTCACCCAGCAACCAGCGGTCCCAGCCACCGGCGCGGACCGCGGCCTCGATACCGACGCGGACAGGGCCTGCAGGCAGGACGCGCTTGCGATAGGCTTCGTCCTGCGCGGCGAACAGTTCCATACAGGGCATGGAGACGACACGGGTGCCGATGCCTTCGGCCTCGAGAAGTGCCTTGGCTTCAATCGCCAAAGAGACCTCGGAACCGGTCGCGATCAGGATTGCCTGCCGCTTGCCTTCAGCCTCGGCCAGAACATAAGCTCCTTGCGCAGTCAGGTTCTTGGTCTTGTGATCCTTGCGCACGGTCGGCACGCCCTGACGGGTCAGCGACAGGACAGAGGGGCTGTCTTTGAAAGTCAGCGCCAGTTCCCAGGCCTCGGCGGTCTCAACGGTGTCAGCGGGGCGGAACACATAGGTGTTCGGGGTCGCGCGCGAGATCGCCAGGTGTTCGACCGGTTGGTGGGTCGGACCATCTTCGCCCAGTCCGATCGAGTCATGGGTCATCACGAACACGCTTGGCACCTTCATCAGCGCTGCCAGACGCATGGACGGGCGGGCATAATCCGTAAACGCCATGAACGTTCCGCCATAAGGGCGGATACCGCCATGCAGAGCCATGCCGTTCATCGCAGCGGCCATTCCGTGCTCGCGGATGCCGTAATGGATGTAGCGACCTTTGCGATTTTCCGGCAGGAACACGCCCATATCGGCGGATTTTGTGTTGTTCGAACCGGTCAGGTCTGCCGAACCGCCCACAGTCTCGGTCATGATCGGGTTCACGACGTTCAGAACCTTCTCGGAGGAGGCGCGAGTGGCCAGTTTAGGCTGATCTTCCGACATCTGTTTCTTGAACGCGCGGATCGCACCGGCCAGTTTCTTGGGGGCTTCGAACGCGTAGGCGCGGTTGAATTCGGCCTGCTTACGCTCAGACAGCTGGGCAAAGCGTTCATCCCAAGCGGCACGTTCGGCTGCACCACGAGCACCGATGGCTTCCCAGGCGGATTTCACATTCGCCGGGATCTGGAACGCTTCATGCGGCCAGCCGTAGCCTTCTTTCGCGGCTTTCAACTGATCTTGATCCGTCAGCGCGCCGTGACCCTTCGATGTATCCTGCGCGGCGTGGCCCAGAGCGATGTGGCTCTCACAGGCGATCATCGTGGGTTTGTTGGATTTCTTCGCCTGAGTGATGGCAGCGTCGATAGCTTTGGGGTCGTGGCCGTCAATCTCGATCACGTGCCAGCCCGAGGCTGCGAAACGGCGCACCTGGTCTGTGCGGTCCGCCATATCAACAGTACCGTCGATGGTGATGTTGTTGTTGTCCCAGAAGACAATCAGTTTGCTCAGCTCGTGGCGGCCGGCCAGCGTAATCGCCTCTTGGCTGACGCCTTCCATCAGGCAGCCGTCGCCTGCAATCACATAGGTATAATGATCAACGACTTTTTTGCCGTAATGCGCGCGCTGAATTTCTTCAGCCATGGCAAAACCAACCGCGTTCGAGATACCCTGACCCAGAGGGCCGGTGGTCGTTTCGATACCGTTGATCAGGAAATTTTCCGGGTGGCCCGCTGTCTTGGCACCCAACTGGCGGAAGTTCTTGATTTCTTCCAGCGTCACGTCGTTGTTGCCGGTAAGGTACAGCAGCGAATACACCAGCATCGAGCCATGACCCGCCGAAAGGATGAACCGGTCGCGGTCAGGCCAGTTCGGGGCCGAGGCGTCAAATTTCAGGTGCTTTTCGAACAATACGGTCGCAACATCGGCCATGCCCATCGGCATACCGGAATGGCCGGAATTGGCGGCGGCGACGGCGTCAAGGGTCAGGGTGCGGATGGCCGCAGCTTTGTCCCAGTGTTCGGGGTTGGCTTTGCGCAGCGCAGTCAGGTCCACGGGCGTTATTCCTTTGGGTTACGGGCAGATGGGCGCTGAATACCATCCAACTTCCAAAGTGCAAGCAGAACCGGTCCTTGATCCGGGTACTTGGTTCAAGAGTGCAGCCCAAGTGATTGAAAGCAAAGAGTGGGTATTTTCCACCACATTCCGTTAGACTAAGCCCAGAGAGCTGCCACCGATGATTCGGGCAGGCGTGCAGCAATACGAACCTTGATAAAGAGGTGACAGGGGCATGAGTCAGATCGAGGAATTACAACGACGTATCATCACCGCCATGGAGCGGATTGGATCCGGGGTAGATGCTTTGAAAGATGCAGCCCCCGCAAGCGCATCGGTAGATCAGGAGTTACGTGTTGCGCTGGAAGATGAGCGCGTAGCCAACGCTCAGTTGGAAGAGCGGATCAAGTCCCTGAAAACGCGCCACGATCAAGAAATCGACAACTTACGCACTGAGTTGGAGAAGGCAGAATCTGTGCCCGCGGATGACTCGGAAGCGGAGAAATTGCGCGAACAATTAGCCGAGATGGCGTCAACTCTGGCCTCGGTTGAAGCTGCCCGCGCAGAACTGGCAGACGCGAAGGCGGCGTTGGATAACAGTGAAGAACTGGAAGGGCTGAAGACCGAAAACGCCCAACTGCGTGCGGAACTGGCAGACAGCGAGCGCGTAGCGGAATTGAGCGCCGAGCTTGAAATGCTTCGTGCAGAACGCAGCAGTCATGGTGCGGCAATGTCCCGACTTGATGATGATCTGCAACGGATGCGCAAGGCAAACGAACAATTGCGCGCGTCTGTCGACGAGCTGCGGGCCGCGTCGCAGGACGGCCTGCCCGATGCCGAGTTGCTAAATCGTGCCACGGTTGCTGAACTCGAGGCGACCCGCGCAGCACAGGCAACCGATGCGGCTGAAGCTCACGCGGTTCTGGCTCGTCTGGAACCGCTGCTGTCGCAGGCCAAACTGACAGAAGGAGAGGTGGAATAATGCCCGAGGTCACTATTCATATCGGTGGTCGGGACTTTGACGTCTCGTGTCAGGAAGGGGAAGAAGTTTTCCTGATGGCAGCTGCCCAATTGCTGGATGATGAGGCGCAGGTTCTGTCCGACCAGATTGGTCGTATGCCGGAATCCCGGATGCTTTTGATGGCAGGGCTGATGCTGGCGGACAAGTCGGCGGCGATAGACGACAAAATCAAGACGCTGGAAGCAAATCTGGAGCAAACGAAGGCCGAGTTGCAAACTCTGCGCAACGCACCCAGGCCCGAACCTGAGCGGATTGAGGTCGCGGTTGTACCGCCTTCCGTCACCGATACGCTGGCTGAAATGGCAGCCCGCGCCGAAGCACTTGCCGCGGTTGTCGAAGAACAGGCGAGTAAATGAGAGTATTGCGATCTACGTTCTGCGGCGTGATCCTGTCAGTCTTGGCCACATCGGGGCTGGCCGACATCGATATTTTGTCGGTGACGTTCACCTGCGAAAACGACACGCAAATCCCTGTGTCTTATTTCAACGCCTCTGACGGATCGGGCGCTGCAGCGATGGTAATTGATGGAACACTTGTGGCGATGCGGCAGGCTCCAAGCGGGTCCGGCATTCGCTATGAATCCGAGGGAGCCGTGGGCACTTATTCGCTACGCTCAAAGGGGTGGGAGGCGACGATATCCCACCAAGCGGTCGGTGACACAGCCCCTGAACTGGTATTGTTCAAGGACTGCACCAGTCGCTAGTTGCCGGATTACGCGTTTGCTTCGCGGATCTTGTCGGCTGCGTCTTTGTTGTAACCGACACCGTTTTCGTCAAACAGTGTGTCCAGCTCGCCCGACAGGGTCATCTCGGTGATGATGTCGCACCCACCGACGAATTCTCCTTTGACGTAGAGCTGAGGCACTGTCGGCCAATCGGAATAATCCTTGATGCCCTGACGCACGTCTTCGTCGGCCAGAACGTTCACGTCGGCATAATCGACGCCCATGTAGTTAAGCACACCGGCCACGCGCGACGAGAACCCGCACTGCGGCATTTCCTTGGTGCCTTTCATATACAGCACTACGTCGTTGGCTTTGACGGTTTCGTCGATCTGAGTTTTAACGTCGCTCATCTTGCTTTTCCTCTTCACCCGCCTTCGGGGTGGTCGTTTCGTTCTTAGATGGGTCGGGTACCCATCCTTCTTCTTCCAGCCGCCGATGCTCAGCCTGCGCCAAGGCCAGCGGATCAAGTCCGTATCTTTCAATGCCGCCCACTTTGCTGAGTTTGTCCGGGTCCGGACGCATGTCGGCGAGCTTTCGTTTTTTGTTCCGTTTCAGATAGGCTTCGATCAGGGCGGCGGCAACTATCAATGCTGCGATTACACCTATCCAGAATACCCAGCCATTCATTTTTTAGCACTCAACCTTGGCGACGTTCGTAGTCGCGGCGTCTCATTTTCCTTGTGACGCGCCAATACCTCGGCCCGTACTTTAGCAGTTTCGGAAGATCACAACACAATAGCGCTAAGAAGTTGACAATATCAAAGACCAGATAGATCAGCCTCGGCAGAACCCATCCGATCGGCTCATCCATTATTCCGGAACTTTTGTCGTCAACGCCAGTGCGTGCAGTTCTCCGTCCGGGCCGTCCATTTTGCCTTTCAGCGCCGCATAAACAGCGCGTTGTTGCTGAACCCGGTTTTTCCCGCGAAAGCTCTCGTCTACGACCATGGCGGACATATGCACACCGTCCTGACCTCCAACCTGAATCTCCGCGTTCGGAAACGCTTCACGCAGCAGGTGTTCGATTTCGTGGGTGCTCATCGGCATGTAGGTTACTCCAGAAGGTCTTTCTCAAGATGTAGAGCGATGGACGAGCCCGTGCAAGGGGCTGCGATGCTCTCAAAAAAGGCAATCCCTGCACCTTGGCGAAGGTTCAGGAATTGTATTCGGCAGGGGATTGCCGACACTTAGGCGACGGCTTCAGCAAAGCTGGTACGGAACGTTGCGGTCAACTCGTTCAGTGGTGCCTCGGATGCTCCAATCTTGACGGTTTCGCCGGTAAAACGCCCCACCGACACCAACGGAACGCCGGCCTGACCGGCGGTAATCATCAGCGCCTCGGCCTGGTCGAAATTGCAGGCAACCAGATAACGCGCCTGATCTTCACCAAACAGGAATTCGGTCGATGCGTCATCGAGGTGGACACCTATGCCAGCCGCTTCCGCCAGTTCGAACGCGGCCAGCGCAAGGCCGCCATCGGCCAGATCGGTACAGGCTTTGATCATCTCGCGGTTGGCGCGGATGAAATCACCATTACGCGCCTCGGCGTCCAGATCGACATGGGGCGCATCGCCGTCTTCGCGGTTAAATACTTCGGCCAGCAGGGCAGACTGTCCCAGATGGCCATTGGTTTCCCCGATCACCAGGGCAACATGGCCTTCGCGTACTTCGTTTCCAATGATCTCATCTGAATGCTGCAACAATCCGACTGCGCCAATGGTCGGTGTGGGCAGGATCGCCTGTCCATCGGTCTCGTTGTACAGCGAAACGTTGCCGGACACGATCGGCATGTCCAGCGCGCCAACGGCGGCACCGATGCCCTGGATTGCACCGACAAACTGGCCCATGATCTCGGGCTTTTCCGGGTTTCCGAAGTTCAGGTTGTCGGTTGTTGCCAACGGTTTGGCACCAACTGCGGTCAGGTTGCGATAGGCTTCGGCCACGGCTTGCTTGCCGCCTTCGACCGGATTTGCGCGGACATAGCGAGGGGTAACATCGCTGGTGAAGGCCAGCACTTTGTCTGTCCCGTGAACACGTACCATACCCGCGCCCAAACCGGGCGTGCGGTTCGTGTCGGCCATGACCATTGTGTCATATTGCTCGTAAACCCACTGTTTACCCGCGTAGTTGGGCGATGCAAGCAAGGCGCGCAACCCATCGATCGGATCGATTTGCGGTACTTCGGTCAGCGCGGCTGGCTCAGGTGTTGGTTCCCATGGTCGGTCGTACTCGGGGGCAGTGGAGGAGAGTTTGGACAGGACGAGATCGGCCTTAACTTCACCATTGTGCATGATCAGGAAACGGTCTTCTGCGATAGTTTCCCCAACGATGGCAAAATCCAGATCCCACTTTTCGAACACGGCGCGGGCTTCGGCCTCAAGTTCGGGTTTGAGGACCATCAGCATACGTTCCTGCGACTCGGACAGCATCATCTCGTACGCCGTCATGTCTTCTTCGCGCTGTGGTACGTTTTCAAGATCGAGCCGGACACCCAGACCACCTTTGTCGCCCATTTCGACCGCGGAACAGGTCAGGCCAGCTGCGCCCATATCCTGAATGGAAATTACGGCGCCGGTTTGCATCAGCTCCAGCGTCGCCTCCATAAGGCGCTTTTCAGTGAATGGGTCACCGACCTGAACGGTGGGGCGCTTTTCTTCGATCGTGTCGTCGAATTCGGCCGAAGCCATGGTCGCGCCTCCGACACCGTCGCGACCGGTTTTGGCACCCAGATAAACGACAGGCATGCCAACACCCGACGCGGCCGAGTAGAAAATCTTGTCACTGTCAGCCAATCCGGCCGCAAAAGCATTCACAAGGCAATTGCCGTTATAGGCCGGGTGAAAGCGAACTTCTCCGCCTACGCACGGAACGCCAAAGCAGTTGCCGTAGCCGCCGATGCCTTCAACCACTCCGTTGACCAGTTGGCGGGTTTTGTGATGTCCCGGTTCACCAAAAGACAACGCGTTCATGGACGCAATCGGACGCGCACCCATGGTGAACACGTCGCGCAGGATGCCGCCGACGCCTGTTGCCGCGCCCTGATAAGGCTCGATATACGAAGGGTGGTTGTGGCTCTCCATCTTGAAGACCACTGCCTGACCGTCGCCGATATCTACTACGCCTGCGTTTTCGCCTGGGCCGCAGATCACTTGGGGGCCCGAGGTGGGCAGGGTGCGCAACCATTTTTTTGAGGACTTATATGAGCAATGTTCGTTCCACATGGCCGAAAAGATGCCCAGCTCAGTAAAGGTCGGCTCGCGCCCGATGATTTCGAGGATCATGTCGTATTCATCAGGCTTGAGCCCGTGGGCGGCAATCAGATCGGGTGTGATGGCGGGCTCTTGCATCGTTTATCCTGTGTCCAAGTGGGCCGAGATTGCGGGCCTTTTAGGGCAAGGGCGCTCCGGTGGGAAGGGCCAAGAGAGCGCAGGCGCGTCAGAACCGCTGGCCTACGTAGATATACAGGTTGTTTTCCTGCTCGTCATTGCGACTGACGTCGACTGAAAAGTCGAGTGGGAACTTCTTTGAAACACGATACCGCGCACCAATACCATAGGCCGAGTGGGTCCCACCGTCACTGAGGTCGCTGAAGCTGGATCCGACTTGTCCTGCCCCGGCAAAGGCGACCACCCCAATACGTTTCGTCAATCTCTGCCGCGCCTCAACCTGTAGAGATGCCGAATTGAAATCCAGAAACTGAGTGGCCGAAAACCCTCGGAAAGCATCAACCGTACCTAACCCGCATTGATCGAAAAATGGCGTACCCGAGGATGATCCACACACGGATGCCCGAGCGGCCAAGACTGTTTTCTCGCCGGGGCTGAAGTAATGGGTGTAGTTGGCATAGGCCTTCGAGTAATCCTCCAACACGCCTTTCAGTGAGTATCCATTATACGCTTCGACGTGCAGGTTATGGCCCAATGTGGGATAGACCGTGTCGTCGCGTGCATCCCAGTCTGAGATTAGCCCGATATTGCCGTATTCGGTGACCAGAAACTGATCGAAAGGCGGCGGAATTGGCGGCAGATTTGGGAAGTCCGGGGAAATGACTGTGTCCAAGTACCGTAAGCTCAAACCAAATGACAAGTCAGGCGTCACGCCATAGGAAACGCTAATTCTGGCCAGATCTCCGTCCTGTTGGATAGGTAGAACGCCGATATCCGTGAAAAGGTCGTATCGCACATCAGCCCGCCCATACAGTGCCTTGATAATCCAGCGATTTTGATCGAATGCAAGGTTTATAGAGGCGCCCCCGACCGTACTCCCATTATCGGATTTCAGCCCTCCAATTCCGAGAACCGAGGGTTTTGAGCCTTCATCCAGGGTGAAAAGATATCCGGCCCCTAAAACAAGACCAGAACCAATAGTGGGGTTGGAAAACGGGATGGGGGCAAGCACGAAAGACCCCCGCCGAAAGCCAATGTTTTCCTCTTTAGAAGCGCTATCCAGCCCGTTGGTTTGTACATCGACAACACTGCTGGAGCTTTGCGAAAAAGACTTGGTCGGAAGTGTGCCAAGTGAAATCGCAATTACTGCAAACACGGCGTTTCGAAGCATGTCTGCCCCTTCCGTGGCCAATTTGGTTTTCGGGCGAGTGACCCGTCTCCGGGTCACTCGTGCGTCAGGAAATCTCTATTTTCCTTCTTCTTTTTGTTTCGCTTGTTGAGCCACCGCATCACCCGCGGCGGCACCAATCGTAGCTTTCTGTTCATCGCTCAGGTGCTCGGCTTCATCCAAACCGGGAATGGCCACGCGGACCTCACGGCGCGCAAAGTCGATTCCGTTTGCATTGAACTCGGCCTTGACCCGATTGAAGATTTCCTTGCGCAATGTGAACTGTTTGCCGGGCTTCGCCATGAACTTGCCCCGGATGATCATGCCCACATCGTCAAAATCGAACACGCCTTGCGATTTGAACGGCTGTAGGAAGCCTTCCTTGTGAACCTCGTCCGCCATCATCTCGGCACCGATCTTTTTGAAGATCTTCTTGACCTTGTTTGGGTCGGTGTCGAAGGGAACGGTGAACTTCAGCTTCATGATCACCCAATCACGGCTGAAATTGGTCAACTTCTGAATCTCACCGTAGGGAATGGTGTGAACCGGCCCGCGGTGGTGGCGCAGCTGCATCGATCGGATCGAGATCTTTTCTACAGTGCCCATAGTACCGCCCACATCAACATATTCTCCAACGCGGAACGCGTCGTCGATCAGGAAGAAAATACCGCCGACGATGTCCGCCACCAATTTCTGTGCGCCAAACCCAATAGCTAGGCCCAGAACACCGGCACCGGCAAGCAGCGGAGTGATATTGATGCCCAGTGCACCAAGTGCCAACAGGCCGAAGATGACTGCGATCGTTACCTGAGCAGTAATCCGAAGCAACGGCAGTACCGTAGCCAAGCGAGAACCACCGACGCCGCCACCTTCGCCGCCAGCTTCCTCATCCAGCGCCTCTGCTGCGGTCTGTTCCTTGGCCAAGCGGCGGTTGATCCACAGTGAGACTACCTCGTTCATGATATAGCCAACAGCGATGATCAGCAGGAATTCGATGACCGTCCCGCCGACTTCGGCACTGACGCCCGCCGAGGCGACATGGCGAAGATCGAGTTGCCAGGCACGTGCGATCATGAACACAACGAACAAGCCCGCAATTACACGGCCAATCCGGATATAACTGCGCTTGGTTGAACGATAAGCACGCTCTGCCAGGGGACCTTCGCCGGACATCGGTGGCTGAAGGTGACGCACCAATCCGCGTATCAGAGTGTCGAGTGCAGGTGCGATCAACAACCAGAACATGGTGGTGAAATGCGGCCCCTGAACCAACAACGCACGAATTGCAGGATCGCGTTGCGCAGACAGGAACTCGACCAGCAGCCATATCACCGCCGAAACGCCAATGGCGAAGTAGGGGTAATATTGGGCAACCTCTTCGTCGAACTTGGTATGATCGGGATCAGTACCCAGCATCATCTGCGACAACCCCTCACGCGCAGTCCACGCGATTACGCCGATATAGACGTGAATTGCCGCGTTGAGCCAGAAGGCGATACGGGTATCGTCGGGAGTAACGCCGTTAAGCGCATTGAACCGGACGACGAACAACGTAAAACCGATCAGGATCAACAGGCCGATAAGGTTGCGGTGCAGGTATTTCGCCCAGTGATCGTCAATATTAACCAACCGAAACTGCGGCTTTTCGGGTGCCAGAATGAACCGAGAAGCTGCAGCGCCCAAACGAGGAATCCAGATCAGGTAGAACACAAAAGGTGCCGCATAAGTGATCTGTTCAACGGTCAGAAGTCCGCGCCCAACCGCGCGGATGACGACATAGAATACTACCAGCCCCGCAATCTCGCGGCAGAAACGGCGGAAAAGATAACGAACGGCGCCCCAAAGATCCGCTTCGTCTGCAACCTCTGTTGCCGCGTGCCATCTGCGCGTCAGAAAATCAAAAAGCTTCTCTGCTATGTAGCCGACCACCAGAATTGACAGGATCAGCCCCATAAGAACAAACACTCCGGTTGTTCCAAAGGTTGTCGAGAAGTTTTCGAACGCCGTGATTTGTGCACTGACGATATTTGGCAATGTGGTTAGAACATGAGCCCACGAAGTGACCATTTCCGCCCAGATCTCATTTATCTCGGTGAGGGGGTCTTCATGACCCTCCTTGGCTGCAGCTTGCTCTTCGGCAACTGCATCAAGGCGTTCCAGCAAGATGGCACGCACCTGATCGTCAGACATGCGTGCCACAAGGTCGTCGACCTGTTCAGGCGTTAGGTCCTCGGGGATGGTTACGGTTGATGTTGCGCCTGTTTCTTGTGCTTGAAGCGGAACCGCTAAGAATAGAACGGACACCAACGCCAGCAAAAGGCGGAGTGGTTGGAACATGGGTTTACCCTCGAACGCGATATTTTCATCGATTTTTTGAGATCATAGGCTCCGGCGAGCAATTTTCCCAGAGTTTTCGATGACTTGACACGATGCTTCTGGCAAAACCCAAAAAAAAAGGCCGAGCACTAAGCTCGGCCGTAGTCCAACAGGGAGGTATGAAGATGATGAGCGTTACAGCATCACCGCCTTCGATTGCTGATTTAGGGATCACTTTGTGAACGATCAAGGTGTTTTGGACGATAAAGGATCATGCCCGCTATGATCTGGTTGCATAGCTAGAGTTTTCCCATCTGCCTCAAATGCTTGCGGTGGGCAATGATTTCATCCTGCACGAAATCCCGGAATGCGGCCACGCGCTTGGAATGGCGCAATTCCTCGGGGTAGGCGAGGTAAACCGGAACATCGGCGATTTCGATATCCGACAAAACAGGTACCAGGTCGGGGAAGTCTTCGGTGACGTAATCGGGAAGAACGCCGATCCCGAGATCGTGCAGAACACCCTGAAGGACACCAAAGTAGTTGTTGACTGTCAGGAGTGAGCCGGGCTCATAAGTCATCAGATGCCGCACCAATGAGGCGCTTGCGCCGACCTGGGGCGCAGATGGGGTCTGGCAAATCAACCGGTGTTTGGAAATATCTTCAGGCTTTTCCAGCGGTGCGTCGTGCGCGTCCAGATAGCTGCGCGTCGCGTAAAGCAGCATCTGCACCGTCATCAGGCGTTTGCGGACAAGGTCGGCCTGGCTGGGCTCTTTCATGCGGATGGCCACATCGGCTTCGCGCATGGGTAAGTCCAGGACACGTTCCTCAAGCATCAGGTCGATGTTGAGATCGGGATATTGTTCGTAAAGCTTGGGCAGGCGTGGAGCCAGCCACAGAGTGCCGAAGCCGAACGTGGTTGTTACACGAAGGACGCCGAAAACCTCATCCTCGCTATCACGGATACGGGCAGCAGCAGCATCCAACCGTTTGGACATGGCCGAGGTGGCATCGAATAGCAACTCTCCCTGCTCGGTTAGTATCAGCCCACGGGCATGGCGATGAAACAGGGTCGCATTCAGTGATTCTTCCAGTGCGCGAATCTGACGGCTCACGGCAGATTGAGACAAATTGAGCTTGTCTCCGGCATGCGTGAGGCTGCCTGCATCCGCTACCGCGTGAAATATTCTGAGCTTGTCCCAATCCATCGTCGCAACTTTCGTTATCCTTTGGCAGGCCTATATGAAAGACGTAACAATTTCCACATTCAAACGGTGAAATCGTTACGGTTATGGGGAAATTTACTATACAGGTCAGCTTTTATGACCTAAAATAACTGGGAATGAAGCACACTAATCCGACGAGGGGAGACGTCTGATGAGTCAGCCGAAAATTTCGCTGAATGACAGGTTCGACTTGTCCAAGAGTCCGGTTCTGCTGAACGGGACACAGGCGTTGGTGCGATTGATGCTTATGCAGAAAGCGCGCGATAAAAAGGCCGGATTAAATACCGCAGGTCTGGTCACTGGCTACCGCGGATCGCCCTTGGGCGCTGTGGATCTGCAGATGACACGCGCGCAGAAGCAATTGGCCGAAAGTGATGTGACCTTTCAGTATGGGCTGAACGAAGATCTTGCCGCTACGGCGTTATGGGGAAGCCAGCAGGCCGGCTTGCGCAATGATGGCAAGTTCGATGGCGTTTTCGGTCTTTGGTACGGCAAGGGCCCGGGCGTAGATCGGTCAGGTGATGTCATGCGCCACGCCAATATGGCCGGGACCGGCAAACATGGCGGGGTTCTGATGGCCATGGGGGACGATCACACGGGCGAAAGCTCGACCGTGCTGCATCAGTCGGAATGGTCGTTGGTGGACATGTATATGCCGGTGGTCAGCCCGGCGGGTGTGCAAGAAATTCTCGACTACGGAATCTATGGTTTTGCGCTCAGCCGGTTTGCCGGTGTCTGGGCCGGTCTGAAAACCATGAAGGACACGATCGAAGTGACATCCGTTGTTGACGGCAGCCCGGACCGGATGCAGATCGTGACGCCCAAATTCGACATGCCTGAGGGCGGGTTGAACATCCGCTTGGGTGATACACCGCATCTGCAGGAAGGGCGTGTAATCGACTATAAACGTTTCGCTGCTGAAACGTTCTCGCACGCCAATAAAATGGACAAGTGTGTTTGGGGGAAACCCGGTGCCAAGATCGGAATCGTGGCAGCAGGCAAGAACTGGCTGGATCTGGTCCATGCCATGTCTCTGTTGAACATTGACGCAAACGAGGCTGAGCGCCTAGGCATCACTACCTACAAAATTGGCCAGACTTTTCCGTTGGATATGAAGGGCTTCCACGGCTGGGCTGAAGGGCTCGACCTGATCATTATCGTCGAGGAAAAGCGCAAGCTGATCGAAGTTCAGGTCAAGGAAGCGATCTTTGACGATCGGCGCGGTCGTCGGGTCTATGGATGGTACAAAGGCGGTGCGGGTACATTGCACCGCGAGGAGCTGTTTCCCACACGCGGGGCATTGGACCCAATAATGATTGCCGAGAAACTCGGCAACATCCTGATTGAAGAAGGGCACGACACCGATGGAGTGCGTGCCGGTCTGGCCAAGCTGTCAGAAGCGCGCCGTGCGGACAACGCGCAAGAAATTGCGGCGCGACTGCCGTATTTCTGTTCTGGCTGTCCTCATAACAGCTCGACAAGACTGCCTGAAGGTAGCCGCGCCTATGCCGGAATTGGATGCCACTACATGGTGCAGTGGATGGACCGTGAGACAACCGGGTTCACTCAGATGGGGGGCGAGGGCGCGAACTGGATCGGAGAGGAACCCTTTTCGACAACCAAACATGTTTTCCAAAACTTAGGGGACGGAACGTACAACCACTCGGGCGTTCAGGCGATCCGGGCGGCGCTGTCCGCCGGGACAAACATCACCTTCAAGATCTTGTTCAACGATGCCGTCGCCATGACAGGCGGGCAGGAAAACGAAGGTGACCTGACTGCGGAACGGATCGTGGCCGAAGTCACGGCTATGGGCGTTAAACACGTGGCCGTGGTTTATGACGAAAAGGAAGATGTGAACTTCAAGGCTCTGCCATCTGGGGTCGAAACTCATGAGCGCGCCGAGCTGATGCAGGTTCAGGAAAAATTCCGCGAAATCGAGGGTGTATCCGTCATTGTTTACGTCCAGACCTGCGCCGCCGAGAAGCGCAGGCGGCGCAAGCGTGGCACATTCCCGGATCCCGATAAGCGGGTATTCATCAACACCGACATTTGCGAAGGCTGCGGTGATTGCGGTGTGCAGTCAAACTGCGTGTCGATTGTGCCCAAAGAGACTGAACTTGGACGTAAACGCGCGATCGACCAGTCGAGCTGCAACAAGGATTTCTCTTGCCTGAACGGGTTTTGCCCGTCGTTTGTCACGCTTGAAGGGGCGAAGATCAGGAAAGAAGCCACAACCGACATCGACCTTCCGGACTTGCCGGAGCCGATTTTGCCGCGGATCAACGGCACGCATAACGTGGTGATCACCGGAGTCGGTGGTACCGGCGTTGTCACCATCGGCGCAGTTCTGGCACAGGCTGCCCAGATCGATGGCAAGGGCGCCGGCATGATGGAGATGGCAGGGCTGGCGCAAAAAGGCGGCGCGGTTCATATCCACTGCCGTCTTGCCAATCGACCAGAAGATATCAGCGCCATTCGTGTTGCAACCGGAGAGGCACATGCCCTGATCGGAGGCGATCTGGTGGTGTCTGCCGGAGCTAAAACTCTGGGTCTTACACAAGCAGGGCAAACCGGTGCGGTGATCAACAGTCACGAGATCATTACGGGCGACTTCACGCGTGATACCGATTTCCGAATACCCGCTGATCAACTGGAGCTGGCATTGCAAGCCCGCTTGAAAGAAAACGTCGATCTGTTCGACGCGACAGATTTGGCGCGCGCCGTGATGGGGGACTCAATTTATTCGAACATGATGGTGTTTGGCGCAGCCTGGCAACGAGGGCTGTTACCGATCCGGCAGGAAGCAATCCTGCAAGCCATCGAGTTGAATGGCGCCGCGGTTGAGCGCAACAAGCGTGCGTTCGAGGTTGGTCGGTGGGCGGTTTTGCACCCGGAAGAGGTAGCGAGAATCCTAAGCCCAAATGTAGCCGAATTGCCGAAATCGATGGATCAGATGATCGATTTCCGGGCGGGCCACCTGACCAGCTATCAAGGCACGCGTTTGGCGAAGCGGTATCGCAAGCTGCTGGCGACCATCGATGATGCAGACGTCAAAGAGGCGGTCGCAAAAGGGTATCACAAGCTGCTGTCTTACAAGGATGAATACGAGGTCGCGCGCCTGTTGCTGGACAGTCGTAACCAGGCAGCAGCCGAATTTGACGGCGATTTCAAAATGACATTCCATCTGGCACCGCCGGCACTGGGTGGCAAAGGTGCCGGTGAGCGCCCACGCAAGCGTGCGTTTGGCGAATGGTTCCTTGGCCCGCTTAAGCTTTTGGCGCGGCTCAAAGTTCTGCGCGGAACACCGTTTGATCCGTTTGGTTACAGCGCCGAGCGGCGGATGGAGCGGGCACTGATCCGGCAATACGAAAAAGACATGAAGCAGGTTCTGCCCAAACTGACTGCGGGTACGCGTGACGCGATTGCCGCGCTGGCCCGCCTGCCTCTGGATATCAGAGGGTTTGGTCCTGTTCTCATTGAAAACGAGGCTAAGGCAGCAAAACGGCGCGAAGAGCTTTTGGCAGTAATCGGTGACGGCAGGCCGCAGGTCAGGTCTTCGGCAGAGTGAAGCTTCACATGCCTGTTACGCTACGCGGTAAGAATTGCTACCTACAACTAACCACTGGTTCTGATATCGGAGTTTTCGATGCCCTCGTCACGCCATATCGCTCGTGACATTTCTTATGCCTACTCCGCTGAAACCAAGGGTGGGCGGATAGTTATCAGGTTGATGGAAAACACCACCGGCCGTCTGCGGTTGATCAAACGGGCACACGGTTACGAACACGAGGTGGCCAAGGGGCGCGATTTCTGGTCGGTCATGGTAGATCGCTACGGGCTGTCTCTGGATGTGGTCGGAGGATCACTGTCGAACGTCCCGAAAAACGGGCCGCTGATCCTGATTGCTAACCATCCTTACGGAATTCTGGATGGATTGATGATGGGGCATATTCTGGCGCAAACCCGCGGTGATTTCCGTATTCTGGCCAACCGGGTATTCCGCAAGGCGGAGGACTTGAATCGGATAGTCCTTCCGATTTCGTTTGATGCGTCGAAAGAGGCGATGAAACTGAACCTCGAAACCCGCAGAACGGCGTTGGACTACCTGGGCGAGGGTGGGGCGATTGGCATTTTCCCGGGCGGAACCGTCAGTACTGGCGTCAAGCCGTTCTCACACCCGATGGATCCAGGCTGGCGTGGCTTTACAGCGCGAATGGTTGCCAAGTCGAACGCGACGGTGGTGCCTGTTTTCTTTGATGGCCACACCTCGCGCCTGTTCCAGATTGCCAGCCATCTTCACAACACGCTGCGCATGGGTTTGCTGATCAAAGAGTTCAAAAAGCGCGTTGATACCCCAGTCAGCGTCGTGATTGGCGAGCCAATCGGCCGCGACGTATTGGACCCGTTGGCAAAGGATACGCGCAAGATGATGGATTTCTTGCGCAAAGCCACGTATGAGCTGTCCCCACAGCCGTTGAAGTCCTATGACTACGGCTATGAATTTGAGGAACGGCATCGCGCCTGAAGGGGCAAATGGCAGTAGGTATCTTTGATTCCGGATTGGGCGGGCTGACCGTCCTGAACTCCGCGCAGAAACGTCTGCCGGACGTGGATTTCCTGTATTTTGCGGACAGCGCGCATGCCCCATACGGCGTGCGCGATGCCGAAGATATTTTTCAACTGACGCGTCGTGCCGTCCATGATCTGTGGTCCCGAGGCTGCAATCTTGTGATTCTGGCATGTAACACCGCCAGCGCTGCCGCACTGCGTCGAATGCAGGAAGAAGGCGTGCCCGAAGGTAAGCGCGTTCTGGGCGTATTTGTCCCCTTGATCGAAGCGCTGACCGAGCGGCAATGGGGCGACAACTCGCCCCCGCGCGAGGTTGAGGTGCAGCACGTTGCATTGTTTGCCACACCGGCGACTGTCTCCAGCCGCGCGTTTCAACGTGAACTGGCCTTTCGTGCGATCGGCGTCGACGTCGAGGCGCAGGCCTGTGGTGGTGTCGTTGATGCCATAGAAGACGGTGACATGATCCTGTCCGAAGCATTGGTGCGCTCGCATGTTGATGCGCTCAAACGCAAGATGCCGGATCCGCAGGCTGCAATTCTGGGCTGTACGCACTACCCATTGATGGCCGAGACATTTCAGGCGGCACTTGGTCCAGATGTAAAGGTCTACAGCCAGGGTGATCTGGTCGCAGAGAGTCTGGCCGATTACCTGCAGCGCCATCCCAACATGACAGGTGAAGGCGATGGTGGTTTTCTGACCACCGGGAAACCGGGGTTCGTCAGTGATCGTGCGACCCAGTTTCTCCGACGACAAATCACCTTTGCGGCTGCCTGACCTAAGTCAAGGACGGTCTTTTACCGACTCTTTAATTCGATGACCGTCGCATTGGCGGTCGTAAGATGTGGCACATAAGTGAAAGAGGTCTGACATGACCCACAAAATCGCAATTCTGGGCGCGTCCGGTTATACCGGCGCCGAACTGGTGCGGCTGATCGCCGAGCACCCGAACATGGAAGTTACAGCTCTGGCCGCCGAGCGTAAGGCAGGCCAATCCATGGCACAGGTGTTTCCGCATTTGCGGCATTTGGACTTGCCGGTCCTGTGCAAAATTTCCGAGATCGATTTCTCGCAAATTGATCTTTGTTTTTGCGCTTTGCCACATAAAACAAGCCAAGAAGTCATTCGCGAGCTGCCAAAAGCACTGAGGATCGTTGATCTTTCAGCCGATTTCCGGCTAAGCGATCCTGAAGAATACGAAAAGTGGTATGGCAATCCACATTCCGCCATCGCGCATCAGGACGAGGCGGTCTATGGCCTGACTGAATTCTACCGGGACGAAATCCGGTCTGCTCGGCTGGTTGCCGGAACGGGCTGCAATGCGGCGACCGGGCAATATGCTCTGCGTCCCTTAATTGCCGCTGGGGTGATCGACTTAGACGATATCATCCTTGATCTGAAATGCGCTGTTTCCGGTGCAGGGCGGGCATTAAAAGAGAACCTTCTGCATGCGGAGCTAAGCGAAGGTTACAACGCCTATGCCATTGGTGGTACGCACCGGCATCTCGGTGAATTTGATCAGGAATTCTCTAAACTCGCCGGGCGGACGGTTCATGTACAGTTTACACCCCACCTGATCCCGGCCAATCGCGGAATTCTGGCGACTACGTATGTGAAGGGCGACCCGCAAAGCGTCTTTGAGACGCTGTGTTCGGCCTACGAAGCCGAGCCATTTATTCAGATGTTGCCATTTGGCGAAACACCTTCGACTCATCACGTCAGGGGGTCGAACTACTGCCATATCGGCGTAGTCGCGGATCGGATCGAACGTCGTGCCATTGTGGTGGCGGCATTGGATAACCTGACAAAAGGTAGCAGCGGGCAAGCCTTGCAGAATGCCAACCTGATGTTAGGTGAAGCTGAAACGACGGGCCTGATGATGGCCCCTCTGTTCCCGTGAGGACACTATGAAAACGCTCAAGAAACGTCGTCGTGTACAAGTGATATTGCTGGCTGTGGTTGCCCTTGTTCTAGCGACAGGGTTGATTGGGTATGCAATGCGAGACGGCATCAACTTTTTCCGCTCACCCAGTCAGGTGATCGCCGAGCCACCAAAGCCGACCGAAGTGTTCCGCATTGGCGGTCTGGTCGAAGAAGGCTCAATCATTCGTGGGCAGGGCGAGACGGTACATTTTGTTGTGACCGATGGTGGTGAAAGCGTACCAGTGGCATTTACCGGTGTTTTGCCGGATCTGTTTTCTGAAAATCAGGGGATGGTCGGGACCGGAAGTTACGTGAACGGCGTCTTTGAAGCTACTGAAATTCTTGCGAAACATGACGAAACTTACATGCCTAAGGAAGTTGTCGACGCTTTGAAGGAGCAAGGTGTTTACCAAGAGGCCGAAGACAGCTGAACTTAGCTGAGTCGAAGCCCTCGGGCAGAGATGTTTGGGGTCAGAATTAACAGGGCGTTGCGTGCGTTTGAGCATGCAGCGCCCTTTTGTTTATCGCTGGTTTAACGTCTTTCCGTGACCGTTTTCCCCAATCAGGTCAAAAGGGGAGCGGAATGCAGACTGTTCGGCAGATAGCTATGGGTATCGTAGCTCGGGAAGGTGGTTATGTAGATGATCCGGACGACCCTGGCGGGCCTACAAAATTTGGTGTGACCATTCATACCATGCGCCGCCTCGGGCTGGACCTGACGGGTGACAGGTCCATCACACGGGCAGATGTACGTGCATTGAGCAAAGAGCAGGCCGTCGACATTTTCCTGGAACATTACTTTGACAAGCCGCGTGTTGCTTTGACCCCAGCGGAATTGCAGGCGTCGCTGTTCGATATGTATGTCAATGCGGGTTCTCAGGCTGTGAAAATCTTGCAACGGTTATTGGGCCAAATGGGGTTCGACGTCGTGGTTGATGGTGTAATCGGGTCTCATACTGCGACCGCCGCTCACACCGCGGCTACACCCAATCCGGTCGCACTACGGGATGCGTACGGTGTTGCGCGACGGAACTATTATTTCGACATTGCGGATCGACGATCTTCGTTGCGCAAATATGCGCGGACTCGCGCTGGCGAGAAGGGCGGTTGGATTCGCCGGGCCGAAGAGTTTCTGTCCGCCTCATATCATCTGACGAACGAAGAGTTTCAGAATAGGGTCTTGGCATGGGGTTGATCTCAGGAATTTTGGGATTGTTGTTTGGCACGGGTCGCAACGTAGTTCGCGAGACAGCCGAAGTGTTTCGAGAAAACGCCGAAGCAAGCGCTCGGCGCTCTGTTGGCTTGCAGGAACAAGCAATGCAGCAATTCGGAGCAGAGTTCCAAGCCGGTCAGAAGGGGGGATATGATCGCCTCATTGATGGCCTGAACCGTTTGCCGCGTCCGGCGCTGGCTTTGGGAACACTGGGGCTGTTTGTTGCGGCAATGGTTGATCCGTTGTGGTTTGCTGCCCGAATGCAGGGGATTGCGTTGGTCCCGGAACCGCTGTGGTGGTTACTGGGTGTGATTGTGTCATTTTATTTTGGCGCGCGACATCAAGCCAAGGTGCAGGATTTACAGCGCGAAATCGGTGCCACAATGCTGCGCGCGCCCACTGTCATGGCGAATCTGGAGGCACTGAGGCAGATGCGCAGCGACAGTCCGGGGGTCGCGGACCCGGGGCCGGATGCTGAGCTGGTTCAACATCTATCCGAGCAGGGCGAGAATCGGGCGTTGGAGGATTGGCGCCGCCTGCAAAAGGCCTAGGGCGCGACACTATGTGCCCGGCGACCGGGCGAATGTGAATGGCACTTGCCGAGTGGCAGCAGTATAAACGGCCCATGATTACAGAGCTCGGCCACTTCGCCCTTATCCTCGCCTTCCTGGTCGCCATCGTACAGAGCGTTGTACCCCTTGTCGGGGCTGCCAATCGATGGACCGGTTGGATGGCTTTTGCCGAACCTGCGGCAATCGCCCAGTTTCTGCTAACGTCTTTTTCGTTCGGTGCGTTGGTCTGGGCCTTTACCACTTCGGACTTTTCGTTGCGGATTGTTGTCGAGAACAGCCACTCGGCGAAGCCGATGCTGTACAAGATCAGCGGCACATGGGGGAACCATGAAGGTTCTATGCTGCTTTGGGTTCTGATCGTAACGATTTTTGGCGCCATGGCGGCGTTTTTTGGTGGCGGGTTGCCACCGACGCTGAAAGCGCGGGTCCTGGCAGTGCAATCCGCCATTGGTGTGGCATTTTTTGCCTTTATCCTGTTCACGTCGAACCCGTTTGACCGCCTTCCTGTACCGCCCTTTGACGGTCGAGATTTGAACCCTTTGCTGCAGGACCCCGGTTTGGCCTTCCATCCGCCGTTCCTTTATTTGGGTTATGTGGGTCTCAGCATGGCATTCAGCTTTGCCATCGCCGCCCTGATCGAGGGGCGTGTAGATGCCGCATGGGGCCGCTGGGTGAGACCATGGACGCTGGCAGCCTGGGTTTTCCTGACGATCGGGATCGCACTGGGGTCCTGGTGGGCATATTACGAGCTTGGCTGGGGCGGTTTCTGGTTCTGGGATCCGGTTGAAAACGCTTCGTTTATGCCGTGGCTTCTGGCGGCCGCGTTGCTGCACTCGGCCATTGTCGTGGAAAAACGTGAGGCGTTGAAAAGCTGGACGATTCTGCTAGCGATCATCGCCTTCGGATTCTCGCTGATCGGGACATTTATCGTGCGCTCGGGTCTGCTGACCTCGGTCCATGCCTTTGCCAATGACCCTGAACGTGGTGTGTTCATCCTTATCATTCTGGTGATCTTCATCGGTGGTGCACTGACGCTGTTTGCGGCACGCGCGCAGGCGATGGAGGCCAAGGGTGTCTTCGGAATGATCAGCCGCGAAAGCGCGTTGGTGTTGAATAACATCCTGTTGGCTGTCAGCTGCTTTGTCGTGTTTTTCGGCACCATGTGGCCGATGGTGGCCGAAATGGCGTTTGACCGTAAACTTTCGGTTGGGGCACCGTTTTTCAATGCTGCTTTCACGCCGTTCATGATCGCGCTTGGGATCGCCCTGCCAGTCGGCTCGATGCTGCCGTGGAAGCGGGGCAAGCTGGGTCGGGCTGCGTGGTCTTTGCGCTATGCGTTCATTTTGGCCGTCGCATTGGCCATCCTTGTCTGGGTCATGCAAACGGGTCGGAGTGCGCTAGGGCCGGTGGGTCTTTTCCTGGGGGCGTGGGTCACCTTTGGCGCGGTCGTGGACCTCTGGAGCCGCACTGGCCGCAAGGGTAGTCTGGCGCGTCTGTTCCGCCTGCCTCGTGCCGATTGGGGTAAGGCGGTGGCGCATACCGGTTTGGGCGTCACCATGTTCGCAATTGCGGGTCTAACCGCATGGGAAGTCGAAGATATCCGTGTCGCGCAGCCTGGTAAGCCCTTCGAGGTCGGAGAATTTACGCTGACCCTGAAGGATGTACGCAACGTGCAGGGGCCAAACTACTTCTCGACTATGGCAGACGTGACATTGGAAAAGAACGGTCGTCAAATTACCACGCTGCACCCGGAAAAACGTGACTATCCGGTAGCTCGGATGCCGACTACCGAGGCTGCAATCGACTACCGGATCTTGCGTGACGTTTACGTGGTGATCGGAGACCAACAGGCCGATGGCGGTTGGGTCATGCGTACTTATATCAAGCCCTTGGCCAACTGGATCTGGGGCGGATGTATCCTGATGTCCCTGGGTGGTGTCCTGAGTTTGTCCGACCGCCGTTTCCGTGTCGCAGCAGGAGCACGCAAAACCCCGCAGTCAGGAGTTCCTGCAGAATGAAACGTTTTGTTCTGATCCTGATGATGCTGGCCTCACCTCTGATGGCGGTCCAGCCTGACGAGGTTCTTGACGACCCAGCGCTTGAGGCACGCGCACGCGATATCAGCACCGGGCTGCGCTGCCTTGTCTGCCGCAATGAAAGTATCGACGAAAGCAATGCCGAATTGGCCCGTGATCTGCGGATACTGCTGCGGGAACGCTTGGTTGCAGGAGACACAGATAAAGAGGCGGTGGATTTCATTGTTGATCGCTACGGCGAATATGTCCTGCTGAAACCGACCACGTCCGGCGCTAATCTGATGCTATGGCTGGCGGGTCCGATCATGTTGTTGATTGCAGCGGCCATGGGGTGGAGTTTCCTGCGCAAGCGCGCACAGCACCAGAAAGCCGATCAGACCGACGCTCTGAGCGAAGAGGAAAAGGAACGGTTGCGCCGAATTCTGGAAGACTGACGCGCGGTTCCACTTTCGCTTGCCTCACATTTACGTCAGGGTTTTACAAACACTGCGCAGGTGAGGATTTCTATGGAATACGAAGCGGTTGATCTGGACATCACAGAGGGTTTGGCGGTTCTGACGCTGAACCGAGCGGACAAGATGAACGCGTTGACAACGCGGATGCGTGCCGAAATTACTCACGCGATGAAACACGCCGCGCGTCATGCACGTGCCGTGGTTCTGACTGGCGCGGGCAAAGCGTTCTGTTCAGGTCAGGACCTTGGGGATGCCTCCAGCACCGGTAAGATTGATCTGGAACGCGCATTGCGGGACGAATATGAGCCCATGCTGGAATCTGTCTATGATTGTCCGATCCCAACTATTGCCGCTGTCAATGGACCGGCAGCCGGGGCAGGGGCCAACCTTGCGCTTTGCGCCGATGTGGTAATTGCAACCGAAAGTGCATATTTCCTGCAGGCTTTCGCGCGGATCGGTCTATTGCCGGATGCGGGGGGCACATGGTTCATGCCGCGGCAGATGGGCTTTGCCAAGGCAATGGGGGCGGCTTTGTTCGCAGACAAGATCAGCGCCCGGCAGGCTGACGATTGGGGTCTGATTTGGGAGGCAGTTGCCGACGACGCATTTGAGGCTCATTGGCGCAAGCGCGCCGAGTATCTGGCCAGCGGTCCCACCGCAGGTTTTGCCGCGATCAAGCAGGCGATCCGTGGCACCTACGAAAAGACACTTCCGCAGCAACTTGCGACCGAGGCTCATCTGCAGGGCGATTGCGGACGCACCCGCGACTTTGCTGAGGGTGTCGTAGCTTTCCTGGAAAAACGCCCCCCGGTATTCGAGGGGCGCTGATTACATAGGCTATGCCCGACGACGACGGCGTGACCGACGTTCGGGAGCGCCAGCACCGTCCTCGGTGCCGTCCGAGGCAGACGAAAACGCTCCAAGTGCCATTGTGATCTGATCCAAGGTGGGTCGTTCCCCGCGCGGGCATGTATCCAGCGCCTCGCGCATTTTGCGCAGATGGTCCGGCATTGTACCGCAGCAGCCACCGATGATCGTCGCACCTGCGTCGCGGGCCATGGCGGCGTACTGCCCCATCAGCTCCGGCGTGCCATCATAATGGATATGGCCGTTCACGTATTTTGGGATGCCTGCGTTGCCCTTGGAAATCAACGGACGCTCGGTGCCTTGAGCGGCAAAGCCCAAAACAGTGCGCAGGATATCTGAGGCGCCGGTACCACAATTGGCGCCAAACGCGATTGGCGGGTTCGGCAGGGTTTCGACCATTTGCGCCAGGTCGGCGGACGTCACGCCCATCATGGTGCGTCCGGCAGTGTCAAAGCTCATGGTGCCGCACCAGGGCATGTCAGCCAAAGCAAAAGCTTCGGCCGCCGCACGGAATTCTTCTGGCGCACTGATGGTTTCAAGCCAAAGGACATCGACCCCACCGGCCTTCAGTGCCTCAGCCTGCTCGTGGAACATCTCAACAGCGTCGGCGTGCGTCAGGCTACCAACAGGCTCCATGATCTCACCCGTCGGACCGACCGAGCCTGCGACGATCACCGTGCGCCCGGCTTTGTCGGACACTTCGCGACCCAGCTCAGCGCCGGCGCGGTTCAATTCGCCAACGCGGTTCTGTGCTTCGTGCAATTTCAAGCGCGCAGAAGTGCCACCGAACGTATTGGTCAGAAACAGATCACTGCCCGCATCCACCGAACCCTGATACAGAGCCCGAATCTTGTCTGGGGCGTCCACGTTCCACAATTCCGGCGCATCGCCCGATTGCAGGCCCATATTGAACAGATTGGTTCCGGTTGCCCCATCCGCCAGAATGGCATCAGTGGTTTCCAGAAGTTTGCTGAGCGCGTTTGTCATTGGGGCATTCCAATTTTTGGCCCGCAGGGCCGATAATATAGACGCCCCGTGTCCCACGACCGGAGCGTCAAATCAAACTCATAAAACTCATGAAGATCATGAGGGTCGGATAAAAGCCTTAGATTTCGGCCTCAGTCATGACCTGCTCTTTGGCTTCGACCAGCAATTCCGCCATCTTTTCGCGAATCTTTGCTTCGTCGGCCAGGTCGCCCAGATAACCTTTCACCGCTTCAACAACGTCATCTTCGCTGACGTTTTGCAGGTCGGTATGGACCAGTTCCTGGCCATAAGCCCGAGCCTTTTCAACGGGTTCGCCTTTCAGAGCCGAGGCCCATACGGCCATAAACCGGTTGCGGCGCATCCGTGCAACGAACTGCATTTTTTCGTCATGCGCGAACTTGTTTTCAAACGCGGCTTCACGTTCGTCAAATGTGGTCATGGGTTGGGGACCTCTTGGATTACATCTTCTTTCCTCATGATATGACTATACGACAGCTTGGGTGCAAGGGATTTGCGCTGCGTCAAAGCCTCTCGGGTCGGTGAACTTGCGGGAAAGCAGGCCTTGCACTATGAGGGCGCCAACGCGAAGGGACTCATTCCCTCGCCCCGGACTGGAAAGGTCGCTCATGGCGCGTCGCAAAAAGATCTACGAAGGTAAGGCCAAGATCCTGTATGAAGGCCCCGAACCGGGCACTATCGTCCAATATTTCAAGGACGATGCCACCGCGTTCAACGCCGAGAAGAAAGACGTGATCGATGGCAAGGGGGTCTTGAACAACCGTTTGAGTGAGTTCTTCATGACCGGCCTGACCCAGATCGGAGTGCCGAACCACTTTATCCGCCGTCTGAATATGCGCGAGCAATTGGTCCGCAATTGCGAGATTGTCCCGCTGGAAGTCATCGTGCGCAATTACGCCGCCGGATCGATGTCCAAGCGTCTGGGCATTGCAGAGGGTACTCAGCTGCCGCGCCCGATTGTCGAGTATTGCTACAAGGATGACGCGCTTGGTGACCCGCTGGTCACTGAAGAGCACATCGCCGCCTTTGGCTGGGCCAGCCAGCAGGACATGGACGACATCCTCAGTCTTGCGCTGCGTGTAAACGACTTCATGAGCGGCATAATGCTGGCCGTGGGTATCCGTCTGGTCGATTTCAAAATCGAGATCGGTCGGGTGTACGAAGGTGACTTCCAGCGCCTAATCGTTGCTGACGAGATCAGCCCGGACAGCTGCCGACTGTGGGACATCGAAACCGGGCAGAAACTGGACAAGGACGTATTCCGCCGGGATCTGGGCAACCTGACCGATGCCTATTCCGAAGTGGCTCGTCGCCTTGGCGTTCTGCCTAAAAGCAACGTTACCAAGCCGACGCTGATCAACTGATCTCGGCACTCGGCTTTGACTTCAGAAGGCGCCACCTTGGTTGAGGTGGCGCTTTTTTCTTTGTATCTGCTAGTTTAGCGCATCCTATTTAGCGTGGCATCAAGGTGACCTTCACATGGCCGAACTCTTTGATCAGGCAGTTTTTCTAAAGTTTTTTGCCGCTCTGCTGGCGATCTTTAATCCGCTTTACGGTATCCCGATTTTTCTGAGCATGACCGAAGGGTATTCCACCGCGGAACGGCGCCGTGTTGCCTTGGTCGTGACGGGAACGGTGGTGGTGGTTGCGCTGATCTCGGTCATGATCGGTGAGGAAATACTGGCGTTCTTTGGGATTGATATTCCGTCATTTCGTATTGCCGGCGGGTTGATCATTCTGGGTGTTGGCATGGCTATGCTGAATGCCTCGGACCGACCAGAGGGAGATCAGCAAGCGATTCAGGAAGGGCAAGCCAAGAAAAGCAACATTGCGGTTGTACCGCTTGCTATTCCGCTGACGATTGGACCGGGCACAATCGCAACAACAATTGTTTTTGCGCATACCCTGTCTGATGGGGCCGAGATCGTGACCCTTGGGTCAGCAGTTTTGATTGCCTGTGCAATTGTCGGGCTGGGATTGCTCTTTGCCGATGCGATCTCGCGAACGGTCGGAACAACGATGATCAATGTGATCACCCGTGTGATGGCCATCATTCTGGTCGCTGTAGCGGTGGAAATGGTTCTGACCGGGATCTTCCATGCCATCGATACGCATTATCCGGGACTGTCTGCAGCAATTGGTAATTGAGGCATACAACTGCGATCATCCGTCCTGTCCAAGAAGGGTTGTCCAATGATCGCAAGCAGGGTATCTCGCGCGCAACGGAATGGACCCCGGTCATCGGGTCTGCAGGTGGAGTTGCGAAAATGAAAGCACGGGTGCATGTGATGCTCAAGAACGGGGTTCTGGACCCGCAGGGCGAGGCCGTTCGTCACGCGTTAGGCGCCATGGGCTTCGATCAGGTGGAAGGCGTGCGCCAAGGCAAGGTCATCGATCTGGAACTGGCCGAAGGTTCGACCGAGGCGGACGTGACCGCAATGTGTGAAAAGCTGTTGGCCAACACGGTCATCGAACGCTTCGAGATCGAACTGATCTGAGTTTCCCACCAAGGAGGGTCCGCCATGCGCGCTGCCGTCATCGTTTTCCCCGGGTCCAACTGCGACCGCGATCTTGCTGTGGCCTTCGAACAGGCCGGGTTCTCGGTCGACATGGTCTGGCACAAGGACGCTGCATTGCCCGAGGGTGTGGATATTGTCGGCGTGCCCGGAGGGTTTTCGTACGGTGATTACCTGCGATGCGGGGCAATTGCAGCGCAATCCCCGATCTGCAAGGCGGTGGCCCAGCATACGGAACGCGGTGGCTACGCCGTTGGTATCTGCAACGGATTTCAGGTGCTCACCGAAACCGGCATTTTGCCGGGTGCGCTTCTGCGCAATGCCGGTTTGAAGTACATCTGCCGGACGGTCGGCCTAAAGGTTGAAACCAGCGACTGCGCCTTTACCGAAGGTTACAATGCTGGCGATGTGATCGACATTCCCATCGCTCACCACGACGGTAACTATTTCGCCGACGACGAAACTTTGGCCAAGCTGAAGGGTGAGGACCGGATCGCCTTTACTTACGCCGAGAATCCCAACGGTTCGCGCAACGATATTGCAGGCATTCTGTCGCACAACCGGCGCGTGTTGGGAATGATGCCACATCCCGAACGGGCGGCGGATTCGGGCCACGGAGGCACCGATGGAACGGCGCTCTTCCGCGCATTGGCGGGTGTGCTAGCGCCAGTGTGACTTGAGGTCATTGGCCCGGGCGCGTAGCGTCTTGGAATGAGTTCAGAAGTGCAACCAGACAACCCCGGGTTTTTTGGGCGGCTCCGTGTGGCGCCGCTGGGTTGGCGGTTGCGTCTGGCCATCATCATGTTGTTGATGGCCACGGTGACGACGGTCTGGATCACAAACAGCCTTTTGACCAGTCGATTTACGGAATCAACACGCAACCGTGCCGAGGTACGGCTGGCTCTGTATTCCGGCAACTTGCTGAGCGAACTGCGCCGAAACTCCATTGTGCCACAACTGCTGGCGCGCGACCCGACGCTGATTTCAGCCTTGCAATCCAGCGACTTCTCGCTTTCAACCCAGCGCCTGATTTCCTTTGTCGAAGAGATTGGTGCCGCCTCATTGGTATTGTTGGACCGCGACGGCCGCACGGTGGCGGCAACGGACCGCAACCGTCTGGGTGAGGCACACCGGAGTAGCCCGTATTTCATTGATGCAATCCGATCGAATGCGACCATCTTTTCTGTCATTCCTCGGGAGTCTGGCGGGTACAGTTTTGTTTACTCTCGCCGCATCGAGGGTGGCTCGGAATTTCTGGGCGTTATCGTAGTTGAGGTTGATCTCCAGAAATTCGAACGCGCCTGGGCCGGGATTTCAGATGCCGTGTTGGTAACCGACAGCACGGGCAATATCATTCTGTCGACCGAACCTCAGTGGCGCGGCGTGGACGAGGATGCCGCGATGCTGCGACAGCCGCCACAAGGCGCCATTCAACGCGCAATCCGGGCAACGACGGATTGGACGGCGTTGCCTCCCGATGCCTACCTTCAGGGCGAGGCGGTGATGCGTATGGAGACGCGCATTCCGTTCCGGGGATGGCAGATGACGTCGTTCACGACCTATTCCTCGATTCGGGAAAAGGTGAACAGCGTACTTGCACTCGAGATCATGGGATTTGCGATTCTTCTGGCGTTGGCTTTCTATGCGCTCAGCCGCCGCGCCACGTCGCGGATGACTTTGTTCCAGCGCGAGTCGGCGGAGCTTCGCGCATTAAACACTAGGTTGCAGCGGGAAATTGCTGAACGCGAACGGGTTGAAAAGACACTGGAAGTGGCTGAACAAACCCTGGCCCAAAGCTCGAAACTGGCAGCGTTGGGTGAAATGTCGGCCGCGGTCAGCCACGAGTTGAACCAACCATTGGCGGCGATGAAAACGTATCTGGCCGGTGCACGCCTTTTGCTGCGCCGCGACCGCGCCGAAGAGGCGTTGGCCAGCTTTGGCCGCATTGACGGGCTGATCGAACGAATGGGCGCGATAACACGACAGCTCAAGTCTTATGCGCGCAAGGGTGCGGACGCGTTTTCCCCAGTAAATCTTGGCGAAGCGCTGGCATCATCCTTATCGATGATGGAGCCGCAATTGCGGCAGAGACATGTAAAAATCACTCAAATTCTGCCAGAGACCCCTGTTGTCGTGATGGGGGACAGGATGCGGATCGAACAAGTGATGGTTAACCTCTTGCGTAATGCGCTGGATGCCACCAAATCGGTACCAGAGCCGGATGTGGAGATCATTCTGGCAGCGGGCGACTCGGCGGTTTTGACCGTGCGTGACAACGGGCACGGTCTTGAAGACATCGAGAACCTGTTCGAACCGTTCTATACAACCAAGCAGCCGGGCGATGGTGTTGGCCTGGGGCTTGCTATCTCGTCCGGGATCGTGAACGACCACGGTGGACGTCTGACTGCGCGCAACGGTCAACACGGCGGCGCGGTGTTCGAGATGCAACTGCCGATACTGGGAAGCGACGGCCTTGAGGCCGCTGAATAACAAAGGAATTACTATGGCACAGGCCATGAAAATCGCCATTGTGGATGACGAACAGGACATGCGCCAGTCGATCAGCCAATGGCTGGCATTGTCGGGTTATGACACTGAAACCTTCGCCAGCGCGGAAGATGCGCTCAAGGTTCTGGGGCCCGAATATCCGGGGATCGTGATTTCGGACATCAAGATGCCGGGGATGGATGGTATCCAATTGCTGAAAAAGCTGATGGGCGCTGACAGCACGCTGCCAGTCATCATGATCACCGGCCACGGCGACGTACCAATGGCCGTCGAGGCGATGCGTGTTGGTGCTTTTGATTTTCTCGAAAAACCATTCAATCCCGACCGAATGTCCGAACTGGCCAAGCGGGCCAGTAATGTGCGCCGACTGACACTGGATAACCGCGCTCTGCGGCGCGAACTTTCCGGCGGCACTCAGATCATGAACAAATTGATCGGCGCCAGCCCGGTCATGGAACGGCTGCGCGAAGACATTCTGGATCTGGGTCAGGCCGATGGTCATGTACTGATCGATGGTGAGACGGGCACGGGCAAGACCCTGGTTGCACATGCGCTGCACGCAGTGGGCAGCCGGGCAGGCAAGAAATTCGTACTGGTATCCTGCGCTGCGCTGGAAGAGGACGCGCTGTCCAAGCGGTTGTTTGGCCCAATGATGCCAGAGGACACACAGCTGCCTGCTATCGAGGAAGCGCGCGGTGGGACTCTGGTTTTGGAAGATGTCGAGGCACTCAGCGATACGTTGCAGGCTCGTCTTCTGAGTGTCATGAACGAACAGGGCACACCTGCCGAAACCCGGATCGTTGCAATTTCGAACCTGCAGGAAGCGGGCAAGACCAGCGAAGACGTTCTGCGGCCGGATCTGTTTTATCGCCTGGCAGCGCTGCGCATCACCATGCCGCCACTCCGGCAGCGCGGTGAGGATATTCTGACGCTGTTCACCCGCTTGAGCGAGCAGTTCGCAGAGGAGTATGGCTGCGATGCGCCTCAGGTCAGTGCGCAGGAGGCCGCGCAGCTGTTGCAAGCCCCATGGCCGGGAAACGTGCGCCAGTTAATCAACATCGCCGAACGTGCCGTTCTGCAATCGCGCCGCGGGTCCGGCACCATCGCCTCGTTGCTGATGTCGGATCACGAAGAAATGCAGCCGGTCATGACCACCGAGGGCAAGCCGCTCAAGGAATATGTCGAAGCATTCGAGCGGATGCTGATCGACAACACGATGCGACGTCATAAGGGCTCGATTGCGTCGGTGATGGATGAGCTTTGCCTGCCGCGCCGGACGTTGAACGAGAAAATGGCCAAATACGGGTTGCAGCGGTCGGATTACCTTTAAAGGCGGGAAGGGGCGCGGCCCCTTCTGTTGGCCGACAATCAACGCTTATTGGTTCTTTTTGAGCCAAATTGAGAGGTGCTGAGCGGCGCCAACGAACTGCGATGCAGTTTGCCCATTGTCTTTTCCACAGGACTGCTTTTATTGTGTCCTAACGGGCCGGGCAAAATTGCGCCTGCAAGTCCCGTTCTTTTGAGTTTCGCTGTCACGCTGCTGCTGAGGATCAATCCCACGAGGCATGGCAGACCGATTGTGCCCCACACTCGGGGCAACAGAGTACCTGAGCCCGGAAAACCGGGCGAAAGGAAATAATGGGCAGGCGGCGGCACGATCCGCGCCTGTCGGAGAAGAACCGCGATGACGCGCGCGCAACGATTGAGAGACCGGGCAGGGGGCCACAGCGCCGATCCCTGCCGCGCGCCGTCTGATATCGCCCTGACAAGACACCACCCCAAAAGCGCCCGTCCGCCAGGACGGCTACGGACAACGCGTTTGGCGCGGTGCACCAAGGACACATGGCTAAGAAAATGCTTATCGATGCCACCCACGCGGAGGAAACCCGCGTTGTGGTGGTCGACGGAAACAAGGTTGAGGAGTTTGACTTTGAATCCGAAAATAAACGCCAACTAGCTGGCAATATCTATCTGGCAAAAGTGACGCGGGTAGAGCCGTCGTTGCAGGCAGCGTTCGTAGATTACGGCGGGAACCGGCACGGTTTCTTGGCGTTTTCCGAGATTCACCCGGACTATTACCAAATCCCGGTTGCGGACCGCGAAGCCCTTATGGAGGAAGAGCGCGCCTATGCCGAGGCAATGAAGGCACGGGACGACGCAGAAGATTCCAAGCCGAAAAAGCGCCGTTCCCGCTCGCGGAGCAAGGCCGAGGATGTGAAATCCGATGATCCGGTTGAAACTTTGGATGTTTCGACTGAACCAAGCGGTATGGAAACCATCGACCTGGATGAGGCCGATGAGGCCGATGCGCCGGTGCCGGAAGGCACGTCGCCCATGGAAATGGTCGCCGACACGCCGGTGGAAGAACCGGCCGATGAAGCGGCAGAGCAACCGGAAGATCAGGAGGCAGACACGACAGTCGCCGCCTCAAATGAGCAGGGTGAAGCGGACGCAACTGCGACCGAAGAAGCCAACATTGAAGCTACTGCTGAAACAGATGTCGAGGCGCCTAAGGATGAATCTGGCGATGACGCTGGAGAAGCCGAAGCGAGCCCTTCCGATGCTGATCCGGAAACGGACGGGTCTGAAGAGAACGACGATGCGGACGTAAAAGGCAAGACCTCGGATGCTGCATCCAAGGACGACACAATCGAATCCGTCGCCGACGAGGATGACAGTGAGGACATCCGTCCCCCGCGCAAACCGCGTCCACGCCGTTACAAGATTCAGGAAGTCATCAAGGTTCGGCAGGTTCTGCTGGTGCAGGTGGTCAAGGAAGAGCGCGGCAACAAGGGTGCTGCGCTGACCACGTACCTGTCGCTTGCTGGTCGCTATTGCGTCTTGATGCCCAACACCGCTCGCGGAGGCGGTATCAGCCGCAAAATCACCAACGCTGCCGACCGTAAGAAGCTGAAGGAAATCGCGTCTGAGATTGATGTGCCCACGGGGGCGGGCTTGATTGTTCGTACAGCTGGCGCCAAACGCACCAAATCCGAGATCAAACGCGACTATGAGTATCTGCAGCGCTTGTGGGAGCAAATTCGCGCCCTGACCCTGCAGTCTATTGCGCCTGCGAAAATCTACGAAGAAGGCGATCTGACTAAGCGCTCTATCCGCGATCTCTACAACCGCGACATTGACGAGGTTCTGGTCGAAGGCGAGGGCGGATACCGCATCGCGAAAGACTTCATGAAGATGATCATGCCGTCCCACGCCAAGAACGTGAAGCGGTACGAGGATGCACTGCCACTGTTTGCGCGCTATCAGGTGGAAAGCTATCTGGCCGGGATGTTCAATCCGACCGTTCAGCTGAAATCCGGTGGCTACATTGTGATCGGCGTGACCGAAGCGTTGGTCGCAATCGACGTGAACTCGGGTCGGGCAACCAAGGAAGGCTCGATCGAGGAAACCGCGCTGAAAACCAACCTCGAGGCGGCGGAGGAGGTGGCGCGGCAGCTGCGTCTGCGCGACCTGGCAGGCCTGATCGTCATTGATTTCATCGATATGGACGAGCGCAAGAACAACGCCGCCGTCGAAAAGCGCATGAAAGAGCGGCTGAAAACCGACCGCGCACGCATTCAGGTAGGCCGCATCTCAGGTTTTGGCCTGATGGAGATGAGTCGTCAGCGTCTGCGCCCCGGAATGATCGAGGCGACGACCCAACCGTGCCCGGCCTGTCATGGAACCGGTCTGATCCGGTCGGACGACAACATGGCGCTTTCGATACTTCGTCAGATCGAAGAAGAAGGCACCCGTCGCCGCTCGCGCGAGGTGTTGGTGCGATGCCCCGTCGGCATTGCCAACTTCCTGATGAACCAAAAGCGCGAACACATCGCCCAGATCGAGTCGCGTTATGGACTGTCCGTTCGGATCGAAGGGGATGTGCATCTGGTCAGCCCAGATTTCTCGATGGAGAAATTCAAAACGGCCAGCCGGATCGTACCCGAGGCAACAGCGCCCGTTGTGTCTGTGGATGCGTCCCTGATGGATCTGGTGGATTCCTCGGATGAGGACAAGAGCGAGGACGAGGAAGAAACCGTTCAGGCGGAAGAGGAAACCAAACCCAAACGCAAACGCCGCCGCCGTCGCCGTAAAAAGACTTCTGGCAACGCCGATTCATCCGAGACCAATGATGACGAGAACGACGCTGCAGAAGCAAGCGACGCCTCCGAGTCGCCTGTCGCAGAGGATGAGGTGAAGGAGGCCGCGAGCGAAGAGGGTGCAGAGGGCACCGAAAAGGTTGAGGAACCGGAAAAGCCTAAGAAACGTCGTGCCCCGCGTCGGCGTAAAAAGGCTGCTGATGACACGGTCGAGGCCGATGTACCGGCCGTAGACGCCCAGGCCACCGAAACGGCCACAGAGGCTGAGGTACCTGCGCAGGAAGCCGCTGTTGAGACGCCCGAGGTTGAACCCGTTCAGCAAAGCGACGAGCCGGCAGCAGAAGAAACGGTGGCCGCTGAAGTGACTGAAGAGGTGCAAGATGACGCGCCGTCCTCAGAAGAAGAAACGGTCGTGACTGAGGTGATCGACGCGGTGCAGGAAATACCGGTTGAAGCTGAGGTGGAAGCAGAAGCGTCAGAGCCGGAAGTCGCCGAAGACGTTCAACCTACTGAGCCCGAGGACGAGGCACCAGTGATCGAACCTGCCGAGGCGATTCTGGAAACTGTTTCGGAGGAACCTGAACCGGCCCCGGCCAAGCCCAAACGGCGTGGTTGGTGGTCAATCGGTCAATAATCCAAAAGGCGGGCTCTCGGGTCCGCCTTTTTAAGGGCGGATTGCCGTATCACGATGATTTTCGGATGACATAGACCTGATGGCTCTCGACCGTTTCTTGTGCAATCAGGGTATGACCTGCCTCAGCGCAGAAATGTGGAACGTCGATAATTGCCGCGGGATCATCGGCTAAAACTCGCAGGATTGCACCTGCAGGCATGGATTTGAGCCTTTTGCGGGCTTTCAGGACGGGTAAAGGGCACAGCAGGCCCAACGCGTCCAGCGTTTCGGTCTCTTTGGTCATGTGAAACGGGATATGTCCAACTTGCGATGCTGTCCAGCGGGCAACCACGAGGATGTGACCGAATGGCCCCGTGACGCGGCGCGACGGATAACATATGTGCTGAAGCATGTTCGGAATAGACATCATCGACGCAGGGCTTCTGCCCGCCATGTTCATCGCCATGCTGGGCGGGCTGATCAGTTTTCTGTCGCCCTGCGTGTTGCCCATCGTGCCACCCTACCTGGCCTATATGAGCGGCGTTACGATTAACGAGATGCAGGATCAGGCTCAGGCCCGGCGCAAGGCGACATTAGCGGCACTGTTCTTCGTCATGGGGCTGTCAACGGTGTTTCTGCTTCTGGGGTTCACGGCTTCGGCGTTCGGGGCATTTGTACTTCAGAATCAAGTGTTGTTTGCAAAGCTGTCTGGTGCAGTGGTGATCGTGTTCGGCCTGCATTTCCTGAATGTGTTTCGAATCCCGCTGTTGGACCGCGAAGCGAGGGTTGAAACCGGTGATTCCGGCGGCTCGGTTTTTGGTGCCTACATCCTTGGTCTGGCCTTCGCCTTTGGATGGACACCCTGCATCGGTCCGCAACTGGGCGCGATACTTTCCTTGGCCGCGTCCGAGGCATCGGTAGCGCGCGGTACCCTATTGCTAGGTGTTTATGCGGCAGGCCTCGGTATTCCGTTCCTGCTGGCTGCGATGTTCCTGAATCGCTCGATGGCGGTAATGAATCGGATTAAGCCTCATATGGGAACAATCGAAAAGGTTATGGGTGGCTTGCTGTTGTTTGTGGGGATCATGCTGATCACCGGCCTGTTCACCGAGTTCAGCTGGTGGCTGCTTGAAACATTCCCGGCGCTGGCAACTCTGGGTTAACTCTTTGAGTTTTTAGGGGGAATTCATCGTCGACTAGGTCTTACCCTAGTCGCCGCGCTACGCTAATCTGCGCGGCAATGGTTATGGGCATGAGCAGTAAAACTCCGCAAAAAGTGGTGCGCCGCCGCCGGGTTTTCTACATCCCCGGCTATGATCCGATTCATCCCCGCCGCTACCGTGAACTGTACCGGAAAGAAGGTCGTTCACAGGCTGATATCTCAGGTTATGAACTCGCAGTGTCCGCCAAATCGGGGGATGGGCCTTATGGCTGGCACGTCACGTCAGTTCAGGATGGGGTGACGGTGCAAACGGATGTCGAAGTTCTGGTCTGGTCAGATATCGTCCGCGACAGCATGGCCAGTTCGATTCCGGCGACCTATTTGCAACTTTCCCGTACGGCATGGATCTATTTTTCTACAGGTGCCCTGTGGCGATTAATGCAGTTGCGAAAGGGGCCTGTGATCGCTGCGTTATACCCCGTGGGTATGCTCTTGCTGCAACTGGTCGCCGCCCTTTTGGTGGCATGGATCGTGACAGAGGGTCTTGAACCGCTGATAGGGGTATTGGCGTATATACCAGCGGCACTTTCCGCATACGTCCTGATGCGCTGGTTCCGCCAGATCGACAACCGGTTGTTCGCCTATTACCTGATGCATGACTATGCGCATTCCGCGCGTCTTCGGGGCGAGATCGCACCGGACTTGCAGTCGCGGTTGGACCAATTCACGACTTTGGTCGAACAGGCCCTGGAGGCGGATGTTGATGAGGTGCTGGTAGTTGGCCACAGCTCAGGCGCGCATCTGGGTGTTTCTGTATTGGCTGACCTGATGCGGCGCCGAAATGGGGTCGGACCGACCCTTTCGTTTCTGACTCTGGGACAGGTGGTTCCCATGGTATCGTTCCTGCCCAATGCGCACCAGCTGCGGTCGGATTTGCTGTTTTTGTCCACTTGCTCGAACGTCTCCTGGGTGGATGTGTCGGCGCCCGGCGACGGATGCGCTTTTGCGCTGTGCGATCCCGTTGCGGTCAGCGGCGTCGCGAGCCAGGAAAAACTCTGGCCACTGGTGCTATCCGCCGCGTTTACAAAAACACTGTCGGCCGAGCGTTGGCGGGCATTGCGCTGGCGGTTTTTCCGATTGCATTTCCAGTATCTTTGCGCGTTCGACAAGCCCGGAGACTACGACTATTTCCGCATCACTGCGGGACCTCAAACCTTGTCACAACGCTACGAAAACCGCGCGCCGTCGGCCTCGAGGATCGAGCGCGCAGTTTCGAAATACACATCGGTGCAAGTATGAAACCACCCAAACCCCACGCCCGGCCGGACAAGGTTTCGCTATTGCAGTACCTGAAACTGTTCCGTCAGGACCTGTTGTCGGCGCAACCGCAGCGCTTGTACCGCGCCTGGATGGCGGAGTTTCGGACGCCGTTCTTTCGTTCTTATATGGTCAACCAACCGGACCTGATTGATTCAGTTCTCAAGCAACGGCCAGATGATTTTCCAAAGTCCGGTCGGATCAGCGAAGGGCTGCGCCCGCTGTTGGGTAATTCTGTGTTTCTGACAAATGGCGAGACTTGGAAACGCCAGCGCAGGATCATCGACCCGGCATTCGAGGGGGGGCGGTTGAAGGCCACGTTTCCTGCGATGCTGGCTGCGGCTCAGGCCTGTGTAGGCCGGCTGCAAGCGCGGGTCGGCACAAATATAGAATGCGAAGAAATCACCAGCCACGCGGCTGCAGACGTGATCTTTCGAACGCTTTTCTCGGTTCCGATCGAGAACGAAATTGCGTCCGAGGTATTTGAAAAGTTCCGGTCCTACCAAAGGGAACAACCGTTGCTGAACTTGGCGGCATTTATTCCGGTTCCACGCTGGATTCCCAGGTTCCATTCACGCCAGACACGCAGGAACGCACGCGATATCCGGGCACTGATTGCGCATCTTACGTCTGAACGGGCTAGCCAAATTGCCGCCGGCTGTGCGCCTGATGATCTGGCAACCAAGATCATGACGACACCGGACCCGGAAACCGGGCGCTGTTTCGAAACCGACGAAATGGTAGATCAGGTCGCCATTTTCTTTCTCGCCGGGCATGAAACCAGTGCTTCCGCATTGGCGTGGGCGTTGTATCTTTTAGCACTTTACCCTGAATGGCAGGACCGGGTCGCGGATGAGGCAAAAGTACTGGACGAGGACGACCCAGAATATTCCGTTGTGTCCAAACTCCGCCACAGCCGGTATGTGTTCCGCGAGGCGCTGCGGCTTTACCCTCCGGTCCCGATGATGGTCCGCGAGGCTGCCTGCCCGGAGAATTTCCGAGACCGGGAAATCGCCGAAGGATCGCAGATCGTTCTCAGCCCATGGCATCTGCACCGGCATGAGCGGCTTTGGGACAAGCCCGACGAGTTCGATCCGACCCGCTGGAACACCGAAAATGGCAAGGCGTGCCAGCGAAAGGCTTATATTCCGTTCTCCGCAGGACCGCGCGTGTGCACGGGTGCGGGTTTCGCAATGGTAGAAGGCCCGTTGATCCTGTCCATGCTGCTTCGCACTTACCGATTGGAAACAATTGAGGGGGAAACGCCTGTTCCGGTCGCGCATCTGACGGTGCGATCCAAAGATGGCATCCGGTTGCGTCTGGTTCAGCGCTAACAAACTACCATTGTCCAACCCCTTCATGTATGCGGTTGAAAAAAGCGGAATCAATATTGAACGGGAAAGAGTTATGTCCAAGGCAGAACAGCGCACGCAGATGTCCGAAGGTGCAGGATTCATAGCAGCACTGGATCAGAGTGGCGGTTCAACCCCTAAGGCTCTGGCGCTATACGGCGTTGAGAGCACAGATTACAGCTCGGACGAAGAGATGTTCGGCGAAATCCAGAAAATGCGCGCCCGGATCATTCTGGCGGATGACTTCACCAAGGACAAAGTAATCGGCGCCATCCTGTTCGAACGAACGTTGGGTGAGAAGATCGACGGCCGTCTGGTCGCGGATTATCTTTGGTCGGTCAAAGGGGTCGTGCCGTTTCTGAAGATCGACAAGGGTCTTGAAGACACGGCGAACGGTGTCCAGATGATGAAGCCGATCCCGGGTCTGGCTGAAACTCTTGCCAAAGCGGAAGGGGTGTTCGGCACCAAGGAACGCTCGGTTATCCACGAAGCAAATGCCGAAGGCATTGCTGCCGTCGTTGCACAACAGTTTGACGTTGCCCGTGAAGTCACTGATGCAGGTATGGTTCCGATCGTCGAGCCCGAGGTGAACATTCACTCGGAGTCCAAAGCCGCAGCCGAGGATATCCTGAAGGTCGAAATCCTGAAAAACCTCGATCAGTTGGGCGAGGGGCAGGAGGTCATGCTGAAGCTGACCATTCCAAGCCAGGCGAACCTTTACGACGCTCTGGCCGACCATCCCCGCGTGCTGCGCGTTGTTGCACTGTCGGGCGGGTATTCGACCGCCGAGGCCTGCGACCTGCTGAACCAGAACGGTAAGATGATTGCGTCCTTCTCGCGTGCATTGACCGAAGGATTGTCGAAGCAGCAATCAGATGCGGAATTCAATTCTGCTTTGGGCGGCAATATCGAAAAGATCTACCGCGCTTCGATTTGATTACTATTCAGGCTTTTTGAACGAGCGGCGCAACTGCGCCGCTTTTTCACGGCCAATACAGCCCTCAGCATGATCATTCACCAGCCCCATGGCTTGCATGAACGCGAATACTGTTGTTGGGCCAACAAATTTCCATCCGCGTTTTTTGAGGTCTTTTGACATCGCCACCGACTCGGGTGACGTCGATGCTGTTTGCGGAGCCGAATGGGACTTGGGCTCATAACTCCACGCATAGGCAGCCAAAGAACCCTCTGCCGCGATCAACTCTTGTACGCGTCGTGCATTGTTGATCACCGCTTCAATCTTGCCACGATGGCGGATGATGCCTTTGTTCTGCAGAAGCCGGTCAATGTCTGTTTCGGAAAAGTCAGCCACCTTATTGAAGTCAAACTCACAAAAGGCGCGACGAAAATTTTCACGTTTGCTGAGGATGGTGCGCCAGCTCAGACCAGACTGAAAACTCTCCAAGCACAGCTTTTCGAACAAACGCTGATCATTGGCTACCGGATAGCCCCATTCATTATCGTGATAGTCGAAAAACTCGGGTGCCGCTTGGCACCATGCGCAACGCGGTTGACCGTCAGGGCCCGGAATGGTCTTGCTCATAATGTACGCCTTTTGTTCCGGGGTACCTTAACCGGGGTCAAATGCGTGAGGCAAGGGGTCAATTCCGGCTTCGGTACCAGTTAAGAACAAACACCCGAATGGCCGAGGCAAGACCGGTTTCAGGATCGCGATCAGCATCAATTTCTGACGCTAAAACGTTGATAGGAAGTTCTTTTTCACGAGAAATTTCCCGAAATGCCTGCCAGAACTCATCCTCCAGAGAAACCGATGTGCGGTGCCCCTTGAGCGTCAATGAGCGTTTGGCGGGCCGGCCACTCATTCCTCAACCTCATGGTTGTCCAGGTCGCGACGTTGTTTTTCCTGCCGAAGCCGCAGCTCTTCCTTCTCGGATTTTGTACGTCCAAATTTAACAACGTTCTGTTCTGCACGGGCCTTTTTCTGGGCCCGTGCTCTTTCCTTGCGATACCGGTTCAGGTTGACCGGCTTGCCCATCAGCTTTTGGGACCGATCATGTGTTCAGGGCGGACAACGGCCTCGAATGTCTCCTCGTCCACAAAGCCCAGCGCAATCGCCTCTTCCTTGAGCGTAGTTCCATTCTTGTGAGCGGTTTTAGCGACCTTGGTGGCGTTGTCATATCCAATGGTCGGCGCCAGCGCGGTCACCAGCATCAGTGATTCCTTCATCAGCTTGTCGATGCGTGGTTCATTGGCCTTGATGCCCATAAGCATCCGTTCGGTAAAGCTGTCCGTGGCGTCGCCCAATAACTGTATCGACTGCAGCAGGTTGTAGGACATCATGGGGTTGTACACGTTCAACTGGAAATGTCCCTGCGATCCGGCGAATTTGATGGCCGTATCGTTACCAATCACATGAGCCGCAACTTGGGTCAGTGCTTCGGCCTGAGTGGGATTCACCTTGCCCGGCATGATCGACGACCCCGGTTCATTCTCAGGAAGAATAAGTTCACCCAGACCCGAGCGGGGGCCAGAGCCCAGCAACCGGATGTCATTGGCGATCTTGTAACAAGACCCCGCGATGGTCGCCAATGCGCCGGATAAAAAGACCATAGCGTCATGAGCCGCAAGGGCTTCGAATTTGTTGGGCGCGGTGACAAAGGGCAGGCCGGTGATCTCGGCCATGTTGGCCGCGACGGCTTCATCCCAACCGTCGTGGGTGTTCAGGCCGGTGCCAACAGCGGTGCCGCCTTGCGCCAGTTCGTAAATTCCGGGCATTGAGGCCTCGACACGAGCGATGCCCTGACGGATCTGATGCGCGTATCCGCCGAACTCCTGCTCCAGCGTCAGCGGTGTCGCATCCTGCGTATGGGTGCGGCCGATCTTGATGATGCCTTCGAATTCCTTAGCCTTCTCCTCCAACCCAGTGGCGAATTTTTCCAGACCAGGCAGCAGCACGTCGCGAACGCTCATCGCAGTGGCGATATGCATTGCGGTGGGGAATGTGTCGTTGGACGACTGACCCATGTTGCAGTGATCGTTCGGGTGTACAGGTTCCTTCGATCCAATCACGCCGCCCAGAATTTCGATTGCACGGTTCGCGATCACTTCGTTCGAGTTCATGTTCGATTGAGTGCCCGAACCGGTCTGCCAAACGACCAAAGGGAAGTTGTCGTCGAATTCACCTTGGATCACTTCTCCAGCCGCCTGAATGATCGCATCGGCAATCTTCGCGTCCAGCTTGCCTGTGGCTTTGTTCTCCATGGCACAGGCCTGCTTGATCACGCCCAGCGCGCGGACGATGGCCACGGGTTGCTTTTCCCAGCCAATAGGGAAATTCATGATCGAGCGCTGTGTCTGTGCGCCCCAGTATTTGTTGGCAGGTACCTCTAGCGGGCCAAAGCTGTCGGTTTCGGTGCGGGTCTGAGACATCTGTCACTCCGTCTGGTATGCAGTTGTATGCCGTTTAGCCTCAGCTGTGTCGTGACGCAATCGGCCAGTTGCGCGCACCATAAACTTAAGTCTGTCAGACGTATAGACAGAGGTATGGTGCAAACAATTGACGTTAGCGAAAACAGTGCCATTGTGCATGAACGGGCTAAAGTTATTATACCAGTAACCGCGACGGAGGCAGTCATGCGCGCACTATTTTCCGGCAGGCCGATGCACATGGCGTTCTGTACGTTTGCAGCGTCGCTCTGGCTTGTTGCCCTATCCATGCAGGCAGCAGCCACTGGTATTGATGCCTTTGTGGGCGATTATGTCGGTTCAGCCAATGTTGTAGACGCAGATGGCACCGAGACGCCGCGGGATATGAGCGTATCAATTGAGAAAACCAAAGACGGTTTTAACGTCAGTTGGTCGACGACGACGTACAAACTGGACGGGCGCGTCAAGGATGAAAAATTCTCGGTTGATTTCCAAACATCTGCACGACCGAATGTATATTCCGCGGCGATGAAGCGTAATGTTTTTGGGCACGAGGTGCCGCTGGATCCGATGAAGGGCGAGCCGTTTGTTTGGGGCCGGATTGAGGGCGAAACGCTGACAGTTTTTTCCCTGTTTATCGACCAAAACGGTGGTTACGAATTACAGCAATTCGACCGAACTCTGGCTGATGGAGGGCTGGACCTATCCTTTTCGCGGTTCCGAAACGGCATGAAATCCCGTTCGGTAGAGACGTTTCTGAAAAGGAAATAAACCCCGCATTGGGCGGGGTCCAAGTAAGTTACTTGCGGAAGCTGTCCAGCGACACAACGTCTGCATCGCGATTTGGTTCATCTTCTTCGGGTTCAACCTCGATTGGTTCTTCCGCAACCTGATCTATCTCTTCGTCTTCGTCCTCGGGGCTTTCAAAGCGCAGACCGAATTCGACTGACGGATCCACGAAGGTCTTGATCGCCAGATAAGGAATATACAGCGGCTCGGGCGCGTCACCAAAGTTCAGTGTGATAGAGAAACCGTCTTCGCCAACCTCAAGGTTTTCGAACCAATGTTGCATGACGATTGTCATCTCATCGGGATATCTCTGATGCAGCCAGTCGGCCAATTCGACCCCGTCTTGTCGGGTATCGAAGGTGATAAAAAAATGATGTGCGCCGGGCAGGCCATTTTCCGACACACCGGTCAGCACGGTCTTGATAAGACCGCGCATGGCCGTGTGCATCAGATTCCCGTAGTCGATGTCTTGCGACATATTTGATCCTCAAAAGTGGTTATTCTCAGCATAAGGGATTCGAACGGAAACGAAAGGCCGGGATGAAGGGTATTGATCACAAAACCTGCGTCAACATTCCGGCTAGCACCATTGTCGTCAGCGTCGTTGCTAAACCGGATTTCAGACGGAAAATCAACAGCCCTGCGGCTATTGTCAAAGCGACGGCAGCGGTGTTCAGCGATGATGGATCGGGCAAGGGCAGTGAAATTGGACCCCAAGCCCAATCGGACACCTGTACGAACAGCACGTTAAGCCCGAACCACACCGAAAGGTTGAGAATCACTCCTACGACTGCCGCTGTTATTCCGCGCAATGCAGCACCCAGGCGAGGTCGCGCTGCGATCCTGTCCAAATAAGGTGCCGAAAGGAAAATCCACAGAAAACAGGGCACAAAAGTCGCCCATAGCGCCACAAACCCTGCGGCCAGCGCAAGTGCCGGCCCGCCAGCGATTTGTCCGCTGAGCATCGCCACGAATTGCGTTACCAGAATCAACGGACCTGGCGTAGTTTCCGCCAATCCGAGCGCGTCGATCATTTGATCGGTTCTGATCCATTGGTAGGTCTCGACTACGGTTTGGGTCATGTAGGCGAGAACCGCATAAGCCCCGCCAAAGGTCACCACAGCCAGCTTGGCAAAAAACCAGCCAAGATCGCTCAGCAATTCCTGACCGCTGAGTTCCAACGCAACCAGCGGCGCAAGCCACAGGGTCAGCCAAAGGGCCGCCGTTCTGACCGGCCGCGCCAAAGCGGGCGCTGGCGCGGTGGCTGTTGCGACATGTTCCTGAGAGGTTGCAAATCCCCAAATGGCTGCAATCAGAATGATAAAAGGAAAAGGCAGGTTTAGCGCAAAGATTGCCAGAAACGCCAATCCTGCAATGACCCGAGATTCTGTTCCGACCAATGCCTTGCGAGACAAGTTGAGCAGGGCCTGAACGACGATCACGATTACAGTCGCCTTAACGCCAAGAAATGCTGCCTGCACCAGGGGAAGATCCCCAAATGCCGCGTAAAGGCCCACCAGAATGGCAATAACGACAGCGCCGGGCAGGACAAACAAGCCGCCTGCAATCAGTCCGCCGACAACGCCACGCAAACGCCAGCCTGCATAGGTGGCCAATTGCATCGCCTCGGGCCCCGGCAGCAACATGCAGAGAGACAGTGCCCGAAGGTAGGTCTGTTCGTCTAGCCATGTCCGGCGTTCGACCAGTTCCTGATGCATCAACGATATCTGTGCCGCCGGCCCACCAAAGGACAGCAGGCCGATCCGGCCAAAAACTTTGACGAGCTCTTGCGTTGAAGGTGTCATGATCCGTGGCCGGCAGGCCAATCGTGTCCCTCATCGAACCCGTCTCGTGCCCAGCGGAAAAGCGCATCGTACACGTGTAGTCCGGCCTCCAACTGTGCATGATCGTCACGGTATTGGCGAGAAAGACCAACAGAGATAGCCAACAAGCCAGCGGCCTCGGCGGAAAGTTGATGGCGATTGGTGTCGGCGGCACGAATGACGGTTGCCATCCGGTCTAATGCCGGAGAGCGCAGACCGAATTCTTCGACCATTGTATCAAAGGTGCAGGCCTCACCGCGATGGCTCCAGAAGGTGCCTTCAATATCAAAGGGAGTCGCGCCGAAGTGTTCAACGACGCCTGGAATTTCTGCAGGTGCAACGAACAGGAAGCGGGCATTTCTGTCGACGAATCTGCGGATCAGCCAGGGACAGGCGATGCGGTCAATCTTGGGGCGGTGTCGCGTAACCCACAATGTGCCGCCATCCACTGCTGGAGGGATAGAGGCTTGCGGTACAAGCGGTGCCTCTGGCAGGGCGGACCACGCATAAGTGCCTCCCTCCAGATATTCGCTTTGATGTCCCAGGCCGCGAAGCCACGACACGACGCCCTGGCTTAGCTTTTTACCCTTTTGACACACGATGACGCTTGGCTGGTCACCGATTAGTTGGCTAATTCCGCCGATGTCAGTGTGTGGCAGGCGCACTGAACCGGGAATTTTTCTTGGATCTTCGTCGAAATCAGGGTCAGTGCGGATATCAACCAGCACTGGTGCATTAGGTGTACCTATCAACCGAGCCAGTTGTCGGGGAGTTATTGCATTTGGGGCAGCCATAGCATGTTTCCTTTGTCACTTCGGATACATGCGAAACTTGGGCTGCCGCCTCACGGGGTGTTCGCAAGCTGACCCCTTGCGCCCGTGCTACCTTGGAAGGGCGCGTTGGGTCAAGTTCGCGTTGAGTTCAGGTCAGGCCCAATCAAGCCGTTGCCCGGTCATGCAGACCGGCAGCGTGTCCTGTGGGAACTGTCCCAGCTGTTCGAAAAATGAGATAAAGTCGAATTGGTTGTACGCCTCGACCATCTTGTCACCCTTAAAGCGGGCCATGACCTGACCGGTGACCTCAAGAGGGGCACCGTTGTCGGCGCGGCAGGTACGCACGTGCAAAATACCGGAAACCCAATCCCCATTCTCGATAACTTTTGGCAAGTCCACTGAAATTTCGCCCAGCACATGCCGAAACGCCGTTACCAGATCGCGAAAATCATCTGCGCCGACCTGCATCTCGGGTATCAGGCCTTCGGCCATGGTTTCGGGCGCAAAAAACTGATCAATTGCGTCTGTGTTCCCTTTTTCCCAAACTTCGGAATACCACTCTCGCAACCTATCGGATTTTGTCATCTCAGCTCTCCTGTCAGTCCAACAGGAAAATGGCGCAGAGAAATAAACAAACTCTGAACTTTGGATGAGTTGTGCGACAAAAGCAGACATAATGATAGGAAGTGCAGGTTTCTGTTGCCAGGTACCTGCGAACCCCGCCTTACGCGGCTAGGCGCAAGGGCTTAAGTTTCGGTCTTGCTACTGCTTACGCAGCAACTGCAACCGGAGCACGATTGTCATTTGCAATTGTACTTTTTGGGCCGGTACGGTGGCACCCCGCCGAGACAAAGCTAACCCCTTTAGACGTTCGTCGATCCTATTTCGGCCCCATGATCCCCAAATGAAGGATGTTTGGTGGAGCCGCCGGGTACCGCCCCCGGGTCCGATCCGCTTATTACGAGCGCGTTTATGTCCATAGTCCCGAAGGACATGTCTTATATAGGTGAGGTGGTGGTTAGATGCAAACTCAGATTGAAAAACTGTGAGTATTTATAAATCAGCTACTTACGTGGATTTATTCATGTTTGCGAGAATGAGCCAGGCAGCCAGGATCAGTTCGATTCCACCAAACGCCAGGGCTTTGATCAGCGGAGGGTTGTCCAGCGCGACAGAAACAAAACGACCCAGTGCAGCTCCGCCATACACAACACCCAACATCAAGTAAGCCATAGGGTTGTTCAGCCACAATACTGCGACCCCTGTGACGACAAACAAACCACCAACCGATGCACGCATCTCGCTCAGCCCCATTGTGCTGCTGGTGGGGGTCAGATCCAGCGAAGCTGCAGTCCAGGCTGGTGCCAGAAAGCCAAACAGGCCAAAGCCGATGGTCAACACTGCGGCAATCATGTTTAGCGTTGTTATCATGTTTACTGTCCCCTTGTTCTGTCAGGCAAAACTAGCGTCTTAAGATGTCGAGAAAAGCGTCTAAATTGCGGACCAAAGGCCTAATACGCCGACCAATATCAGGCTCAGGGCCCAAATCAGTTCGAGATTGAACCAACTTCGAGACAGAAATTGCAACCCTAACCAGCGGTAGACCGCGAAAGCGAGGAAGCCGCCCCCCAGAAGCATCGCGGATGTATGGATGGCGGCGACCGCAAGTACCAACAGCCCATTCGTCGTCATTATCTCTGAAACGGCTCGGTGCCCCGCGTCCAGTTCATCCAGTCCGCACAGTCCCAGATATATTGGAATAAGCATCAGTGCGGCTCCGTGGGCCAATGCCACCAGAAAGGACCATAGGGCCAGCTTGCTGGGCGGAACCCGGGACAGCATCCGGAGGTGTCGTCTGGTGATAGCGATATAAGCACCCATCGCTATGACGATCAGAGCCGCACCTATTCGGATTTCGCGCTGGTATTCAACAAGTGCGGCCATGAGGGCAAACGGCAGTAAGACCCCAAGCATGGCCACGAAATGTCCGCTGGCCAACGCTGCCAATGCCCGCCAAAGCGCCGACTGCTTTTGCTCCATCAAGGCGGCTGACACGGCCAGTGGCCATCCCATACCAGGGTTCAGGCCGTGGTAGGCGCCGCTCAGGACAACGGCCAGCCAAAGGCCGGCCGTCGATGTCATCGAAACATCCAACTCAGACGGAAGGGTAGCAGAAGCTGTCTGTCGAGCAGTCGCCGCCCTCAAGCCGGATCTGGTGGCTGCGATAGCCATCGGGGAAATCGACCCAGAATTTCGGGTTCAGCGCCAGCCCGCCGTTTTCGCCGACTTCGGCCATGACCATGGCAGCACCGCCTTCACCGGGGTAAAACTGATCATCCCATGTGGAATAGAGCGAATTGGTCCAGTAGACCCGCTTGCCATCACGGCTGATTTCCACCATTTGCGGGCCATAGCCAAAATCCTGACCGTTTGGGTGCTTGGTCTTTTTGACGATACCCCCGATTTCCACTTTGCCTGTCAGTTTCGGGTTCATTGGGTCCGAAACATCATACTGGTGCATTTCTCCCGTCCCCCAGCAAGAAACATAAAGATACTGATCATCCAGACTTAGGTCGATATCGGTGACCAAGGGTGGAACCGCTGAGAACCCTTTTAGCAGGTCGGGCAGGTCGTCGGGATCGGCGGGTTGCGGATCGATGGTGATGGTTTTCTTAGCCTCGAAAGTGCCATCGTTGTTGCGCCACCAGGTAAAGATCGCGCCTTGCAGATTGGTTGTATCCACAACGACGCCACAGAACCCATGTTGCTTGACGGGATCGTGTGCGGGACGAATTTCCAGAGCCATCTGATGGTTTTCGCCCAGATCGATGGTCTGGATATTGGTGCGATTGCGCAGGTTCCAGAAATGTATGCGGTGCCCGTATTTATTCGACAGAAGATCCTCGGCTACAATCCCATTTTCGAACTGCGGTGGTAGTGCCCATTCCGAGCTGACCATGTAGTCGCGCGGCAGATTCCACCAGAAATCATAATGCTTGTCCTGCACCCCTCGCTCGATCTCATAACGCCCGATGATCTCGAAGCTCTCGCAATCCATGATGAAGATACCCGGAGGGCCATCAGTGCCATCCGCGCCACCGCCACCCAAAGTGCTGACATAAATCCCCTCAGGGCCGCAATGAATGGTATGCGGGCGCGAGTATCCGGTTTTTGCAAAGACCTCTTCTGGTTCGATGATCTTGTGAATCTTGGCTTCCAGCGGGCTTTTGACGTCGACGATGTAAATCCGGCTGGATCGTATCCCCGGGATAATCAAATACCGGCGCTCCAGAAACGCATGACCGCTGAGCGGTGAAAGTGACGATGAGCACGCGTTCCAACCGAAATGGTGAAACTCATCACCTTTTTCCGGCATGATCACCTGATGAACGATTTTGCCATAATCGCTGGATGTCGGATCGACGTTCACGATTGCCAATCCGTCTGGTTGCGAAAAATCAGGGCTGAGCATTAGCGTGAAAGCCAGCGTCTCAGTCGGTCCCTCCATGGCCAATTTGGCAGATGGATAAAAGGTCGGGTCCGGTCTTTGGTTCATAACATCCTCCCGTAAGTAATTGATATTCAATTTGTATTGAGAGTTCCGGTCTTGTCGCCGGTCGCTATGCTGCCTGCCCGATTCTCCTTTCTGCTGCCTCACATCGTCAAGACATATTCTGATTTGTTTTTAAGCGGATCTTTTTCGTTTTTCTGCGACGTCCCGCGCCAACTTTCGCGTGTATGTTTCAAGATCGATCAATGCCGAGTCTACGGTTGCCGCGTCATGAGTATCCAAAGCGTCAGCGATCTTGCCGTGCAGCGCGATGATCTCCTCGCGCGAACGTTCGCTGAAGGTGATCATGTTCATCAACGGCTGCATTGCCTCGACGGCTCCGGCCAACTGGTAGGATAGCACCGGGTTGCCCGCGCCATCCACAAGCGCCCGATGAAATGCAACATCCGAAGCGCAAAAAGCCTCATCTGTCAGGCCAGGTTGAGATTGGCGAAAAATTTCGGCGCGCATGGAGGCCAGTTGGTCCGGTGTACGACGTTCAGCCGCTAGCGGCGCACAGGCCCGTTCAAGCGCAAAGCGCGCCTCGCATGCGGTGTCAAAACTAATCGCGTTCATAGACAGCAACAGAGTCGACGTGGTGATTTGTTGGGAATAGGCGTCCGGAAAGCTTAGCCGGTTGACAAATGCGCCCCCGGATGCGCCGCGCTGCGTGCGTATAAGTGATTGAGCTGCAAGCCGTTTTAGGGCCTCTCGAACCGTTGGGCGCGAAACTCGAAACTGATCAGCAAGTTCGGCTTCGGAGGGTAGTCGTTCATCGACGATCAATCGTCCCGAAACTATCGCATCCCGGATCGCCTCCGCGATTTGGGCTGACAAGTCAGTGCGGCTCTGAGGATCGATTTTCATTATTGACGTGTTCCGGGGTGAATTTTTATTTGTCTGACATTTAAAAGTCTGACATTTGAAAAGCAAGGGCGATGAGTCGGGAGGGACAGGTGAGTCGCGCAATTTTCCGAAACGGGCTTTGGCTGGGCTTCTACGTCGCGATCCTGTGGTCGTGGTGGATGATAGTCTTGATGAGCCGCAACATGGATCTGGACTGGATCGGCCGACCTGGACCCATGGGCGCGGCAATGCAGGCCATGGACCCGCGGATGGACATGTACATGCCCATGGCGGAGTTCGGTCCTCTGTTCTGGATGTGGGCGATCATGATGGCCGCCATGATGCTGCCAACGCTGGTTCCAACCTTGCGCAGCTATGACGATCTGATCCACAGCGCCAACGGGACGCGAGCAGGGTGGTTGGGCGTTCTGTTCGGATATTTTGTCGTTTGGGTCGGATTTGCGGCACTGATTACTGCGATGCAGCTTGCGCTATTGTTTGGCGGCGCTGTTGATATGCTCGGTATCGCAAAATCTCCATTTCTTGCCGGCGGGTTGATGATCGCGGTCGGCGCCTTTCAGTTCAGCCGCACCAAAGAGGTCTGTCACGGCGTCTGCCATACCCCGATGACCTATTTTCTGGGCCACTGGAAAACCGGGTTTTCGGGCGGTCTGCGTATGGGGTTTGGGCTTGGTGCATTCTGCGTTGGCTGCTGTTGGGGCTTTATGGCGCTTGGCTTTGTCGGTGGGGTCATGAGCCTGTTGTGGATGGGCTTGGCGACCTTGTTCATGGTTTTAGAGAAACTCCCTCAGATCGGTCATATCGTAACAAAACCGCTGGGGTTTGCATTGATCGCGGGCGGCGTTGGCCTGCTCGTTTACCGAATTATTTACGGAGGATAACCTGATGGCAAAAAACAAGAAACCTGAAGCGGACAGATTGCCAATCAGTCAACGAATTGACAGCCGGATGCCCAATCCCAAACGGCGCGAGATGAGTCCGACGGACTGGGCGATCAAGGGCGAGTTGATCCTCAATTGCTCTTGCGATGTGTTTTGCCCCTGCGTCGTATCTCTGGGTGCGCACCCCCCGACCGAGGGCCATTGTCACGCATGGATGGGAATCATCATTGATGAAGGCAATTATGAAGGCGAAGACCTGTCCGGGCTAAATGTTGGTCTGCTGGTCGATATTCCGGGCCGCATGGGAGAAGGACAGTGGAAGGTTGCTGCCTATGTAGACGAACGCGCCAGCGGTAAAGCCTATAACGGGATATTGCAGATTTTCAGCGGCCAGGCCGGTGGCACCACTGGTCTGTTCACCATGCTGGTCAGCGAGATCATCGGTGCCGAGCGTGCCCCGGTTCAGATTGAGCGGGATGGCAACAAACGGCGGATCGTAATCGGTCGTAAGATTCAGGGCGAAATCGAAATGCTCGCCGGCAAGGACCCCGAGCATCCGGTGATGGTATCAAACTCGAAATACTGGATGGGACCAGACATCATCGTCGCACGCGGCATCAAGTCCAAAGTCCGTGACTATGGCCGCGTATGGGATTTCGGCGGAAAATCCGCTGAAATTTGTCCGATTGACTGGCACGGGCCAAAGTGATGATCACAGGTGCCTATACGCGTGAGATGGCCCGCTATAATCGCTGGCAGAACAATCAGTTGTCTGGTTATCTCAAAGCGCTTCCAGCATCGGAATTAATCAGAGATCGCGGGGCGTTCTTCGGCTCGATCATGGCGACGGCCAATCACTTGCTTTGGGGGGATTGGATTTGGATCTCCCGTTTCGATAAGGGTGAGGGTCCCGGCGGTGGCATTCCCGACAGTGTCACGCTCTGCTCTGATCTTGCGGCCTGGCTACCGCTACGAGCGGAGATCGATACACGCATCGCCGCGTGGGCGGAATCGCTGGGCGACGCACCTCTGACGGGTGATTTCACTTGGTATTCTGCGGCAAAAGAAGATGATGTGACAAAGCCTTATGCGCAATGCATCATTCATATGTTCAATCATCAGACGCACCATCGGGGCCAGTTGCATCAGATGTTGACCGAGGCGGGCTCCAAGGCGCCGATCAGTGACCTGGTCTTTCTGCCCGAAGGATATTGAAATGGCAGTCATCACCCCCAACCGCCGGGTTCGCAAAACTCCGTTCACCCGTGGCGTCGAAGCTGCCGGAGTGGGCGGTTACACGGTCTACAACCACACATTGCTGGCAACTTTCTTTGAAAGCGTAGAGGCGGATGCCGCGCATTTGAAAAAGCACGTACAAGTCTGGGACGTCTCCTGTGAGCGGCAAGTGCAGATCAAAGGTCCGGATGCTTTGCGCCTGATGCGTATGCTAAGCCCGCGTGACATGGACCTGATGCGGGATGATCAGTGCTACTACGTTCCGATAGTCGATCAGAACGGCGGCATGCTGAATGACCCGGTCGCGATCAAACTGGCAAACGACCACTATTGGCTGTCCGTAGCGGATGGCGATTTGTGGCAATTTGCGTTGGGAATTGCCATCGCGCTGAACCTTGATGTTGAGATCACGGAACCCGATGTTTCACCTTTGGCTGTTCAGGGACCCAAGGCAGATGAGCTTATGGCCCGCGTATTCGGTGATGAGATCAGAGACATTAAGTTCTTCCGTTACAAGCGCTTGATGTTCGAAGATAAAGCGTTTGTCGTTGCTCGTTCCGGCTGGTCCAAGCAAGGTGGGTTCGAGATTTATGTCGAAGGCGCGGACTACGGTATGCCACTATGGGACTGTCTGTTTGCCAATGGGCAGGACCTGAAAGTTCGGGCGGGCTGCCCGAACAATATTGAGCGGGTCGAAAGCGGTTTGCTTAGCTTTGGTTCGGATATGCGGCGTGAAAACACACCGTATGAATGTGGATTGGCCCGGTTTTGTAACTCGCCTCTGGATTTCATCGGCAAGGCGGCGTTGGCGGATCAGGCAAAGAACGGGCCGCCGCGGATTATTCGGCCTATGGTGATCGAAGGCAATATTGGACCGTGCACTCAATCCTGGCCGCTATTGGCAGCGGGACAGCCAGTTGGCCAAATCGCGTCGGCGGTCTATTCGCCCGAGTTTGAGGTGAACGTTGCCATTGGCATGGTCGACCGTGCGCATTGGTCCGCCGGAACACGAGTCGAGGTCATGACTGAACACGGTATGAGATGGGCTGAGGTGCAAGAGAATTTCTGGCGCTGAGTAAAACAGGTTTTGGAAGATGGCCTATGGACAGGCCGACCAAAGGAGAAGACATGATGTTCAATGCACTAGTTGTTGAAAAAGATGAAGAAAGTGGTCTTGCAAGTGCGGCCGTAAAGCAGATGTCTCTGGACGATTTGCCCGTCGGCGAAGTGACGGTTGCTGTCGAATTCTCGACCGTAAACTACAAGGACGGTCTGTGCATGTCGCCCAAAGGCGGCGGGCTGGTGCGGAGCTACCCTCATATCCCGGGTGTCGACTACGCAGGTACTGTCGAAACCTCAACTGACGACCGTTACAAGGCGGGCGAAAAGGTTGTATTGACCGGATGGCGCGTGGGTGAAGCCCATTGGGGCGGGTATTCGCAAAAAGCAAATGCGCGGGCGGATTGGCTGGTTCCTCTGCCGGATGGGCTGGATACCCGGCAGGCAATGGCTGTGGGCACCGCAGGGTTTACGGCAATGCTCGCGGTCATGGCGCTGGAGGATCATGGAATGGAGCCGGGTCATGGACCGGTTCTGGTCACTGGCGCAGCCGGAGGCGTTGGCTCGGTCGCGACGGCCATTTTGGCCAATCTCGGCTATGAAGTGGCTGCGGTGACAGGGCGACCCGAGACTGCGGATTACCTGAAGTCCCTGGGTGCAACGACCATCGTGGCGAGGGATGAGTTGAACGAAACCACTAAACGACCGCTTGAGAGCGAAACCTGGGCAGGTTGCGTGGACGCTGTCGGAGGAGCCATGCTGGCCCGTGTTCTTGGGCAGATGAAGTATGGCTGCTCGGTCGCCGCGGTAGGGTTGGCGGGGGGCGCCGCCTTGCCGGCGACGGTGATCCCGTTTCTGCTGCGCGGTGTCAATTTACTGGGCATCGACAGTGTGATGCAGCCCTATGACAACCGTGTGCGCGCATGGCAGCGGATTGCGACGGATCTGCCGATGGACAAGCTTGATGCGATGGTGCACCCGGCGACTTTGTCTGACTTGCCGAAATTGGGCGCTGACATTCTGAATGGGCAGGTGAAAGGTCGCGTTGTCGTCGACGTTAACAGTTGATTCCCGAACATTTCCAGAACCGGCTGTTCATCAAAACGGCCGGTTTTCCCGTAATCCGGTTTTTACGTCCCGAGTGGAAACAACTCTGGTCATTGACACAATTCCTGCTCATGATTGCTATACATCCCATTTGCGATGGCTTAAGACGCATCCCAATAGCACCTGAAGACGGGGAGTGAGCAGAATGTCTGACGATTTCGAACTGGACACCGATGATCTGAAGCGCCGCATGGATGGCGCAATGGCCAATCTCAGGACTGAATTTGCATCTCTTCGAACCGGTCGTGCGTCGGCCTCGATGCTGGAACCGGTTATGGTTGATGCGTATGGCACGATGACCCCGATCAACCAGGTTGGGACTGTAAACGTTCCCGAATCCCGCATGGTCACCGTGAACGTTTGGGATAAGTCCTTGGTCGGTAAGGTGGAAAAGGCGATCCGCGAAAGTGGTCTTGGCATCAATCCCCAGCTGAACGGGACGATTATCATGTTGCCGATCCCCGAGTTGAACGAGGAGCGCCGACGTGAGCTGGGCAAAGTTGCCGGTCAGTACGCCGAAAGCGCCCGCGTTTCCATTCGCAATGTTCGCCGCGATGGCATGGACCAGATCAAAAAAGCCAAGTCCGACGGCATGTCCGAAGATGACCAGAAATTCTGGGAGTCGGAGGTGCAGGATCTGACGGACGCGATGATCAAAACCGTCGACGAAGCACTTGAGACCAAACAAGCAGAGATCATGCAGGTCTGACCCGCTGATATGCCCAAGGATCCTCATAATACGCCTGCCGTAGGCCCCACGCATGTGGCGATCATCATGGACGGCAACGGTCGTTGGGCACAGGCGCGGGGACGACCCCGGTTATTCGGCCACCACGCGGGTGCTCGACGTGTGCGTGAGGTGGTTGAAGCCTGCCCGGGGTTGGGGATCAAGTATCTGACCGTTTTTGCCTTTTCGACCGAGAACTGGAAACGGACTCAGGCTGAAGTGGCAGGGCTGATGAGTCTGTTTCGCCGGTATATCGTCAAAGAGGCAAGGACCCTCAAGGAAAACGGTATTCGTGTTCGTTTCATCGGAGACCGCGTTCGCCTTGATTCCAAGTTGACTGAGCTGATGGACACGCTTGAGCGGGAAACGCAGGACAATGATCTTGTTCACTTGACGGTAGCTCTGAATTACGGCGGACGAGACGAGGTGGCGCGGGCTACCAAACGTCTCGCTCGCGATGTCGCTGAAGGCCGTTTGCGCCCTGAAGACGTCGACGAAGAGACCTTGCCAAAATACCTGGATACAAGGGTATTGCCGGATCCGGATCTGGTGATCCGTACCAGCGGCGAAGCGCGCATTTCGAACTTTCTGCTCTGGCAATCGGCGTATTCGGAATACGAATTCATCGATACTTTATGGCCCGATTTCACGGCAGCCGAGTTGGAACGTCTATGCCGCAGTTTCGGGGCCCGCGAACGACGGTTCGGGGCGGTTTCGGTATGAGCGACGGCCGATGGTCTGATCTGACGGCCAGGGTTTTGTCTGCGGCGGTGCTGGTGGCTATCGGCGCAGTCGAAGTCTGGTTGGGCGGGCTGTGGTTCGAGATCTTTATCGCTGCCGCCTGCGGCCTGATGACATGGGAACTGGTACGGATGATTGATCCGGAGCGGTTCGGTGTTGCGCTTCAATTGGGGATTTTAACCGGTGTCGCCGTGGTTCTCAGTTACCATCTACCACCGCTCTATAAACTACCGTTCCTTTTGGCACCTGCGCTCGTCGGCGCCGGGCAGATCAAACGTGCAAAGGGAATTTACGTGCTGTTCGCGGTCTGGATTGCCGCATCAGGGCTGGGCTTTATCTCGATCCGCGAGAATATGGGCTTCGGCTGGATGGTCTGGCTGATCTCGATCGTGGTGGCTACGGATGTGGCGGGGTACTTTGTCGGCAAGGCGATCGGCGGGCCCAAATTCTGGCCGCGGGTCAGCCCAAAGAAAACCTGGTCCGGAACGGCTGGTGGCTGGGCGGCAGCGGCGCTGGTGGGCACATTTTTTGCAGCTCACGCGGGGTTTGGCGTTGCATTTGTCGCCATCTCGGTACTGGCGTCGATGGCAAGTCAGGCGGGTGACATCGTCGAAAGCGCAACCAAACGGAAGTTCGGTGTGAAAGACAGTTCAAATCTTATCCCCGGTCACGGCGGATTCCTGGATCGTTTTGATGGTATGATGGGGGCATCGCTGTTCATACTTCTCGCAGGGTTGTTTTATGCACCCGGAGGAATGTGATGCGTAAAGTGTCGATATTCGGTGCAACCGGTTCGGTTGGGCAAAACACAATTGATCTGATTTCCCGCGATCCTGCATCCTATGATGTCGTAGCTTTGACCGGCGGCGCAAATATTGCGCAACTTTCCCGGGACGCGCAGCGTTTAGGGGCGGACTTGGCGGTCACGGCTTTCGAGGATCGGCTGGATGACTTGCGCAGTGCGTTGTCGGGAACTGGAATCCAAGCGGCAGCGGGGCAGGCGGCTTTGACCGAGGCCGCATCGCGTCCGGCGGATTGGGTGATGTCGGCCATTGTTGGCGCCGCAGGGCTGGCGCCGGGCATAGCAGCGCTTGAACAAGGCGCAACATTGGCCCTGGCAAATAAAGAAACGCTGGTTTGCGCCGGTCCGCTGGTACTGGAAACCGCGCGCAGACACGGCGCGCGCCTGTTACCGGTGGACAGCGAGCATTCCGCTGTCTTTCAGGCTCTTGTGGGTGAGGATATGGCCTCGGTCGAGCGCATTATCATCACTGCCAGCGGTGGAGCGTTTCGAGATTGGCCACTGAGTGATCTGGCTAATGCGACGGTTGAGCAAGCCTCAAGCCATCCTAATTGGAACATGGGGCAGCGCATCACTATCGATAGCGCTTCGATGTTCAACAAAGCGCTGGAAGTCATAGAAACAAAAGAATTTTTTGGCATTCATCCTGAAAATATCGAAGTGCTCGTGCACCCCGAGTCTATCGTACATGCTCTTGTCGGTTTCCGTGACGGCGCGATCATGAGCCACCTCGGCGCCCCAGACATGCGTCATGCTATCGGTTACGCGCTGCACTGGCCCGAACGGAAGGCATTGCCGGTGCCGCGACTGGATCTTGCGGCGCTGGGGCAATTGCGTTTTGTGGCCCCCGATGAAGCCCGCTATCCCGCATTGCGTCTTGCGCGTGAAGTAATGGACCGTGGCGGGTTGTCCGGAGCTGTGTTCAATGCAGCGAAGGAAAGGGCGCTTGATCATTTCATTGCCCGCCGCACGGGCTTTTTGGACATGGCTGACATGGTGTCGTCGGTTCTCGACCGTTTCGACACTGCAGACAGCCTTATTGATGCCGCTTTGACCCTTGATAACGTGCAGCAAACGGACCATCTGGCACGTAAGTGGATCGATGAAGCCGTACTTGAACGAGCAGGATAAAACTTTTGGACATATTCTCTTTGATCCCACAATTTGGCGGTTTGCTGTACACTGTGCTGGCATTTGTAGTGGCGCTATCCGTCATCGTAGCCGTTCATGAGTACGGCCACTACATCGTGGGTCGCTGGTCCGGCATTCATGCCGAGGTGTTCTCGATCGGCTTTGGTCCTGTCCTATGGAGCCGCGTCGACAAGCGCGGAACACGGTGGCAGATCGCTTTGTTGCCCCTTGGTGGCTATGTGAAATTCCTGGGCGATTCCAACGCAGCTTCGGGAAAAGACGAAGAGGCGATGGGCCAAATCTCGGAGCAGACCCCTGAAGAACTGCGCCGTACCATGCATGGAGCGCCCTTGTGGGCCCGAACCGCGACCGTGGCGGCTGGACCGGTGTTCAATTTCGCGATGTCCATACTGGTCTTTGGTCTGATTTTCTGGTCACAGGGCGTATCACGCGAACCTTTGACCGTTGGCGCGCTGCACCCATTGCCCGGCACAGTTCAGGGTCTTCAGGATGGTGACGAGATTGTTGCCATCGCTGGTATCACGACACCGGATTTCGATGACCAGAGCACCTGGTCCGAATTCACCGATGCGCTGCCAGTTGAGCCGGTTCTGGATTATAGGGTCATCCGAGACGGACTGACTATCGACGTATCGGCGCCTTGGCTGTTTCCCCCATTGATTCAGCAAGTTGCGCCACGAAGCGCGGCGATGGACATTCAACTGCAGGCCGGTGACGTCATCACGGCCGTGGACGGCGACCCGATCTTTGCTTTCGAACAACTCAAGGAACACGTTGAAAGTTCGGATGGGCGGGCTCTGTTGTTGGACGTTTGGCGGGACGGAGCCGATCTTGAGTTTGCGTTGGCCCCGCGCCGGACAGATGAACCTCGGCCTGAAGGCGGATTTGTAACGCATTGGCGCATTGGCATTGTTGGTGGGATGATGCTTGAACCGGCAACAGTTCCGGCTGGAGTGTGGGATTCGCTAACGGGCGGTGTGCGCCAGACAGTCCGTATCATTGAGGGATCGTTGTCCGGCATGTGGCACATGATTACCGGGGCTATCAGCACGTGCAACATATCCGGCCCAATTGGCATCGCCGAAACCTCGGGTGCGATGGCCAGCCAGGGAGCGCAGAACTTTGTCTTTTTCATCGCGGTTCTGTCGACAGCTGTAGGTTTGCTGAACCTGTTCCCGATTCCCGCGTTGGACGGCGGGCATCTGGTGTTTTACGCCTATGAGGCCGTTGCGGGGAAACCTCCCAGCGACAAGGCGCTGCGTGTGCTGATGGGAATCGGTATAACGCTGATCCTGTCCTTGATGCTTTTTTCAGTCAGCAATGACCTGTTCTGCTAAATAAGGCAGGGTCGGCACGGTCGGGACGCAAAAATGCCTTATTTCGAGGGTAAGTTCTTTTGTGCAAAATCTGACTAACGGACCCTGTCGCTATGACCAAGGCGCTGCAAAAATCTTATAGGAGTTTCAGTTTCCTGTTCCTGTTGAACTGGGACATGCTGCTCAGCTTTGGTGTGACCGCGTTAGCTCTGGCCGCTGGTGCGTATATCCTAGGTCTGTGATTCTTCTGAAATTGTCGACTTGTTAAGTGCGCAAAACAATGTGCGCCTTTGCCGTTTGGTCTTTTGACAAGACGGGGCATACCCGCTACTCAACTGCTAAAGTCTGAAAATTCTGGGTAGAAAAAAAACATGGCGGACAGCAGAGGTACGGGCACATCCTGCGGCTTGAACATGTCGCAAGGCAAGATTTTGTGGCGAGCACTAGCGTTTCTTTTTCTCTTTACGGGGCTGAGTTTACTGGCTTTGCCGCAGGCGGTTCAGGCGCAGACTTACACGATCACCAACTTCCAGGTTGAAGGAAATCGGCGGATCGAAACCTCGACGATTATCACGCGAACGGGAATCGAAGCTGGTCAAACCGTGACAGCTGGGCAGCTAAATGATGCCTTTCAGCGTTTGCTTGACAGTGGCGTTTTTGAGACAGTTGAACTGACGCCTCGAGGCAGCACTCTGGTCATCGAAGTCGAGGAATATCCCACGATCAACCAGATCAGCATTGAGGGGAACCGCCGCGTCAAAGACGATATTTTGCTGGATGCGATCGCGTCTCAGCCGAGACGCGTATTTACTCCGCAGGTGGCGGAAGCGGACGCGGATCTGATCGCTGAAGTGTATTCCGCACAGGGTCGGATTGCGGCCACCGTCATTCCGCGCATCATTCGTCGTAGCGACAATCGTGTTGATCTTGTTTTTGAGGTTGCCGAAGGCACCACCATCGAAATCGAACGCGTGAGTTTTGTGGGCAACCGGGCTTATTCCGACCGGCGTTTACGCCGCGTTCTGGAGACCAAACAGGCCAATTTCCTGCGGACCTTCCTGCGTGGGGATACCTTTATTGCGGATCGGATCGAATTCGACAAACAGGTGCTGCGAGATTTCTACCTATCTCGAGGTTATGCAGACTTCCGCGTCAACAGTGCGAATGTGGAACTGACCCGCGAGCGCGATGCATTCTTCCTGGTCATCAATGTTACCGAGGGGCAGCAGTTCAAATTCGGTAATATTTCGACCGTAAGCGAAATTCCGGGCGTAGATGCGGCCGCTTATCAGGACGCACTCAAGATCAAACCGGGCGTTGTTTATTCACCTACGTTGATCGAAAACTCGATCGCGCGTCAGGAGCGGCTGGGCATCAAGCAGGGTGTCGACTTCCTGCGGGTTGAACCCCGTGTGACCCGTAATGAACGGGATCTGACCCTGGATGTTCAGTTTGTTCTAACCAAGGGTCCTCGGATCTTTGTCGAGCGTATCGATATCGAGGGTAATACCACCACACTAGATCAGGTGATCCGCCGTCAGTTCGACACGGTTGAAGGCGATCCGTTCAACCCGCGCGAAATCCGCCAAAGCGCAGAGCGCATCCGTGCGCTTGGGTTCTTTGCTGTGGCAGACGTTGAAACCCGCGAGGGCTCTACCCCCAGTCAAGTGATCGTGGACGTAGATGTCGAAGAACAGCCGACAGGCTCGCTTAGCCTGGGTGGCAGTTACTCGGTTTCAGATGGTATCGGGATCGCAATCGGCTTGAACGAGTCCAACTTCCTGGGGCGTGGTCAAAACCTTGGGATTACACTGTCAACTGCACAGGACTCGGAACAATACGTAATAAACTTTAGCGAGCCCTATTTGCTAGGTCGGAAACTGCGGTTTGATCTCGGAACTGGTCTGGCCACCACCAATTCAAGTTTTGCGACCTTTGACACCAAAAGCGTGTTCTTCAATCCTCAGCTGAGCTATGCCATCGGCGAGCTATCCTCGCTGCGGTTGCGCTACGGCTGGAATCGCAGCGAAATGACTGAGCAAAGCGGGCAAACCAGCGGCGCCGTGATTTCTTCGGAAATTGCACAGGGTAAGCGGACCGCCAGTTCGATTGGTCTCTCTTATGTCTACGACAGTCGCTTGGGTGGTCTGAACCCCAATGCCGGCGTGCTTCTTGAAGCGAATGTTGATGCCGCCGGTTTGGGTGGAGACAGTGAGTTTATAAGGACGACAGCTCGCGCGATTGCGCAGCAAAGAGTGCTGAATGAAGAAGTTGTTTTGCGCGCCACACTGGAACTTGGCGCCCTGAATTGGACCGGCAACGACTTTAGCCGAACCCTTGATCGCTTTGTTTTGGGGCCGAGTGTTTTCCGAGGCTTTGAACCTGCCGGCATTGGCCCGCGCGATTTGTCTAACGGTCAGGATGACGCGATTGGCGGTAACTACTATTGGGTTGCCCGGTTCGAGTCGGACTTTCCGCTGGGACTACCTGAAGAGCTTGGTCTGCGTGGTGGTGTGTTCTACGACGTTGGAAACCTTTACAATCTCAACAACGTTAATACTGCGGGTGGCAATATCGTTGGGGCAGATGGTTCCATCCGTCATGTGGTCGGGCTTTCAGTGCTCTGGACTACTCCGTTTGGACCGTTGCGTTTCAACTTCTCCCACGCGTTGAAAAAGGAAGCCTTTGACAAGGAACGGAACTTTGACCTGACCATTCAGGCTCAGTTCTAAAATCTGATGTTCGTGGGATTAACAAACAGATTACAGGGCCCGATCCGGGCCCTGTGTGTGTTTCTGGCGTTGGGAACGGCTGGTGCCGTTGAAGCGCAACAACTAGGTGTGCCGCAATTAGGTGTGTTGACGATTTCGGGCGAGAAATTGTTTTCCGGGTCGGCATTCGGTCAGCGCGTGTTTCGCGAAATAGAAGCGGAAAGCGAAGTTTTGGCCGAGGAGAACGAACGCATTGTTGCTGCGCTCAGCAAAGAGGAAAGAGATTTAACGGAACAAAGGGCTGAGCTGACGGCCGAACAGTTTCGTCCTCTGGCCGAGGCATTTGACGACAAGGTTCAAAAGCATCGCGAGAGCCAACGGGCCAAATTGGATGCATTGGCACAGCGCAGCGAGGAAGCGCGCAATACCTTTGTCGAGATGGCGCAGCCCGTATTGATTGAGCTGATGCGCGAAACGGGCGCTTCGATCATTATCGAACGGTCCAGCGTTTTCCTGAGTTCGGACGCGTCTGATATCACTGACGCAGCTATCGCGCGGATCAATGCGGCCATCGGTGATGGGCAGGCGCTTGAGGATGGGCGCGGCGAATAGGTTGGCTTGCCCTTAGGGACTGGTATTGCTAACCACGCGGAACAGAGAAATTCAGAACGGGACATCTGCACAATGACCACGGAAACCAAGAGTGCCGACATTCAGTTGATTCAGCGCATTCTACCGCATCGTTATCCGTTTCTTCTGGTCGACAAGGTCGTGGATATTTCAGGATATCAATCCGCAGTGGGCATCAAGAACGTTACCATGAACGAGCCGCACTTTCAGGGGCATTTCCCGGGTACTCCGATTATGCCTGGTGTGACCATAGTGGAGGCCATGGCGCAAACAGCGGGCGTCATGCTGGGCGTTGGCATGGATGTCATCGACAGCGAGTTGCTGATCTACTTCATGAACATCGACAAGTGCAAATTCCGACGCAAGGTTGTTCCGGGCGATGTCCTTGAGATGCATGTCGAAACGGTTCGCGGCAAAAAGGGTGGTAAGATTTTCAAGTTCAGCGGTCGTGCGACGGTTGAGGGCGAAGTTGCTGCCGAGGCTGAATTCTCGGCCTATGTCGACTGGGACATGGAAAAAACGGCATGAGCGGAATCCATCCCAGCGCAATTATCGAAGACGGTGCACAAATAGGTCAGGACTGTAAAATCGGTCCGTTCTGTTACGTTGGTGCACAGGTCCGTCTTGGGGATCGGGTCGAATTGAAATCGCATGTCGTGGTGACTGGCGATACGTCGATTGACGAAGATAGCGTGATCTTCAATTTTTCAGTCATCGGTGAGATTCCGCAGGATCTGAAGTTCGGCGGCGAGAATACGCGACTGGAGATCGGCAAACGCAACCGTATCCGCGAGCATGTGACTGTGAATACCGGCACCGAAGGTGGTGGCGGCGTAACTCGGATCGGGGATGACTGTCTGTTGATGGCAGGTGTGCACGTTGCCCACGATGTTCAGATTGGCGACCGTGTCATCATGGTCAACCACGCCGGCGCGGCGGGTCATTGCGTCATCGAGGATGACGTGATCGTCGGTGGCATCTCAGGTCTGCACCAATGGGTGCGTGTCGGGCAGGGCGCCATTATCGGGGCGCTGACTATGGTGGCCAAGGATGTGATCCCATATGGCCTCGTTCAGGCGCCTCGCGGCGAGTTGGACGGTCTGAACCTCGTCGGTCTCAAACGTCGCGGCGTTACAAGGGCTGACATCTCGGCCCTGCGCGCAGCGTTCCGAGAGTTGTCTGAAGGTGAGGGCACGTTCATGGATCGCGCCAAGCGTTTGGGTCAAGACGTCGAAAGCGAGTATGTCCGTCAGATTGTCGATTTTGTGACCGGTGACACGGACCGCTCTTTCCTGACACCGGGGAAATAATACTATGCTGGCGTTGATCGCAGGAACGGGCGCGTTGCCTGGTGAACTTGTACCTGCGTTGTCCGAACGCCCTCTGATCTGCGCGTTGGAAGGGTTTGAGCCGGATAGCTTGTCGGCAGAGCTTGTCTTCCCACTTGAGCAACTCGGGAGCTTCATTGCCGAGCTCAAGTCGCGTGGTGTAACCCAGATATGCATGGCCGGGGCAGTGCGACGTCCGGTCGTCGATCCCACTCGCATTGACGCAGCGACGATGCCTCTGGTTCCGATCCTGCAAAAAGCGATCATGTCAGGCGACGATGGTGCACTGCGCGCTGTGATTGGCATATTTGAGGACGCCGGGATGAATGTTCGCGCGGCCCATCAGATCGCGCCCGAGCTTCTGCCGCCGTTGGGTTGCTTGACCGAGGCCCAGCCATCTGAAAACGATCTGGCCGACGCTGACCGGGCGGCCGGAATTCTGCGTGCCATGGGGCCTGCGGATATCGGGCAAGCTTGCATTGTTCTGAAAGGGCAGGCGCTGGCTATCGAGAGTATTTTTGGCACCGCATGGATGCTGCAATCCCTGACCCAGAGACCGGACGCTGGGGGTGGCGTATTATTCAAAGGTCCCAAGCCTCAACAGGATCGGCGAGTAGACTTGCCGGCGATTGGGCCCGATACCGTATCAGGCGCCGTTGCTGCCGGCTTGTCCGGGATTGTCATCGAAAAGGGCGGTGTTCTTGTACTTCAACGGGATCGCGTTATCGAGGAATGTAACCGCCTGGGCCTGTTCCTGACCGTGCGCGAGCGGACGGTCTGATGAGAGTCTTTCTGGTCGCCGGAGAACCCTCGGGCGACCGGCTGGGCGGGGCATTGATGGAGGGCCTGAAGACGCTCGTCCCGGATGTTGAGTTTGACGGCGTCGGCGGTCCCCTGATGCAGGCGCAAGGATTGCAGAGCCGTTTTCCCATGGCCGAGCTCAGTGTCATGGGATTGGTTGAAGTTCTTCCGAAATTCTTTCACCTCAAACGCCGTATATCCGAAACCGGGCAGGCCGTACTTGATACGCAGCCCGATGTTCTGATCACCATCGACAGCCCGGATTTCTCGCTGCGCGTGGCCAAGCTGGTCAAATCCGCCAGTGACATTCGCACCGTTCACTATGTGGCGCCTTCTGTCTGGGCGTGGCGTCCGGGCAGGGCGGATAAGATGGCCAAGGTCATCGACCATGTTCTTGCCCTGCTGCCGTTTGAGCCGCCCTATATGGAACGTGCCGGAATGGAGTGTGACTTTGTCGGCCATCCGGTTGTGAATGAACCCATCGCGTCAGAACAGGACATCACAGATTTCCGCACGGCGTATGATCTGGGTGATGCACCTCTGGTATTGGCCTTGCCTGGATCACGCCGAGGCGAGGTCGACCGGCTAGCCCCGGTCTTTGGCGAAGCTCTGTCGATCTTTCTGCATGAGCGTCCGACCGCACGCGTAGTTGTTCCAGCGGTAGCGCATATGGTCGACGCAGTGTCCGAGCATGTCCGCAACTGGCCGGGCAGCCCCGTGGTCGTGGACCCGCGCAACTTGCCATCGGATCAGGCCGAGGGGCAGAAACGCGCGGCCTTCGCGGCGGCTGATCTGGCGCTGGCTGCGTCCGGGACCGTTTCGCTTGAGTTGGCAGCACAGTCGACCCCGATGGTTATTGCATATCGGCTCAGCTGGCTGACGCAGAAGATGGCAGAACGGATGGTCAATTTGGTTACGGTGACGCTGGTCAATCTTGTGTCCGACACACGTGCCGTGCCCGAATGCCTTCTGGACGAGTGTCAACCGGGCAAGATTGCAGCTGCGTTGACGCAGGTTTCGAATTCACCCGATGACCAGCGCGATGCCATGGAACTGACGATGGAACGGTTGGGGCGCGGTGGTGAGGCCCCCGGATTGCGTGCTGCCCGAGCGGTTCTGGAACGGATGGGCGCGTGATGCTGGACCATGTGGTTTTTGCCGCTTCGGCTTTCATGGCACAAGTGCTGACAAATCTTGACAATCTGGCTGCTTTGCTGGCGCTGATGATGGTTTCTGGTCCGCGGCGCGCAGTTCTTGGCTTCTTGTTGGCGCAGATAATCGTGATTTACGCTGCTCTGCTGCTGGCTTTTGGGGTCGAGGATGTGGTGCCGCAGTGGGCCGGGTATCTGGGGGTGATCCCGCTGACACTTGGCGTTATCGGCGTGGTTCGACAGATTTGGGGGCAACGGTCCGAGGAAACCCCGAGGGTTTCTGCAGGCGCTTCTATGCTTGTGACCATGATGCTGTTTATCAGCCTATCGATGGACACGTTTGCCGTTCTGGCGCCACTGCTGGCGGATTCAATTCCCAGTTTCCGGGCGGCAGGAGTAATCGGTGCGACGCTGGCGGCCTTGGGGTTGGCGCTGTTGGGCTTGATGGGCGCGCGCGCAAGCTTCATGACCGGCGGGCTGGCACAAAGACTGGAACGCCTTGTTCCCTATGTGATGATCTGTGCCGGTCTTTATATCCTAAGCAACTCCTGGACTGACGCGATTTAGTACCCGCGCCAAATCCAGCCGCCGCCAAAAATGCGGCTGCCTTCACCTTCGTAAAACACACAGGCCTGCCCGGGCGATATGCCTTCCTCGGGCGTCAGCAGCTCAACCTCGGCTGTGGTGTTCGAAAGCGGCCGGATGATCGCCTCACGCGGTGGACGGGTCGAGCGGACTTTAACCGAGAAGTGCCACTCATCCCGAGAGGTGAACGGTTCATCCCCAAGCCAGTTGATCTCGCGCACAGGGATGACACGGGTGGCCAGCATTTCTTTGGGCCCAACCACGACCTGTTTTTTGTCCACGTCCAGCTTGACCACGTAAAGCGGCTCGCTAAGACCACCGATGCCCAATCCGCGGCGTTGCCCGATTGTGTAGTGAATAACGCCGTCATGCTGGGCCAGCACACGGCCATCGGCATGGACTATCTCGCCGGGTTCAGCTGCACCCGGGCGCAGCTTTTCGATCACGCTGGCATAGTTGCCGTTGGGCACAAAACAGATGTCCTGACTGTCGGGTTTGTCCGCCACCGCCAACCCGTATTGCGCCGCCATCTCGCGTGTCGCGTCTTTTGAAGGCAGATGACCCAGCGGGAAGCGCAGGAAGTCCAGTTGCTCGGGCGTGGTCGAGAACAGAAAATAGGATTGGTCGCGGTTCGCATCCTCGGCACTGTGCAGTTCCGGACCATTGGAGCCCATCTTGCGCTGGATGTAATGTCCCGTGGCCATGCAGTCAGCCTCAAGATCCTTGGCGGTTTCCAGCAGGTCCTTGAACTTCACACGTTCATTGCAGCGAATGCAGGGCACCGGTGTTGCGCCGGCCAAATAACTGTCCGCGAATTCGTCAATCACCGCGTCTTTGAAGATGTTCTCATAATCCAGAACGTAATGCGGAAAGCCGCGCTCTTCCGCAACGCGCCGCGCATCGTGGATGTCGATCCCCGCACAGCACGCACCTTTCTTGGCCAATGCCGCCCCGTGGTCATAAAGCTGCAGCGTCACACCGATCACGTCATATCCCTGGTCCGCGAGATAGGCCGCCACAACAGAACTGTCTACACCACCAGACATAGCCACAACCACCCGCGTGTCCGAGGGCGGTTTGGCAAAGCCAAGCGTGTTCAGCGGGGTCTCGGTATCGAGGGCCATTGGCGGTTCCAGTTCGGGTTAAGAAAGACCGGCAGAATATAGGAAAATTCTACACACTCTCAAGGGGCGGTTTCACTTGGCTTTAAGTAGGCTGGAGTCAGCTTTGATGCAGCAGGAAAAGGGTAGAAAGATGTATTTGCACAAAGTGGAAGGACCAAGGTCGATCACGTTGCCGGATGGATCCATTATGACACGGGCGGATTTGCCACCGGCGGATACACGCAGATGGGTCGCGTCACGCAAGATTCTGGTGGTGAGGGGCGTGCTTTACGGACTGATTTCATTGTCTGATGCGAAAAAGCAGTACGGTATCTGCGACGAAGAATTCAACACATGGGTATCGATGGTCGCCGAACACGGTGTGGACGCGTTGAAAGTGACGGCATTAAAAAAATATCGACAACCTAGGGGAGAAAGTGAATAAAAGATTCAACGGTAACGCCAGATTAACCATTTTTGTTCAGGCTCGATTTTAATTGGAAAGATTGAACTGAATTGGAGCAGTGTAATGCGAATACTTCTTGTCGAGGATGATCCAACAACGTCAAAAAGCATCGAGTTGATGCTGACACATGCCAATCTGAACGTGTATGCGACGGACCTGGGCGAAGAAGGTATCGATCTGGCGAAACTCTATGATTATGACCTGATACTGCTGGACTTGAACCTGCCGGATATGAACGGGCATGAGGTTTTACGCCAGCTTCGGATTGCGCGCGTTGAAACACCGATCCTGATTCTGTCCGGCGCGGATGACACCGAAAGCAAGATAAAGGGCTTTGGTTTTGGAGCGGACGATTACCTGACCAAACCTTTCCACCGCGAAGAGCTGGTGGCGCGAATTCATGCGATCATCCGGCGGTCAAAAGGGCATTCGCAATCGATCATCCACACCGGTCGCGTGGCGGTCAATCTGGATGCCAAGACGGTCGAGGTGGCGGGCAAGACGGTGCACCTGACTGGCAAGGAATACCAGATGTTGGAGCTTCTGAGCCTGCGTAAGGGAACGACCCTGACCAAAGAAATGTTCCTGAACCATCTCTATGGCGGGATGGACGAACCCGAACTGAAAATAATCGACGTGTTTATTTGCAAGCTGCGCAAGAAGCTCAGCAATGCCACGGGCGGCGAGAACTATATCGAAACGGTCTGGGGCCGGGGATATGTTCTGCGCGATCCGCAGGCGAATAGTGTTGACGAAACCCGCATGGCGGTTGGCGCCTGATTTCATCCTATCACTGCCGTCGCTGGTCCAGGGCGGCAACCTCGCTCACGGCTCAGCACAGTACTGGACCTAGCCATGGCCTCGCCCTATCACTGGGGTCCAAGAAAACGTGACGGGGCGAGGCCATGAGCGAATCCATTCCGGTATCAGAGCTGACCGAGGACACGGCGCAGGCTGAATTGGCTCGGCTGGCAGCTGAAATCCTCAGGGCCAACCAACTGTACCACGCCGAGGACGCACCAGAGATATCGGACTCGGATTACGACGCTTTGAAGCGCCGGAACTTGGACATCGAGGAGCGATTTCCGCATCTCAAGCGTCCGGATAGCCCGACTGATCAGGTTGGCGCGCGCGCTGCAGAGGGGTTCTCGAAGGTTACGCATGCTGTTCGCATGATGTCTTTGGGCAATGCGTTCGATGACGAAGACGTCGCCGATTTCGATCGTTCGATTCGAAAGTATCTTGGTCTGTCCGGCGATGCGCCGCTCGCTTTTACCGCTGAGCCCAAAATTGACGGTCTTTCGTTGTCTTTGCGGTACGAGCGCGGCAAGTTGGTTCAGGCCTCAACCCGTGGTGATGGCGAAGTCGGTGAAAACGTGACTGCCAACGCGTTAACGGTGACCGATATTCCACATGAAATCGACGATGCACCCGATGTGTTGGAAGTACGCGGCGAGGTCTATATGTCTCACGCCGATTTCGATGCACTCAACGCGCGACAAACCGAAACCGGGGGCAAGACATTTGCCAATCCCAGAAACGCTGCGGCTGGTTCTTTACGGCAACTGGACGCGTCGATCACTCGATCACGTCCGCTGCGGTTTTTTGCTTATGCCTGGGGGGAATTGTCCGCGCCATTGGCGAATACACAAATGGAGGCAATTCAGCGACTGAAGTCTCTTGGGTTCCAAGTAAACGACTTGACTAGGTTGTGTGACACAACCCAGCAGATGCTGGATCATTATCGCCAGATCGAAGCACAGCGTGCGACCCTTGGATATGACATCGACGGGGTTGTCTACAAGGTGAACGACCTGGGTCTTCAAGCCCGGCTTGGGTTTCGGTCAACGACGCCCCGCTGGGCGATTGCGCATAAATTCCCGGCAGAACTGGCCTGGACCCGGCTCGAGGCGATCGACATTCAGGTCGGTCGTACCGGTGCGCTAAGCCCTGTGGCTCGGTTACATCCGGTAACTGTCGGCGGTGTTGTTGTTTCGAACGCAACGCTGCACAACGAAGACTATATTGCCGGGCGGGATGCCAAAGGCGGTGTGATCAGGGGCGGCAAAGATATTCGAATTGGCGACTGGGTGCAGGTCTACAGGGCGGGCGATGTTATACCAAAACTCGCGGACGTTGATCTAAGCAAAAGGCCCGACGATGCTGACCCCTATAAATTCCCAACGAAATGCCCGGAATGCCATAGCGAGGCTATTCGGGAAGATGGCGACGCGGTGCGTCGGTGTACCGGAGGCCTGATCTGCCCGGCTCAGGCCGTTGAAAAGCTGAAACATTTTGTTTCACGCAAAGCCTTCGACATTGAGGGGCTGGGTGCAAAGCAAGTCGAGATGTTCTATGACGACCCGGTTCTGCCCATAAACGTGCCCGCCGACATATTCTCATTGCAGGTGCGCGACGCCCAAAATCTTGCTCGCCTGAAAAACAGGGACGGTTGGGGTGAGACGTCGGCCAGTAATCTTTTCGCGGCAATTGATGAAAAACGGACTATTCCCTTTGCGCGCCTGTTGTTTGCCCTTGGCATTCGACATGTGGGTGAAGTGGGCGCGCGCGATCTGGCACTTTATTATCGCGATTGGGACTCCATGGCACAAGCCATCGATACAGCGCGTCCCGCCGCGTTGGCGCATCGACAGGCAGATGAAGCAGAAGAAGCCGAGCGGAACACCGCGGTGACCGAAAATCGCCGGGCGCGTATCAAGGAGGCGCGGGACGCTGCGACCACCGCGCTGGATGTTCCTGCAGCCGCAGCCATCGCTTGGTCGGATCTGACTGGAATTGATGGCATCGGCGCGACGCTGGGATTGTCTTTGTCCGATGCCTTCGCCAACGCGGATGAGCGACGGGCGTTTGACGATTTGCGTGGCCATTTGGTGATTGTCGCGCCCGATGCACCGGCCACGAACAGCCCTGTGGCCGGAAAGACCGTTGTCTTTACCGGAACGCTGGAAAAAATGACCCGCGCAGAGGCAAAGGCACGGGCCGAAGCGTTGGGGGCAAAGGTGTCCGGTTCTGTTAGCCAAAAGACCGACCTGCTGATTGCTGGGCCGGGTGCGGGATCAAAGGCTAAGAAAGCGGCGGACCTTGGGATAGAAACCCTGGACGAAGATGGCTGGTTGCAGCTGATCGGGGATGCATGACGGGCCGTCCCGAGAAACTTTTCCCGCTATTCGCTGGGTTGGAAACGCTGGATGGTGTTGGCCCCAAGACCGCTCAGCACTTGGCGCAGCTGGGGATCGAGTCCCCGCGTGACGTGCTGTTTTCATTACCCTATGCGGTCGTGGACAGGCGGCGTCGCGATACGATCAAAGGTGCCGATCTGCCCTCGACGCTGACGGTAGAAGTGACGGTTGGGGCTCATCGTCCTGCGCGAAATCGCGGTGGAGCATATCGTATTCAGGTTGAAGACAGTCAATCCGATTTCCAGCTTGTTTTCTTCCATGCGCGTGGTGATTACCTAAAGAAAATTCTGCCTCAAGGTTCCCGCAGGGTGGTTTCGGGCAAGCTGGAACTGTTCGATGGTATGGCGCAGATGGTTCACCCGGATCACATTGTACCTCCAGAGGAAGCGGGAGAGTTGCCCGAGTTCGAACCAGTCTATCATTTGACACAGGGCGTCACTCAGAAAACTGCGTATAAGGCGGCGCAGAGTGCTCTGGAGCGCGCACCTGACTTGGCGGAGTGGGCCGATCCAGCGCAGGTCGACCGCCAAAACTGGCCCGATTGGGTAACGGCCATGCAGGCGGCGCACCATCCAAGAGGGGCGGATGACGTGGCACCATTTGCCCCGGCGCGGGAACGGCTGGCCTATGATGAACTGTTCGCGCACCAACTCACTTTGGCTTTGGCGCGCCTGCGTGAACGGAAGACCCGCGGGGTAGTCAGCGTTGGAACCGGAAAGCTTCAGTCCAATGTCCTGAACAGTTTGCCGTATCGCCCCACAGAGGCACAATCGCGCGCGGTTGGCGACATTTCCACCGACATGGCGTCCGATACACGGATGAACCGATTACTTCAGGGGGACGTGGGTGCAGGTAAGACGTTAGTGGCGTTTCTTGCGCTGCTGATCGCGGTCGAGGCCGGAGGGCAGGGGGTCATGATGGCGCCTACCGAAATACTTGCGCGCCAACATCTCGAAGGGCTGCGGCCGCTTGCCGAAGAGGCGGGTGTGGTGCTGGAAATTCTGACAGGGCGCGACAAAGGAGCTGAGCGGCGCGCTAAGTTGGCGGCGCTGAAACGCGGCGACATCCAAATTCTGGTCGGAACGCATGCGGTGTTTCAGGAAGACGTTGAATTTCACGATCTGCGTCTGGCTGTCGTCGACGAACAGCATCGATTTGGTGTTCGGCAGCGCATGGAGCTGTCCGAGAAAGGGCGGCGCGCAGACGTTCTGGTCATGACCGCCACTCCCATTCCACGCAGCTTGGCGTTGGCTCAATATGGCGACATGGATGTGTCGGTTCTGAATGAGAAGCCGCCCGGACGAAAACCCATCAAAACCGCGATAGTAAGCACCCAGCGCATGGAAGAGGTGGTGGCCCATCTTCGCCGGGCGATTGAGGAAGGTACGCAGTGTTATTGGGTGTGTCCTTTGGTCGATGAGTCCGAGGTTTCGGATCTGACAGCGGCGGAAGAGCGTTTCAAACGTTTACGAGCGCTGCTGGGTGATGATGTCGTTGGGTTGGTTCACGGCCAGATGCCACCGGCTGATAAGGACGCGGCCATGGCTGCATTTCAGACAGGGCAGACCAAGGTTCTGGTGGCGACAACGGTCATCGAAGTTGGTGTGAATGTTCCCAACGCCACAATCATGGTTATCGAACGGGCCGAGATATTTGGGCTTGCACAGCTCCATCAGCTGAGAGGGCGCGTCGGACGCGGCGAAGATGCGTCGACCTGTCTGTTGATGTATCAGGCCCCGCTTAGCGAGGGCGGGAGAAAACGGCTGGAAGTACTGCGTGAGACCGAAGATGGGTTTCGCATTGCTGAAACAGATTTACAGATGCGAGGGGCTGGTGATCTGATTGGAACCGCCCAGTCCGGTCTGCCAAAATTCCGCATTGCCGATCTGGAACGACAGGCCGGGCTGATGGCTGTGGCGCAGTCTGACGCACGAGCTCTACTGGCAAGTGATCCCCAACTGAAGTCGGAACGTGGACAGGCGGCCCGTGTTCTGTTGTGGTTGATGAAACAGGATCAGGCGATCCGTTTGATTTCAGTGGGTTAGCCAATTTGTTCCGCTAAGTTCACAAATGTTCTCAAAAAGTTCTTTACCGACTCGGAAAAATATGAGAACAAAAGGTCAACAAAGGATTAAAGCTCTGACCGGAGGTGAGACTATGCTGACCCAGATCAAGACCGCTTTCAGCCGTTCGCAGGCCACGCTTTTGCAGGATGCAGCGGGCGTTGCGTCTTTGGTGGTTATGCTGATGGTTGCCCTTCACCTACCGATGGGGTTCTGACCCTTTCTGCCTGCGATCTCGTGCCGAATGACCCGCGTTTATCATCCCCATCTATATCAAGGGTGACCTGCCTGTCCCAAATCCCTTGAAGGGGCCTGCCTCGGCCCCACGCGGAATTCCGGATCCCACACGAGACACGCATTGCCTGCCGCCGCCCTTTCCGCCCGGAAGGAGCGGCGGTTTTTTTATAGCTGACCGGTGTGGATTATTTCGAGCATGGCCGACAATACTGAATTGACGGCAACCGACGCCAAAATCATGCCCATAACACGGCTGATGATTGCGGCGCCTGAATGGCCGATCCAGCGAATGATCGGTTCAGCCAGTAGCATCAGAACAAACGCAATGGCGATTACGGACAGCATGACTAAGGCTGTAATCCCCTGATCTGCCACGCTGAACCGATTGTTGTCAGTCAGAATGACGATCGCCAGCATGGCACCAGGCGAAGCCAGCGACGGCACGGCCAGCGGAAATATCGCTGGGTTGGCCTTGTGCATTTTGTCTTCCAAGTCCTCTTCGGCCTGCCGCTGTTCGATGTCCTGTTTGCTTTCTCCAAAAATCATCGTCAGTGCAAAAAGAAACAGAATTATCCCGCCGGCAACCTGAAATGAATTGAGGCCGATATCCAGTGCTTCGATCAGCAGTTGCCCGAAAACCAGAAAGAACAACAAAACGCCAGCGCTGACCAAAGCAGCCAACAGTGCTGTTTTTCGTCTGGCGGTAACTTCGATGCCCGCTGTGACGGCGATAAAAACAGGGATTGTACCGATCGGGTCAATGACGACCCAAAGCGTGACGAAATGCTCCAACAAATTGTTCAATCCGTCTCTCCCTCAGAATTGGAGTGAGACTAGACGGGTTTGTCAGAGAACACCACGATTACGCGCAGTTGGCCTGTTCAGCCTGTTTGATAGCCTCAGACGCTGCTTCGAGCGCCAACAGGATCGAGGCGTGCCGATTCTTGTACTCGCGGGCGGGTATCAGTACCTCAAGCCCGTCAAACGGTGCATCCGGGGCAGGGCCGTTTTTTTTCAGCATGTCAGACAGCTGGTCTCGGGCGGTTTCCACCTGGGCGCGTGTGGCGCCTATGATGGCGTTACCCACGACCGAAGCTGATGCCTGGCCCAACGCACAGGCTTTGACGTCCTGACCGTATTCGGAAATTCGTCCGTCCTGCACTTTGATGTCTACCGTTACAGTTGACCCACACAGTGGGGCCCGCTTTTTAACCGTTGCATCGGGGTTATCCAGCCGGTCCAGATGCGGAATATCAGCCGCCAGCGCCAGAATGCGCCCAGAATAAAGCTTGATAAGGTCTGTTTCGCCGGACATGGCTTTCCCTCGTTGGATGTTCCCCATACATAGTGGCCAGGCTCTGGGATGCAAAAGGTTTTTGCTATGTCACACACTGTCTCGTTCGACCCGTCGACTCTGAAATTTAACGACGCAGGGTTGATACCCGCAATTGCGCAAGACGAAGGTTCGGGCGAGGTCCTGATGATGGCCTGGATGAATGCGCAAGCTGTTGAGCGAACGCTGACATCGGGGCGCGTCACTTATTGGTCACGGTCCCGTCAAGCGTTTTGGGTAAAAGGCGAAAGTTCAGGCCATGTGCAGGAACTCGTTGACTTGCGGATCGACTGTGACCGGGATTGCCTGTTGGTTCTGGTTCGGCAGACCGGACCAGCCTGTCACACCAACAGGCGCAGCTGCTTTTACACAGCTATGAGGGACGGTGCTGAGGTGGAATTGATGTCTCCGATGGAATGAGGTTCCGACGAGAAGCACTCCTTTTATGAGACAATCAAAAATAGTTCTCACAGACCGACCATGGCCCTGATGTCCTTGGGCGAAGCTCCCTCGGAGCGGTACTTGGCGATTGCGCGGGCGTCATCGCGCTTTGCCAGGCGCTTACCGGACAGGTCACGGATCAATTGGTGGTGGTAATAGGTCGGTATCGGCAATCCAAGCAGGGTTTGAAGCAAGACGTGGATTTGCGTTGCATCAAACAGATCTTCTCCGCGGACGACATGTGTAATCTTCTGATCTGCGTCATCCGCGACAACGGACAGATGGTAAGAGCTGCCCATGTTACGGCGCACAAGGATAATATCTCCCACGGATTGCAACAGGGTTTCTGGATCAAGCGAATGATACCCGTAATTAGCGGCACCTGTTTCTTGAAACGATGGTAAAACAATCTCATCCAGAGATTTCTTTATGTTCAATCGCATGACGTCATTTGGACCAGCTTCGGACATGAGGCGATGACGGCAGGTGCCGGGATATATGCGCCCGTCCGGTCCGAATTGTGGAACACCTTCCTGAGGCGCTCCAGCGGCCGCTTCAATATCTGCACGGTTGCAGCAACACGGGTAGACAAGGTTCTTTTCGATGAGAATGTCCAACGCCTGACGATAGCGAGCTAATCGGTCTGATTGCCGCATCACGGGCTGAGCCCATTTAAGCCCTAGCCAAGCGAGGTCCTCATAAATCTGGTCTTCCCATTGAATGCGGGACCGGGATTGGTCAATATCCTCAATCCGCAACAAGAACTGCCCGCCATGGGCTACCGCCAGGTCGTAAGCCAACAGCGCTGAATAGGCATGCCCCAAATGCAAGGGACCCGTCGGTGAAGGTGCGAATCTAGTGGTGAATGTCACGTTTTATCAAAGCTATATATGTAAAAATTAATGTCTCTTGGTCGCTTTATCATCACGAGGCGAAGCTTGTCACAGGTGACAGACTTGTCTGCCCGGGCATCTTCTCGAAAGACCGTGATACTATGAGATACAGGGTACATGCGAATACTCTAGGCGCAGCCTTGCAGATGCGTCCAGTCAGCAATGAGCCAACCAATCTGTCCAAACGGCTTTAGCCCGGTCTGTATACGCCTTGTAACGGTCCTTGCGGCCCCGTCGCCCGCCTTTGAGGCCATCGACCGGTCGGAACAGACCAAAATTCACATTCATCGGTTGGAACGTCTTGGCCTCGGCTCCTCCAGTAATGTGGTGAATCAAAGCGCCCATTGCGCTGTCCTGCGGAACCTCAGGCAGCGGACGGTCAAGGATTTCTGCCGCTGCCAAACGGCCCGCCAGCAACCCCATAGCCGCGCTTTCGACATAACCTTCTACGCCGGTGATCTGCCCGGCGAAACGAATGTTGGGGCGCGACTTCAGCCGCATTTGCGCATCCAACAGGGTCGGCGAGTTGATGAACGTATTGCGATGAATGCCACCAAGGCGCGCAAAACTGGCATTCTCAAGACCCGGAATCATACGGAAAACATCGGTTTGTGCGCCGTATTTCATTTTGGTCTGAAAGCCGACAATGTTGAACAAGGTGCCCAGAGCATTGTCACGCCGAAGTTGCACGACAGCGTGGGGTTTCACATCGGGTTGGTGGGGATTGGTCAGGCCAACCGGTTTCATGGGGCCGTGACGAAGGGTTTCACGGCCACGCTCGGCCATGACTTCGATCGGCAGGCAACCATCGAAATAGCCCGCGGTTTCACCTTCGTGGAATTCTGTTTTCTCGGCAGCCAGCAACGCGTCGATGAATGCCTCGTACTGATCGCGGTCCATCGGACAGTTTAGATAAGCGGTGCGCTCTTCTTCGGTCTCGCCCTTGTCATAGCGGGACTGCATCCAGGCTTGGCTCATGTCTATGCTGTCGGCATAAACGATGGGCGCTATTGCGTCGAAGAACGCCAGCGCCTCGGCTCCGGTTTCGGCACGGATAGCAACACCCAGATCCGGTGAGGTCAGAGGACCAGTGGCAAAAATCCATTGGTCACTGTCGGGCAAAGCTGTCACCTCTTCCGCGGTCACGGACACACGTGGGTGCGCAAGCAGTCTGGCCGTGACGGATTCGGCAAACGGATCGCGGTCCACCGCCAACGCTCCACCGGCGGGCAGTCGATGCGCATCCGCGGTCGACATAATCAGCCCATTAGCGGCGCGCATTTCCCAATGCAGCAAACCAACAGCATTTTGTTCATCGTCGTCCGAACGGAAGGAATTGGAGCACACCATCTCGGCCAGATTGCCGGTTTGATGCGCAAATGTTCCCACTTTTGGCCGCATTTCGTGGATGACAACATCCACACCCATTTCTGACGCCTGCCAAGCAGCTTCGGATCCGGCCATGCCGCCGCCAACGATATGCAATTTTTGTGTCATGAGCAGCCAAATAGGGCAGAGCACAGTCAGACGCAACGCGCGTTTCGCCAATAATTTGTCTGGGAGTCTTGGGGTCGCCGCTGCGGGAATGTCTACGCCGGTGAGAGAAACCAGCTTGGAGGGACCTTCCGCCCACGGCGACCCAAAAGCACAATCAAGGCCTTAGCCTTGTCCCACCTTTGCCACAGTGTCGCCCCTTTGAAAAGTCCAAAAATGCGAACAGTCATTAAAATTATGCGGAACAATTGCGTTACTGCTGCCAATTTGGCGGTCTTTTTTCGATAAATGCGGAAATACCTTCTTCGGTTTCCCGGTACAGCATATTCTGCGCCATTACGTCCGCAGTATAGGCGTAAGCTTGGTCTAGCGGCATCTGAAGCTGCTGATAAAACGCTTGTTTTCCAATCTTAACGGCTGAGCCCAGTTTCCGGGATAATTGCTCGGCCAGTGCAATTGTTTCCTGTTCCAGCAACGTTTCAGGCACCACTCGATTGACCAAACCCAGTTCAGCCGCGCGTTCCGCGGAAATGAAGTCGCCTGTGGTCAGCATCTCGAATGCGTGTTTGCGCGGGATATTGCGGCTGAGCGCTACCATTGGAGTCGAACAAAACAGCCCGATATTCACTCCGTTCACGCCAAACCGGGTTCCTTCGGCGGCTACAGCCAGATCGCAGGTCGCTACCAATTGGCAACCTGCAGCGGTCGCAATGCCGTGGGTTTGCGCAATGACAGGTTGGGGCAGGGCCTGAACGGACATCATCATTTTCGCGCAACGTGCGAACAAGTCTTCGAAATATGCCTTTCCACCGTCTTCGGCCTGACGGCCTTGAGTCATCTGTTTCAGGTCGTGCCCGGCACAGAACGCCTTGCCTTCGCCGGATAGCACCACCACTCGAATCGTGTGATCCACTTTCAAGGCATCCAGTTCAACTTGAAGGGCGGCCAGCATCTCATCGCTCAACGCGTTCAACCGATCCGGTGCGTTCATCTTTAAATGAGCAATTGCACCTGTGTCGTTACGTTCCAGAATTGCCATCTTGCCCTCCTGCTGGCTGTCGGCCAACTGTAGGGCGGCTAGGCACGGAGGGAAAGCATGTCATTGGCGCTGAACAAAGAAGAATTGACCGCGTACCTGGCTCAGGTTTTTCCGCAGGTTCACAGTGATTTCGTTGTGGAGGATCTGACCGAGTCATCCATCACGATGCGCCTTGTTGTCGAAGACCGCCATTTACGCCCCGGTGGCACGGTGTCCGGGCCGTCTATGTTCGGGCTGGCGGATGTCAGTGTTTACGCGATGATCCTGGCGCGTAAAGGGCGACAATCATTGGCCGTAACGACCAGCAGTTCGATGGATTTTCTGCGAAAACCAAATGGGTCGGCTGATATGATTGCGGAGTGCCGACTGCTAAAGCTCGGGCGGAGTCTGGCAGTTGGGGACGTGCTGATGTTCTCGGAAGGCTCGGACCAACCCGTTGCGCGAGCAAGCCTGACCTATTCAATCCCGCCTGAAGGCTCGGCGGCGGCAGCGTTCGGATAAAAAAGGCCGGGGTAAACCCCGGCCCAGGAAGAGGTCCCAATAATTGGGACTGGGGATAGTTAGTTCATCCAAAAATAGCGTTTGGATTCATTTCGCGCCTGATAGCTGGTCAAACCAACGTCGCGAAGAAGTCTGTCATCCAGGCGACCGAGATTAACACGGCTGCGACGACGTTGTTCCCATTTCGTGACCGACGCCGCAAACCGCACGGCCAGCGCGGCGATCAGCGGCAGCCGTTGACTGTCGTTCAGCAGCAAAAGGGCGGGGTTGTGCATTGCGCGTGTCATTTGGGTATCCTTTCAAAATTGTATTGACACAAAGTATAAATGCTCGGTACATGTGTTTGATACATTCAGGATTGTGTCAAAATCAAAGGAAGAATTGTAATGGATACAATTTGGCCCGAAGCGCTCCCTAAGGCAAAGGGGCCAAAGTATACACTGGTTGCAGATACGATCCGAAAAGCGATAGAAAACAAAACGCTGGAGGTTGGAACAAAGCTGCCTCCGGTGCGGGAGCTTGCCTACAGGTTACAAATCACACCTGGTACAGTCGCACGGGCCTATACCATCCTGACAGACGAGGGATTGCTACAAGCTGAGGTCGGGCGTGGTACATTCGTGGCTCCCCCGAGATCTCCTATTCTGGACGACGTCTGGTCGCGGCAATTGCATCTGCGGGATGACAAATATGACGCCAATGTCAGCCTGTTCAGCCCGCGCTTGCCGGATGTCGGACAGGTCACCTTGATCCGGGAATGTTTGGCCAAAATCGCCCAGGGTGATCCGCGAATGTTCATGAATTACCCTACGCGAGACGCTTATCAACCAGTTCGGCAGACCGTGGTCGAATGGTTGGCAGACTTGCCGCTCGGTGCATTGAATGCCGACGACATTGTGTTGACACATGGCGGTCAAAGCGGCCTGTGTGTGGTATTCCAAACAGTTCTGAAAGGGCCGAAACCAGTTGTTCTGGTCGAGGACCTATCTTATGCCGGGTTCCGACGGGCCGGTGAATTGATGCGCGCCGAAGTGGTGGGTGTGAAACTGGATAAATGGGGCATAAACCCAGATGCGCTGGACCATGTTTTGCGTCACACACAAGCTCAGGCCATATGCGTGTCTCCTGAGGTGCAGAACCCTACGGGTAGTCATTCTCCGCTGGAGAGACGTAAAGAGGTGATCGAGATCGCGCGCCGATACGATCTGCAAATCATTGAAGACGACTGCTATCGCATGGGGGAAGCGCGTGCGCCCAGTTATCGGGCACTGGCACCGGAACGCGGTTGGCATGTGTCTTCTATCTCCAAAACACTTACACCGGCTTTGCGCGTCGGTTTTGCGATTGCACCGAAGGAACGGAGCGGCGATTTGCGTAGGTCTGCCGAGTACGGGTATTTTGGTCTGGCGCAACCGTTGGCGGAATTGACCCGATTGCTGCTCAGCGATCCTCGGGCACGACAACTGGCAAAAGACGTACGCGTGAAGATGGGCGAATATGTCCGGGTGGCGGTGAATGCACTTGGCGGGTTTGACCTGAACTGGGATGCAGAGATCCCTTTTGTCTGGCTAAACCTGCCGTCTGGCTGGCGTTCTGCTGCTTTCAGTCGCGCTGCAGAGCGTGAGGGGATTCAAATACGGTCAGCTGACGAGTTCGCGCTTCGGGACGGGCGGGCACCGAATGCCGTCCGCATCGCTGTGAACGGGCACGTTACATTGGACCAATTCGAGGACGCGATGCTGCGGCTGCGCGCATTGCTGGATAACCCGCCAGAGCAGATTAGCGTTTGATGCTTCACCCCAATGGGGCAGGGTCACCAAAAAAGCCAGCCAGATGGGCGATCTTGCCGCTCGCGTCGAGCCGAACAAAGTCATGGCCGGCTACAAAAACGGAACCGTCTGGACCGACCATGTGCCAAGTGAAGTGAATCACATCGTGGTGGCTGGTTGGTTTGCTGGTAATCTCAATACGCCCATCTGAGTTTTTGAGGATTTTGCCAATATGTGCAGACAGTTCCTCGCGTCCATTGACGTCCGCGGTTGGGTCGACATAACGGCCGTTTTCTGCAAAGCAAAATGTCAGCAGATCGAGCCGTTTGTTTGCATCGGATTCTTGCCATGCGGCTCCGTAGTCGCTGATTGTTTGGTGTAAATCTTGCATGGCGGCGCTCCGTAACTGACTTAAAGAATAGTGTGATTATAGCAATCGAGTAGATTTGAGGCTCAGGTTTGGGCGTGCGCAATGGGGTAAAATAATACCTATTTTGTAAGATATTGAAAACACTAATATAAATAAGGATTGATGTCCTTGACGTGCATTTCGACTGCCTCTAAATACCCATCCATCGAATTCGGACCGCACCGGCTTGGGGCGGTCTTTCACATCAAACAGGACTATCCTGCCATGAAAACCTTTTCTGCAACACCTGCAGACATCGACAAGAAATGGATCCTGATCGACGCCGAGGGCGTTGTTCTGGGCCGTCTTGCCTCGATCGTCGCCATGCGCCTGCGTGGCAAGCACAAAGCGTCGTTCACCCCGAACATGGACATGGGCGACAATGTCATCGTGATCAACGCTGACAAAATCCAGATGACCGGCAAGAAGCGCGAAGAGAACTTCTACTGGCACACTGGCCACCCGGGCGGCATCAAGTCGCGCACCAAGCAGCAGATCCTCGAGGGTAAACACCCCGAGCGCGTCGTGACCCAAGCGGTCAAGCGCATGCTGCCTGGCAACCGCCTGTCGCGTCAGGTTATGACCAACCTGCGCGTTTATGCCGGTGCCGAGCACCCGCATGAAGCCCAGTCGCCCGAAGTTCTGGACGTTAAGTCCATGAACAAGAAAAACACCCGGAGCTAATGACCGATGGCTGATCAGATCAATACTCTCGAAGAGCTGAGCGCCGTCGCAGGCGTTGAAACCGTGGCCGAAGAAGTCATCGTGCGTGAACCCGTACGTGACGAGCTGGGCCGCTCCTACGCCACCGGCAAGCGTAAAGACGCTGTTGCCCGCGTGTGGATCAAGCCGGGTTCCGGCAAGGTCACCGTGAACGGCAAAGATCAGGACGTGTATTTCGCACGCCCCGTTCTGCAGCTGATCCTGCGCCAGCCGTTCCAAGTTGCTGGTGTTGAAGGTGAGTTCGACGTTGTAGCAACTGTCAAAGGCGGTGGCCTGACCGGTCAAGCCGGTGCAGTCAAGCACGGCATCTCGAAGGCGCTGCAGCTGTACGATCCGTCGCTGCGTGGCGCGCTGAAAGCTGCTGGCTTCCTGACCCGCGACAGCCGCGTTGTGGAACGTAAGAAATACGGTAAGCGCAAAGCGCGTCGTTCGTTCCAGTTCTCGAAGCGTTAATCGCTGCGGACTACAAAATTTCAAAGGGCTCGCATGTGCGAGCCCTTTTTTATTGGCTGTTTCACAAGTTTATTCTTCGTAGACCAGCTTCCAGCTGCCGTTCTCGACCACATTGACATAAACCGAGTCTGCGCCCTGATGGTCGTCCGGACCAAAGGTCATGTGGTTGCCAACCAGTTCATCCTGATAGTCCAGAGTCTCCATGGCGGCGATAAAGCTTTCGTGCGTTAAGTCAGGGCCAGCGGCTTCCAAAGCTTTGACCATCATCTCGGCAGCGGAATAGCCAAGCATCGCAAAGCCGACAGGGTCCTCACCAGTCGCGGCTTTGTACTCTTTGATAAAGGCAGCGGGAACTGGCTCGTCTGCGCGGGCCCATAGATCCTGCCAGGATGCGGCTGCATAAAACCCGTCTGTCACACCTCCGGGCACTTTCGCCACAACTGTCAGGAAGCTGGCTGCAGTGCCGAGAAACTTCATATCTTCAAGCCCCATCTTTTTGGCTGTGCCCACAATCGTAATTGCTTGACGTACACCAAGCGCAATTGTGACGATGTCACAACCTTCTTCCTTCAATTTGCTAAGTGAACCAACGAAGTCGGTTTCATCAGGTTTATGAGTGGTTTCGGCGGCGAAGCTAATTCCTGCTTCTTCGGCACCGGCTTTGCTGCCCTCCAAAATCTCTTCCCCAAAATCGGTTGGCAGATACATGGTGCAGACGGATTGCGACCCGAACTGCTCGGCCAGATATTTCACACCCACCCGGCTTTGGTCATAATAGGACGAAAATGAAGTGAACTTGTTGTTCATCGGTTCTTGCAGCATTTGGCGCGCGGCGGTCAAAGGGGCGACGTTGGGAATGCCCTTGGGATCCAGCAACTTGAATCCGGCCAGGTTCATCGGCGTACCCAGCGACTGCAGCATTGCGAATACCTTGTCTCGATTCAGCAGCTTGTTGTAGCCCTGCATCGCGCGTGGCATTTGATAGCCGTTATCCTCGACCACGTAACGGATCGTACGACCATGCACGCCACCGTTTGCATTGACCCGGTCGAAGACCACGTTAGCGCCCTTGGTCGCGGGAACGCCAACAGCTGCGAAAATCCCACTAAGGTCATTGACCGAACCAATGACAATTTCATCGTCGGTCACGCCCTGTGTTTCAGCCCATCCCGACGATGCTAAAACGGTTAAGGTGGTTGCGGCGACCAGTCCACTTACAAATTCCTTCATATCTCTCCTCCCTGTGGGCCAAGCCCTGTCTCATGGTACATATCTTCGATTAAATGTGCGTGTTTCTTTTCCACCAGGTTACGTTTCAGTTTCATGGTCGCCGTCAGCTCGTCATCATCGGCTGTCAGCAAAACGTTGATCAAACGGAAATCCTTGATCTGTTCCACTCGCGCAAAGTCCTTGTTTATGGAAACAATTTCGGCGTGGATCAGATCTTTGACCTCAGACGCAGAACAAAGAGACGTGAAATCCGAAAAGGGGATCTTTTGTTCCTGCGCAAATTTCTCCACGTTTTCCTGGTCGATCATGATCAGGGCTGTCAGGAACTTACGCTGATCCCCGATGACAACCGCATCCGAGATATAGGGGCTGAACTTCATTCGGCTTTCGATCTCAGCAGGGGTGACGTTCTTGCCACCGGCGGTGATGATGATGTCCTTAAGACGTCCGGTGATAGTGACGAAGCCTTCTTCATCAATGCGCCCCATGTCGCCGGTGCACAACCATCCGTCAGCCGTAAAGGTTTCAGCCGTTTTCGCGTTGTTGTGCCAATAGCCCTGAAAGACATTCAGACCTTTGATCTGAATTTCTCCTTCGTCCGAAATCCGCAGGTCATTGCCCGGAACGGGTAGTCCGATCGTTCCAATTCTGTTCGCGTCAGGCGTGTTGAGCGATGCGATACCCGAGGTTTCGGTCATCCCGAACCCCTCGACCAGCGGCACGCCGATAGCCCAATACCATTTCAGCAACTCAGGTGAGATCGGAGCAGCTCCAGAGCCGCCGCGCCGCAACTTGTCCAAACCCAGCATTCGCCGCAGATTGCGCAGAACCAGCCGATCCCATAACCAGAACCGAGCTGCAAGGATTGGTGGAACGGTTTTGCCGCTTAGAATGTAGTCCGCCCGTTCCATCCCCGCTGCGAGGGCCCTGGCAAAGGCTATTCGCCCCGTCGTCGTGGCCTCTTTCTCCATGAAATGTACATGCGAATAAATCTTCTCCCAGACGCGTGGAACGGCAGTAAAGGTATCGGGCGAGACCTCTTGCAGATTGGCAAAGACCGTTTCGGGGCTTTCGGCAAAGTTGACGGTGCATTTCGAGGCGAGCGGGAAATAGACCGAAACGTCGCGTTCAAGAATGTGGCAAAGCGGCAGGAAACACAGCTGCTCATCCGACTCGAAGCCGGGCAACGAATGCGCGCCGGATTCGATGGCCGCCATGATGTTTTCGTTGCTCAGCATCGCACCCTTAGGCTTTCCGGTCGTTCCGGAGGTATAAACCAGAAGGGCGGTGTCCTGCGGAGTTGTCAGGGAAATTTCCGCTTCAAACGTGCCGGGTTCTTCAGCCTCTGCCTGTTGGCCAAGGGCGTAGAGGTCGTCGATCATCATGCAGCGCGGATGATTGAGGTTATGCAGGCCTTCGTCTTCGAGAATGATGACCTTCAGCAGATCCGGCAACGCGTGTTCAACGGCCAGGAATTTGTCCAGCTGCTCTTCATCTTCGACAATCAGAAATCGGCTGCCGCTGTCGGTGACGATATATTGGACCTGACTGGCCGCATCGGTGGTGTAGATGCCGGACGCGATGCCGCCGACACCCTGAATGCCCATGTCGAACCAAGCCCATTCCTTGCGGTCTTCGGACAGGATCGAGACGACCTCTCCGCGCTTTAAGCCTAACTTGCGCAAGGCAAGACCAATCCACTTAGCGCGTTGCCAGTAGTCGGTCCAGGAACAGGATTTCCATATCCCCAGATCTTTTTCCCGATGAGCTGTACGGGCGCCCAATTCAGCACACCGTTTCTGAAACAGCTCGCTGATTGTTATGCAGCCGTCGACGCGCAATGGTCGTTGGCCGGGCGTGGCATTGAACCGGACGCCGTTAATCGTGACTTGCGGGGGCAGGGGGCTGGCGTCCATCCGGTCTACCTCCACGTCTTCTTCCGCTTCCAGCGGCGGTTTTCACGGCTGCCTTCTTCCTGGACGCCGAGGTAGAAACTTCGGATGTCTTCAGCCTGCATCAGCATATCCGCCGCGCCGTCCATCACGATACGACCAACCTCCATGACATAGCCATGATCAGCTAGCTCCAACGCCGCATTGGCGTTTTGCTCGACCAGCAACATTGTCATGTTCTGCTCGTCATTCAGCCGTTTTAGAATGCCGAAAATCTCCTGCACAAGTAGCGGAGACAGGCCCAGCGACGGCTCATCCAGCAGCATGATTTTAGGATTGGCCATCAGGCCGCGCCCGATTGCAAGCATCTGCTGCTGTCCACCTGACAGGGTTCCAGCCTCTTGATCGCGACGGTCTTTCAATGCCGGGAAGTATGTAAAGACCAGATCGCGATCCTGTTCTACCTGCGCTTTGTTCGACAGGGTATAAGCCCCGAGGCTGAGATTTTCGTCGACCGTCAGCAGTGGGAAAACCTCCCGGCCTTCGGGAACATGCACGATACCGCTTTTCACGATCTTGTGCGGCTCTGCCCCCTGAATGTCGCGACCCTTGAACGTGATGCTTCCTTTTTCAGGGTCCATCACGCCGGACACTGTTTTCATCAATGTTGTCTTACCGGCCCCATTTGCCCCAAGTATTGATACGATCTGACCCTGATGTACATCCAGCGAAACTCCGCGAATGGCCATGATCGGGCCATAGAAGCTTTCGATGTTGCGGATTTTCAGGATGGGTTCGCTCATGAGGCTTTCCCCAGATACGCCTCGACCACGGCGGGGTGTGACTGGACCTCTGCGGGGGGTCCAAGTGCCAGCATCGCCCCATCGGCCATGGCCAGAACCCGGTCGGACACGGCCGAAACAAGCCCCATGTCATGTTCGACCATCAGAACTGTGATTCCGATCTGCCGCCGGATATCTTCGATCCACCAGCGCAGATCCGTAGTTTCTTCGACTGAAAGGCCCGAGGCCGGTTCGTCCAGCAGCAACAGCTTGGGTTCTGTCGCCAGCGCGCGAGCCACTTCGACCACTTTGCGCACCCCGTAGGGCAATCCCGAGATCATCTTGTCCCGAAACGCCTGCAGATCAAGAAAGTCTATTATTTCTTCGACCTTTTCACGGTTCTCAAGCTCCTGCCGACGTGCGGATGGCGTGAACAAGATGTTTGAGAGCAGGTTGGTGTTGCGATGCCGATGGCGCCCGACCAACAGGTTTTGCAGCACGGATGCGTGTTCGAACAGTTCTATGTTCTGAAATGTCCGTGCAACACCATAGGCTGCGACGCCAGAAGGTTTGACTTGCAGCAGATTATGACCGTCGAATGTTATAGAACCTGCGTTGGGTTCGTAAAACCGTGAGATCAGATTGAAAACAGTGGATTTACCCGCACCGTTGGGTCCGACGATAGCGAAGACTTCGCCCTGATCGACCGCAAATGACAAGTCGTTCACCGCAGTCAGCCCGCCGAATTTGAGTGTAACACTCTCGAATTCCAGCAAGCTCATCTCAGACGCTCCGTCTTGAGGTAGCTCTTTTGCCGTTTGAACATATCCTTCCGGTAAAATGGGAACAGCTCGAACCAGGTGCGGATCTTCAGCCATCTGCCATACATGCCCATGGGTTCGAACAGGATAAAGGCGATCAGGATCATGCCGAATACGCCGAATTCCAGCCCCGGTATGGCAACCGTGTTGCCTCCGAACAAGGCACCGACATATTCCTTAGCGATCGACAGAAACTGCGGCAGGAACCCAATCACAATGGCACCCAGGAAGGCGCCGTGGATCGATCCCAGACCGCCGATGACGACCATCATCAGCAACTGAATGGAAATCAGAACACTGAACGTCTCATTATTGAATGCCCCTGCATAAAGCCCCATCAACGCACCAGCCCAGCCAGTGACGGTGCAGGACAGGGCGAACGAGACTGCTTTGGTGCGGGCAATATCCACACCTATAGCCTGCGCTGAAACCTCAGAGTCTCGCACTGCGATAAAGCTGCGCCCCAGCGGAGTTCTGAGCAGATTGATATAGCCCAGCGTGACCAGAACAGCGACACTCAACACCAGCCAGAAAAACTGATCAGGGGTAGCCCAACGGTCAACTATAACCCCAAAAATCTCTACACCACCCAGATATTTACCGGCGACTCCTCCGGTAACGGGTTCGGCCAACACAATGATGTCATCCATCAGTATCGACAGCGCAAGGGTGAATATGGCGAGGTATATTCCATGCAATCGCAGGGCGGGGATTGCGACAGTAACGCCCGCGATGCCGGTCAAAATACCCGCGGCTGGAAAGGCGATCAAAAAGGGTACACCTGCCTCGATCAGAACAACATTGGCGTAACACCCAAAGGCCAGAAAAGCTGCGTGACCCAGGCTGACCTGACCGGTGTGACCGGTCAGGATCATCAGGCCAAGGCCAGCTATGGCCCAGATCAGAACGTTGGTCAGTTCTCCTAGATAGAAGGCGTCCAGCCACCATGGGGCCACTGCTACCACGGCCAGCAGGATCAGATAGAGGCTTAGCTGATACCCGTCTTTCCACGGCCGGATATCCTGCATGTAGTCGGTTTTGAATACGATCCGCATGCAACTAGACCTTTTTGACCCTAACCTGACTGAACAGCCCGTTCGGGCGGAATATCAACACGGCCAGCAGAAGGGCGTAGGGTGCGATCTGGCTGTACCCGGCAGCGATGTATCGGCTGGCAAACGGTTCAATCACGCCGACAATCAGACCTCCGGCCAAGGCACCCGGCAGGCTGCCAAAGCCGCCGATTACTGCCGCCGCAAAGGCTTTTATGCCAAGCAGGCCCGTTGTGGGATCCACCGAACCTTTGGCTGCGAACAATATACCCGCAATTCCCGCAACAACTCCTGCCAGGGCCCAGATGAAACCCTGAACCTGTTTGACCGGAATGCCCATGTAGTAGGCCGCCAATTGGTTCTGGGATGCGCCTTGCATGGCCAGCCCCAATTTGGTCTTGCTGAAAAACAGGTAAAGAGCCCAAGTCAGCAGCACAGTAACGACAATGACGGCGACATCCTCCAGCCCCAGTACCAGCCCACCGAACCGGATATCTTTCCCGGCCAAAGGGTTCTGCAAGGTCTGAGGTTCATGCCCCCAGATCAACCCAGCAACAAAGCGGATTACAAACCCCATGGCGATTGTCAGGATAACAACTGCTGTCTGGCTTTCACCGAACAGGCGGCGGATGATCAGACGGTCGACCAGATAGCCAAACGCCCCCATGATCCCTAGTGAAATTGGCAGAGCCAGCCAAAAGGGCAGGCCCATATATTCAGTGTTTGTCAGGCCGATGGTGACAAAGGCGCCCAGCATCATAAAATCGCCCTGAGCGAAATTCACAGCCTCGGTCGCCTTGTAAATCAGCACAAAGCCAAGCGCGATCAGACCATAGACGCATCCATTGGCCAGACCGCTGATCAGCAGTTGCGCGTTGTCCAAACTCTCCCTCCTTGTGCCGGTATGTCCGGCGTCGTTTTTGCCCCGGTCTCCTGTGAACGCCGGGGCGCGGTTCTACTATGGCGTGATAATCACCTTTCCGTCACTCTTTTTCAGCGCGAGAGCGAGATTTGGCACCACCTCCCGCAGAGAAAGCCGTTCTGATACATCGGTTTTCCAACGACCGTCAGCGAAGCGAGCCTGTACTTCGGTCACCACCCGCATTTGATCCGCAGGCGGTGTGGACATCATCCATTTGGTCAGCCAGAACCCTTCGATCCGCTTATCCATAAAGATCAACTGCCCCATCTGGGTCAGGCGCGGCAACTCAGAACTCAGTTTGCCATAGCAGATCCACCTTGCACCGTTGGGCATCGCGCAAAACAGTTGTTCCGAGAGCTGGTCCGCAACCGCGTCCAGGAATACACGAGGTTTCAAGGTGGCAGAGATATCCGCGAATTTCTGCGCAACATCCGGCTGTGTCGTATCGAGAGTCTGTGCGGCTCCAATTTCCCTGAGCGCGTCAACGGCTTCGGTCCGCCGTACCAACGCGATTGGCTTCAATCCCAGATCGCGCCCCAGGCTACACATCAGTTTGCCCAACTGGCTGGCTGCGGCTGAGACAACAAAAGCGTTACCGTCGCCGCGAGCGATGTCGACCATCGCCATGGCCGTCAGAGGATTGACGATCTGGGCAGCCCCGTCGTCATCCGAGATGTCGGTTCGCAAGGGGATACACATCTGCGCCTGCGTCAATGCGAATTCCGCCCAAGCCCCCGAGCCCGCAGCCACAAAGGCGACACGCTGGCCATGTAGTGTTTCGGCCCCTTTGCCGGTTGCGACGACATCGCCGCATCCCTCGAACCCGGCGGGGGAACCCTTAACGCGGGGCTGGCCGTATTCGCCCTTGATGAAATGAATGTCCGAGGGGTTCACGGATGCCGTGCGCAACCGGATCAATACCTGCCCGGGTCCGGGCGAGGGCACGGACAATTCGGTTGATTCCAGCCAGTCATCGGCAGCATCAAGCGTCGGCTCCGTGGCAGTGCCTGAAAAACCATCGTATTTCTGAACGACGGCAAACATCGAGGATGGGAGGTCAGGCATTCAGCATTCCTTGCTTTGGATCGGATCAGTCGCCAGCGGCTCCTCTGAAGGCCATGGAAATGGCGAGAGGACGGAAGCCAGAGATTTGCGACGTGGATTAAATTCAAGCCAATCAAATGGTCTGTCCGGCGTCAATCACGCGCCGAACTGACCTGACGGAACAGGCCGACCACAGGGGTCGGCCCGTCCTTTTTTATTGCTGTGTCAACAAAGTTTGCAGTTTCTGAATTTCTGCAGTGATTGTCTCTGGTGAGGCTTTGATCTTGTCTAGAATCGCTACGGCCTGGGTTTTTACCTCTTGCGTCAGAGTGCTGTCCTGAACCGATGCAACCATGGCGTCGTAATCGAATTGCTGGGCTGTCAGCATGCCCTCTTGCAGCCACGAGTTGAACAAGTCCTGACCCTGTGCCGTAAGAGCAGCGACTTGCTCTCCGGCCTCGGCGGCGGCGTCGTTGGCCTGGTCAGTCAGTGAAGAAGCGGCTTCGGCGGCTTGTTCGGTAACCGCATTTGCGGCATCACTTGCAGCCTCCTGCACGGCCGATGCGGCCTCGCTGGCGGCTTCAGTTGCGTCCTGTGCAGCGGATTGCAGTTGTTCAGCCGGTGTAGGGTCGGGTTGGGTCATATAGTAATACGCACCGGCGCCAATGCCGGCGATGATGATGATAAGTAATAAACGCGACATATGAGTCTCCTTAGAACGATGTATCGCCCAGATGGGGTAAAACTACCTGATCGCAAAGGGGAAAACCGGGGCAATCTTTTCAGAATCCGGGTTTGGGCCACAGTGCGCTGATTGAGTGGGAACGTACAGGCAAATTCACGCCGTTGGTGTCTGTTAGGGGGCTATCAGAATTGCATAAAGCTCTAATCAGGAAATCTTTTGGGGCAGAATGGCAGGGATTTAGACGCTGAGTGGAATTGCACCCACAACTGTTCTCCAGCCCGTTCCGACGCCTGTGCGAAGTGTTGCGGTTTCCAAAACAGAGGTTTCGTGAGGCAAAAAAGGGAAAATTCGGAATGGTTGGCCGGATGGGTTGCTATACAAAGTGTCAGATCGGGTAGGGGGATGATCTTCCGTTTTGCCGTTAGCAAGAGTGCTCTGAAGTGCAGGAGTTTCCGGGAAGATTTGGTGGAATGCTTTCCCTATCTGTTCACTGCGTGGAGGTCAGGTTTACTGCTGAGTTTTGCTTTGAAGCTCATCCGCAGGATTTTTTGTACTGAGCCAGCCTACGAAGGTATCAGTCGCTGCTCCTGCACGTGTGCTGCTTGGAAATGCAATCGTATACCAAACGCATTCGATCATCCGGAGATCGAATTTTACCAGTGCTCCTGACTCTAGGGCCTTGGCACACAATATCTCGTCCGCGAGCACCAATCCCTCACCGTCAACAGCCGCGTCGATCGCAAGGGATAGATCGGAATAGACTCGCCCGTCCTGCCAGCGCTGGGACGCGGGCTCGTACGTGGAAAACCACTGATGCCAGATTTCACGCCCGTTGTCGTGAACAAGCGGCACTTTGTTCCAATCGCAGGTCCCGTCCGCCAGTAGTTGGTCGCGCAAGCTCGGGGTGCAAGCAGGAAAGCCGTTGATCGGAAACAGGCGTTGTTGGCGGCCTTCTCCGGCGGTCTGGCGTGTTTCGAAGTGGACCACCATGTCGGCATGGCCTTCACCCAGTTGTGGCGGCTGCCAAGCCGGTCGCAGGTCGATGTCGATCTTGGGATATTCTTGACAGAACTCCGTGATCTTTTTGCGCAGCCAGAGCGAGGCAAGCGCCGGTTCCGCGCTTACCACCAGCGTACCGCTTTGTGTCATGCGAAGCATGCCGTCGCAGGCATCGTTCAACACCTGCAACCCGTTGGACACCTGCGGCAGCAGCGCGCGGCCGTCGTCGCTTAACTCGACCCGATTGCCCAGACGGTGGAACAGGTCCGTGCCCAACCACTGTTCCAGAGTCTTGATATGCTGACTGATTACGCTGTGGCTGACGTTCAGCTCCGCCGCCGCCTTAGCGAAACTGTTGTGGCGGGCAGCGGCCTCGAAGGCGCGTAGGGCGTTCAGGTGGCGGAGTGATCCAAGCATGCAACGTACCGTAGGAAAAACCGACGCTGAGGGCAAGTTTAACCCGTTTTTCGATTTCCGAACCTGCCGTTACCTTTTTGGAACCAACGTAATACGAGACGAAGACGGAGAGCCGCATGGCCGTACAGCACATAAAACCGGACGCCGAACTTTCGCTTCGGGTGGCGGATCTTCACAAATCTTATGGCGCGCTAGAAGTGCTGAAAGGCGTTTCGATGGAGGCGGGCGAGGGCGATGTCATTTCTATGCTGGGCTCCTCAGGTTCGGGCAAGAGCACCTTCCTGCGATGCATCAACCTTTTGGAGACTCCCAACGCCGGCACGATCACCGTGCATGGCGAGGACATCAGGATGAGTTCGGACCGCCACGGCGTGTTCAAGCCCACCGATGCCAAACAGGTCGAACGCATCCGTGCGCGGCTGGCCATGGTGTTTCAATCCTTCAATCTGTGGTCCCACATGACAATTCTGGAGAATGTCATTGCCGGTCCCATCCATGTGCTGAAACAGCCCCGAACCGAGGCAATCGAAAAGGCCGAGGCCATGTTGCAGCGCGTCGGCATGTACGAACGCCGTGACCACTACCCTTCGCACATTTCGGGTGGCCAACAGCAGCGCGCCGCAATCGCCCGCGCCCTGGCAATGGAGCCGGAAGTGATGTTGTTTGACGAGCCCACTTCAGCGCTGGACCCGGAATTGGTGGGAGAAGTTCTGAAGGTGATCCGCTCGCTGGCCGAAGAAGGCCGCACCATGGTCGTGGTCACGCATGAGATGGGATTTGCCCGCGACGTGTCGAACAAGGTCATCTTCCTGCACCAGGGATTGATCGAGGAACAGGGCAAGCCCACGCAAATGTTCAGCAATCCGCATTCGGCACGGTTCAAGGACTTCCTGTCGAACACCCGGCATTGAACAGGCCGGCCCCCACTGACCCGCAACAGAAACAACAGGGAATATTCACATGACCTTCAAGAAGACCCTTCTTGCCTCCGCCGCCGCGATGACACTGATGGGCGGCCAGGCCGTTCTGGCCGAGGCCCTGCGCGTTGGCGTCGAAGGCGCCTATGCGCCCTTTTCCAAGAAAGAAGCCGACGGCAGCCTGTCCGGCTTCGACATCGACATGGCCAATGCGCTTTGCGAAAAGCTGGAGCGCGAATGCGTGCTGGTGGAACAGGAATGGGACGGTATGATCCCGGCGCTGATCGCCAACAAGTACGATGCCATTGTCGCCTCGATGTCGATCACCGAGGACCGCAAGAAGAAAGTCAGCTTCTCAGAGAAATACTACCACACCCCGTCACGCTTCATCGCCAAGGAAGGCGTAGCTTTCGAACTGACCCGTGAAGGCACCAAGGGTGTTAAAATCGGCGTTCTTCGCGGCACCACGCTGCAGTGCTATGTGGAGAAACATTTCCCCGAAGCCGACATCAAACTTTACAACACCCAGGAAGACGTTTTTGCCGACCTTACGGCCGGGCGTCTGGACATGCAGCTGAACAATACGCTGGGCGCGCTGGACGGCTTTCTCAATACTCCGCAGGGCGAAGGATTCGCCTTTTACGGCGACGATCTGGATGATCCGGCCTGCCTTGGTGAAGGTGTGGGCATTGCCGTGCGCAAGGGTGATCCGCTGGCGGATGAGCTGAGCAAGGCAATCAAGAAAATTCGCGCCGACGGCACCTACAAAACCATCAATGACAAGTATTTCCCCGTGGACATCTACGGGAACTGATCCCGCAGATGCGCCCTGGCGGCGGGGCCTGTGTTCCGCCGCCGTATCTTCCTTCATCTGAAACATCAACGGACAGGGACCCATGCAGCTGATTTTGGAATACAAGCAGATCCTGCTCGAGGGGGTGGGCATCACCGTCTCCCTTGCGGTCTTGTCCCTGATACTCTCGGTGATCTGCGGATTGGCTGGCGCCTTTGCCAAGCTATCTCACGCGCGTGGCATCCGCCGGATGGGCAATGCCTACACTACCTTTGTGCGTAGCGTGCCGGATCTGGTGCTGATGATGCTGATCTTCTACGGCGGCCAGGTGATGTTGAATGACATTGGCCGTATCACTGGCCTCTGGGGCTATATCGACGTCAACCAGTTCATCGCCGGGGTGCTGACGCTCGGGTTTATCTTTGGCGCCTATATGGCCGAAACTTTCCGCGGCGCGATTCTCGCCATTCCGCGTGGCCAGATCGAAGCCGCCATGTCAACTGGCATGAACCCGTTGCAGATCTTCCGGCTGGTCACCTGGCCGCAAATGGTTCGCTTCGCGCTGCCGAGCTTTACCAACAACTGGCTTGTGTTAATCAAATCCACCGCACTGGTGTCGGTGATCGGGCTACATGACCTGGTCTGGAATGCTTTTGCGGCCGGCCGTTCCACTCACAAGCTGTTCACCTTCATGATTGCCGTGCTGTTCATCTACCTGGTGATCACCGGGATATCCGACCTTCTGTTGCGGTGGGTCGACCGTCGCTACAGCGCCGGTGTGAAAAGGGCCTGACGACATGGAAACCGAACGCACTTTTATCGAGTACCTGCGCCACATCAGCGAGACCGCCATGCCGCTGGACATCGTGCTGATCTACGACAACCTCGGCAAATTCTTTGAGGGTGCGCTGGTAACACTGCAGTTGACCTTCCTGGCACTGCTTTTTGGTGGGCTGATTGCGATCCCTATGGCCATTGCACGGGCTTACCACAAGCCGGTGCTGAACCAATTGATCTGGGGCTACACCTACGCTTTCCGTGGAACGCCTCTGTTGGTGCAAACCTATCTTTTCTATTTTGGTCTCGGTCAGTTTGAGGTGGTTCGCAACTCCTTCCTCTGGGGGCCGGTGCTCAGCGATCCGTGGTGGTGTGTGATGATTGCCTTCACGCTGAACACCGCCGCCTACACAACCGAGTTTCTGAAGGGCGCGATCGAATCCACACCGATAGGCGAAATTGAAGCCTCAAAGGCCTGTGGCATGTCTCCGTTCACCCGGATGCGGCAAGTGGTCCTGCCCAGTGCTTTCCGCCGCGCGCTGCCCGCTTATTCGAACGAGGTGATCTTTACCCTGCATGGGTCGGTCATCGCCAGCACCGTCACCTTGCAAGACCTCTTGGGTGTCGGGCGCTGGCTGAACGGTCGCTACTATCTGGCGTACGAGGGCTTCATCACCGCGATGGTATTCTACATGGGTATTGTCTTCCTGATCTCCATAGCCTTCCGCCTCGCCGAAAAGCGCTACTTGCGCCACCTTCGCCCGCTTGAGACCGCAACAGCCGCACCGGCCCAAGCTTGACCTGTTAGTACAGTGCCGCAACCCTTTCCGCGGGCACTTCCTTCAGAATCCACTTTCGAAAGGTACTCCGATGACACAAACCAGCTCCACCAAACGTGACCTGATCGAGGGCCGTGCCGCGCTGATCGTCATTGATATCCAGAAGTCCAGCTTTGCCCCGATCCCCGACGGTGAACGTTCCATCGCTCATATGCCTGACTATGCAGAGCGTATGGCCCGCACCAAAGTGGTGATAGAAAAAGCGCGCGAGAATGATATTCCCGTGGTCTTCATCCAGGAAATCCACCGGGCCAACCTGATCGATTTCGGGCGCGAACTGGATGGGGATGAGGCCGTGCATTGTCTCGATAGCAATCCTCTGACGGACTTTGCCGAAGAGGAGTTGGGCATGCGCCCGGATGATTACCGCATCTCCAAGCGCCGCTACTCTGCCTTCTACGGCACCGACCTTGAAATCCTGTTGCGCGGCCTGAAGGCGGATACGCTCATCCTAACCGGTGGGCTGACGGATGTCTGCGTGCACTACACCTTTGTGGACGGCCATCAGGGCGATTATTTCTGTCGTGTGGTCGAAGACTGCGTGGCCGGCTCCAGTATCGAAGCTCATGATGCTGCACTGAGAGCAATGGAATACCTACAGCACGGCGCGATCCGGCCGGTTGAGGAAGTACTGGACGCCATGGATCGGGCAGGCGCCTAAAGCCACCCAGCCAAGGACCAAGCGCATGCAGACCAACAGCAACGTCGCTGCCGCAGGGCTTGCAATGGCGGCTTCTGCCATCCTCAGTTTCATCGATAACTTCGTCTTTGCCGTCAGCCAGGAGGCCGGGCTGTGGCAGTTCCAAGTGTTTCGCACGCTGTTTGCGCTGCCCTTGCTGCTGATCGGTGCGCATCTGCTGCGTCAGCCCGTTCGGGCCGTGAACCTGCCACGCCTGTCCCAACGCAGCGCGGCAGTGTCCGTTGGCTTGCTGATCTACTTTGCAGCCCTTGGCACGCTTCCCGTCGCGCAGGCCGGTGCCGGTTTGTTCAGCGCGCCGATCTGGGTTCTTCTCTTGTCAGCGCTACTCTTCGGCACCCGTCTCAGCGCGTTGCAGTTGCTGGCGATTCTCACCGGCTTTGGTGGCGCGTTGATGCTGCTTCAGCCCGACTTTGCGAACCTGACACCGACTTCGCTGATGCCGCTGGGGGCAGGGCTGTTCTACGGGCTCGGCATGCTGCTGACCCGCCACATCTGCGCAAATGAAAGCGCATTGGCGCTGGCCTTGTGGATCTTTCTGTTCATCGGCGGCGCAGGTCTTGTGATGCTGGCCACCGTCAGCTTGGTGCCCGGCGCCGATACCGCAGGTCCTTTCCTGACCCGCGCCTGGGTCACTCCCAGCCCGCGTTTTCTGTGGCTCACTCTGTTTCAGGCGGCCGGTGCCGTGATCGCGGTCTCGCTCATCGCGCAGGCCTACCGTATCGGCACGCCCGCTTTCGTGTCGGTCTTCGAATACTCCTTCCTCATCTTCGCCTGCCTCTGGAGTTTTCTCCTTTGGGGTACGGCCGCCACCCCCCTTGCATGGGCCGGAATCGCGGTGATCATCACCTCTGGCCTGGCCATGTCCCTCCTTCAGATAAGAGATGCCTGATGCCCCCGCTTCCTTCCGATCTTGCCATGGTGCCCTTTGTCTCTGTCGAACACATGATGGGGCTGGTCCATCACATCGGCATCGAACGGCTGCTGACACAGCTGGCCGATGAAATCGAAAACGACTTCAAACGCTGGGAGAGCTTCGACAAGACGCCCCGCGTGGCGTCCCATTCGCCCGTCGGCGTGATCGAGCTGATGCCCACCTCGGATGGCGAGATGTACGGTTTCAAATATGTGAACGGCCATCCGAAGAACACCAAGGAAGGGCTTCAAACCGTTACGGCCTTCGGACTTCTGGCAGACGTCGACACCGGCTATCCGAAACTGCTGACCGAGATGACCGTACTGACAGCTCTGCGCACCGCTGCCACCTCGGCCATGGCGGCAAAACACCTTGTCCCCAAGGGTGCGCGAACCATGGCGATGATCGGCAACGGCGCACAGGCAGAATTCCAATGCCTCGCATTCAAAGCGGTCTGTGGCATTGATACCGTTCAGCTTTATGACATCGATCCGGTGGCCACTGAAAAGACCGCGCGAAACCTGTTCGGCACGGGCCTCACAGTCGTCTCCTGTTCTAGCGGTGAGGCGGCGATGGAAGGGGCTGAGATCATCACCACCTGCACTGCAGACAAGCAGAACGCCACCATCCTAACCGACAACATGGTCGGCCCCGGTGTCCACATCAACGCCATCGGCGGCGACTGCCCCGGCAAGACCGAGTTGCACCGCGACATTCTGCTGCGCTCGGACATCTTCGTGGAATACCCGCCGCAGACCTGGGTCGAAGGCGAGATTCAGCAGCTGGAAGAAACACATCCCGTAACCGAATTGTGGCAGGTGATCACAGGCCGGCAACAGGGTCGCGTAGACAGGCGCCAGATCACTCTTTTTGACAGTGTCGGCTTTGCGATCGAAGATTTCAGCGCCTTGCGCTATATCCACCGCGCCATTCAAGGCACGGAGTTCTACATTAATCTCGACCTGCTGGCCGATCCGAATGATCCGCGTGATCTGTTTGGCATGCTGACGCGGGCGAAGGGCTAAGCGTATGGACCTCAGTGCACGCCAGATCCTGGACCGGCTTGTCGCTTTTCCGACCGTCAGCAGCGACAGCAACCTTGCGCTGGTGGACTTTGTGGAACGCTATCTGCTGTCGCACGGGGTTACACCTGTGCGGGTGCCGTCGCCCTGCGGAACCAAGGCTTCAATCTTCGCCCATATCGGGCCAGAGGTGGAGGGCGGTGTGGTGCTGTCGGGTCATACGGATGTAGTGCCGGTGGAAGGCCAGGATTGGACCAGCGATCCCTTCACCGTGACCGAACGCAATGGCAGGCTTTATGGCCGCGGCACCTGCGACATGAAGGGGTTCGATGCGCTGGCGCTGGCCGCCGTGCCGCTCGCGTTGAAAAGCCCGTTGAAACGCCCGATTCAGATCGCACTCAGCTATGACGAAGAAGTCGGAATGACAGGTGCGGCACCTATGATCGAACGCTTGCTGGCAAGCGGCCTTCCCAGGGCAGATGCGGTGATTATAGGGGAACCGTCGATGATGCAGGTGGTTTGCGGCCACAAGGGCGGATTCGGATACATCGTTGATGTGCGCGGGCACGAGGTGCATTCCTCGATCATGCACGAGGGTGTCAGCGCTGTGATGATGGCGGCCGAACTGGTCAGCTGGGCTAACCGGGTGAACGCAGAGAACGCCGCCCGCAGGCCAAGCATGGTGGATGCGGGTTTCGTGCCGCCCTATACCACCGTCCACGTCGGCACCATCAAGGGCGGGACCGCCCATAACATAACTGCGAAGGATTGCCGTTTCGAGATCGATTTCCGCGTGATCCCAGGCGAGGACCAGAGCCTGTGGGAGGCCCGCTTCGAAGCCCAGGCCGCAAGGCTGGAAGCAGAAATGAAAGCGGTCCATCCCAGCGCCGAGATTACTCTGTTTCAGGATTTCAATGCTCCTGGATTGGCACCCGAACCCGACGGCGCCGCCGAGGCGCTGGCCCGCCGCCTGACCGGCGACAATGCCCCTCGCGTCGTTAGCTACGCCACAGAAGGCGGGCTATTCCAACAGCGCGGCTATTCCACCGTTATCTGCGGTCCCGGCGACATAGCGCAAGCGCACCAGCCGGACGAGTATATTCTACTGGACCAGTTCGAGGAGGGGGGGCGTTTCATGGAAAACCTAATCCAGGATAACTGTCAGTGAGTTTCACACTGCTTTGCCTCATTTCGGGCTGTAATCTTGAAATCGGGCGATCTGACCCTGGTCTTTGAACACCTGTTGTGAGCCGAAAAAGGCACGTACAGCATGGCTCTGGGGTAAGTGTAGTCTGTGACAGAAGCAGCAGGTCTTGGACCGTTCTTTCACCGGGCCCATCTATTGTTCAACGGCAAGCGAAACGATCATAGCAGTGGGCGGGATGCTACTAGCCGGTGATCACGATCTGCACGGGCTGAAATGGGATAATGGCGGAGAGACAGGGATTCGAACCCCGGGTAGGTTTGCACCCACAACGGTTTCCGAGACCGTTTTCGACATCAAAACTGAAGTCCTCATATCAATAAAACAAAGGCTTTGTTGCGATAAAATAGGCATGTTCGGCACAGAAAGCGGGTAGGGGTGTCATAGGAAAGCGTCATCGTCAATTGAGATGAGTGAACTTCTTCAGTGGTTACCGAAAGCTCATTGATGTTCCGAAGGGCGGGAAGCTACCTTTCGCCGCGACTGCAGAGCAGTTGTTTTGAAATGGAACCAAAGATCCTTGGCTTGAGTGCTTCTTCGCTATCAAAAGCGATAGAAGCGTTTTGACGTGCCATGGAACACGTCTTCTTGGTTTGAGCTGGGGATGAGTTCCTGGTGCCGGGAAACAACCTCCTTGTAAGTTGAAGCGAGGCTATCAACCGGGAAATTCGATCCGAACATGCAGCGATCGGCGCCAAACTGGGACAAGCAAGTAGAAACGATAGGCGCGACGCTGTCAGCGCTCCAGTTGTGGTCGAACATTCCGAGGCCGGAGAGTTTGCAATAAACCTGCGGCAGGCTCGACAATGCTGTCAATTCATCTGCCCACCTTTGCAAACCTTGTGGTGTCCGGTCGTGTGGCGAGCCTGCGTGGCAAAGGGCTATCCGGGTTGCCGGAGCTTGCGCAAGAACATCTGCAGCTTGACCCATTAGTTCAGGCAGCAGCTGAAGGTCAAAGGAAAGGCCGCGGGTGCCCAGTTGCTTCAGACCAGCCAAAAACGCTGGGTCTTTAAGCAGCGCGTTTGTGCCAGTTGACGCGTCTTCACCCGGAGCACGGCCGATAATCTGACGAACGCCGCGCACAGAAGGCAGGGTTTGAAGACGGTCGAGGTGTTCGTCCAGATCATCAGAGGTCAGATCGCAGAAAGCCACTTGCACCAACGGCCAGTCAGGGAACTGGTCGGCAATGGATTGCACCCATTGAGCTTCGATCCAGGGGTCAGCAGCGCCGACCTGAATGTGTACCGAAGCGCCGATGCCCATGGCCTCGGCATCTGCGCGAAATTCCGGCAGCAAATAGTCCCGCTGGATGGAAGCCGGGTCGCCAAAAAATCGAACGATGCCTCTCTCCATGAGCCAGGGGTAGTTCACTGCAGAGAGATCCCACAGGTGGTGATGTGCATCTATCTTCATGGTGTTTCGATCCCCGTGGTGCGTGCCAGAATATCAACTCCTTGCCCATTCCAGAAGTGGAGCAGGTCGATGAAGATCCAGTTTTCGGCCAGTTTGTCACCAGCGCGGCGATAGATGTCTATCACCCTAAACTCGCCGGGTTTATCGGTGGCAGGCATACCCATGAACCCTCCCGACGGAGTAGCCGTGAAGTTGGGCCAGCCGAAGAAGCCGCCATAATGCCCTTCGGCTAGGCGGCAGATATGTTTGGTCTTTGATCTGTCTTTGAAAGTCGCGCGGAACGGTCCAGAGTGCTGCTTGGCATAGCGTTCTATCGTGTAGGTCGCGCCGATCCCCTCGGGTCCCCACCAGATCATGTCCTGGTGCCAGGTTCGGGCCAATTCATCCTCAAGCGACACCCCACTGTCCCATTGGCCAAGATCCGAGATCATCGCATTGATGACCGCCAGTGTTTTCATGCCTTCTTCAACCGGTTGTTCGCTCAATAGCAGGCCGTCATGCGGCATTGGTCCAGGCTGCACCAGATGCGCAGCCGTTTGCGGAGGAAACGGGTTCTGTCCGGCTTGCACCATCAGGTGGGGTATGTCGAAGTACATTGCTGTTTCGACAATCCTGTCACCAACGACTTTGTAGAACGCGCAATATCGTAGGAACGCCAATTTACCGGTTGGGCGAATACCCAACCACGGTTGGTCGAACAGCCCCATCAAATGCCCCATGGACACAACCCAGACGTCAACCTCGTCACGCAACGAGTTTTGCCCCGCAAACAAGACATCCACACGGTTCTGCATGTGGTTTAGGCTGCATTTTAGCGGCCGCCAGAATTGCCGGGCGACGTGTTCGGCACCATTGATTTCGTCGAATGGATGAAAACCGTGCCACTTCAGTTCTGGAGAGCAGAATTGGCTCATCACCTTGGGGGATTCTTGCTCTGTCGCGGAATCCATGGCGGTGTGAAACGCGGAGACCAGGTTTTTTTCTGTCTGAAAGTTCACAGTGTTTACCATTGTAATCAGGGTTTTACGAGAGGCGCGAGGCCGGTGTGAGTCGGATATCAATAGCATGTTTGCATACGTATGCAAAAAAGTCTTGCCTGATTTAGTATATGCGAATTACACTTTTGCAAACGTATGCAAAATGATTCCTTGCAGGGGGCACCATGGCGGAAATTCAATTGCGGAACGTCGGTAAACGATGGGGCTCATTCGTTGGGGTTCACAACTTCGACCTGACGATCGCGGATCGCGAGTTTCTGGTGCTGCTCGGGCCCTCGGGCTGCGGCAAGACCACCACGATGCGCATGATTGCCGGTCTTGAGGACGTGACCGAGGGCGAAATCCTGGTCGACGGCAAGGTGGTCAACGACCTTGAGCCCAAGGACCGCGATGTGGCGATGGTGTTCCAGAGCTACGCGCTCTACCCAAATATGAACGTCTATGAGAACATCCGCTTTCCGCTGAAAGTGCGCGGTATCGATCCGGCGACCCATGATGAAAAGGTCCGCCGTGCCAGCGCGATGGTTGAGCTGGACGAGTTCCTGCACCGCAAGCCCGCCGAACTGTCCGGTGGTCAGCGGCAGCGTGTAGCTTTGGCCCGAGCCATTGTCCGCGAACCCAACGTGTTCCTGATGGATGAACCGCTGTCGAACCTCGACGCCAAGCTGCGGGTCTCGACCCGGGCGCAGATCAAGAACCTCAGCCACGAGCTGGCGGTGACTACCATCTATGTGACCCACGACCAGATCGAAGCCATGACCCTGGCTGACCGCGTTGTGGTCATGAAAAAAGGCGTGGTTCAGCAGGTCGGCAGCCCGACCGAGATTTATGACCGCCCCGCGAACACCTTCGTGGCCAGCTTCATCGGTTCACCGGCGATGAACCTGATGGACGGCCAGGTCTCAGCCGGCGTGTTCCGTGCCGAACATGTTGAGATTCCAGTCGATGCGCCGGATGGCCCGATGACGCTGGGCTTCCGCGCCGAGGATGCCAGCCTTGCCGAAGGGCAGGGTCAGATCACGGCTCCGATCTATACGCTGGAGCTGCTGGGCGACGCGACCATGATCTCAGTCCGGGTCAGTGGCGCACTGGTGTCGGTCAAGGCCGATAAAGCTTTCCGCGCCGAGATCGGCGAGATGGTCTCGTTCTCGGTGCCAACTGAAATCTGTCACCTCTTTGAAGCTGAAAGCGGTGCGCGGATCGGGGAGCAATCCCACAAACAGCCCATTCGGGCATAACAGCGGTCCGGACGTCGACGACGGACCGATCCTGACAGGGAGAAACGCATGAAACTCAAATCACTCTTCATGGCAGGCGCCATGTCGCTTGCAGCAACCGGCGTATGGGCCGAATGTGCGTATGAAAACGAAGTGCCGCTGAAATCGCTTTCGGCTGGTTTCGAGGCCTGGAAAGCGGTCACCGACGCAATGGCCGAATGCGGCAACTTCAGCGCTTCGCTGGATCAGGAATTCCGCGAAAAGCAGCCCGAGGCCTTTGCAGCGAACCCCTCGCTGTATCAGATCGGTGGCGTTGCCAACGAGACTATGATCCCGTTGCTGAACGCAGGCTCGTTGCGTCCGCTGGATGATCTGGTCGAGAAATACGGTCAGGACCTGCTGCCGAACCAGCTGATCAAGGTAGACGGCAAGGTGATGGCGATTGCCATGATGGTGAACGCACAGCACTTGATGTACCGCAGTGACGTTCTGGCCGATCTCGGCATCGAAGAGCCCAAGACCTATGATGATGTTTTGGCCGCCGCTGCCAAGATCAAGGAAGCGGGTGTCATGGATTATCCGATTGGTGGCACGTTCAAGACCGGTTGGAACCTGGCTCAGGAATTCGTCAACATGTACATGGGCGAAGGCGGTCAGTTCTTTGGCGAAGGCAACATGCCCTCGATCAACAACGAACAGGGCGTCAAGGCGCTTGAGACCATGAAAGCGATGACCGAGTTCATGGACCCGGAATACCTGGTATCCGACTCGACCTACGTTCAACAGCAGTTCCAACAGGGCAAGATCGCGATGGCGAACCTGTGGGCCAGCCGTGCCGCCGCGATGAACGACGAAGCCGAAAGTCAGGTTGTCGGCAAAGTGACCATGGCGTCGGCGCCGATGGGTGCGGCTGCGCCATCGACCACGATCTGGTGGGATGGTGTCGTTCTGGCTGCAAACATGACCGACGAAGAAGCGGATGCCGCGTTCCGTCTGGTTCTGGAAGGCATCGACGGTGACATGGTCAGCGCCAACAACGACGTCGCTGTCTGGCTGAGCCCCGCCTACACGCCGGGTGAACTGGCAGCCGGTGCCGCAGCGTCTGCAGAAAACGGTGCTAAGGCGTATCCTGCGTCGGCCCCGATGGGCGTTCTGCATAGCGCGCTGGGCAACGGTCTGGCCGACTATCTGACTGGTGCCAAGGATGCATCGACCACTCTGGCCGATATCGAAGCCGCTTATCTGACTGCTGCGAAAGAAGCAGGTCTGGTCAACAACTGATCCTCCCGGGGGGAGGGCTCCGGCCCTCCCATCCCCTCCTGATCCCTCGAGAACCATGAGAAAGGCAGAGCCATGAATTTCCGGACATTTGCCGCCTTTGTTGGCCCCTCTGTCTTTATGATGCTTCTCTTCATAGCTTTCCCGCTGTTCAGCGTGTTCAAGCAGAGCTTTTACATCACCCAGCCGATCTATGAGACGGTCGAGGTGGAAACCTGCACCCCCGGTTTCCTGACCCAGACCTGTGTGACCGAGCTGAAGTCGCAACCGAAGCTGGACGAACACGGCACGGTCATCACCCAGACGCAATATGTGGGGCTGCAAAGCTATCGCAACGTGTTGGAACCTGAACGGGCCTGGCGCGCGATCAGCGAAGGCAGCCTGAGCGTTCTGTCCACAATCAACTTCTGGAAGGCGCTGCGGTTTACCCTGACATTCACGTTGATCACGTTGCCTTTGGTGATCGTCTGCGGGTTGGGCATTGCGGTTCTGATCAACAACGCCGCGCGGTCGATCCGTGGGCCGGTGATCTTTATCTCGTTGCTGCCCTTTATCATCACGCCGGTGATCGGAGTGCTGTCGATCAACTGGCTGTTCCGCGGTGACGGTATCCTGACCGCGCTGCTGGAATGGTGGCTGAACCGCGATATCGCCCTGTTTGCACAGGCTTGGACGATTGAGATCCTGATGATGCTCTATCGGGTGTGGCACGTCGCACCCTTCGCTGCCATCGTGTTCTATGCCGGTCTGCAGACCGTCAATCAGGACAGTTTGGAAAGCGCCGTGATCGACGGTGCCACCCGCTGGCAGCGGATGAAATACATCGTCATCCCGCACCTGATGCCGCTGATCATCTTTGTGTCGATGATCCACCTGATGGACGCCTATCGCGTGTTCGAAGAAATTGTCGGTTTCTCGAGCCAGGGCTATGTCATCTCGCTGCAGTGGCTGACCTATGACTTCCTGGTACCCGATCAGGCCGGCAACCGGTCGATCAGCCGGGCCTCGGCCAGCGCCATGCTGACCATGATCGGCATCGTCATCCTGCTTATCCTTCCGCTGCGCCGGACATGGCGCGATCACAAAGGGGGTCACTGATATGTCCTCACGCGCGCTTCGCCAACCGTTCAGCCTGCGACTGACATCCAACGTCTTCCTGGTCTTCTGGTGCCTGGTCGCCGCCTTCCCGATCTTCTGGATCGCGGTGATGAGCTTCAAATCCCCCGTGGATGCCTTTGACAGTAACGCGCTGAACGTGATCTTCGGGCCTGCGACTCTGGCCAAGGGCAACGGTCTGTCGCTGCTGGATATCATTCTGGGCATTGCGGTGATCTGGGGTACGATCATCGTGGCGACCAAGACCTTGCCCTCGATGGTCAAATCCTATTCCAAACCCGGTCAGGAGTGGATCGGTTGGATCATCGGAATTCTGGCGGTCGCCGTGGGCTTTCTGGTTGCGTTCTTTGTGATCCTGCCCGCGATCCTCGGTGTGCTGAACCCGCTCTTTGGCCCCTTGGGCCGGGACATTCTGGGCCTGACCACCGAACATTATAAAACTGTCTGGATCGATCGCGGTTTCTCGGACAACTTCCGCAACTCGCTGATCGTAACCACCGGGGTTGTGACCGTGTCGCTGACAGTGGGGACGCTGGCGGGCTATGGTTTGGCGCGCTCGGGGTCGACCTTCGCGTTCTGGATTCTGATCGTGGCGCTGGTGTTCCGCGCTCTGCCGCACTCGGTTCTGGTCGCGGGCTACCTGCCGGTCTTCATCAACTCGGCTGAATGGCTGAGCCCGATCCTGGGCGACAATGCACCGACACTGTACGGCAAGCCGTTTGCGGTGATCGCGGTTCTGGTTGCGATCAACCAGCCCTTCACCATATGGATGCTGCGCTCGTTCTTCCAGAACATCCCGTCTGAGCTGGACGAGGCCGCCCGAGTTGATGGCTGCAGCCACTTCCAGGCCTTCCGCCGTGTCATCATGCCGGTGATGTGGCCGGGCGTGATTACCACGGGGCTGTTCAGCTTTTTGCTGGCCTATAACGACTTTCTGGTGACCTCGCTGTTACTGGATGCGCAGAACCAGACCATGGTTCCGGCCATTGTCGGCATGTTTAACCGCGAGACGACGACAACCGACCAGGTGGTCGCCGTGGCCGCCGCCGTGTCGATCACCGCGCCGCTGATCTTCCTTGTTCTGATCTTCCAGCGCCAGATCGTCAGCGGGCTGACTGCAGGGGCGGTGAAAGGCTGATGAGCAATAACGCCCGACATAACGCCATGTCGCGCCACCCGGCGCTGAACAGGATGCCAAGGGATTTTCTGAGCATTGGGGGACCTGTCCCCAAACTCTTCCCCAAGCAATCTGAAAGGACATGAGACATGAAAGGTTCTCGCCCCGAACAAGCGGTTCTGACCCGCGACACCGATCTCAGCAAAACTGAAGAGACACGCCGTGTGATTGAAACCATGGTGGATGGTCTGAACGACCACCGCATCGACGATATTGGTGAGTTCTTTGCCCAGGGTTTTCGCTGGATGGGTAATCAGGGCTGCGGCACCAAGACCGGCCTGAAAGAGTTTCAGGACAACTGGCAGCGCCCGTTTCAGGCTGCGTTCTCGGACAAGACCTGCATTGATGAAGCGCGCCTTTACATGGGTGAGTGGGCAGCAGCTTTTGGCCGTCAAGAAGCGACCCATTCGGGTGAGTTTCTGGGCATCGCTCCCACCGGCAAGCGGGTTGAGATCCGCTACATGGACTTCTGGAAGGTGGTCGATGGCAAGATTGCCGACAACTGGGTGAATGTCGACTTCGCGCATGTCGCGGCGCAGCTGGGGGTCGATCTGTTCAACGGTGAAGGCTGGGAAGCATTTGACCGGGGGGAAAAACTTCCGCCCCGGCCCGAAAACTGAGGATTGGAAACATGACAATCGAGTATCTTAAACGCGGTAAGTCTGACGCTGACCGGGCCGAAGATGACGCCAAAACCCGCGCTGTGGTTGAGGCGACACTGAAAGACATTGAAACCCGTGGCGACGCCGCCGTGCGCGAGTTGAGCGAGAAGTTCGATAGCTACTCGCCCGAGTCATTCCGGCTGTCTCCAGAACAAATCGACGGACTGATCGGTCAGCTGACAGACCGAGAGTTGGCAGATATCAAATTCGCGCAGGAACAGGTGCGAAACTTTGCGCAGGCGCAGCGGGATTCGATGCTGGATATCGAGGTCGAAACTCTGCCGGGCGTCATTCTTGGACACAAGAATATCCCGGTGCAGTCGGTCGGCTGCTATGTGCCCGGCGGCAAGTTCCCGATGGTCGCTTCGGCGCATATGTCGGTGGCGACGGCCTCGGTGGCGGGTGTTCCGCGCATCATCGCCTGCACGCCCCCGTTTAATGGCAAACCCAACGCCGCGGTGATTGCGGCGATGCATCTGGGCGGCGCGCATGAGATTTACGTCATGGGCGGCATTCAGGCCATCGGTGCGATGGCGCTGGGCACCGAGACCATCGAACCCGTGCATATGCTGGTCGGCCCCGGTAACGCCTTTGTGGCCGAAGCCAAGCGCCAGCTGTTCGGCCGTGTCGGCATCGACCTGTTCGCAGGACCCACCGAGACCATGGTGATCGCCGACGAAACCGCCGCAGATGCCGAGCTTTGCGCGACCGACCTGCTGGGGCAGGCGGAACACGGCTATAACAGCCCCTGCGTGCTACTGACCAATTCACGTAAACTGGCCGAGGACACCATGGCCGAGGTCGACCGTCTGCTGGGTATCCTGCCCACGGCTGGCACTGCAAAAGTGTCTTGGGATGAATATGGCGAGGTGATCGTCTGCGACACCTATGACGAGATGTTGCAGATCGCCGATGACGTCGCCTCGGAGCATGTTCAGGTGATGACAGATCGCGACGACTGGTTCCTTGAGAACATGACCTGCTACGGCGCGCTTTTCCTCGGGCCGCGTACCAATGTTTCCAACGGCGACAAGGTGATCGGGACGAACCACACGCTGCCGACGAAAAAAGCCGGTCGTTACACCGGGGGGCTTTGGGTTGGTAAATACCTGAAAACGCACAGCTATCAGAAAGTTCTGACCGATGAAGCGGCGACGTTGATTGGCGAATACGGCTCGCGCCTCTGTATTCTGGAAGGTTTCGTGGGCCATGCTGAGCAGTGCAATGTTCGCGTACGGCGTTATGGCGGAATTAACGTACCCTATGGCGAACCCGCGCCGTATCGGGATGCTGCTGAATGAGTGACCCGCACACCCGGCATAAGGCCCTGATCGCTCCGCTCAGGTCTGCGATGTATGATTTTTCCGAGGCCGGTGTCCGCAAGGCGCTGGCTCAGGCTACGTCTCCAGACACGGTGTTCCACCTGTGCCATCCCTTTGGCGACAGAACCGGCAGCGATTCTTTCTATGATTGTGCCCTCAAAGACCTGTTGGCCGCCTGGCCCGATCTGGAGCGTCGCGATTACATCGTCATGGCCGGGCCGGACGAAGACGGCGCGGACTGGGTCGGATGCGGGGGCTACTACACAGGTACTTTCACCGGCCCGTGGCTCGAAATCCCGCCCACCGGGCATCAGGTGACCATGAGGTTCCACGAATTCTATCGGTTCGAGGACGCCAAGGTCATTGAAATGCAGGCGCTTTGGGATATCCCCGAGGTGATGATGCAAGCGGGGGCTTGGCCGATGGCCCCAAGCCTTGGGCGCGAATGGCATGTTCCCGGACCGGCCACGCAAGACGGTTTCGTGCCCGGCCCCCATGACGCGGCCAAGGGAAAGGCAACCTGTCAGCACATCATCGACATGCTGGAACACCTCAAGAAACACCCGTCGCAAGGCGGCCCCGAGGTGATGGAGATGGAACGCTTCTGGCATCCGCGTATGAACTGGTACGGCCCCTCGGGCATCGGTACCGGGCGCGGTTATGCGGGTTTCCGCAACTGGCACCAGATTCCGTTTCTGAACGGGATGCCGGATCGCGGGCAGTATGTAGGGGACATCACTTATCACTTCTTCGGTGACGGCGAATACGCTGCGGTGACCGGCTGGCCCAACATGATCCAGACTGTCACGGATGATGGCTGGTTGGGGATTGCGCCTTCGGGCAAGAAGATCACCATGCGCAGCCTTGACTTCTGGCGGTTGGAAAACGGCAGAATCCGGGAAAACTGGGTTCTGGTCGATCTGTTGGACGCATACCGTCAGCTTGGCGTTGACGTCTTTGCCCGTCTGCGGGAATTCAATAAGGCCCGCAACATGGGTCGTATCGAAATACCGGATGGAATGCATCAATGACCGAACTGCCACGCACCCCTTCGTTTTCCCTGAACGGAAAAACCGCCCTCGTTACCGGAGCCTCCTCGGGCATCGGACAGGGCTGCGCGGTGGCTTTGGCCGAGGCAGGCGCGCATGTCGTCTGCGCGGCCCGAGGTGCGGACCGGCTGAACGACACTGTCGCTGCTCTGCAAGGGCAAGGCTGGTCAGCCGAGGCCCTTGTGCTGGATCAGGGCGATCTGGGTGCGTTAGAGCAGCTATTCCTGACGCGCAGCTTTGACGTTGTGGTGAATTCCGCCGGGGTCGCGCGGCACAGCGCTGCTGTTGAGACAACGCCCGAGGATTTCGATCTTGTCACAAGTGTAAACCTGCGTTCGGCCTATTTCCTTTCGGCCTACGCGGCCCGCGCCTTGATCGAGGCTGGAAAGCCTGGTTCGATCATCCATATCTCCAGCCAGATGGGGCATGTCGGCGGAGTCGACCGGGCGCTTTATTGTGCGACCAAACACGGGCTGGAGGGCATGGTCAAATCAATGGCCATCGAATGGGGCAAACAGGGCATCCGGATCAACACGGTCTGCCCGACTTTCATCCGAACACCGCTCACCCAATCCACATTCGACAACCCTGAACGCGCCGCGTGGATCATGGAAAAGATCAAGCTGGATCGCGTGGGTGAGGTCGAAGACATCATGGGCGCTGTCCGCTACCTCGCCTCAGACGCCTCAGCGCTGGTCACCGGCACCTCGATGTTGATTGACGGAGGTTGGACGGCAGACTGATGGCTGAGAAAGTAACATCACTCCAGGTCGCCCAGCTTGCAGGGGTTAGCCAATCCGCGGTTAGCCGAGTCTTCACGCCCGGGGCTTCGGTCAGCAAGAAGACCGAAGAGAAAGTGCGAAAAGCCGCTACTGAATTGGGCTATCGCCCCAATGTGTTGGCCCGCGCGATGGTGTCCGGTAAAAGCCGCATCATCGGTTTAGTGGTCGCCTATCTGGACAACTATTTTTATCCCGAAGCGCTCGAGAAGTTGTCGAATGAGTTGCAGGAGCAGGGCTATCACGTCCTGATCTTCATGGCCTCCAGAACAGCCGGAAACATTGACGGCGTGATGGAGGAAATCCTCGATTATCAGGTTGATGGGGTTATTCTGGCCTCGGTCGCGATGTCGTCCGATATCGCAACGCGGTGCCAACAGGCCGGTGTGCCGGTGGTGCTGTTCAATCGTAGTCAGGACATCGACGGAATCACATCGGTCACGTCTGACAACTATGCGGGCGGTCGCAAGGTGGCCGAGTTCTTTGTCGCTGCCGGCCACAGCCGCATCGCTTACATCGCCGGGTGGCAAGGCGCATCAACCCAGCGAGACCGCGAAGCTGGCTTCCGAGCAGCTCTGAGCGATGCGGGCCAGGCCCTGTACGCTCATGAGATCGGAGAGTTTCACACCGAGAATGCGCGCTTGGCGGCACGTCGTATGTTCGATGTCGAGCCGGAGAAACGGCCCGACGCGGTTTTCGTCGCCAATGACCACATGGCTCTTGCCGTCATGGACGTCATCCGGTTCGAGCTGGGATTGCGTGTGCCCGAAGACGTTTCAGTCGTTGGATATGATGACGTCCCGCAAGCTGCTTGGCTTGCCTATAACCTCACAACCATTCGTCAGCGCGCCAACCTGATGGTTGCCGAAACAGTTGACGCTCTGCTGGATCATATTGAAAACCCGACAGCTGCTGCGGCACGCAAGGTCGCGATTGATGGGCCACTCATCGTGCGCACATCGGCACGATTGCCCAAAGGCTGGACGCCGCAAAGGATGAAAACATGAGAGGCTTTGATCCCAAGTTCCGGGACTTCCCCGACTATATCATCGGTATCACCAAAGAGATTTGGGAAGACCGGGGTATAGCGACCCTGCACGACTATTACAGCGAAGATATCGTCGTGCGCTCGCCCGGTTCGGTGGTTCTGGGCAATCAGAACGTGATCGGCGCGACTATGGCGACACTGGCCGAGTTTCCGGACCGGCAGTTGCTGGGCGAGGACGTGATCTGGTCCGGCACTCCGGAAGAAGGGATGCTGAGTTCTCATCGTATCCTTTCAACGGCCACGCATCTGGCCGAGGGTGTTTACGGCAAGCCAACGGGAACAAAGCTGCGTTACCGGATTCTGGCCGATTGTCACGCTATTAACAATCAGATCAATGACGAGTGGCTGATCCGCGACCAAGGTGCCATCGTGCGCCAAATGGGCTGGGCCCCCAAGGAATATGCCGCCGATCTGATCGCCCGCGAGGGCGGCCCGGACAACTGCGTCAAGCCTCTGACCCCCGAAATCGATCAGCCTGGGCCGTACAAGGGTCGTGGAAACGACAACGAGTGGGGGCAGCGCTACGCCGACATTCTGAGCCGGATCATGAATGCCGATATGGGTGCAATCGAGGCAGAATATGACCGGGCCATTCAATCGGAATACGTGGGCGGCGTGACCGGACATGGCTGGGATGCGGTCGATCGTTTCTGGATGGGTCTGCGGGCGAGTTTCCCAAATGCCGAATTCAAGATCGAGCATCAGATCGGGCGTGACGATCCGGATATGCCACCCCGCGCCGCAATCCGCTGGAGCCTTTGGGGCAAACATGACGGCTGGGGCGTTTTTGGTGCGCCAACCGGCGCGCAGGTGTATGTCCTCGGCATCAGCCACGCCGAGTTCGGCGCCCTGATTGGCGGCCAGGCGCAGTTGCGTCGCGAATATACTCTGTTTGATGAAACCTCGGTCTGGAAACAGATCCTGTTGGAGAGTGGTGAGGTCTGAGTGGCGCGCCCGGCCGCATATCGCATCCTTGTGGATGGTCTGAGTGAGACCGGGACTCTTCGGCGTTATCATATGCATCGCCAAAGCCTGCGTGCACGGCGTTTGAACCTGCGTCCGCCAGGGGAATGAGAAAGTGTGCCGCACAGGCACGCAAACCACCATTCCTGAAAACGTAGTATCGGAACTTACAAAATGTCGAAATCAAACATCTCTTCCCGCATCGTTCGCTATGGTGAACTCCGGCCGTGCAAAACCGCATTTATCGACGCCCATACTCCGGGCAGCGATCAGAAAGAGAACTTTACAATCATCGGCGGTGGCGTTTCGGAATCCCCGGATCAGCACGTGCATATCACTGACAAGATCGGCTTCAACATCGGCGCTGCGGGCCAGCCCCCGAAGTGCCGAAATTCGCTGCACAGCCACACTACAGCTGAGGTGTTTTTTGTCGCCAAAGGCCGTTGGCGGTTTTTCTGGGGGCGTTATGGTACCGCCGGTGAGTTCATCGCAGAGGAGGGTGATATCTTTAACATCCCCACAGGTATCTTCCGCGGCTTCGAAAACGTTGGTCAGGACTACGGAATGATCATGTCGATCCTCGGCGGTGACGATGCGGGCGGTGGAGTGACATGGGCACCTCAAGTCATTGAAGATGCTCGGGCACATGGGCTGATGCTGGGCGACAATGGTGTTCTGTACGACTCCAAAAAGGGGCAGGAACTACCTCATAATGTGCGCTCGATGCCTTTGCTGACCGAGGAGCAGTTGAAGGACTACCCCGAAGTTCCGGTTGAGGATGTCGTAGGCAATTATGTCGCGCGATATTGGGACCTGATGGCGTTGTCGACCAGCAAGCCCGCACAGGTGATCGGCGAAAACGGAATGATCAAGGATAAACCCGGTTTCGAGGTTGATTTCCTTGGGCGAGGATCCTCAGTGACCGAACCGGTTGTAGCAGAAAAACCTGTGGTTCTTATGCCGGCCAGCGGCCACTGGCGTGTTTCGATCGACGATCATGAAACCACTGTGTCCACCGGCGACACGGCTTTGGTGCTGTCCGGTGAATCCTATAGCGTAGAACCTTCGATGACCGGGCAGGCGGGCCTGTATCGGATCACCGCGACCGATGACCCGGCAGGAGCCACATGGACAGGATGAGTGTAGACCCCGAAGAAACACACGCCGTTTATGAACGGCAAGCGACGGAGTATGACAAGCGTCGCTCAAAGGCTCTGTTCGAAGCGCGCTGGCTGGCGCGCTTCACGGCGAGCCTCAAGCCGGGTGACCATGTGCTGGATCTGGGCTGCGGTACAGGCGACCCGATTGCACGCTGGTTCATGGCTGAGGGGTTCGCAGTAACAGGTGTCGATTTTGCCGAGGCGATGCTGGTCATTGCCCGTGACCGGTGGCCTGATGGGGATTGGCGGCATGCGGATATGCGGGACTTTGAGCTGGATCAGCAATTCGACGGTATCATCGCCTGGAACAGCTTTTTTCATCTGACGGCAGGTGAACAAAAAGACTGTATCGCCCGCATGGCGCGCCATTTGCGACCCGGCGGAATGCTCATGCTGACTGTGGGACCCCGTGCCGGAGAGGTCAGCGGCACAGTGGGATCAGAGCTTGTCTATCACGCCTCTTTGTCCCCAGCCGACTACGCGACGTGTCTCGAGGAAAACGGACTGCAAATGACCGGGTATTTGGCCGAGGACCCTGAAACCCAAAGCCACACGATCCTGATGGCACGCAAAGTTTAAGGAGGCGCTGATGACTATCAAAACCACACATGTTGGGTCTCTGCCCCGAACGCAAGACGTGGTGGATTTCATTTTCGCCCGTGAAAACGGTGAAACCTACGATACCGCCGCTTTTGACGCCTGCATGACCGAAGCGGTTTCCGAGACAGTGCGCAAACAGGTCGACGCCGGTGTCGACGTTGTCAGCGATGGCGAAACCTCGAAGATTTCCTACGCGACCTATGTCAAGGATCGTTACACCGGGTTTTCAGGTGACAGCCCACGAAATGCGCCTGCAGACCTAAAGATGTTCCCCGGCTTCCTGCAGCGACTGGCCAATGACGGGGGTACGCCGCAATACGCTCGACCGATGTGCACCGGCGAGGTGCGTTCAAAAGGGCAGGGCGAGTTGGAGAAGGATATTGCCAACCTCAAAGCTGCAATGGAGCAGCACGAGGCAGAGCGTGGTTTCATGAATGCCGCGTCTCCCGGCGTGATCTCTTTGTTTTTACAGAACGATTTCTATCCCACGCGAGAGGCCTATCTTGCAGCGCTGGCCGATGCCATGAAAGAGGAATACGAAACCATCGTGGCCGCGGGTTTGGATCTGCAACTGGATTGCCCCGATCTGGCCTTGTCGCGCCATATGCTGTTCACCGATCTCTCGGACGACGAGTTCGTCAAGATTGCGGATATGCATGTCGAGGCCCTGAACCACGCACTTCAGAACGTCCCGCAGGACCGCGTGCGGGTTCATATCTGCTGGGGCAACTACGAGGGTCCACATTGCTGTGACATCGCAATGGACAAGGTTTTCAACACTTTGATGGGCACCAAATCGCGCTATGTCCTGTTCGAGACCTCGAACCCGCGACACGCGCACGAGTGGACGGTGTTTCGTGACCGCAGGACTGAGATACCCGATGATAAGATTTTGGTGCCCGGCGTGGTCGACACCACCACCAATTTCGTCGAGCATCCCGAACTCGTGGCCCAGCGGGTCGAGCGCTTTACAGGAATTGTCGGCGCAGAACGGGTGATAGCGGGTAGCGATTGCGGCTTTGGCACATTTGCGGGCTTTGGTGCGGTCGACCCTCAGATTGCCTACGCCAAGTTGTCGGCACTGTCTGACGGGGCAAAGCTGGCCTCGGCATGACACCCTTGATCTTCCTGCCGGGCATGATGTGTGATGCCCGCCTGTTTGGCCCGCAGATCAATGCTCTGTCGGGCAGCAGGCCCGTGATGACGTTCCCTTTGTCCCGGCACGACAGCGTGCAGGCCATGGCGCATGATATCCTGAAAAATGCGCCGCCCGAGTTCGCTCTGGCCGGCTTGTCGATGGGGGGGATCGTGGCGATGGAAGTATTGCGTCAGGCCTCTGCACGTGTCTCGCGCCTGGCTTTGCTCGACACTAACCCGCTGGCCGAAAAACCAGAGGTCAAAGCCCGCCGCGCGCCCCAGATGGCCGCCGTTCGCGACGGCAAACTGAGGACGGTGATGCGTGACGAGATGAAGCCCAGTTACTTGGCGGATGGGCCAAACCAGGGGGCTATCCTGGATCTGTGCATGGCAATGGCCACCGACCTGGGCCCTGACGTTTTCTTGCGCCAGTCGCAGGCGCTGATAGACCGCCCGGACCAAAGCACGACTTTGAGGGCATTTACCGGAAACGCTCTGGTTCTGTGCGGGCGAGAAGACAAGTTGTGCCCTATTGAGCGTCACCAGATGATGCATGATCTGCTGCCACATAGCGCGCTGGAGATCGTTGAAGGTGCAGGGCACCTCCCGACATTGGAACAACCACAAAAAACTACAGCGGCATTGATCCGCTGGTTGGAGGACACATGACGCCATCCCTTTTGTCCCTGCTACGCAAGGTCGACACCCCCACCGTCTGCAATGCCATCGAAGTGGCGCAGGGCAAGCGCGGGTTCGACAGGTTTACGCGCGGCACGATGCTGAGTTCTGCCCCCGAAGAGCCCGCGATCGTCGGCTATGCGCGCACTGCCAAGATTGCAGCAGTCAATCCACCGACCGAGCCGCCTGAAATCACCAAAACCCGACGTATGGCTTATTACAAATACATGGCCGAAGCGTCCGGCCCTTCAGTCGCGGTGGTCGAGGATCTGGATTATCCCGATTGCATTGGCGCTTATTGGGGTGAGATCAATACGACGGTTCACAAAGGGTTCGGCATGTCAGGTGTCGTAACCAATGGTGTCATGCGCGATCTCGGGGACATACCCGAGGGGTTTCCGGTTGTTGCTGGCTCCGTCGGGCCGAGCCACGGTTTCGTCCACATCCGAGAGATTGATACGCCGGTTTCAGTTTTTGGCCTGACCGTTAATCCGGGCGAATTGGTTCACGCTGACCGTCATGGTGCCCTGGTCGTGCCCGAGAATGTCGTCGATCGGTTGGAAGTTGCAATACAAAAGCTTTTGTCGACGGAACGTATTGTCTTGGACGCAGCCCGACATCCGGAGTTTAATTTTGAAGCATTCGAAACCGCTTGGGCAGCCTTTGAAAAAGCCAGAGTCTGAGTGCCAGTTGAGTGAATAAGAAACGGCGTACCTAAGGTACGACTGACTTTTTGGTGCCACAATGACAAACTCTGAAAACGGTACGTCAGAACAGGCCGTGTTGCAAAAGTAAGCTCAACTTCGAATGTCCTCTTCCCGCCGATTCTGTTGAAGACCAAAGTGTTTCTTGTGCGGAATTGACGTCATTGAGCGCGGTGCGAATGCCTTTCTGGTCAGGCTTTTCGCGTTTGCTGCAGTGCGGGAAAGATCTTGGCCGATTTCCGGAGGTTTTGGGCGGTGGCGGCGAGGAGGAATTCGTCATTTGCACCACACGGACCACGTAATCGGAGCCGTCTCAGCCCAAGAATGCGTTTGAGGCGGGCAATGAGCCTCTCGACCTTCTTTCTGAACTTCCTTGAGATGTCGTACTGGCGGGTCTTGGCAAT